>NZ_BCZE01000067.1 GCF_001598555.1 Novosphingobium rosa NBRC 15208
GAGCCACTGGCGGTCGGGTGTGGCGGGCAGGGCGAGCAGACGGTTGCGCTCGGTCAGGGCGCGCTCAAGGTGCGAGGAGGCGCGGGCATGCGCCGGTTCCACCGCCAGCACCATGCGGTCGAGGAAGCGGCGGCGGGCCGAAGGGCTGTCGGTGAACAGGCGGTCCATCGCCGGGGTCAGCCAGAAGATCGAGAGGTGTTCGCTCAGCGCGACGGCGGGCGTGTCCGCGCCGTTGACGCGCAGGATGCGGCGGCCCGGCTTGTCGGGACTGGTGCCGGTGCCGATGCGCAGGGGCTCGCCGCCCGGCAGCACCAGATCGGCCGCGACCGCAAAGGAGCCATCGCCCCCCTGACCGGCCATCTCCGGCAAAGCGGCCCGGCGCAGGCCTCGGCCCGGCGCGAAGAGGCTGATGGCCTCCAGAACATTGGTCTTGCCCGCGCCATTCTCGCCCAGCAGCAGGTTGAACGCCCGCGCGCCGCTCAAGGCGGTGTTGCGGTGGTTGCGGAACCAGGCGAGGCGGATGCGGTCAAGCATGGGCGGGCTGTAACGGGGTTGGCGAGCCGGCGCTATGGTGGAATTTTTGCCAAGCTTTGGGAAAATGCGCGCCGTGTCGTGATGCTGCGCCCCGGATTTGCGCGGTTTTCGGCATTTGGCACAGCTGTTGCGATGCAGGCTGTATCGCCGGGCGGAGATGGTTCGCCCGGCTTCAGATCGTCTCAAGGGGATATCATCATGGCTCTTCCGCAGCGCAAGTCTTTCGCCCTCAGCCGTTCCAACCGCAAGCTGCTGGGCGTTTGCTCGGGACTTTCCGAGTATTTCGATGTCGATGTCATGCTGGTGCGGATCGTCTTCGTGCTGGCTACCCTGCTGGGCGTCGGCGCGCCAGTGTTGATCTATCTGGCGGCGGCTTTGATCGCGGATTGATTGGAAGAAAAGAGGACATGCGAGGGTGTTACACCCTCGCGCTCCCATTATTGTCTGCGTGGCGCCCCGGTTCGGCCTTGCGCAAGGTCTCCGCGCCGCAGGTCAATGCAAGCCCGGGGATGCAGGGGGCGATGGCCCCCTGCTTCATCTCTTTATACTTTAGCGCTGAACGGCGTGAAATTCGTGTGCGTGTCGAACACCTCCACGCCTTCTGCGCGCTTCAGGAAGCCGACCACGGCGTAAGTCACCGGCGTCAGGATCACCTCCCAGCTCACTTTCAGCGCCCAGTTGGTCACCAGCACCTTCACCACCAGAGCGGGCGTCCAGCCCGAGGCCCCCAGAAAGGCCAGCGGATAGAACACGATGCTGTCCACCGCCTGGCCCACCACGGTGGAACCGATGGTGCGCGTCCACAGCTTCTCGCCCCTGGTCCAGACCTTCATGCGGGCGAGGACGAAGCTGTTGGCGAATTCACCGAACCAGAAGGCGCAGACGCTGGCGAAGACGATGCGCGGCACCTGGCCGAAGACGGCGTCATAGGCCGATTGCCCGGTCCAGTCCGGCGCGGGGGGCAGGGTGACGACCACCCACGACATGAACGCCATGAACAGCAGCGCCACAAAGCCCACCCACACGCAGCGGCGGGCGCGGGCGTAGCCGTAAACCTCGGTGAGGATGTCGCCGATGAGGTAGCCCAGCGGGAAGAACAGGATGCCCGCGCCAAAGGGCCAGTCGCCGATGACGGGCAGGTCGACTTTCGCCACCTTGCCCGCGCCCAGCACGTTGGAGAGCAGCAGGATCGCCACGAAGGCGGCCATCACAAAGTCGAAATAGCGCATGGGTTTGTGGGCCAGATCGCTCGCCTCTACGGTGCGGAGGTGGGTCTGGTCGGTCATGCGGGGCTCCGGGTGGGGCAAGGGAATGCGATGGCGGTGAAAAACCACAGTAACCACCTTTGCGCCGGGGGCAAGACATGGCTATGGGAGGGCTTGCCGGATGCTTCGTTCGGCAGGCATGGTGTGCGCCCGTAGCTCAGTTGGATAGAGCACGAGCCTTCTAAGCTTGGGGCCACTGGTTCGAATCCAGTCGGGCGCACCATAAAATCAAAGGTTTAGGCCTTGATGATGATTGGAATTCCAACATTTCCAATGTTGGAATTCCAACATCCCCCAGCCAGATTAGGCCAGAAGTCGGTCAGCAAATACGGTCGGCGTCACCACTTCCAGCGTGCCCGCCTGATGCAGGCCGCCGATATAATCCATCATCGTATTGAATTCCGAAAGCAGCATGTTGGTGCTGGATCCGGCAGCATTGTTCACGCCATGGCCATAGAGATAGAGGTGCGATCCCGAAGCCACCGCCTCATCCACCCAGGCTTGCACCTGCGCGGCCGTCCTGTTGTCGATGTCGCCGGCGCCGGTTGAAAGCAGATCGATGGTGCCCGTGGTGTTGTAGGGCACGCGCTGATTGCCCAGCACGGTACGGCCCAGGCGCACGCCCTTGGCCCGAAGGATCGCATCGCATTGAGCGTTCCGACTGTTGTAGGGATAGGCGAACTGGTCAAGGCTTCGCGTAAAGCCCAGCCCGGTCAGGATACCCACCGCCGTGTCATAGTCGGCCGACAGGTTGCCCGGATTGGCGCCATAATCCAGATGGTTCATCCCCTGGGTGACGACATCCCACCCGCGATCATAGAACTGATGCAGGATCGAGGCGGAGGCCACTGCGCTGTCACCATCGCCCGCGACATAGCCCAGGATGCCATACTGATCGAACTTGGCCAGCTTGTTGGCCACGCTGGTGGCGTTGTCGCCATAACCGTCGAAGCCGATCACCACCATCGGCTTAGCCTTGCCGCCCACCTCGGCATTGTCGATATAGAGATACCGTTCGGCCGCCGGGGTAGCTGCATTCCAGGACACGATCAGATCCAGCTGTTTGATGGTGCCAGCAGCCGGCGCGCCATTGGTGATGACCGCCGTGCCATTAGGCGTGGAAGATCCGAAGATTTTGCCCGTTGGCCCCGAGACCGACAGGAAAGACCAGCATCCACGCTGCTGCCCCTCCGCCGTGAAGTCCATCTCATAGGAGTTTACGGGCGAAACAAGCGGCGGGTTGGCCGCCGGCGTATCGGTGGACCAGCGCAGATTGGTACTCAGGCCACCCGCGCTGTTGACCGGAGACCACAACCACAGCCCTATCGGCCCGGCGCTGTTGATCGCATTGGTGGCGATGCGCATAGACTTGAACACACCACCCGTAGTGCCCGTGCCATCCAGCTTCGTCACATCATAACCAGGGCGACGGCGCATCGTGCTGTCGAGAGAAAGCACCCCCATGCTGGCATCATTCACGCGCCATCCACCTGCGGCGCCAGGCGTGACGTTGCCCTGGGCAAGGATCAGCGAGCGCGAGGATATCAGCGCGGGCTTGCTGATGGCGGTATTCGCGCGGGCCCTTAGCGCCGCCGACCTGGCACTTGCCCCAGCTGCAGCGGCCATGCCCTCGGCCATGATATCCAACGGCATATCAGGACACTCCGCAGATGCTGAAGCTACCGCCAGCGGCGTTCAGCAGCGACAGATAAGATCCGCCCGGCAGCGTATAGCGGCCAGGCGCGGAAATGGTGGAGGTGGTGGCCATCCCCGCAGCCGTGTTGCTTACCGCCGACTGCGCGATCATGTTGGTGCCATCACCAGCCATGATCGTTGCCGGCGCAGTGGGCGCCACCCAGCACCAGATCACCACCGTGGGGAAGGCGGCCATGGGGATCAGCGTACCATCCCATTGCGTGATCGCCGTAAACGCCCCCGGTTTTCCCGGCAGAGCCTGCAATGCATTCGCCATTGATCGTTCCCTTCAAAACAGGCCAAGGATCTTGCGCCGCGCCACCTTGCGCACCGCCGCCGCATCACGCGCCTCGCAGCGCTCCATAATGCCCATGGCATCGACGGTGCGCCCGTTGGCGGCTTCCACATTCGCCGCCTCGGCCATGCCGAAGCCCACCCATGCCTTCAGCTGGGCGAGGGGATCACTCTCCTGCGCCGGCGCCGGTGCATGCTTCACCCCATCCTTCCACGAGGAAGGCACCAGGCTGCTGCAGTCAGGAGGCGGCGCAGAAACTGGCGGAGATGGAACACAGCCCGGCACGGCCAGCAGCGTCAGCGCCAGCACCATCGCTCGCGGCCCGCACAGCAGATTGCGCATTGGTCACCTTTATGTTGAGGTTGGTTTCGGAGGCGGCGCGCTCTTGCACCACGGTGACGGCATCGGCCGCATTGGAGACAGCCGCGCCGGCCACTGCGCTATCCAGCTTGCCCTTGACCTGCGCCGCCTTGCCGCCCGTCAGCGTGGCAACCGCATACCAGGCTCCGCCGATCAGCAGCAGCACGCCGATCACGATGGCCACCGTGCGCAGGGAAGGCGTGGGGATCTTGATCATGCCGCATCCTTCATGCAGATCGCCCGCTCGCGCTGGCGACGGGCGGTCAGACCGGAAACCACGCGGCCACCGGCCCTGTTGAAGGAAAGCAGGGCATCGCAGGCCTCGCGGATATGGCCGGTGTTGATCTTGCCCGGGATGCTGGACCGGCAATAAGCGCCGGTGCCCACATTGTACCCCAGCGAAACCATGGCGGTCCGCACATTGTCACGTCGATAGGCGCCCAGCTTCAGCCCGGGCGTGCAGGCCATCACCCCCTGGGCATGCTGGATCAGGGCATCCTGCAGGCGCGCCGTGCATTGCGCCGGCGTGAAGCGCATGCCCGCCTTGATGTCGGGCCCGGTCAGCCCATCGCAGGCGGTGGGCACCTTCACCATATCGAGATAGGCCACCAGATATTGCGGCCCGCTGACGTTCTGGATCTGGGCCGTGCCATCCTGCGCGATCGAGACCGAAACCTTGCGCCCGCTTTCCTCCGCCGGGATGAGGGTGAACACACCCAGGGCAGAGGCCGCGCCGATCAGCGCCACCAGCGTGCCTTTCCTGGCGCTCTTGGGCGCCGGTTCATTCTGCGCAGGATCAGCCATCGGATTTACCCCCTTGCTTGAGCAGGCGCGCCACGGTGGGCATGCCGAACACCACGATGCCCGCGAAGGATCCGGCCAGCGGCCGCCAAGGATCGGGCACGTAATAGACCAGGCCGGTCAGGATATGCGGATCGCTCACCACGGCGCCCACGCACAGCGCGATCAGCGCGTGAACCCGAACCGACCACAGGCGCCAGAACTGGCGCGCATCATCGACCAAGCGCATCGTCATCCCTCCGGCTGAAAGACGTGCGCAGCCGAAGCACCAGGGCCTGCACCGTCGGCTTCTCCCAAACCGTCAGCAGCAGCACCACCACGCCCAGGATCTGGGCAATCGTCGGCAGCGCATTGATAATTCCAGTCACCAACACCACCCCAAAAGCGGAAAGAAGATCGAGGACGGGGCGCTGCACCGGCAGGCTCAGATCGGAGAGCGGAGCGGACATCAGGCCGTCACCCCGCTGCCCGCCAGCTTCAGCCGCTCGCGCTGTTCATAGGCCATGCGCAGCGCCCAAAATTCATGCATGCGCACCGACCAGATCAGAGCAGGCTTTCCATCCGCATCGGTCTTTTGCCGGGATACCTTGCGCTTGAGCGTGACGGGTTCCATGCGCGGCACGGGATATGTGAGCGGCGCATCCTGCGTGGCCGGGATTTCGCGCCCCACAAAGGTGCCGTCCGGATTGAGCAGGATCTGCCCCGAAGCATCCGTGGCGGCGACAGTGCGGGCGGGAAGGCCCGGAATGATCACAGGGTTTCCGCTTTCATCCAGCACGTCCATCCGGTCATACACCGGCTTGTCGTACGGTACGGAAACCACCTTCTGCACCGGCTTGCCATCCTCGATGACAACCTGCTTTTCCTCCCGCGTGGCCGCCTCTGTGACCTGACGTTCGGTCTGATAGTCTTCCTCGATATCTTCCATATCGGGATCGGTGCCGAGAACGCCCCACTCGAACCCATCGAGGCCATGAGCCTGAAAGCGCTCCTGCACCTGCTGGGCACCGATGCCGGCATGCTTGCGCGCTTCGGCCTCACCCTTCGCCACGATCGCATCGTTGAACTTGAAGGCGATCAGATCGACCTCGCCAATCGCATCCAGCACCGAGGAAAACTGCGCATCGGACAGCTTGCCCAGCACCGTCTTGCGGGTGAGGTCGGAGGTATTGATCGCCGTGGTGGCCGCGTAGACCTGGTCCCAGAGCTTGCTGGGGGCACCAAGGGATGCATAGTTGGTCTGACCGGGCTGGAAAGCAGAGCAATCCACCGAAATACCGCCCTGGCCTTGCGTACCGCCGCCGCCAAAGCCCGTGATGGCTGAGTCGTACAGCCCCGCAGTGGCACCAGAGGATTTGAACTGAAGCCCCACCGAACTGGCCGTGCCAGAGGCGCCCAGGCGGATCAGCGCGCCAGCCGCTGGCTGGATGATGTTACCAACCGTCATCCCGCCCGAGCCATCGACCGCGAAGCCGTTCGATAGAAAGGCGTTCTGGCTGAAGGTGACGCCGTTGAAATTCAGCCCCGTTGCGCAAGATGGAAAATCAAGCGCGGCAATCAGCGTGCCGCCGGTCGAAACACTTTGCTGGCCATTGGCATTGCTGGACACCAGCAGGCCAACGCCAAAGCCCACCGCACCGGCCTGGTTGGAAAGGCTGATGGCAGCATCGTAAACGGTGCCCTGCGCCTTGTCATCCGGCATGCCGACGACCTGCAGGCCGCTCTTATAGGCCACCGTCGCACCGGCACTCGCCTGCACATTGATCTCGGCCGCCGTCAGATTGCGGAGATTTGTCGCCCCCGGGTAGGCCACCGCCAGAGACCCAAAGCCGAAGAACTGGCCTTTGCTGTCAGCCATCGTCAGGGCTGTGCCACCCATGTTGGCGGTGACGCTGGTGAAGAACTGCCGCGAGACATAGTTCTGGTTTTCGCTGGAGACAGCCGGCGCGCCGCGAACCTGCAGATAGTCGATCGCCAGCTGAACGCCGCCCACATGCCCGGCGCCGATATAGGCGTAGGCATTCTTCAGGGTGGTGAAGGATGTGGGATAGGCAGAAATCGGCACCAGCGGAGCCAGCACCGTGCCGAACGGCTCCTGATCACCCACCAGATCCTGAAAAGGGTATGTCGTGCCGGCCAGCTGAGTGAGGAACGTGGTGCCCGCCAGCTGGCGCTTGATGGCCTCAACATTGCCAAGCGTGCTGTTGGCGGCCCCGCCCACCAGATTGACGCCGGTTCCTTGCGCCAGATCCACACGCAGCGCAGCATCCGCCCCGGTGCCGGAGAGCGGCGTCAGCGCGCCCGAGGCATCGCCACCATAGAATTTTCCGGCGAAGACCTCGCGCGCCACGCGGGAGAGCACACCGCCCCGCATCTGCAGCAGATCACCATCGATCAGCCCGGAAATATCAAGGCCCGGAGCCGTTTGCCCCGGCGCCGCCGCCACGGCGGCCGCCCGGGCCACAACCTGCTCCTGCGCCACACGGGTCAGGCGATCGAGCTGCTTTTCAAAGCTGGCCGAAGGGAAGGCTCCGGATGAGGGAAAGCCCGCATCCTGCTCGACCGGCGTGGTCCGCATCATGGTGATTTTCGCGCCGGCCGGCGGAGCTGCATCGAACACGCAACTGCCGCCGATGATGGCATAGGCCATCGCCAGCGGGCTGCCGTTCAGCATGACGGACACAGCCACATCGCCCACGGCACCATAGGTGAAGCCCAGCAGGAAACTGGTGCTGACACCGTCACCTTCATCAAACGTGACAGGGGTTTCGACCGTTACGGTCATAAGGGCCCTCGCTCATGGATCGGTTGAGCGAAGGGCTAGGCCGCGCTGCGGGGCCACTTCTGGCGCTTAACGGCCGCTCGCCGGGTGGACCTCACCAAGGATGCCGGGGCGCATGCGCTAGGCCAGCGCGTGCTATTTCCCATAAGGCGGGTTTGGCGTCAAGGCTGCGGCTCTGGCGCTTTTGTCGCATTGGCAAGATCCGGTGCACGCGCGGGCCCAGCCTCTCCAGGTGCCCAATAGAATTGCGTGCCCTGCTGCTGCGCCGTCTGCTGCATACGTGCCCAGCTCTGCGCATAATTGGGATCTGCCCATTGCTGCAGATGATCGGCCCACAGCCGATTGAAGGCCAGGCGCGTGTACCACAGGTTGCTACCCGGCACCGCACCCCGAAACATGCGCACCGCTTCAGATCCCACGGAGGTTGTCTTGTCTTCGGATGCCCGGGTAAGGTTGCCGGCGACCAGGCTGACAGCAGGATCAAAAATCGAACCCAAGGTAGGCCCAGCCAGAAAACCCGTGACGGGGCCGGTGGTGCTACGCTTGTCAGTCATCCCGGCCGAAAGCAAATCGCCCACGATGCCCAGCCCACCACCGCGCGCGATCGCACGGCCCAGCGATAGCTTCGTCGCCACCGGCGAGGGATCCTTGCCCTGGGCAACATCCAGCATGCCATTCGCCAGAAAGCCGCCCAGCGTCAGGAAGGTGGGCAGCGCCAGCGCATAGGCCACGCGACCCATGCCGCCATTGCCATACATGGCCCGCTGCAGATGGGTCATCATCATGATGACGCTATAGGTTTTGAACTGGTTCATGCTGGTTAGAACTTCGCCCAAAGCAGTGCCCCTGCGGATCCGCGTGGCATTGCCAAACGTCGCCACCGCCGATTGCGCACGCAGGCTTTCGCCCGGCACGCCAAAGCGCGTTTCACTGTCGATCAGGCTCATGAATTTGGTGGCCGTGGCCAGCCCTTCCGCCCCGCCATCGCGCGCCAGATCGCTGGGGCGCAGGATCTTGGCGCCGCCCTGTTCGAAGATCGGCACGGCGCGCAGCGCGTCCCAATCCTGCGCCGTGATGCCATAGCGCTCCAGGCTCTGGCGCTTGGGTGCGGCCAGCTTGTCAAAGCGCTGCCCGGCATGCTCCGCCCAATCCATCATGAAGGACAGGCCCAGCGATTGCTTGGCGGCCACCGTATGGGGCGAAAGCAGGCTGGCGCGCATCAGCGCATCGGCGCCCCGCCGCGTCATCTCATGCACGTTCACATTGCGCCCCTCGCGCCAGATCGCCTCGGCACGCTGGGTCATTTCACCAAAGATCAGCCCCGCGCGCTCCGCCAGCTCGCGGTGGCCGGCATCGAGCGGGTTGAACAGCTTGAGCCAGTTGCCCATCTCGCGCATCACCGGCAGGCCATTGAACCGCGCCGTCATGCCCATGAAGGTGGGGTCGGTCATCACGGCACTGATCGCGGCGCTGCCCAGCTTCGTCATCACATTCCAGTTGCGAAAGCTGCTGAAAAAGCGGGCCGTGCCCCGGAACTCCGGTGGGATCGCGGTCAGCGCGCCGCTGTAGTAATCCCACATGTCGCCCAGCACATTGGCCGCCTTGGTCGCCTTGGCCTCAAGACGGATTTCCTTGCCCTCCGCCATGGTCGGCAGCGCGTTCTGGCGCAGCATGTCAGACACCCATTTCACCGTCTGGGCCGGGTTGGGGCCCAGCACCTGCATCGCCGCGATATCGCGCGTCATGCTGTCGACATGCGCCACGATGGCATCGAAGGGATCGCTGCGCCCGAAACGGTCATTGTATTTCAGCCAGGCATCAGCATCCTTGTAGACGAAAAAGCGGTGATCGCCCCGGCGATTGGCCACCTTGCCGGCACCGCGGAACTGGCCCGGGGTCTGGCCTTCCATCCCCTCGCTGGCGATGTTGCGCCAGGCGTACTCCCCGGCGTCACGCAAGGCCGTCTCGCTGGCGAAGGGCTTGCCCGTCATCGGGTCGATCATCCGCTCGGGATCGAGCAACGGGCGATGAAACTCCCACCAGCTTTCAAACTTGGCCTGGGCAACCGCCAGCGCGTCATGGCTCTGGGGCAAGCCCCAGCCTTCCAGGTGGGCGATATCGCCGCCGGCCAGATTGAACTGCTGGCGCAGCCATTCGAAGGTGTCACCCACGGCCTTGGCCATCTCGCGCGCGCTGGTGTTTTGCGTCGGCTCACCGCGCAGCGCTCGCACCAGCTCGCGCAGCTCGTCACCATGGCGGATGCGCCCCAGCAGATCCCGCTCGAACCGGCCGAGGAAACCACCCATGCGCGACCAGGCCAGGCGATAGAGCGCCCCGCGCGTGTTTTCCACGGCGGGATGCCCGGTGGCCCCTTCATGATGCTCCATGATGGAGGTGGCGACATGCGCCACTTTGCCGCCGCCCTCGATCTGGCCGCGCATGCGCTTCAGCAGCTCCACCTGCTTGCCCACCTGCAGCAGCGCCTGGCGCGATTGCACCAGCGCCTGGCGCTCCAGCGCATCCATCGTATCGCGGCTTGCCGCCTCCGCCGCTTCCACGCGGCCCATCGTCTTGCTGTATTCGCGCGCCAGGCGTTCATACTCGTCTGTCCAGCGCCGGGCGCGCTCGCCATCGATCTTGCCCTCTGCCCGCAGGCGCACCAGACATGCCGTGATACTCATGGATCTTCCTTACATGCAGTCGCGCAGGGCTTTCAGCGCCTCGGCATCGCCCTCGATGCGGGCCAGCAGCTCGGCGGCGGAGATCTGCGCGCCATCGCCAATATCGAAGGTCACACCGTCCAGATCCCCGGCATCCACCATGCCGCGTACATCGTGCATCATGCCGTCGAGCTGGTCGCGCGCGCCGGCGCCGACAGGATCGGACATTTCTCGGACGGCAGGCGGCGGGGCCAAATCCGGTGGAACAAGCCCAGCCTCTGCAGCTGCTGCAGCCGTCGTGTCTTTCGTCGGGGCCGCCGCCTCGGAACCAGCCTCGGCCGGGGCTGCTTCACGCGCGCGGGCCGCCACATGCTCCGGCGATGCATGCTGCAGCATGGTGATCTCATTGCCGAAGTGAACCCGGGCGCCATCCTTCCAGGTCTCGACCGGATAGAGGCCGATATCGGGCCGCGTCGAGATCGGCGCCACCGTGCCCTTGACGATCTTCCCGGCATTCGGGCCATCCGTATACTGCAGGGCCGCATGGCCGCGATCGACCACCACCCGCATGGGATCGCCGCCATGCGCCTGGAAGACGGAAAAGCGCTGCAGATCATCCTTGCCGACATAGAAGGTCTGTTCGGAAGTCGGTTGCCAGCCCCGCTCATGCTCGCCCGGATGCTCCGGCCGGGGCGCCTTGTTGCGCGTGGTGCTGCCGTCCGCTTCGACGCGATAGGTCGAGCCCTTGGAGGTGCTGAAGCCGATCGGCTCGCTGGCTGCAGACTGCTGTTGCGTGGGCTCGCCATCGAGCCCCAGCGCGTCGCGATCGGCCTGCGCCTGGGCAGCCTGATGCGCCTCGGGGATATCGAACAGATCCTCGCGCAGCGGCGGCAGATCCTGCGAGGGATGCCGGTCGGCCATGCCCCCATCGATGCGCGGCGCCAGATCGTCATCCATCGGCGCCGATCGGCGCGCGCCGGCGCCATCGTCGAGCCGGTCGATATCCGCCGTCGCGTCGCGCACCTCGGCATCGGCCGCCAGCACGTCGGTATCCACGGCCGTGCCATCCGGCGCCATGGGCATCTCATCCGCCGAGGCCACCACGGGGGCATCCTCGCCGCGACCCAGCGCCGCCATACCTCGCCGCAGATCGCTGTCGGTCTCCATCCCCGCCTTGGGGCGCATAAAGCGGCGCACATAGGCGTCCAGCGCTTCGGCCTCACCCTTGGCACCCAGCACATGCTTGCCGCCCGGGTCACCGCCCTTCAGCTCTTCCCACAGGAAATCGAGCTGCTGCGCCTTGGTGGGCGCCTGGCCGCCGGTGCGCTCCATCAGCCGGGCCTTGCGCGCGCCCAGCCACTGGCCCAGCCCGGTGGCCCCGCTGGAGGGATTGACGATGCGCGGGTTGCTGCCGCTTTCCGCCGCGATGCCGGCAGCGATGCCGCGCGCCACCTCCGGCGATGCACCCTTGCCGATGAAGTAGCTGACGATTTCCGGATCCAGCCCGCGCACCAGCACGGGCGATCGGGCAGGGCCACCCAGCAAACGCTGCCCGGCCGCCGCCAGGCGCCGCTGATGCATATCCTGCCCGGCATGGGTGTTGGCGTAGGGATTGGCCCCATCCACCTCGACATTGCGCCAGGTGATGTTCAGCGCCGCCGCCTCGTCCGGCGTGCGATATTCCGGCTTCACACCACCCGCGAAGGCAGAGGCTGCCTCGGCATCGCTCATGGGTTCCAGCGGGCGATAATTCCGCACCGTGGGGCCGTTGGCCTGATCGGGCGAGAAGGCGCCGGCGATATCGGCATTGGGCGCCCCGGGCAGATCCATGCCGCCCAGCGCCTGCCCTTCGCGAAAACCGGGCGCAAAGCGATCGAGCGCCGCCGGCACACCCCGGGCCACCGCCACATGCGCACCCGTCAGCAACGCGCCACCGGCGAAGCCCGTGAGCAGATCCTGATCCAGATCCTCGCGCGTGGTGCCAACACCCATCTTTTCGCGGGTAGCCGCCACCGTGGGCGCCATCAGGCCCGAGGCGATGGCATTGCCCAGCCCCTGGCGCAGCACCAGTCCCGCCACCGATTGCGCGCCACCGCCATAGGCGAACAGCGCGGCATGCTCCGGATTTTCAAACAGGTCGGTAAAGCCATGCACAAGCCCGGGCGCGATCGCGGAGCCGATGCCACCTTTCGCGGCGGCGGCCAGATCTGCCGCGCGGCCGCCCTGCCGCCCGCGCACCCATTGCTCAAAGCCGCCCTGATCCTGCGGATAATCCTTGAAGAGGGTCGGATCCTTGCGGCGCGCGGCGGCGATATCGGCCCACACCTGCGCGCGCCGTTCCTCCGGCACGTCATAGGTATTGCCCAGGATCGTATGGCCTGCCGGGCGATAGCGATCGGCCGCATAGCCCAGCGACACCAGCGCATCAGCAGCGGTGTTGTAACCGTCGACCAGATTGCCCAGATTATGCGCCGGATCATCATCATCGGCCACGCGCCAGTTGGCCGCTGCCGCCTGCCACCAGGGCGTGGGCTTGGCGTCGCTATCGCTGGCCTGGCCTTTGGGGGCCACGCCCCATTGATCCACGCGCGGCTGCATCGCGCCAATCACGCCGCCCATCAGTGCTGCCCCAGGCGCGTGATAAAGGGCTGCTTATCCTTGCCCATCACCACGCCGCTGGTGGTTTCCCAACGATAAAGCCCGTCACCGATCAGCACAGGATGCGCGCCGTTGAGATCGAAGGGCGATCCATCAGGGTTCACCGGCCCCTTGCCAAGGCTATCCTGCACCCTGCGGTTGCCGATGATGGCCCGCGCGAAGTCACTCGGCCGCATCGTCTCCGGCACCACCACGAAGGAGCCATCGGCGCCCCAGCGCCCGACACCACCGAACTGCTGACCATCCTTGATCCGGCCACCCAGCGCATAGGTGGTGGCCTCTTTCAGATCTTCTGTCGTGATCGCGTGCGCATTACTGCGCCCTGCCGCCGCGAACTTGCCAGAGAGGTAATCGCGCATGGTCTGTTTTGCCGCCTGTCCCTCTTCCGGCGCCATGGCCCGCAAGGCATAGGAAAGCACATTGTCATAGTTGGAGAGCTGCTGCGCGGAGTAGGCCTGTTTGGCGTCGCGCGGGGAAGGCGAGGGCCAATAGCCCTGGTTTCCCTTCTGCGCCTCGCGCCCATGGTGGATCATCGCGCGCACATCAGCATCCACCTGCGCCTCATGCTGAAACAGCTTGTCATTCGGCATCAGCTGGCGGGCGGCCATCACGCGATCGGTAGGCGAAAGTGCATCGAGCGTGCCCAGCGCCTGCATGCGCCCGGCATCCCCCTTGGCCACCGCCTGGCGCAGCGGCACCAGCTCGGCATCGGAAAACATCGCGGCATCGGGCATCCCGCTGGCCTGGGCAATGTTGGCGCGCCAGCTGGCCCGCGCCTGCAGCGTCTGCGGCTGATCGAAATTGATCGGCGGGGGCTGTGTGCCAGGCGCGCCGAACTTGGCCATATAGCCCACCGGATCGCCCGTGAAGTTGGAGACCAGGCCGCCCGGATGCTCACGCGCCCAGGCCAGCTCATGCTGATCGGCCGCGCTGGGATTGGCCTTGGCCGCCAAAGCCGCCACATGCTGCTGCAGCGCCACCGGATTGGTGGCCATGGTGCGATAGACCTTAACATAGGCCTGATCCTCCTGCAGCTTGCCCAGCTCCTGTGCCTTCACCGGCTCACCCAGCGCCAGCGCCTGTTTCGCCAGCCCGGAAAGCGTGGGCATGTCGATATCCTCACCAGCGGCAGCGCGGCCCTTCACCAGCTCCACCTGCTGGTTGAAGGCCGCCTTGGCCACCGCTGCCTGCTGGCGCGCCTGCGCCTCCTGCATGCGGATCTGCGCCTGCGCGGCCCGCTCGATCGCGTGCATGTCCTGCCCGGGCAGCCCCAGCTTGGCGAAGGTGCCATCCTGCAGCCACGTCATCGCCTGGTGGCCGTCACGCTGGGCAACGCCCTGGGCGAAGATCTGCGCCTTGCCCTGCACATCCTCGATCGCGGCGGCATGGCGCGTGGCCACCGGCAGATCCTGCATCGAATGATAGTAATCGGCCGATTGCGCCTGGATGGCCGCCAGCGCTTCTGGCGTCTGTGCGGCATAGGCCTGCTGGTCGCTCAGCGATTTGAAGGTCTGGGCATTTGTGGCAGCGATCTTGCCAAGGTTCATCGTCTGCCAGTTGCGCGCGCCCTCGGAGGTTTCCGCGCGCATCTGCCCCAGCTGCGCCATCAGCTGGCGCTGCACCACCGTGCTTTGCGCGCTGCCCGCGATATTTTGTGAGAGCTGATCGAATTGCCCCATCACCGCATCGTGGTACTGGCGCGGATCCGCATTCCCATCACTCTGGATCGCTTGCTGCGCCGCCGCCAGCTTGTCGCGCAGTTGGGCGATCTGCACCTGGCCATTGGCGTTTTCCGCATCCATGGCATTTTTCAGGTCGATGCGGTGGCGCGCCTCCATGGCATTGCCCACCGTATCGGCCAGTCCGGCGGCGGCCTGCGCGATATCACCACCAAAGCCCGATGGCGTGGCCACCATCGGCATGGCGGGTGTGGCCTGCGGCCCGGGCTCCGGCGCGATGCTCATATCAGCCATGGCAAATCCCCCTTAAAGATCGATGGCGCCTGCGGTGCCCCACAGGTTGCCCATGCCCATGCCGATCTGCCGATCCAGCGCGTCGCCGGTGCCCATCGCCGTGGCCGTGATCGCGCCGCTGGCATCGTTCGGATCGCCATAGCCGGCGCCCGCATTGGCATTGGCGTAATCCATCTTCCGCCCCAGAAAGGCGCTGGTGCCGTTGATGATGCCGCCGATCAGCTTGCCGGTCGCCGATGCTCGCGCGGCGGAGGCCTCATTGCCATAGGCCAGCGACCGGTTCTGCGCCTGCTGGCTGATCTGCATCGCCGCGAAGGTCTGGTTGATGCGGCTCTGGTTGATGGCGTCCAGCATGGATCCGGTGCCCATCTGGAAGCCGCTGCCGCCCTGTGTCGCCAGCTGCTCCCCGATCGCCGCACGATAGCGGGCATTGCTGCTGGCCTGCGCCTGCGCGCCATCCACCAGCGCGATATGGGCGTTCTGATCCGCGATCTGGGCATTGGCCATGCCCGCGCGATAGGCGGTAACGCCCTGCGCCACCTGGCCCAGGCCGCTTGTAAAGGCGCCAAGCCCGCTTCCACTACCGAGGCTCTGCATGCTTCACCACCTCAAACAAAACCATCGTTTCGCAGGATGGCCCGTGGTTGCGCAGCACCGCGGCTTGCGAAAAACCACAGGCCCGCGCAAAGCGCCCCTGATGCGGGCAGGCCGCCCGCGTCACCGCCTCGATGCGCAGCCACGGCGCCACCGCCATCTGCCAGCGCACAAAGCTGATGATCGCCCGGGCATGCTCGCCCAGGCCATTGCCCATCAGGGCCCAGGCCGAAGCCTGCGTTTCGAAGATCCGGCTGAACCCCGCCGCGCCCACCACCTGGCCGCGCGCACTGATCCCGGCCCAGCATGGCCCGGTGCTGATCAGCTCGGCCGCATAGGCCTGCGTCAACTGCGGCGTCCAGACGCCGAAGGCCCCGGCCTGATCGGGGTTCAGATCGATGCGCGGGACGTGATGGGGCCGCAGGGGCACGAAGGTGATCAATCCTTGTCCTCCGGCTGAAAGAAGCTGCGCACCATGCTGATGGTGGCGGGCAGGGGGGCGCGGCTTTCCAGGCGCCATTGGCCATCCCGATCGGTGTTGCCACCGGCCGTGATTTCATCGGAGGAACCCTGCGCCAGCGGCGATGCCGTATCCATCGGCGTCGAGGCCTGCCGGCGGAAAATCTCTTCCAGGCGCGACGCCCCCTGCGATCCGAACCAGACGGCGCCCGCATCCACCACGCGCATCACCACCGCCTTCATGCGGCGCTTCAGCAGCTCCAGAAAGCCGCCGCTACGCGCGGGCAGCTTCGAAGGCAGGCCCACCATCCAGGAGAGATAGAACAGACCCAGCACCACGTTCGATGCCGCAAAGGGCAAGGTGACGCTGCCATCGCTGGCGATCACCAGCCCAGTCGCATACTGGCCATCCAGCAGCCCCGCCACGCTCTGCCCTGCCCAGCTGGTGGGGAAGCCCGTGCCCCCGGTGCCGATCACCGTGGCCTGTGCCCCCGAATAGATGATCGAGCCATCCAGAAAGCGCGCATCGGTGATGGGCGCTTCATCGGTCCACCAGTCGGCCAGATACTCCACGGTTTTCAGATTGCCGCGCTGCACCAGCATCCACAGCATATCGGGCGCGCCTGCAGGGGCCGGGATGCAGCAGATATCCAGCACCACCGCATCGGCCCCGGCAAAGCCCGCGATGTTGGCCTGGGCAAAGCCCTTCACCTGCTGATCGGCGCTTTCCGCATGCATCAGCAGCCGGCCATCGGTGCGCAGTGCCCAGAGCGTTTCCTCGCTTTCCTGCTGATAGGCCAGGCGCTGGATGCCCACCTGCACCAGGTTGCGGCACCACACGGCCAGGTTGGGCGCGGTGTAGCGGTTTTGCGTATACTCATACCCGGCGGAGCGCAGCTTGCGCCCGCCGCGCTGCACGAAGATGGTGCGCAAGCCGATCTGCATCGGGCGGATCTGGACCGAGCCATAGGTGCTTTGCCGCGTGATCTGCATGTTGGTGGCAGATGGGCCGGTCTGCGCGTTGAGCGAGCCCATGGTCCATTCCGCCCGATCGGTGGACAGCAGAAGCTGCAGATCCACTACCGCCCAATTGATCGGATTGGCGCCCGTGATGCGGAAGCGGAAAGCCAGATCGGCATCCTGCCGCCCCGTGTCGTCAAAAGCCGAATAGTTGTAATAATCCCCGACAACCGATCCCATCACCTCGAAATCGGTGAACAGCACGATGCGGTTGTTCCAGATCTTGACGAGCTTGGGATAGCCGTTCTGCGCCGAAAAGCGCCCGAAGCTCCATCGCCAGGTCGCGCGATCCGGCGTTGTCATATCCGGGGTAAGCGCCCGCACGATGGTAGCGGTGGCCGTGTTCGATGCGCCGCTGGCATTGCCCGTGGCCGTGATCTGCAGCTGCCCATATTGATCGCACAGATACTTCCAGGCCACGCCATAGGCATTGCCGTTGACATCGGTGGTCCGTGATCCGTCCTGGGCAATGCCATAGGTGTGGGTGGGCGGGGTCTGCCCGGTGATCGTGCCATCCACATTCTGATAGATCTGGCCTTCCCACCGCCAGGCATTCCCGGTGCCCGAATGCATGCCCGGCTCCCAAAGCGGGAACGGTTCGAAATCCACGGCCTGGAGCTGGATGAGGCCGCCGATATGGCCCGGCAGGAAGATGGGACTGCTGGCCGTCAGCGTCACCACATTGCCAACAACGGTTCCGCCCTCGGAAGCAATCGTGATGGTGCGGTCTGAATTCTGATCCTGGAATGGGCCGCCACTCAGCGTCACCGTCTCATAGGTGAAGGCCGCAGCCCCCACGCGGGAGATCTTCGCGAAGGGATAATTGGGATGCGCCAAGTAAAGCACATCGGCCGATTGCTGGTAATCGATTTGCGGCACATCGGCCAAGGCATAGGGCACAGCCAGAACGATCGGCGCGCCGACCCCATCCACGATCAGCGCACCGGAGTTGCTGTAGAACCGCACCTGCCCATTGCCAAATTCCAGCACATAGGCCTGTTTCGAATTGAATTCGAAAGGCATCAGGTTGGATGCCGTGGGTGCTGCCTCCGCCGCGATGATCGAGCCGCTGCGCTTGAGTGCGGGCCCTTCCACCGTGGGCGCGAAATTGACCATTTCCGAAAGGGCGATGTCATAGATCGCAGCATCGGTACGGCCATGCAGGCGCTTTGAGACGGCGCCGCCATTGAAATTCTGGATCAGGTTGTGGGTGGGCATGCCTTACCGCCCGTGGAAGCCGTAGGCCAGCGGGCCACCGCCGCCGCCCATCCAGCGAGCATTCAGCCAGCTATCCGTGTCGAACTCCTGCGGAGGGTTCTCCACCGCATCGATCGCCTGTGCCTCGCCGGATCCGCCCTGGAATTTCTTCTCGCACCATTCGGCCACATTGGCGTCGCCGGTGATGTTGATGGCGATCTGCGCCGCCAGCTTCCAAGACATGTTCTCGGCGAAACTGTCATCCCACAGGGCGACATTGGTTTCATCGCGCACATAGAGGATATCGAGCGGCGCGCGATTGGCCATCAGCACGCCGCCCTGCAGCACCCAATCCCGACTGTCGGCCATGCTGCCCACCACATCCACCAGGCGCACGAAGTCGTCCGGCAGAATGAACTTGTGGCGCCAGGTGTGCAGGGGGGCTTCATTCATCGGGGCCAGCCGCCCCTGATGCACCGCGAAATTCCAGTTGTTGCCGCGCAGGGCGGCGCGGCGCGCCATATCCCACACCACTTTGCAGGCGCGGATCAGTTTGGTGTCATCATCGGGATCGAGGATTTCCTCATCCTGCCCCAGGTGCTGGGCGACCAGCTGGAAGATCGTCAGGCGCGAAGCCATAGCGCGCCCCTTACGCCGGCGGGAAGTTGTGCGAGATGATGTACTGGCGCAGCCGCTCGATGATCACCTCCATATCGCCCCGCCGGATCGGCAGCGCGGGATCGAAGGTCAGCGCCACATCGCCCGATGCGATCGCGGGCGCGCCGGTGCCCGTGGTGAAATCCTTGGGCTGCATGCCCAGCGATGCTTTGACATAGATCTGGGCCATGACAGGCTCCTGTGCAGGGGAGGGTGCTGCCCCGCCCGATCAGGCAGGGCAGCGAAATGCCGCGCCGGTCAGTTGACCGACTGGAACGACAGCTCCATTTCGGCATTGAAGGCAGCCGGCACCGCCGCACCCGTCACGGTGACGACGATGATTTCCTCGGCCGCGTACTGCCCGGCCATGCGCACCGCCACGGGCCGCAGCGTGTAGAGCGTGTTCGCCGCCGGCGCCGCGATCGAGCCGTACTTCGTCGGATTGGAGGCGGTGCCGAACTGCAGCGTGCAGCCGGTGAAGACCGTATCCGACTGGAAGCTGATGCTGTTGAACAGCGCGCCGCGCGGGAAGGAGCCCAGCACGATCGTGTCATTGACGGCGCCCACGGCCTGCGACACCAACGAGGCCCCGGTGATGAACATGCTGGACCGGCGCGCGCGCGAACCAGTGATGGCGCCGTCACCCATAAGGACAGGAACCGTGCCATCGAACACCCCCAGCGCCTGAAGCGAATAACCCTTTGCCATTGTAAAATCTCCCGATTGTGTGGGACTTGCAGGGCGGCGCGCGGATGCCGCGCGCCGTCAGGTCAGCCTTCGCGACACTCGATATAGCCGCTGTAACCGTCCTGGGTGCGGGTCACGCCCACGCAGCTGCGCGCATAGACCTGCTGCTCGTAATGCAGGTCGGCACGCACAGAGATGTCCGTGAACAGGCGCTCCCACCAGCCCGCAGCCACGCCTTCCTTCACCCAGAAAGGCAGGCGGCGCGACGTGCCTCCGCCGGCATCGGCCCCGGTGGTGGGAGCCTTGTTGGCATAGAGCGGATCGCCCAGGTTCTTCTTCACCATTTCGAAGCCCAGGAAGGAGACCAGGTGCTTGTTGTCTTTCGACATGCGACCGCCCATCGCGGTGAACTCGCTGCTGGTCACCTGCACTTCGCGCAGCAGATCCGTTTCCTGCTTGGGCGTGATCATCATGCAGGCCAGCGTGTCGGAATAATCGACGTTGCCCAGGCCAAGGATCTCGCGCGCGATCAGGCACTTTTCCACGCTGTGGCGATAGGTGCCGCCGGCGCCGAAACCGGTGTTGTAAGGCACCACCTGGCCGCTGGGGAACGGCACCACGATGGTGCCCTTCTTGCCGGTCTGGCGCGGCCCGAAGAAGCCGTTGATCCACTGCCGATCCCAGTAGCGCCGGATCGCCGCGCTGCCCTGCATCACATAACCGCCGGTCAGCTGCACGCGCGCCATCAGCTTGTCCTGGCTGTTGACGGGGCGGTCATAATAATCGGGATCGGGCTTGCCCAACCAGAGGCGGTCCTGCGGCGCCTCGGTCGGCGTGATGGGCACATGGCGGTCGCGGATGGTTTCGGTATCCGCCGCGCCGAAAATATCGTCCAGTTCGGCTAGCTCGCCTTCGAGATCCTGCTCCAGGCACAGACCCATCAGGTCTCCGCCCTGGGGCTGGAGAGCCATGCGCATATTGCTTTCATACGTGACAACTGCGGTCGTATTGACCTGATCGACCATAACGGCCTCCCGACATGATGAGGAACATCAGATCGAAAGGCTAGGCCGCAGCAACGCGGGGCCGTTTCTAGCGCTTATCGTCCGCTCGACGGGTGATCCCACCACGGGGCGCCGGGGCCGCTTATGGGGCGGCTAGGCCAGCTGTTGACGGGCGCCTTATCCCATCGGGAACCGGCGCCCGTCAAGCCCATCATCAACCGCCTTTGCGCTTGGCGTCACGCGCGGCGGCAAGCTGCTGGATCAGGCGCTGTTGCTCCGCCTTGACCGAGGCGTCACCATTGCGCAGCAGCCGGACCTTATCGGGGTTCTTGCTGAAGGCATCCATCTGCGCCTGGGCGTCGCCTTCCGACAGGGTAAAGCCCTGGCCGCCGCCAGCGCCCACCCCGCGCAGCATATCTTCGCTGGTCATGCTGCCCAGCTTGTGCAGGGCCTTGATGGTGGTGTCGATGCCCGCACCGCGCCCCCAGGCATCCAGCACCGCATTGTCGATCCCCAGAACCGTCATGCCGCGCCGCGCCACCTCCATCTTGGCGTTGAACTCACCGCCCCATTCGCTGCGCAGGGCGGCCTTTTGCGCGGTCTGTGCCTGTGCTTCCCCGTGCAGGCTGCTGATCGTTTCGCTGTTGTACCAATCCACCAGGGCGCTGGCCTGCTTGCCGCTGGCCCCGATCTCGAACAGCTTGTCGCGGAAGCGCCCGGTGAAGGCGTCATTCACCTCGAAACCTTCGGGCGCCTTGATCTCGTAACCGGCGGCGGTTTCCGGGCGCCCCATCTTCGTCCAGAACTGCGCCCACTTTTCCGGCGGATCGGTTTCGGCCGGGAAAGCGGTGCGCAGCGATCGCTGCGCCTCGCGCGCAGAATGCACCACCGCGTCCAGATCCTTGAAACCGGCTTTGGCGACCCAATCGCGTGGGCTCAAGCCGCCATCCTCGCCAGCCTTGTCCGAAAAGGACATCATCCAGTCGGCATAGGTCAGCGCCTCACCACCGCCCTGGCCGCCAGCACCGCCATCGCCACCACCAGCGCCACCACCAGCGCCGCTGCCTGCAGCAGCAGCACCGCCATCACCGGCGCCGGCGCCGCCACCCGCACCAGCATCCGCGAACAGCGACGAAGCCCCGCCGCTATCGCCGCCGTCCTGGCCACCATGGCTGCCCGCACCACCATCATTCCCCGAAGTATTCATCATGCGTCTCCAAAAAATCCCTGTATTGCGTTTCGTCGAAATTCAGATTGGCCTGGATGAATAGCCACACATCGCGCCGCCCGATCATGCGGTATGTGGCCTCTGGCGTGTCACCCACTGTTGCGCTCCTGGCCATGCAATAGTCGCGCAGCGCCGCCAGAACGCGCTCTGCGGCCAGGCCATGGGCGCCTTCCTGATCGGCGTCGAAGACCAGGCCGAAGTAATACTTGCGCCGCCGCCAGATATGAACGCTGGCGCGCATCACGGTCCATGCGTTGCGCCGCGCCACTACGCCGCCCCCGAAAGCTGGCGCGCCTTGGCCATGTTGAGCATGGCTTGGGTGGCCCCGGGCGCAGCATCGGCCAGCTGCGCGGCCTCCTGGTTGCTCTGCCGCTGCTTGCGCTTGGCGGCCACCTGATCGGGCGTTGCCATCCAGTCGGCACGCACCCCCAGAGACTCCATGATCCCGCGCGGCGCCGCATCCGTATCGATCACATCGAAGACAGATGGATCGACCTGCGCCACCGGCTCCAGCATCTGCAGCCCGCTCATGAAGTTTTGGGCATCGGCCGCCTGCGCCGCCCGCGTCAGCGGATTGTCGAACTTCACCGCAACACCGGCGCCAGCCTCATGGAACACCGGCGGCGGCGGATCAATCTGGCCGGCATGGATCAGGATATCCAGCTCGCGTGAGACCTGGGGGCCAAGCGCTTCCTGCATCTGGCGGCCCACATTGGGTGCCTGCAGCAACATGGCCTCGCGCTTGCGCCCCAGAAATTCGGTGGCCGTCTGCCGGTCGATCGGCTCGTTCATGATCGCGAAGACATGGACGAGGAAGGCCGCATTCACGACCATCTGCCGCCGCTCGAACATCTTGTCGGTGTAGGAGATGTTGACGCCCGCCATATAGGGCTCGATCATGCGCCTGCCATTTTCCATACCGCCCGGGATCGGCGCCCCGGGCGTCATCTCCATGCGGTTGATCGTACCGTCGCTGGGCATCAGGATCGGGGGAGAAAGGCCGATATGCTGCGCCTTGACGACATCGCGCTCCATCATGTTCAGCATCTTGATGCTGCCGATCGTCTTGCCTGACGGGCCGATGCCATAAACGCTGTTGGGCGAAAGCGCGTAGCGCGAGAAGGACAGCGGCATGGTGCGATAGCCGCCCGCCGCGATCAGCTCCTTGCCCTCTTCCAGCATGTAGATCGACTGGATCGGGAACCGCCCCGCATCGATGCGGCCGGGCTCCCATTTGGAATTGGGGCGCAGCACCTGGATCAGGTGGAACTGATCGTCCGGCTTGTCGTTCGCCAGCGCCTCGCGAACGCGCGAGGGCAGCTGATCGTCATGAAACATCTGGGCGATGTGGCGCGCCTTCAGGCACCGCGCCCGATGGATGGTATCGGTGGTGCCCTTGAAATCATCATCGACAAACAATTCGGAAGGATGCACCGACTGATAGAACAGGCCGCGCCCGATGTTGTCATCGGTCCAGAAGCCCTGGCCGCCATAGAGCCCCAGCATGCGCCAGCGCAGGGGGCTTTGCGCAGCAAAGCCGGTATGCGGGGCGTTGCGGCAGGCGTGCAGCCGATCCGATGCCTTGACCAGCCAGCGCTTCATGGCCGGATCTTCGTTCAGGCTCTGATCGGTGGTGGTCAGAGGTGTGGTCTTTTCCCCCTCAGGCGTCAGCATCGCATCCATGGCCGCGACGAAGGTTTCCAGGCCAAGCGTCGCGGTGTCATCCGTGATATGGGCATCGCGCTGGCCACCCGGAGTGCGCTGCCAAAAGCCACCTTCCTGATGCGGATCAACCCAGCGTTCGCATTCGCGCCACAAAGCCTCGAAAGAAGAGCGCTTCGTTTTCAGTTCCTCATGGCGCGAAAGGATCGCGCCCACCTCGTCACGCAGGTCGGGCATTGCAGATCCTTTCAGGGCTGGGTTTCAGGATCGGTTTCGGACTGCCATTTGGGCACCACCAGAAACCGGTTGAGCTGCATCTGCGTGTAGGGCTCCAGCACGATCGGCGCGGGCGGGATCACATCGACCTTGAGCTGTTTCACCCGCAGCTCGAAGGCTGTGATCGTCACCGGCTCCTTCCCCTCAAAAGGGGGAAGATCGACACGCATTTCCAGCATGGCACCGCCCGGCCATGCCAGGTTCCAGAACTCTGGCTTGGCAATCACCTTGGGCCATGCCGCCAGGTGCATGTCGCCGGCGATGGCCGTGATCACGACATCGGCCTTTTGCAGGGCGGCGAACATCGGGTTTTCCTTGGGCATCATCAATTCCCCAGCACAGTCTTGGGCCCAGGCATCTGCTGGGTGATCCCGGCATCGCCGTTCAAAATATCGCTGGCTCCGCCGCGACGGGCGGCCAGCTGGTCATTCGCCTGCAGCAAAGTGCTGGCGTCATCGCGCGTGACGGGCAGCACCGGCTGATTGATCTTCTGCCCGCTGCCCGCGATGGCATAGGCGGTGGATCCAACGGCGGCGGCCGCACTGATGATCATTGCAACGGGCGCTAAGGCGGCCATGTCTATCTCCTTCAGTTGAGAGTGGAAAAGGGGTCATAGTCAGTCACCACCGTGACCTTGCGCTGGGCGTTGCCGACATGCCCGCGGATCTCCGCGATCACATTCTCGCCTTCCAGCGCGGCATACTGCTCGGCATCGGCCACGTTGTGGTAGATGGTCTCGGCGATCTCCAGATTGGCCTTCGTCTCGCCGGTGCTCAGCGTTTGCTTGGCATAGCGGTAACCGCCCACGTGAGCCTTGATCAGGGTGCGGCAGCAGGGATCGACGCGATAGCCGCCGCGTTCCTTATGCGCCCGCCAGATCGCCTCATTGCGTAGGCCCTGCCGGTTGGATTTTGCACGGAACACCGGGAAGCCCAGCGCCTTCTGGAAGGCCAGTCGCCAATCCTGTTCATCATCCTCGCGGTCATTGGCCGCGAACATGGCTGGATCGCCCACCACCCGGATCTGGTCGGGGTGCAGGCCGGGAAAACGCTCCATGAGGAAGTTGCGGCATTTCTTGCCAAAGGCAGTCGGCCCAACCTTCAGCAGGCTCTTGCCGTCAGGCGCCAGATTGACAACCTCGCCCAGCACGCGGATCTGCCCCAGCTCGTTTCGGTAGAGCAGCACCGCTGCAGCGAACAATCCCTGGTCAACACCGAAGATCAGCTTGCGCCGCTTGTCCCACATCACGGATGCGACATGCTCACGATGGACGAAGTCGGGATTGACCGGCAGGCCGTACATGATCGGCACCGGCTTGTTGTCGACCATGCGATCGACATAGCCGGGTTTGTGTTGATTTGCTGCCACTTGCAAAATGTAATAACCGCGCCCGCCGGGCAGGTTATGCAGGTTTTCCGCATCGGGTTCGCGGCCGCCAGGCTGCACGAAACAGTCGATCAGCGGGCGCCCGTTCAGCGCCTTTTCCAGCTCCGCCTTATCCTCATCCGACAGGCCGGACAGATCCCGATCCATCAGCAGGACATAGATATGGTTTTCGATGTCGGGCATGTTGAGCGACAGGATGATGGTGGGGTCGACCACCAGCGACGGGTCCAGATCGCTGAAGCGGCCCACGCGGCCGGTCAGGAAGGGCACCAGGTCGGCAGGCTGGATATCCGCCTCGTCCACCACCACCACATTCACTTCCCAGCCACGGCAGGCCATTTCCACACTCTGATCGCCGATCGCGCGGAACTCGATCTCCACATTGAGGATATCGGTGGGCTGGCCGGTTTCGGGATTGCGCTTCAGGATCTTGCGGAAGATGTGCGTGTAGGGCGCCTTGGCCGAAAACTTGCCCTCTTCCTTGGGCACGATGTTGAACCAGCTCTTCAGGATCGTACTGTCGATTGAGGGATAGCTTTCGCGGATCACGCCGATGCGTGCCTTGCGCTGGATAATGCCGTTGTCATCCACGACGCCCAGCTGCTGCGCCGCGATGCGCAAGGCCTTCTGCAGCGCGGCCATCGTCTTGCCGCTGCCCACCGGCCCGATGATCCCGCAGATGAAGGCCCTGCTGCGAATGAACTGATCCGCGACGGGGCCGGGCGAGATCAACTTGCGCGCCGCGCGCTGGGCTTTCGTCTGCATCAGCCAGGCTCCCCATCGGAGCCATCATCGTCATCGTAATCCTCGACAGGCATGAACTCCGCGTCGAGGATATCCTGCACCTCCTGGTCGGTATGGGTGACGCCCGCCATGATCAGATCGGAGACGCCCGAGAAGCTCATATCCATCGCGGTGGGCATCTTGCTTTCCACAAAGGGTAGCACGCTTTCGGCGCACCGCGTCCGCAGCGCCTGCGCCCGATCGTATGACATTTCCTCGACATGGGTGAAGACCACGCCGTTCTTGTCCTTGCGCAGGTATTCGCGCCGCGATGCCGCCATCAGCAGTTCCGGAGGCGTGCCCTGGATCTGCATCAGGGTAACCGCCGGGTGCTGATGGCCCAGCGACAGCAGCCAGTTGCGGAAGTCATTGGTCCGCCGGTTCTTGGCGCCCTTGGGCCGCCCAGCACGCCGGCGCGCCTCGGCTGTGACCGCCAGAGCGCCCGCATTCGGCCCCAGCACTTGGCGCGCCTCGGCCACGGCCTCAGGCGAAGGCACGCCCAGCAGCTCCAGCTGCTGCGCCTCTGCCCTGGCCCCGTCCTCGACCAGGCGCTTGGCATCCGCCAGAGCCTCCTGGGCAACCTCGGTGGAGAAATCATCATCGGGGTTTGACACGTTAGCGGAACCCTCCCATCGTCTGACACGCGACGGAACGCACCGGCAGGATGCCACCCCGACCCGTCGCCCAACCTACCACATTCGCGGCGCCCCACCCCGACCCGTTCGTGGGCCCACCACATTCCGCGTCCTCGGCAAGGGCGGCATCCCCTGATGAGCAGGGCAAACCAAATTCAGAAAATCGGGAGCGCCAGCGGGCGACGAGATCGGCGCGGCGGTTGGGGGAGCCCGCCCCCGGCGCGGCCAGATCGACCCCCCGGGGGCCGTCCGCGCGCGCCCAGGCGGGGTGCGGCACGAGACTGGAAAGCATGTGCCCAGACCGCGCAGAGGCCTGATAAGGCTGGCCTTTCCGCCACCCTTCCAACATCACCCTTCCAACACGCGCGCCCAGCATCGCCGAAAACCGCAGAAATCCGCCATTCTCGCGCGGCCAGGTCGAGCCGCCCGCCACCGTGCCACCAGCCCGGCCGCCAGCGCCGCGCAGCCCAAAAGTTTCGCCGCGCTGCCCCTGTCCAAAGCCCCTGATCCGGCCCCATGAGTGAGGCAGGCGAGATCCGAAGGCATATCGCCCTGCCAGAATATTCACTCTAGCGGCATGCGCACTGGCGGGCTGCATGGTGCGAATGGACGGTTGCACCGCAACCTTCACTGCAACCGCAACGCAACCTCTATCTAACTCATACATATAGATATTTTTGAATGGTTGCGGAGTTGCGGTAATTTCCCCTCGCGTATATGCGCATGTGCACGCACACACAGGCACGCGCACATCACGCGAGGCCAGCGGGCGCAACTCCGCAACCGGCGAGAAAAAAGCTGAAAAAGCAATGACTTGGAGGTTGCGCCATGGTTGCACCGAGGGTTGCACCGCAACCCCACCCCTGACCCTGCACGGGCCGAAACCATGGACGGCTATCCTCTTGGCATGGCCACGGGTCGGGGGCAAGACAAAGCCTGCCTCAGGCCCCGCTGGAGCCACCACAGCATCGCTTAGCCCCCCGGGCCGGGGTGACAAAGGAGCGAGCGCGCACCGCTCCGGCTGCGCCTCCGCTGCGCTCGCATGTCGGCGCCAGGCGGCATGCTGAAGGCCCCACATCAGGCGATCGCTCACGGGGCCAGGGGAGCGATAATGAATGCCCGCGCACCGCATCGGCTTCGCCGCTGCTGCGGGCATATTTAGGGACTTGACATGGCTGTTATCTGCCATTTCAAGCGCCTTCATTTTTCCGCTTGACGCGATTTTATGTGTCAATATATTTACACATACAACGGTGCCGGCACAGGCCGCGCCATGGGTCACGAAAGGACCATTCACATGACCAAAGATCAGGCCATCGCAGCAGGCTATACCCAGCCCGTATTCGCCACCACCGGCACGCTCGATCTTGAGTTGCTGATCCGCCCTGGCACAGACTATGACAGCGCCTTCGGCGCCTACGATCTGAACGAGGGCGAGATGCTGAAAGTCAACGGCTGGAACTTCGACTTCGAAGACATGACCGAGGAGGCCTGATCCATGGACGCCAGCCTGTCCCTCCCTGCCGCCTGCGCCGTCATTGACGGCTACGGCATGGGCGACAACACGATGACCGCCATCTTGCACTGCTGCAAGGATCGCGGCCTGATCCGCGACGGCCGCATCATGCAGAGCCAGCTGGACGAGGTTATCCAGGCGCACCGCCTGGTGCGCTAACCCCACCCCCAACCCTTTTCTGGCAGACCGATGGGCCGGGGCGATCACGCCTCGGCCCTTTCCGTTTCCTCGGCAATCCACTTGGCCATCGCGCCAGGCTTGCTCATGTCCTCCAGCTCGGTTTCGTCCAGAATGTGATACAGGGGCACCAGGACGCACCTCTGCGCGGCTCCGGCCATCTTGCAGGTCACCCCAACGTGAGCGCCATCGAAGCGCCCCAGCGTCTGTTTCCAGACACCCTTGGCCCACTTGCTTTCCTTGAAGTAACCGTTCAGCGCCTGGTGAGTATTCGCAACCGCCAGATAGGCCGGGAGCGTGGGCAGATATTGCACGCTTCCCCACCGAGGCGGCTTGCCATCCTCGCTCTTGTTGAGCCGCGCATTCACGATGCGCAGGCCGATCTGCCCCAGCTTCTTCTGCGCCAGGCCAGCCACCTTTTCATCGCGGTGCAAGGCCTCGCGCATCCAGGACGACAGCGCCTCACGCTCGTCACCCCCGCGCGACTGCACCATGGTGGTGGTCAGCAGGTTGATGCAGGCCTGCTCATCGGCAGTTTCCTCGTTCACCTCCATCAACCCCTCAGGGTGGCAGAGCTGCGCCCAATGCGCCACTTCCTCGTCATCGGGCAGACCATCCTTGGTCTGCCAATCATTGATCAGCAGATCCGCACAGGCCAGCAGCGTGCCGAACTGGTCGCAGGCGCGGCTGTCATGGCCGCAGGCGGCCAGGGCCAGGTGAAACTTGCGCTTCGTGGGCCGCAACCGGTGCCAGCCATCGATCATGCGGCGCATCATCATGCGGCCCAGGCGAGGCAAATTCATGCTGTCTAGGTCCAGCATATCACCGCCCGGACGCAGCTTGCGCACCTGCAGCAGCGCCAGGCGCGAAAGATCCGCCGGTTCCATCGGCGGCACCAGAATGGAGCTGAACCAGAACAGGCTGGCCAGCGTGAACTCATGCGCCTTGTGGTCACCACCGCCGCGCGTCAGATCGTCACCGCTGGACGACACGCGCGCCAGCTCGATCACGTCGCGCGCGTAGCGATTGTCACTCTCCAGCTCGTCGAACATCACCGGCAAGGTGGCGTTCTGCATCTTCTGGCGAATGCCCGCTGCAGAGGCATTGCCGCTGCGCACGCAACCATCGCCCATCAGCCGATGCAGCAGGCCCTTCTTGCCGTTCAGGCTGGACTTGCCGGTGCCACGGCCGCCCGTGATCCAGATGTTCGGGCGCCAGGGCAGGGCGCCCCCGATCAGGCTGGCGCCGATCGCGCCCAGCAGAAAGCGCGGATCCAGCACAGGCCGCACGAAATTCCAGGTCCGGATATGCTTCAGCAGATCCTCGGCCGGCTTCGTGCCCACCGATGTATGCCAGGGCATCGGCACCGCAGCGCCGGCCACATAGACGTTGCCATCGATCTCGCCCGGATCCAGCCAGACCCAATCCTTGATGGTGCCATCGGCTTTCAGGCTGCTCACCAGCACCTGCTTGCCGCAATGGAGCGCCAGGCCGATCCCATCGCCCAGATTATGCGCCCCGCGCCCGCGCATCCGCCCGGCAGGATCGAACACGCCCTTGCGCGCGCATTCCTCGATCAGCGCGCGCGCCGCCTCGGCCTGGTCGAAGCCCACGATCTCGCTGGGCTTCACCAGCGTGCGTTCCTTGCCGCGCCCCTCATAGACCGGGGCCGACCATTGCGGGAAATTCTCTTCCAGCCAGTTGGAGGTGGGGCCGAACATGGCGATCAGCCCCAGCTTGCCGTGGCGGTTGTTCGCCTCCAGCCCGTTCAGCTGCCCGTTCCAGTCCAGATAATAGCACTTCTGCTGGCCGGAAATGTTGTTGTCCACGCCCAGCGGGGTGACAGGGCAACCGTCAGGGAAGGCGGGGCGCTTGCCCTTGTCGCGCTCCTGCGCGGCGCCATTCTCCACCTGGGGCGATGCGGCGGTGGGATTGTCCAGAGCCGCGGCGATCGGGTTTGATGCCATCAGCGTGCCCCCGCCTTGGCGCCCTTCAGGGGGCAGCGGGGCTCGATGCAGTCACGGCCAAAAGTGTCGGGCACAAGAAATCCATCTGAACAGCGGCACGTGGTCATGCCGGGGCGCGGGGGCCGGGGCGCCACCTTGGCGCGCACAATGTCGAGCTGCTGCTGGGCGCGCAGATCCATTTCGGATGGCACCAGGCGCAGATCGATCAGGCCAAGGCTGGGCGCCCGGCGGCGGGGAAGGGGGGCCGTCTCTCCGGCTGTCACGCCGCCTGTATCGCGAGGGCGTTCACGCGTCTGGTCTCTCTGCGCCAGCTGCAGGCCCGTCCGTGGACCTTTATTGGCTGTCTTGGACGGAGCCGAGGTCATCCGGCCATCTTGTTCCGGCGCCGTCTCTCCGGCTGTCACGTCCATGATCTCAGACGTTGCAGCCGCGCTCCGCCGCGCGGCGAGCCTACTCACACCCTCTTCCGTGGCTTCCCTCATATGCGCCACCACGGCCTCAACAGATGCTTTCGCGTGGATCTCGATATGGCTTTCGCTGGCATTCGCGGGGGGACCATCTTCCTGCCGGGCCCCGCTTGTTCCTTCCGGTGCCAACGCTTCGCAGCCCATGCCATCGCGGGCTGTGTGCAGATCCCCGGCAAAACTATCGCCCCCACCGGCGAATGGAGCGCCGGTGGGAGCTTGCACCGGAGTACCGGACAGGGGAGGCGTTCCCCCGGTGCAATCCTCGATCGTCGGCGCCGGCGCATCCGGCCAGCCCGACAGAATATCCAAATTCAGGACCAGATCCGACCCCACATGCTCCACATCGGGACGCAACAGGCGCGGCCCCACCCACACCGGGGCCAGGCCGCGCGCCCGCCTTACGCTGGCGCGAAAGAAGGATCCCGCGCTCATGCCGCAATACCCGCTGCCGTCAGCCGGAAACGGACAGATTTCTTGCCGTTCAGATCGACATACTCAGCCAGGCCCGCATCGATCAGCCGCTTGGCCGTGGCGGGCAGGAAGGGCGCATAATCGCCTTGCGACATGAAGACGCGCCCCCCGCCCTTGACCCGGGCCACGGCAACATCGCTGCCATGCTGGCGCATCCATTTCAGGGCTGCAGCCATCGCATCTGTCATGCCGCCATCTCCCCGGCCGCCCTGATGGCGCGCCACCAATCGTTGAAATCCTTGATCCCCTCGGGCGGCATCACATGCTTCACCTCCAGCCCGCGCGCCTGCTGCTGGCTGATCGAGCGCTGCAGCGCTTCCATCGCCGCCGGCTTCACGTCGCGGTCGGCACAGATCACCAGCTCGCGCACGGTGTGCGGCAACAGCACGGCGCCGATATTGCCCAGAGAGACGGTGGTGATGATCCGGAACACCGGGCGCATCATCCGCACCACCAGCGCATCCTCGATCCCTTCGCAGGCATAGACCGGCTCACCCTCGGCCGCCTGGCTCATGCTCTTGCCGCTGGCGCCCTTGTGGATCGGGATGAACCCGCCCCAGAACTTGCCCAGCACCTTTTTGGGCTTTTCCACGCCCAGCTTCACCCACTGGCCGCGCACCTCGTCCAGATAGGTGCGGTGCGTGCCGATCTGCATGCCATCGGCGCGATAGATCGGCGCCAGCATCGCCGGGCGCTTGTCATTGGTGGCCGCACAATAGATGGCGGGATGAAAGCGCAGCCCACGCGGCCAGGCGCGCGCGGGCCCGGGCGTGATGTCGCGGCCGCGCAGATAGAACTCCACCGGCCCGCGCTCGATCGGGCCGCCCTGCAGATAGAGCCGCTTGGCTTTCCTCGCTTCTTCGATCAGCTCTTGCTGCGCCTTCGCCTCGCGGCTTTCGCGCCGCGCCCGGGCTTCATCGGCCAGCTGCTGGCGCTCCACCTGCGTCAGCTCGCGCGGGCGGCCCTTGAACGTATCCTCGATCCCAAGGATCTCTTTCGCCCGAGCCACCGCCGCGCCCTGGTCGCGAAAGCCGCCTTTCAGGCGCAGCAGGTCGATCATATCGCCCCGCTCTTCACCCGCCCGGGCATTGCCCATGTCGCACCAGCGGCCGATCTTGTCGCCCGTCAGATGGACCCACGCGCTTTCGCTGCGCCCGGTGTCATCAATGCCGCTGAACATCCAGCGGGTGCGCTTGTCGGAATAGCGCCCGTTGGGCAGCAGCTCGGGCGCCAGCTGGGGCGCCAGCTCGTTCAGCTTTTCAGCGATATCCGCGACTGTGAGCATGCCCCCCGCGCCCATCTAGGTGGCGGCCCGGATCAAGGCATGGGCCAGCGCGATCGCGTCGCCCTTGGTCAGGGAAAGGGCCTTCCGACCTCCGGCGAAGACATCAACCCACCCGCCGCCAGTGCGCACGCGCAGATCGTCCGAGGGCGAGTAACCGAGGGGCTGTGAGGGCGTGGATGCATGAACACGCGCCCGCTCCGCCTGCCGAGCATCCCATAAAGCCTCACGTTGATCAGCGTAATGGTCGCCCATTACTTTGGTCCCATTTCGGAACAGATCGCGTCAGATTGTGCGTGTGGACCACCCTTGACGCAAACGTTCGCAAAGGATTCTTTGGAATTCCCAAGACAATACAGATTCTTGGGTGCGGGAGCGCCTTTATGAAAATAATATGCGGCGGCCATCATGCGGCCTCACCGAAGCTGGGGAAAAAGTCATCTGCGGACACAGCCCCCTCCGTAAGGTCTCGGATGCGCGGCATGAAGGTCGCGCCAGGGCGGTGGCAGCCGCGCTCCCAATCGGACCACACCTGACGAGAGGTGCCGATCTGCTGTGCGCACTGCGCCAGCGTCATTCCCTTGGCTTTCCGCCATTTCCTCAGCGGATGATCGGATAGGTGCTGTGCCATGCGCATGATGTAAGGCAAAACCTTACGTCTTGACAAGGCCTAGTAAGGAAATCAGAGATTGGCCATGTCAGCCATAGTCTTACAATTCGTGCCTATGGAAAAGGCCCCCAATCGCATCCGATTTTACCGCAAGCGGGCTGATCTCAGCCAGCAGGCGCTTGCTGATGCCGTGGGCGTCAGCAAGATGACGATCAGCGATTTGGAGAATGGCAAGATCAGCCTGTCGCTGCACCATATGCGGCGCCTGGCTAAGACCTTTGGCGTCACACCGGTCGACCTGCTGAACGAGGAAGATCAGAACGAATTCCTCCGCGCCGAAGAGATGGAGTTGATCCGCAATTTTCGCGCCGCAGATCCGACGCAACGCCAGATGATTAACCGCGTGGCCGAACCGCGCGAGATCATCGACCTTCACCCAGAGAAAAAATCGGTCGCCTGATGGACGGGGCGGCAGCCCTATTTCTCCAGGTCACGCTTGCGTTGCTGTCGGTCGCGATCGCGATCTATGCGACGCACATTTACGAAAAATTTGCAGAGCCTCGCCGCAAGCCGGGTGAGCAGGTGCCAGTGTGGCCAGGCCTCTTGATTTTCTGCTCCGTAATGTTTGCTATGTTGTACATCTTTTTCCTAGGTGTCGAGGGGATGATGCCCGGGCGCTAATGGCGCTTGTACGGAAAAATCTTATTTACTGTCTTGACGTGTAAGACGAAACCTTACAAATAATGCCCCGTTCCAACGAACGGAGGCTTTCCCATGGCCAGTTCCCATCAGCAGGCGTTCCGGCGCGATCCGGCGCCATCCTGTGACCTTGCCTATATCACCCGCGCGCTCGGGCTGCCCCTTATGGGCTCGCGCGCGCTTATCGCCCGTATCGATGCCCTGATCGCCCAGCGCGGCTTTCCCAAGCCGCTGCCCAGCATGCGCCGGCGCCGCCCGGGCGAGGCCACCGGCCAGCTCACCGACGAGGTGACCACGCGCAGCACCTGGCTGGTGGCCGCTGTCACCGCCTGGCTGGACAATTACATGCCGCCCTCGGCGCAGGCCGCTGTCGATGCCGCATCGATCCGCGCCGCCGCCATCGAAATGGACGGCAACGCCCGCCGGCTCAAGCTGGTCGGGGGAGGGCGGGCATGAGCCAGGCCAATGATCGCAGCAGCATCATCATGACCCTTCTGATGATGGGCGCTCCGCGCGCGGACGCGGAGCAAGCCGTGGATCTGGGCTATCAGGCGCGCGATGCTGCCGTGAAGGCGATCGAAGCGATCTTCGATCAGGCCTCGCCGCAAGTCCGCAGGGGCGCCGAGATCATCGGTACGCAGCTTTTGGCCAATGCCATGAACGCCCGCTACCGCCGTATCCAGGCGATCGCGATCAAGAATGGCGTGCCGATCGCCGGCGTCTTTCAGTCGGAGGTGCAGGCCGATGGCTGACCTCACCACCAGCTGCCAGCCCGACGGCGGCCTCGCCCTGTTCCACAACAGCTGGCTGATCGGCATCCTGCCCCCCAACAGCCTGTGCAAGGCAATGCCCTGCAGCGCGGGCGACACCGCCAGCTGGGCACACGATCACTATCTCCACGGCGGCATTCCCGCGCTGCTGCTGGCGATGCTGTTCATCTCGATCGCCTTCGCGGCGGGCGCATGGTTCAACGGCTGCCACAGCGACCCGATCTCGCCCGAAGAGGACGAGGCCCAGATGGCCTATCTGCGCGCCTACTGCGCCCGCGTCCACCGGGAGGCGACCGATGCCTGATCCCCGCCTCACCGATCCGGCGCTTGATGCGCTCTGCGCCCGCCTCTGGCCCATCGCCGACGTGCTGGCGCTGCTGGCGCTCACCCTGATCGCCGCCGCCATCGCCTACCACCTGGCGCTGGCCGCCCTCTTCGAAAGGATCCCGGCATGACCGGCAAAGGCCTGAAACGCTGCATGGGGGGCGCCCGCTGCAACCACGCCCCGGGCGAATGCACCGCCCAGCCCATGGTGGATCGCATCTATCCCGAGCCGACGCTGTTCCGCCGGGAAGACCGCTACATCGTCATCAAGCGCAAGCACCTCACGCCCTTCAAGGAAAGGGCGATCCGCGACCAGCTCGCCGCGCTTGAAGTCTCCACGGTCGAATGCGTGGCGGTCGAAAGCGACTGGCCCGAATATGAAACCGTCTGGGGCATGATTGAGGCGCGGGTGACGGGCAAGCAGCCTGCATTGGCGGCATTGAGCACCTTGCCTGCAGGATGCCCCGTCAAGGCCGTCGGGATGTCCGTCAGCCCTAATGGCTTTATGCGCTGCCATTACACCAATGCGCGCGGTCAGGCGATCTCCCTCGCGCCCGAAGATCACTGCAAAGCCAATCTCTGCGCCCTGTTCGGCCCCGATATCGCCTGGCTGGAGGCGAACTTCCCCCGTTGGTCAAAGCCGATTTACAGCGAGGACTGCCTTCATCGCCAACTTGTGCGCCCCGCAGAGATCATCGGGTTCGATACGGCAGAGGTAGCCGCCGCCCTGATCATCGAATGCACCCGCAAGCCGGAGATGCATGCATGACCGCCCCGCTGTTCTACACCATCGCCACGCACCGCGCCGATGGCGAGCCCCAGCTGCTGGCGGTGTTGCGCAAGGGCGGCGCCACCCTGCATGGCCGCCTGGATGACACCACGGTGAACATCCGGCGCGGCGCCTGCGCCGGCCACTTCGCCACCCCCGCGCAGGCCCGGCGCGCCCTGACGATCGCGCGCCGCGTGCATGACAACCACCGCCGCGCGATCCTCAAGGCCCGCATGGCTCTGGAAGACGCCACCTGCGCCCGCAAGCGCGATCTGCACAGCAAGCTGGCCAAACTCTCCACACCTTCAGCCCCGCAATTGCCCCAGCCAGGAGGCCCCAGCGATGCGTGACACCACCACGCCTTCACCTGACCCTGCCGGGAAGATCACCCGGATCGCCTCCGAAGAACCGGCAGGGCAGGGGGAGGGTGCGCCCACCGGGTCGACAGCGAGCGCCCCGGTGGGCGCATGGCCTTTCCCTCCCATCTCCAGTCTCGTGCATCCCCGTGTCGCGTTGATAAGCGTCGCTCCGGGCGCGCACGAATACAACCTTCTGCATATCGCCCCCACCATCCCGATCCAGGCTGTGATCGATGTGGTGGCGGAGCGTGCCCGCCAGATCGTCGAATTCGGCCACACGCCGCAGGCAGACGCCCAGCAACCCATCGCGGATCTCTACGCCGTGGTGCGCCGCTACGCGAAGGGCCTGGGCGAATACGCCAGCCACCACGGCAACCCGGGCGCCCGCGCCGCGATGCGCACCTATGCCGTCAAGCTGGCCGCCGCCCTGCTGGCCTTCATCGACCGCCTCGATGCGGCGCCCTCACCAGATCGGGACTGATCCACCCCGAAGCCGGGAAGCCGCAGCTTCCAACTCACAGCCTCCCGGCGCTGTTCGGATCACAGCAAGAGGTTATTACCATGAACGACACCACGCCCCAATTCGCGCTGACGGCCGAAACCGCCAGCGAATTTGACTTCATCATCGGCCTGGATGCGTCCGGCTCGATGAGCAAGCCCTCGAAGCGCTTTGTGGGCAAGACCCGCTGGGAAGAAGCGCAGGAGACGATCTACGGCATCGCTCACACGCTGAACAAGATCGACGCGGATGGCATCGATATCGTCGTCTTCGGCGGATCCACGGACTGGTATGAAGGCGTCACCGCCGACAAGGTCGAGGATCTGTTCAACACGCGCTCGCCCAATGGCGGTACGCCTCTGGCAGCCGCCCTCACCAAGATCGTCGCCAAGCAGAAGACCAGCGGCAAGAACACCGTTGCCATCATCTTCACCGATGGTGAGCCGGACCAGGAACCGCCGGTCGAAAAGGTGATCGTCGATGCTGCCAACAGCCTGGACAAGGACGAGGCGCTGACCTTCCTCTTTGTGCAGATTGGCGACGATGCCGGCGCCGCGAAGTTCCTGGCCCGCCTGGACGACAATCTTCCCGCCGCGAAGTTCGACATCGTCGACACGGTTTCCGCCGCCGAGGCCGAGACCATGCAGCCGCTCGATCTCATCAACAAGGCCATCAACGACTGATCGCCGGGCGGGGGCTTCTGCCCCCGCCAACCTTCGGGGGAAACGCCGTGGACGGACTTTTCGCACTACTCCAGGTCATCATGATCGACATCATCCTTGCGGGTGACAATGCGCTGGTGATCGGCGCCCTTTCAGCCCGGCTTCCCGCCGATCGGCGCGGCCAGGCCGTTGCCCTGGGCATCGCGGCCGCGATCGGGATCCGCCTTTTCTTCACCGCCACAGCTGCCTGGCTGATGCTGATCCCCGCCATCGGGTTGATCGGCGGCCTGCTGCTGTTCTGGATCGCCTGGAAGCTGTGGAAAGAGCAGCAGGCAGATGCGGCTGCGCCGGACGGCACCGCCGCCCCCACCAATTTCCTCGCCGCCGTGCGCGGCATCATCCTGGCCGACATCTCCATGTCGCTGGACAACATCCTTGGCGTGGCCGGCGCCGCGAAGGGCCACGCCTTTGCGCTGGTGATCGGCCTGGTGCTGTCCATGGTCATGATGGGCACCGCCGCCAACTGGATCGCCGGGCAAATGAGCAAGCGCCCCTGGCTGATCTACATCGGCATCGCCGCCATCGTGCTGGCCGGCGGCAAGATGATCGTGGAGGCGTTCTAGCTCCCTAACCAGTTAACCGAGGGGCCCTCAAGGCTCTTCCGGTCGCACGCCCCGGTCACCGTCACAGACGGGGCCGGGGCACCCCAACCACAGGAGATGCTGATGACTGAAATCCTGTCCAGCAACGCGGTGGCGTTCCTGAATGCCAATGCCGAAAGCCCCGTGGTTTCGGGCAGGGCGATCCAGCAGGACGCAAGCAAGCCTGCCGAGGGCGTCGTCTACCGCCTGAAAGACGGGCGGAGCTTCACCCTCTCGCCGGGAGACTGCCTGCAACTGCCATTGCCCCGCTGGGATCTGCCCGCATGACCGGGCTGTTCACCCCCAGGCGCTTCTACGCCAGCAACACCAGCAAGGGCTGGGCGGTCATCTATGATCGCTCACCCACCAGCATGGCCTTCCCCGTCCTGATCGTCAGCGACCTGGTCACAGATCCGGAAAGCGTTGCGGGCGACGTGGCACAGATCCTCAACCAGCACTGGATCATCAAATGACCACGCCTACCTACGAGGATTTCGAAAAGCTCAGCGAGCAGGCGCGCGAGAAGATCCGCTGCCAGATGCTGGCCCACATCAACGCCTCGCGGGCGATGCGCCCCAGCGACATGACCACCGCCATCATGGCCACCCTGGGCGGCACGCTCTGCGCCTGCGCCCAGATCATCGCGGATCTGGTCGAGCATCACAGCCTCCCGCGTGAGCATGTCGAGCAGGAGATGATCAAGCATTTCCAGCTCGCCCTCAAAACCACGCTCAACCCCAACACGCCGCACTAGCGCGGCCGCACAGTTCCCCGCCGGGCGCATCCCGCTGCCCGGCGCCTGGAAGGAGAAGTAAGCATGAACCTCCCTGAAGATGGCACGGACGCCACCGGCGCCAGCACTACGGTGGATACCGGTGCCACCGGCACCGGCACGGCCGACAGCAGCACGTCGACCAGCTCGCCCAACACCGGCGAAGCTGGCGCGATCACCGGCTTCACCCCGGGCACCTCGGCCAGCACGGGCGATGGCACCGGCACGGCCGCTGGCACCGCCAGCGATCTCACCCCGGCGATCGGCACCCCCGCCAACCCGGCGCCCTGCGCCCAGCTCGATACCAACCACGAAAAGGCAGGCCAGGTCGGCAATGATGCAAGCGCCCAGCTGGCGCGCGTCCGGCACACCCCCGCCAATGATCCCTGGATGGTGCTGGAAGTTCGCAAGTTCGCCCTGGAGCGCGCCATCGAGCGCAACGGCGATACGGACCAGATCCTGGCCGCCGCCAGCGCCTTCACCGACTTCCTGTTGAACGGGCCTGCATCCACCCCGGCTCCAGAAACCGAAGCCGCCTGATCCACCCAGCGGGGCGGCCCCGGCCGCCCCGCCAACCTCAAGGCAGATCCATGAGCAAGAAAGATCCGGGCGAGGGCCACAACAGCGAGATGGCCGCAGACGATCGCCTGCGCCTTCTGATCGAGCGCATCGAGCGCCTGGAGGATGAGAAGAAGGGCATCTCTGACGACATAAAGGATGTCTACCTTGAGGGGAAGGCCACCGGCTATGACCCCAAGGCGATGCGCCGCGTGATCGCCATCCGCAAGCAGGACCCCACACAGCGCCGCGAGTTCGAGGCCATCGTGGATGTCTACCTCACCGCCCTGGGCATCAGCTGATGGAAGACATTTACATCACATCGCGGCAAGACAGCGCAGAGAACAACATCTTCGCCGGGCTTGCCGAAGATGCCAAAGGGCGCATCGTTATCCATGTAGACGACAAGTCATTTGCGCTCAATGAAGGCCAGACAAATGAGCTTGTCGGCGCCCTGATCAAATGGAACAGCGAACGCCGCGAAGAGTGGCGCGAACCATTCACCTGCGCGACAGAACTCTATGCCGCAGAACGCACTCTCCGCATCATCGAAAACGCCACCAAACAGGGGGATACCATCTCCGCCGAGACTGTAGAGGCGCTCCATTCCTTGGTTTTGAAAGCCGGGCCCGATCTCGCCAAAGGATCGATCCGGAAAGACCACCCTTTCTGATGCCCCCCTTCGCCGCGATCGCCGCCGAGCTGGCCCGCGAACTCGCCTCCCGGCGCGAGAATTATCCGCGCCTGGTCAGCAAGGGCAACCTCACCCAGCAGCAGGCCGACCACGGCATCCTGATGGCGCAGGCCTGGGCGGAAGATTGCCAGCGCTATTCAGCCGCGGCGATCGCGCGCCAGGCGTTCCTGCAGAGCCATCACGCCTCTGCAGGCGCCCCCGCCTCGATCGACGCCATCGCCAAGGCCGCCCGCGATGTGCCGGCGCAATGCGGCGCGCCCTACCTCACACAGGATGCGCGCCGCTATCCCATCGCCAACAAGGGCGCGTTCCCGTGGGCCACCCGCTGGCGCGCCCTGCAGGACGAGCTGCGCCGGCGCGAGAAGCAGTACCCGAACTGGATCAAACAGGGCCAGCTCGACCAGGCCGATAGCGCCCAGCGCATCGAACGGCTGACCGAGATGCTGCATCTCTATGATGAGATGGTCGACTGGCAGCCGCGCAACGGCACCAGGCCGCGCCCCTTTGCCGCCAAGCAGACACCGGCCGAGCGCGAGAGCTTCGACGAGGCCGCGCCCTACCTCTGCGACATCATGCTGCGCCGCCACTGGATCACCCTGGACCAGGCCCGCATCGACTTCCCCCACCACGCCCCTGCAGAGCAGAAGGAGCTATCAGCATGACCACCGAGACATCGGCCCCTATCTGGCCTGCATCCGGCGACGGCATCGAGCAGAACGCTTTCGAGGCCTGGGCAAAGTCCCAGGGCATGAACATGTCCAAGCACCCGCTACACTGGCTGTTCCTGGACGGAAGCACCTATGCCGCCCGCCAGGGCTGGAGCGCTGGCCTGCTGCATGCCACCACGCGCGCCTTGGGCCCATGGAATAACTTCTGTGGAGATCTGCCGCCATATGACCATGCACTGCGCAGCGTCTTTGAGAGCGGCATCCAGTATGCGGTCAACCTGCTGGCCAAGGAGCTGGGCGATCCTGATTATACCCCCTGCGATGGAACCGAGGAGTTTGACGGCGATCTCGGCGGCACGCTGATGAACATCGTTTCGGCGTCCCTGCCTGTGGATGCTGATGGCGAACGCATGTTCCCGAGGGATGTTCACGCCGCCATCTTTCACCGCGATGAAATGGCTTCAGCCGCGCAGCACCTTCTGGAGGTGGGCGAGTTTACGCGCACCGATGACACCGAAAGCGCGGTCCGCCGCCTGCGCGCTGCCGTCGATCGTCGCGAAGACGGCGCATAACAGCTCCGCGCCGGGCGGCTTCCCGGCATCACCTTAGGAGGCACCATGCCCCAGTTTCGCAAACGACCCATCGTTATCGAGGCCGTCCAATTCGACGGTTTCGAAAATGAGGATGAAGATACGCCAGCCCCTATGTTCAATGGCAGATTTCATGCTCCTGACTGGATCCTGGACGCCCTCGGTAAAAACGAGGGTGAGGAAGGCGCTATCTACCATGGTGACGAAGACCTCATCGAAGACCTCATCATCGTGACCCTTGAGGGCAACCTCATCGCGCGCCCAGGCGACTGGATCATCAAGGGCGTGCAGGGCGAGATCTACCCCTGCAAGCCTGATATCTTCGCCGCAACTTATGACGAGGGTGGCCAGCAGGATGTGGGGATCGGTAAGAACCCCTTGTATCGCGGCAATGACATGACCTTCGGCCAGGCCCTCGACGCGCTCAAGGAAGGCCTGCGGGTCGCCCGCGCGGGCTGGAATGGCAAGGGCATGTTCCTTTTCCTCGTGCCCGGCAGCCGGTTCAAGGTCAATCGGCCTCCGCTTCTCGGCATCTACGAGGAAGGAACCGAGATCAACTATCACGCGCACATCTACATGAAGACTGCGCAGGATACCGTTGTTCCATGGCTTGCCAGCCAAACGGATGCGCTTGCCGAAGACTGGACCGTCATCGACTAACAAGATCCCGGTGGCGATTTTGGATCGCCACCGGTTGACCTCGCCCTCTAACCGATCCCATAAACACCACCGGCGCCGGCACCAGGCCGCGCCATAGGTCAGAAAGGACCAGCCCTATGGGCCAACCCATCGAACCCGAAAACCAGCTCGCGCGCTTTCGCGAGGCGGTCGCCCTGCTGGGCGGCCAGCGCCCCGCCGCCCGCGCGATCGGCATCAATGAGCGCACCATGCGCGCCCTGCATGCCGGCGAACGCTCCCTTCACATCGGCTTCCTGCAGGACACCGCCAAGGCGCTCCGCCTCCATGCCGAGAAGTGCAAGATCCTCGATCGCTACCTCGCCCCCGAATTCAAGGCTAACCTCACCGAGGCACAGGCCACAAAGCCACCCAGGCACAACACCCTGATCGCCCGCAAGCGGAAGGAGACTTGAGCAATGGTAGACCTTACTCAATTCGATGCGCTCCCGCAGAATGAGCAGGTTGCATTTCTCGCCTTTTTTGCTGGCGCCCGTGGCAACCTGCAGGTTTCCCGGCGAGGCGATACCGGGGAGGAATTTGTCGGCTTCGGAAAGGCCGAATGCGAATGGGTGCCATTCCGCGAATTCTGGCAGCACAAGCTTCCCGCTCTTGGCTGGACCACGTTCCAGGAAAGCGAGCCAAGCGAGGCGCGCGGGATGTTGCCAGGCTCAACGTTCACCCGGGTGCAGATCCGCGCGACAGATCTGGGCAGATCTATCCGCGACGGCTACTGGGAACGCTTCAGGCAGTCGAGGAGCAGCTGATGGCCAAGATCTCCATCCCCTGCCTGGTCGGCAAGACCAACAAGGCCGGCGTCACCAGCTGGTACTGGCAACCCTCCGCCACGCTGCGCAAGGCCGGCTTCGAACCCGAGAAGCTGGGCAAGGATCAGGGCGCCGCCATGCGCCGCGCCGATGACCTCAATGCCCAGGTCGAGCGCTGGAAGGGCGGCGCGGACATCCTCGACCAGATCAAGCCACGCACCATGCCGGGCACCTTCACCGCCCTGATCGAGCGCTACCGCAAGGATAAGGTCAACGGGATCGATCCGCTCACCGGTGAGCGCTACATCAAGCAATCTACCGCTGACACCTATGAGGTGCAGCTCAAACGCCTGGAGATCTGGGCGGGCAAGCACCCCATCAGCTACATTACACCCGCCCGCGTCAAGGCGCTGCGCAATGCCCTGGTGGATCCGGAGGATGGCATCGGCCACTCGGCCGCGCACAACACGCTGAAGGTGCTGCGCCAGATCTTCGCCTTTGCCGAGAGCGAGGATATCATTCCCAAGCGCAGCAACCCCGCCACGGAATTCGGCCTGGGCGCGCCGCCCTCGCGCAAGGGCGTGTGGGAGGCCGATGACGAGGCCGCCTTTATCAAGGCCGCTTATCACCTCAACATGCCCTCCATGGCCTTCGCCATGAAGCTGGCGATCTACTCCGCCCAGCGCGAGGCGGATCTAATCAACTTCACTGACACCCAGCTCGCGCAGCTGGAGATCCATGACCTCAATGTGATCGCGCGCATGGGTGACAAGAACGGTACTGTGATGGGTTGGGACATGGCCCAGGGCAAGAGCAACGGCACCACCCTGATGGAGATCCCGTTCGAGCCCGGCATCCTGCGCGAGACACAGAATTTGCTGCGCACCAACCGCGCCCGCGATCGCGCAGCCGTGCCGCCGCGCCTTGAAACCTATGTGCTGGTGGACGATGAAACCGGCCTGCCATGGCACCTGTGCCAAGATGGGACAGTGCGCACAGGATCAGGCCCGCGCCGCGCCTTCCATAAGGCCTGGTCCAGCGTGGCGGCCAAGGCGGCCGAGCTGACAGGCCGCAAGCATATCCTCAAGCTGGTCTGGCACGATCTGCGCCGCACCCGCGTGGTGCGCTTGCGCCGGCGCGGCATGTCACCAGACCAGATCGCCAGCATCACCGGCCATTCCCCCAAGTCGATCGAGATGATGCTCAAGGTCTATGGCCCCGTCGATCCGACCATCACCGCCGCCGCAATCGCCAGCACGCTGCCGGTGCCGGTCAAGAAGCCGGCAAGGGAGGCAAAGAAGCCTTCCAACAAAAGGCAGTTTAAGGGCTGATATTGGAAAGATTTTGCAAAGAAAATCGTTTGAAAACAGTAATGGAATAATTCTTCTAAGCTTGGGGCCACTGGTTCGAATCCAGTCGGGCGCACCATTGTTTTTCAGAGATTTTCCCGAGCTTGCGGGCCGCCGAGGCGACGACTGCGGCTGAGCTTTCGTCCGTGCCGCAAGTCGCGCAATTTACGATCTTATTTGAGGGTCTGCAGATAGTCGATCACGGCCTGACGGCGCTTGGCGTCGGGAATCGCGATCACCATGCGGGTGCCGGGCACGGCCTTGGTGGGTGCGGTGAGGAAGCGGTCGAGGTTGGCCTTGTTCCACACCAGACCCGAAGCTTTCAGCGCCGGCGAGTAGCTGGCGAAGCCCGAACTGGCCGCCTTGCGTCCACCCACACCGAACAGATTGGGGGCAAGCGTGGGTTTGGCATCCTTGCTGCTGACGTGGCACATCTGGCACTGCTGCTTGAAGATGGCGGCGCCGTCCTGCGCGGATTGCGCGGCGGCCATGCCCGGCAGGAGCATGGCGCCAAGGGCCGTTGCGGCCGCGATGGTCTGGGCGAATTTCATAAGGTTCTGGCCTTTGCGGTGGGTTCGGTTTGCGGGGCTTGTGGCGATCACAGGCCCATCAGCTTTTGGTTGAGGGTGCGATCGGCGCCGGATTTGGCGAAATCGTCGAAGGCG
>NZ_BCZE01000068.1 GCF_001598555.1 Novosphingobium rosa NBRC 15208
AGCACAGGCTATCAAGCTGCGCTGAAAACCGGTCAGGACAGTGTAACCGCTGCACTTGGACAGAAGGGCCTGACGGAGAGCGGAGCAGCCGACAAGGCCCTCCTGCAATATGGCCAGGACTTCGCAAACCAGAACATCGGCTCCTACATTGGTCAGCTTCAGACCCAACAGCAGACCGGGTTGAATGCAGCGGCGGCGCTGACCGGTGCTGGTCAAAATTATGCCAATGCCGTCTCAGCGAACAACAACACTGCTGCAAACACCATCGGCAATGCGGCCCTTTCGAGCGCGAACACGATCAATTCGGCCATCGGGAATTTCGCCGCTTTGACTGGCGCTGCGCTGGGTTCAAGTTACGCGAAGAGTAGCGCACTTGGCGGCAACGGAGGCAGTGGCGCTTTCAAGGCAGCCTTCAGTGGCAATTGGCTTGGAGATAGCTGATGGCCAATATGTCTGATACTCTCCTTCGCGCGGCTAAGGGCGACATCAAGGCTCAGGCGGATATGCTTGAAAATACCATGATGACAGCCTTTCAGCCTGGTGCCCTTGGCCCTCAGATGCTGGGTGTAATCGAGATCTGGGCGCGCATGCTGGCCAGCCACGGCAGCGCCGAGGATAAGGTGAAACTGGCGGGCGTCGTCATTTTCAGGGCATCGATCTTCCGGCTGGGCGGCCATAACGATCTTGCGCAGCCTTTGATCGACGAGGGGATGGGATTGTTGGCCACCGCGATCGAAGAAGGGCATGAGCCAGCAGAGGCCCAGCGTGCGGAACTGTCCCGTCGCCTGGCCATGAACATTGCGATCCCGGCAGAGGTCATGCTCGGGGATCTGGCGCCTACGATTCAGTAGAGAATGAACCGGCAAAACATAGCTGTAGCGGTGGCTTTGGCGTGAGCTAGCCGTCTCAAACTTAGGATGGTTTATCGTTATGAGATGGTTCACTGAAACGATTTGGCTCAACCTGTTGAAGGCTGTGCCTACATACTTGCTTCAGCATGCGTTGGCGGGCCGCCCTGGTGTCTCTGCCAAATTTATAGCATCCGGCCAGTCTCAGACTTTGACAGTCACAGGCGTCTGCTGGGTAACGGTCAACGAAGACTAGCACTGATAACGATCGCGAATGTAGGTGTTGTAATAGCTCCCTTTTGAGGAGGCATTGAGCAGGCCTTGATAAACTTGGACGGGGACACGGCAGAAGCTGTATGGCCCGCCATCTGGAAACCAAAGCTGAAGTCGCATGGACTGGGCGTCATATTCCGCCCGCTTGATGGCACTGGAATTTAGAAAAGGCATTTTACCCTCGAATCGCATCAATTGATCGCGATGCTGAAACCAGAAAAAGTTCGAGTCTACATCCGCGCCAAGATCAAGTTGACCGATTTGGGACAACATCGCAGCGTAACAACGCTCGTCCGTAACAGATCTGGCAAATCGCAAACCAGCGGCAATGGCAGAGATCTGGTTTGGCCCTCCGAAACGGTTGTGCCTACGGTCACATGCTGGCCAACGCATCGTAACTGATTTTATGATGGGTAGCATCGCATCATCAGTAGCCGGCAACAGCACCATGAAACCAGCCAAGGAAAACTACGTCCAGCGGAACCCCGAAACCGGGGCAATCACAGGGTTTCCACGCGAAAGCCTCCTGGCAAAACTGCCGATGAAAACAGACCCTTTCTCCGCGTTGGATTGGGTGCATATAGAACTGGCCGTGGCTGCTGAACTGCTTGAGAACGGCGATGACGATGGCCGGCGGGGCATCCAGCGCGCCATGATCGCGCTGCTCAACTACTTCCCCGCCGTCGGCCTCCCGCAGGCGACTTTGAGCCCCATTCTTAGGGTTGCTGAAGCTGTCCTTGATGTTGACAAGGGGCGACAGCCAGCCGCCTTCAAGGTCAAGCGCAAGGGAGGGCGGCCCGGCACCGCATTCAGGACGAACATCCACGAAGGCCAGATGGCCGCCATTCTGGAATGCTGCGTCCGGCACGAAAAGGCCAAGGGTAACAAGGCATATTTGCTAGAGGCCAGCAGGCTCGCTTCCCGGCTTTTGCGCGCGGCTGGGTATGGGAAGGACCTCACCCCTGCAAAGCTCCGCACCTTGAGGGAAGAGGCCAGGGTTGGGGCGGAGGATAGTCCGATCCGTACCGCCTACCACGCGATGCTGCCCAGCGATCCGGATATTGATCCCCTGGAACATGCCAAGGGGCTTCTGCGGCCCTCTGAGCCGGATCAAGCGCGCCCATAACTTTCTTTTTAACCCCCCATGTTTTGCCGGGCGAAGGTAGCTGACCACAATCCCACAACGTCCGAAGCAATCCGGTTTCGGCCTTGCGGGAACAGTGATGATGCCTGTCCACCCCACCGACCTTCCGAAAATCGCCTACAGCATCAAGGAGGCCTGCCAGGTCTCCAGCTTGGGGCGAACCACGCTCTATAGCCATATCGCCGCTGGTCGCCTGCGCGCCGTTCGCATCGGTGGGCGCACGGTTATTCCCGCAGAGGCCTTGCATGCTCTGATCGCTGGGAAAGCGGGTTGAGCTGTGAAGGACAAAGCCCCGTCCACAGGGGAGGCTCTGCGGCGCGCAACTTTCCCCTCGGAATAACCATATCGAGGTGCAGATGAAGTCCCTGAAAGCCATACACCCAACACGGTAAACTATCAGGCGTAGGCGATTGAAAAGGCGGGAAAAGCATAGGGTCAGAGGCCGACAGTCAAATGGCATACACTAACTAGGCATTCGATAAGCATCTGTACTGAAAGCATATTTCTGTATGACAATTGTAGTACGCCCACATTTGCGTCAATTCTACCCAGCCGGGCCATCATCCCACGGATTACCCGCCGCTTAGGTCAGCGTGTTTGCGAAAAGAGTGCCAACCAACAGGCAGATCGCTCGCTTCAAGCCCAGTGCGATGGCAGGTGCTGACTCTCAGTCAGCGCGCCTAAGACGCGGCGGCGCGGCTTGGATGCGATCTGGAAGGGTGGGGATACGGGGCTCTATCATGCGTAGGCTTGCGCGCTTCGGGGCCTTCGACTTAGGCCGGTAGCGCGCATTCTGCCCGGCGGGAGTAATGATAAAATACATCCCATGCCCAGCAGGCTTGGGCACCTCAACAATCCAGCCTTGTGCGAGGCTTTCCCGATAACCGAGCAGATTCTTATAGCTATCAACGCGGGCGTTCGTCGGGTTATCTTCGGCTGCCAGATCCAGAATGCGGCGATGGTGCGCCTTTACCTCAATCGTCATGCGCTAACTCCCCAGCGAAAAGCGGTAGGTCGGGCAATCGCCCGGATCGCCGCAGCGCACAACCATTATGGGTGTGGGCACCCCCAGTAGCGAAGGGCTGGGCTGGGAGAGGCTAAATGCCAGCCGACACGCCCCCGCCCGGATCGGTGGCCCTGGGCGAGGACGTTCCGGTTAGCGGTGCGTTCCCATCGATCCACGAGCGCTTATGCTGCCATCTCAGCCAAAGCATTTGATACAAATAGCTTCTCTGCGCGAGTCAGAGTTTTTACACTAGCGCAGTGGTTGAGTAAATCCTGCGCAACATCTTTGGGTAGTAATCCGAAAGATGTTGCCCCGTGCAGCGCTAGTTGAGCTTCAGTGAAACGCGGAACCATGGAGAAACTGACCACGCTTTCTCCCGTTTTTGAGGCCGGGATAGCGGGTAGTCTCCCGCATTCAAAAACAACATCGCCCGCAAATCCATTATCTGAGTTTAGATAAAGGAACAGGTATGTGCCAGCCTCATTTTGGCCAAGGCAGAGATGGTACTTTCGATAACCCACTGAGGGGGCCATCACGAATACAATCTCGCCTACGGAGGGGGTCAAAAATGCACCTTTGCCTGTGACAACAGGTCTTGTGCCCGCTTTGCATTCGGTTCGTCGAAAAGATCCACGTACTCCATTGGCGGATTGTTGGAAGTTCCGCCTTTTGCCTTCGCGTTCACATAAGCACGATCTTGATGTGTTTCGCTCCAGATACGCTTGAAGCTTCGATGCCGAACATGCTCGAACGCGGCCTCAAGCTCTTCCATATCGCTTTCAGACAAAATTTCATCCGACGGATCGCGAGCGGCATTATGGAAGCGAACTTTCGTCCCGTCTTGCGGCGTAGCCTCCCATAATGCGGCATCCATACCGGTATAGTCCCAAGCGCCTGGTGACTTTTTAAGAACTTCATAGCTTAGCGATGGGACCGGCCCATCTGGCAATGCGTAATAATGATCAAAGGTGATCGGACGGCCATATTTATTAAGGTGTGACCTATCTGCAAAAAACAATGCTTTAAGAAGATAGTATTGCGTCAAGCAGAAGTCATGCTGATCTGCTTGACGAATGAGGCACAGAAGTGCCTCACGGACTTTTGGTCCGTTGGGTGTCATACGTGCAGGAACATTGTCGGACACTTATCACCTCGGCGGATGCACAAAACCGGCGCCCTACATTACATTGCTACATAAACGCTAAAGCCGCCTATGTCGATAGCAAGGGGGCGGCTCATACATATGCCTAGGTCTAAAGCCAGCGAGGCATGATGCCACTGTCCAGCCTTGAACAGCCTCGACCAACTCGACTTGAGGGGACTGGTGTGGGGACTCCATTATCTCGGCGGCATTTAAGCGCCTGAAAATACGAGATATAACGGAGAAAGGATGGAGGCCCGAGCCACTATATAACGACAAGTCGTTTCCGAAACGTCATAATGAAGCTTCGTGATAAATGGTCAATGGACCGCAGGCGTTCGCCACCATTCGCAATCGAATTGGGTAATGGCTTTGGTAACGAAAAAGGCGGCTTCAAGCTATATGCCTGAAAAGCCGCCTTTTTTCTTCTATGACTGGCTCCCTGAGTAGGATTCGAACCTACGGCCGCTCGATTAACAGTCGAGAGCTCTACCGCTGAGCTATCAGGGACCATGTCGTTTCCGCCGTGGCATCGCTGCCGGGCAGGAGCGCGCTAATAGCAGGCATTCCGAGACTGACAACCCAAAAATGCCGCCAAAATGCAAAAAACAGCGATCTGTGGAAAAGTTTTCGCTTTTTGAAGGTGTTGAAGCAGTTTTTCGCCCTCCAGCGCCGCCGGAAGGCACAAAAAAGGGGTCGGAACCGCGCGTTAAACGCCGTTCCGACCCCGATCATGCTGCAAATAATCTCAGACCAGAAACTGCTCGGCGAAAATGCGCTCTTCCAGACTCGCGCCACGGTCGAACAGCAGATGCAGCTGGCGGTCGCGCGCGGCGGTGATCGTCACGCTATCGATGTCGCGCACCTCCTTCTGATCGGCCACGGCGGCGACGGGACGCTTGGCCGGCTCCAGCACGCGGAAGGAGACCTCGGCGCTCTGCGGCAGGATGGCGCCCTTCCAGCGGCGGGGGCGGAAGGGGCTGATCGGCGTCAGGGCCAGCATCTGGCTGCCCAGCGGCAGGATCGGGCCATTGGCCGAGAGATTATAGGCCGTGGAGCCAGCGGGCGTCGCCACCAGAATGCCGTCGCAGGCCAGATCGGCCATGCGCACCTTGTCATTCACGGTGATCTCCAGCCGGGCGGTCTGGCGCGTTTCGCGCAGCAGAGAGACCTCATTGATGGCATAGGCGCTGATCGTCTCGCCCGCATGGGTGCGCGCCACCATCTGCAAAGGCGTCACGGAAATGGGCGTGGCGCGGGCCACGCGCTGCTCGATGCTGCGGGTGGAGCGCACCTTGTTCATCATGAAACCAACGGTGCCGTAATTGATGCCATAGGCGGGCACCACATGATCGAGGTCCAGCATCTGGTGCAGCACGGTCAGCATAAAGCCGTCGCCACCCAGCACGACAACGGCATCGGCCTCGGCCAGAGGCGCCCAGTCGTGGTCGTTCGCCATCGCCTCGCGCGCGGCCTGCGCGGCGGGGGTTTCCGATGCGGCCAGAGCGAGCCTTGGTTCTGTCGTCATTCTCGATCCGGCAAACGTCTTGGGGAGGGCGCTTTCATAGGCGGCGTCCGGAGCGCTGTCCATGGAGAGAAAAGGAACGCTTTGGCAAGCTGCAGGGCGTAAGAAGCTGATTCGAGGCGGGGGCCGTCCCCGCGCCAGCATCGGACCCGACACCCCATGGATGACGCGCAACTGGACCTTGAGGATGAGCCGATGCGCGATGCGCTGACCGGCCTGCCCGACCTGGATATGGCGCGCGAGAAGCTGGCCGACTGGGCGCAAAATGCCGGGCAGGCCCCCGATGAGCCCAACCCCGCCACCCGTGTCCACGCCCTGTTGCTGGGCCTGCGCCGCTTCGAGACGGTCAATCTGGCCTATGGCTCGGCCACCGGCGATGGCGCGCTTGTCGAGGTGGCGGGCCGCCTGACCCGCTTTGCCGAGCAGGAACTGACCGGCCGCTGGATGGCCGCCCGTGCGCCGGGCGGCACCTTTCTGCTGATCGCCGACGAACCCTGCAGCCGCGAGCGCTGGCAAATGTTCGCCGAACAACTGGCCGACCGCGTGGCCCGTCCACTGGTGCGCCGGGGCGGGACTTTGCGGCTGTCTCCGCGCGTGGCATTGCTGCGCGTGCTGCAGGGCGAAAGCTCCGAAAGCGTGCTGGACCGGCTGGCGCAGACCTTTGCCGTGGCCCAGCGCCATCAGGGCCTGCGCGTGATGTGGGCCGATGGCGAGGCCACCCGCGCGGGCCGCACCGCCGCCGAGCTGGAGGCCGATCTGCTCAAGGCGATCGATCGCCATGAGATTGAGGTGCTGTTCCAGCCGCAATTCGCTTTGAACTGGCACGCGGGCCCCGAAGGCGAGCAGGCCGATGAACGCCTCTCCGGCGCGGAGGCTCTGGCCCGCTGGAACCACCCCAAGCTGGGCCGGATTGGCGCGGGCGCACTGTTTGCGATTGCCGAGCGTGCCGATCATGTGGTGCCCCTGTCGCGCCATATCGCGGAACAGGCCTTGAAAGCCGCCGCCGCATGGCCCGCGCCCTTGCGTCTATCCTTGAACGTAACAGCGGCGGATCTCTCCGCAGGCAGTTTCCCCTTCGATCTGGGCCGCGCTCTGGGCAAGACCGGCTTCCCCAACGACCGGCTCACGCTGGAGGTGACCGAGCAGGTGCTGGTGTCCGACATGAGCCTCGCCGAGCGTTCGCTGTCCGATCTGGCCGCGCAGGATATCCGCATCGCGCTGGACGATTTCGGCGCAGGCTTCTGCAACTTCCGCTACCTCAAGACCCTGCCGCTGCATTACCTCAAGCTGGACCGCTCGATGGTGGACGGCATCACCGAAGACCCGCGCGATCTGGCGGTTCTGCGCGCGATTGCGGCCATGGCGCACGCGCTGGATCTGGAAGTGATCGCGGAGGGGATCGAGAGCGAGCCGCAAAGGCTGGCCGTCGCGCGTGAGGGTTGCGCCTATTATCAGGGCTTCGTGCGGGCCCAGCCGATGAGTGCGGAAGCGTTTTTGCAGTTGGCTTCAGAGCAGTAAGAAAAGAGAAGATGCGAGGGCCATCGCCCTCGCGCTCCCTTTCATGTCTGCGTTGCGCTCTGACTAAACCTTGGCCTCGTGTTCAGAGCGCCGCAGGCTTTAATATACCTAGCGTGTCCTATCGTTCGCGGGATGGCTGCCTGCGGCGCTTCAGCTTGTGCAGGTGGAGAGCCGGGGCGCAACAATCGGGCGCCACCACTCTATCGCCGGAAGACGTCATGGGAGCGCGAGGGGGTAACCCCCTCGCATCTTCTCTTACTTGCCCTTCTTCTTAAGAATGGCGCTCAACCCCTTGGTCAACTGCAACAATCCGTTCAACCGAGCCTTTGGATCACCCCATGCCCGGCTGACGATCAGCTTGCTGTCCGGACGCAGCTTGATCGTGCCCTCCAGCCGCGCGGCATAGGCGGCCAGACCGGCGATATCCGGGAAGGAGTCGTTGTGGAACGACACCAGCGTCCCCTTCGCGCCCACGTCGATCTTGGCGATATGCGCCTCGATGGCCTGCCGCTTGATCTGGATCAGCTGGATCAGGTTGATCGTCGGCTGCGGCAGCGGCCCGAAGCGATCGATCATCTCGGCGGAGAGGGCTTCGACCTCGGCGCCATCCTCGGCATCGTTGAGGCGGCGGTAGAGCGCCATGCGGACGGCCAGATCCGGCACGTATTCCTCGGGGATCATGATCGGCGCATCGACGGTGATCTGCGGCGAAAGGCCCTTGGTGCTGTCGCGCTCGAGGCCGATCTCGCCCGCCTTGGCGGCGAGGATCGCGTCTTCCAGCATGGATTGATAAAGCTCGAAGCCGACCTCGCGGATATGGCCCGATTGCTCGTCACCAAGCAGGTTCCCCGCGCCGCGAATGTCGAGGTCGTGGCTGGCGAGCTGGAAACCGGCGCCCAGCGAGTCCAGGTCGCCCAGCACCTTCAGGCGCTTTTGCGCGGTGTCGGTCATGCCCTTGCCCGCCGCCGTGGTGAGATAGGCATAGGCGCGCAGCTTGGAGCGGCCCACACGCCCGCGCAGCTGGTACAATTGCGCAAGGCCAAAACGGTCGGCGCGATGGATGATGATCGTGTTGGCGGAGGGAATATCGATCCCGCTTTCCACGATGGTGGTGGAGAGCAGTACGTCATATTTGCGCTCATAGAAGGCGCTCATGCGTTCTTCCACCTCGCTGGCCGCCATCTGGCCATGGGCGGAAACATATTTCACCTCAGGCACATAGGTGCGCAGCCACTCCTCCACCTCGGCCATGTCGGAGATACGGGGAACGACGATAAAGCTCTGCCCGCCGCGATGGTGTTCGCGCAGCAGGGCCTCGCGCATCACCATCTCGTCCCATTCCATCACATAGGTGCGCACCGCCAGGCGATCGACCGGCGGCGTCTGGATGGTGGAGAGTTCGCGCAGGCCGCTCATCGCCATCTGAAGCGTGCGCGGGATGGGGGTAGCGGTCAGCGTCAGCATATGCACATCTGCGCGCAGCTGCTTCAGGCGCTCCTTGTGGGTGACGCCGAAGCGCTGTTCCTCATCGACGATCACCAGACCGAGCCGCTTGAAATTCACCGATTTGGCGAGCAGCGCATGGGTGCCCACGATCAGATCGACCTTGCCCTCAGCCAGCCCCGCGCGGGTGGCGCTGGCCTCCTTTTCGGGCACGAGGCGCGAGAGGCGGCCTACCTCCAGCGGGAAACCGGCGAAGCGCTCGGAAAAGCTCTTGTGGTGCTGGCGCGCAAGCAGGGTGGTCGGCGCCACCACCGCCACCTGCATCCCCGCCATGGCGGCGACGAAACCGGCGCGCAGGGCCACTTCCGTCTTGCCGAAGCCGACATCGCCGCAGACGAGGCGGTCCATCGGCTTGCCGCTGGCCAGATCCTCCAGCACGTCGCCGATGGCGGCTTCCTGATCCTCGGTCTCGTCCCAGGGGAAGCGGTCGACGAAGGGGGCGAAGCTGGCCGGATCGCTGACCAGCGCCGGGGCGGTGCGCAGGGCGCGCAGGGCGGCGGTTTTCAGGAGCTCATGGGCGATCTCGCGGATGCGCTCCTTGAGCTTGGCGCGGCGCTTCTGCCATGCCTCGCCGCCGAGGCGATCCAGTGCGACGCCTTCATTCTCGGCGCCAAAGCGCGACAAAACATCGAGATTTTCGACCGGGATGTAGAGCTTGTCGCCCCCGGCATAGGTCAGCATCACGCAGTCATGCGGGCTGCCGCCGACGGGCACCGACTGCAGCCCCTCATATTTGCCGATGCCATGATCCATATGGACCACCAGATCGCCGGGGCTGAGCGCGGCCAGTTCGGCCAGAAAGGCGTCGGCGGATTTCTTCTTTTTCTTGCGGCGGACAAGGCGGTCGCCCAGCAGATCCTGCTCGGTGAGGATTTCCACGCTCTCGCTGGCAAAGCCGGTTTCCAGAGGCAGCACCAGCGCCGCGACCCGGCCCGAGGCGGCGATGCCCAGCGCCTCCTGCCATGTGTCGGCCAGAGCGGGGGTGGGGGCCTTGAAGGCCTCGCCCGCCTCGCCGAGGATCGATGTGATGCGCGCCCGGCTGCCGGTGGAATAGCAGGCCAGCACCGCCTTCTTGCCCATGCGGGCCTGAGCGATCAAATGTTTCGCCGCCGCCTCATAGGCATTGTCGCCCCGCGCGCGTTCCGGCGCGAAATCCCGTGCGCCGCTGAAAGCGAAATCGACCGTGGCGGCGCTGTCGGGCTGGGGGAAAGGCTGGGCGGTATGCGCGGGCCAGCCTTGCAGGCTGCGGGCGATTTCATCCTGTGTCAGGTACAGGGCATCGGCGGGCAGCGGGCGATAGGCGCCCGATTTCTTCTGGATTTCCGGATCGGCGCGCGAATGGTGGTAGTCGGTGACGTCGGCCAGACGTTCCTCGATGGCGCCTTGTGCTCCGGCTTCCACGACCAGCAGGTCAGCTTCGCCCAGATGGTCGAAGAGGGTGACCAGACGGTCTTCGAGCAGCGGCAGCCAATGCTCCATGCCGGCCAGACGGCGGCCATCGCTGACCGCCTGATAGAGTGGATCGGTGGTGGCGTGCGCCGCAAAACGCTCGCGGTAGCGGCTGCGGAAGCGCTTGATGCTCTCGTCATCGAGCAGCGCCTCGCTGGCGGGCAGCAGCAGGTGTTGGGGCAGCGTGCCGGTGGTGCGCTGGGTGGCGGGATCGAAGAGGCGGATCGTCTCGATCTCGTCGCCGAAGAAATCGAGGCGCAGGCCCTGATCGAGACCGCTGGGGAAAATGTCGAAGATCGAGCCGCGCACGGCATATTCGCCGGCATCGGCCACGGTGTCGGTGCGGGCATAGCCAGCGCGGGCGAGCAGGGCGGTGAGGCTTTCGCGCCCGATTTCCACGCCGGGCTTGAGCAGTCGCACCGATTCGCGGATGCGGAAGGGCGTGAGCACGCGCTGGGTGATCGCGCCCACGGTGGTGAGCAGCAGTTGCGGCGCCTCGACCTTCTGCTGCAGCCGGTGCAGCGCGGCCAGACGGCGCGTGGAGATCGAGACGGCGGGGCTGGCGCGGTCATAGGGCAGGCAGTCCCATGCGGGGAATTCCACCACCTCCAGCTCGGGGGCGAAGATTTTGGCGGCGTCGCCGATGGCGCGCATGGCGGCATCGTCGGCGGCCACGAAGACCGCGCGGCCCTGTTTCACCGCCGCGGCCCGCGCCAGATCGGCCAGCACCATGGGCTGGGCGCCGCGCACCAGCCCGGCCAGCGTCAGCGGGCTCTTGGCGGCGAGGATGCGGGAGATATCGGGCATGGCAACAGCGCTTTCGTCAGGTTTTTGGCGTCAGATCCGGGCACGGCAAACAACCCGCCGCGCCGATTCGGCGGGCAGGGGATTTTCACGCCTTTAGGGCAGCGGGCGCCCGGAGGGAAGGCGTTGGTTTGCGTTTTGTTCCGATGGGGCGCGGATCATTCAGCGCGGGATGTCGACGTAATCCAGCTTGCGCATGCGATCCATCATCGGGCCCTGATATTCTTGCGGAACGGACAGCGAGCCCAGCGCCCAGCCGAGGATGTCGACATCCTCTTCCTCGATCATGGTCTCGAACCAGACGAGCTCCGCTTCGCTCCATTGCGCGTGGAAGCGGTCGAAGAAGCAGCCGATCATATAATCGGCCTCACGCGTGCCGCGATGCCAGGCGCGGAAATGGAGGCGCTTGAGGCGGTCTTGATGCGCTTGGGAGTCGGTCATGAGGGCGGGTTAGGCCGGGGCGGGCGCCAGATCAACAGCGATTTGGAACAGTGGAATAAAGCGGGAACGCGGCTGGAAAAATCCATATGCCGCTTTATGAGGGCGGCATGCGTCCCGAAGAGCTCAATCCCCTGTTCGTGAATGCCGAAGCGCTGAAAGGCGTGGGGGCTGGGCTGGCGCGGCCTTTGGCCAAGCTGGGGCTCAACCGGATTCGTGATTTCGTCTATCATCTGCCTGACCGTTTCGTCAGCCGCCGCGTGCTTCAGGCGCTGGAGGAAAGCGCGGTGGGCGAGCAGGTGATCGTGGAGCTGACGCCGGTCGATTATCGCGGCGGCGGCAATCCGCGCGCGCCCTTCCGGGTGATGGCCGAGGATAGGGCGGGCAATGTCTGTGCTCTGGTTTACTTTGGGCGCAACGCGGGCTGGGCGCGCAAGCAGTTGCCGCTGAACGAGCCGCGCTGGATCGCCGGGCGGCTCGACCAGTTCGGGCAGAGCCTGCAGATCGTCCACCCCGAGCATGTCGGCGAGGACAGCACGGCGGCGATGGGCAAGACCATCGAGCCGATCTACCCTTTGTCCGAAGGCATGACCCAGGGCCGTCTGGGCGCGCTGGTGCAGCAGGCCTTGAAGGCCGTGCCGGAACTGCCGGAATGGATCGAGCCTTCGCTGAAAAGCAAGCAAGGCTGGCCCGATTGGCAGCCCGCCGTGCTGGCGGCCCATCGCGGAGAAGACCCCAAGGCGCGCGACCGCCTCGCCTATGACGAACTGCTGGCCAATTCTCTGGCGCTGATGCTGGTGCGGGCCAGCAACCGCCGCAGCAAGGGCCAGCCTTTGCAGGGCGACGGACGGCTGCGTTCCAAGCTGGCGTTGCCCTTCGCGCTGACCGGCGCGCAACGCCGCTCCATCGCGGAGATCGAGGGCGATCTGGCCCAGAGCGCCCCCATGCTGCGCCTGCTGCAGGGCGATGTGGGCAGCGGCAAGACGATTGTGGCGCTGGAATCCATGCTGATCGCGGTGGAGGCGGGGGCTCAGGCCGCGCTGCTGGCGCCGACCGAAATCCTCGCCCGCCAGCATTTCGAGACTTTGCGCCGCATGGCCGCGCCCACCGGGGTGAACATCGCCCTGCTGACCGGGCGCGACAAGGGCAAGGCCCGCGAGGGCATTCTGATGGGCCTGATGGATGGCAGCATCGATATGGTGGTGGGCACCCATGCCATCTTTCAGGATGCGGTGGCCTACAAGAACCTCGCGCTGGCGGTGATCGATGAGCAGCATCGCTTCGGCGTCGGCCAGCGGTTGATGCTGACGCAAAAGGGCAAGGCCACGCCGCATTGCCTGGCCATGACCGCCACGCCCATCCCGCGCACGCTGACCCTGGCGCAATATGGCGAGATGGATGTGAGCCGGCTGGATGAACTGCCGCCGGGCCGTCAGGCCATCGACACGCGCGTGGTGGCGCAGGAGCGGATCGGCGATGTGGTCGCCGCGCTCAGCCGCCACTTCGAGACCGGGCAGCAGGCCTATTGGGTCTGCCCGATGGTGCGCGAAAGCGAAACCGCCGACCTTGCCGCCGCCGAGGCGCGCCATGCCGATCTGGCCGCGCATTTCGGCAATGATGTGGTGCTGGTCCACGGGCAGTTGAAGCCCGAGGAGAAGGATGCCGCGATGGAGCGCTTCTCGCGCGGCGAGGCCAAGCTGCTGGTTGCCACCACGGTGATCGAGGTGGGCGTGGACGTGCCCAACGCCACGCTGATGGTGATCGAGCAGGCCGAGCGTTTCGGCCTCGCCCAGCTTCACCAGCTGCGCGGCCGCGTGGGGCGTGGTAGCGAGAAATCCACCTGCCTGCTGCTGCGCGGCGAAGCTTTGAGCGAGGTCGGCCGCGAAAGGCTGGCCCTGATGCGCGAAACGCAGGACGGTTTCCGTCTTGCCGAGGAAGATCTGCGCCTGCGCGGTGGCGGCGAGCTGCTGGGCACCCGCCAGTCCGGCGATACGCCCTTCCGCACCGCCAGCCTCGAACAGATCCAGCGCCTGCTGCCCATGGCCCATGATGACGCCCGCCTGCTGATGGAGCGCGACGGCGGCCTTGTCGGCGAACGCGGGGAAGCTGCCCGCCTGCTGCTCTACCTTTTCGAGCGCGACTGGGGCGTGCAGCTTCTGCGCGGCGGGTAAGCGCTTTTTCAAGGCTTTGCGGTTAGAGATGAGCCATGGCTGCCTCTTTTCCGCGACGCTCTATCCTGCTGATTGCCCTGATCGCGATGGGAATCGCGGCGTTCCTGCCCTTCGATCAGGGCCTGCGTCTGCTGAGCTTCGGGCGCGATACGCTCCATATCCTGCTGATGGGTTTGCTGGCATTGGTAGGTGGCTTTTTCGCGCAAAAGGGCGGACTGACATCTGCGGCGCATCTCCGCGTGGGGCTGGCCTGGGCGCTGGGGATGGCGGCCTATGTGCTGGTGCTGGATGGCGTGCTGATGCGCCCCATGGTGCCGCCGGGCGCGCTGGCTTTTGTCCATACGCCTCTGCCGGGGCGGCTGGCGGTCTATATGGCGCGGGCCTTCAACGAGAGCGTGATTTATCGGCTGTTTCTGTTTGGCGGGCTAATCGCCCTGCTGCGTTCAAGCCGCCCCTTGTCGCCAGCGATGGTGCTGGCTCTGGCGCTGCTGGCGCAGATGGTCAACATCGCCCTGAATGTGGCGCTGATCGAGCCGGGGCCGGTCAGTGGAGCCATGCTGCTCTATTGGTCTCTGCGCTATGTGCTGCCCGGCGTGGTCTGGGGCTGGCTCTATTGGCGGCACGGCTTCGTCACCACCGAGATCGCCTCGACCGGGGTGCATGTGTTTTTGCAGCCAGCGGTTGGGTGGGTTTTGGGGTAGGGTGAAAGGGGAAAATGCGAGGGTCATCACCCTCGCGCTCCCTTTACTGTCCGCGTTGCGCTTCAGGTGGAGAGGCCGGGCGCAAGGATCGGGCGCCACTGCCCTTTCGTCGGAAGACGGAATGGGAGCGCGAGGGGGTAACCCCCTCGCATTCTCCTTCTTGAACCCCTTCAACGCAAAAAGGGACGCGTCTCCACAACCGGCGTCAAAGGCTTGCCGGTTTCGAACCAGCTCACCAGATTGTCCGCCACCAGCTGCCCCATCGCCTCGCGGGTGATGACCGAGGCCGAGCCGATATGCGGCAGCAGCACCAGACCGGGCTGATCGAGCAGGGCTTGCGGCACGCGGGGCTCATCCTCGAACACATCCAGCCCGGCCGAGAGGATCGTGCCGTTCTGCAGGGCTTCGATCAGGGCCTCGGTATCCACGACGCTGCCGCGCGCCACGTTAATCAGGATGCCGTCGGGGCCAAGTTCGGTCAGCACCTCGGCGCCCACGAGGTGGCGCGTGGCATCGCCGCCCGGGGTCAGCACCACCAGCACGTCGACGGCGGCGGCTAGAGAGACCGGGCTTTCGTGCCAGGTGTAGGGCACATCGCGCTTGCGGCGGGTGTGGTAGTCGATCTCGACGGCGAAGCCTTCCAGCCGCCGCGCCACGGCCAGCCCGATATCGCCCAGACCCAGAATGCCCACGCGCCGCCCGCGCAGCGAGGGCGAGAAGGGGAAGCCGCCCTTCAGCCAATGCCCCTCGCGCAGGTGGCGCTCGGCGGCGGGGATCTGGCGGATGGTGGCGAGCAGCAGGCCCAGCGTCAGGTCGGCCACTTCTTCCGTCAGCACGTCGGGCGTGTTGGTGGCGATCAGGCGGCGCTCGGCGATGGCGGGGATATCGAGATGATCGTAGCCCACGCCGAAGCTGGCGATGATCTGCAGATTGGGCAGATGCTGCAGCAGATCCTCGCCCAGCAGGCCGCCGCTTTGCGTGGCGACCATGCCGGTGATTGCCGGGCCGACCTGCGCCAGAAAGGCATCCTTGTCAGCCGCCTGATACAGGCGATGCAGCGTGAAGCGACCCTCCAGCCGCTTTTCGACCAGAGGGGTAGGGGCGGTGAAGAGGATTTGCGTCATGGCTGCTTCCGACAAGGATGGGGGGTGTTTCGGCTTACATCCTCAGGCCGATTTCGCGCAACCTTTCCTGCAGATAGTCGTCTGCGGTGATCGAATTCGGATAACGGTCGGGGTTTTCGGCGGTGATGCAGCCGGGCAGCGTTTCGAAGCGGTAGTCGGAGCGCAGATGCAGGAAGAAGGGCATCGAATAGCGCGAATGAGCGGCGCGCTGCGCGGTGGGGTTGCGCACGCGGTGGGTGGTGGAAGGCAGCACATGGTTGGTCAGGCGCTGCAGCATGTCGCCGATGTTGACCACCAGCGCGCCCGGCGGCGGGGCGACCTCCATCCAGGTGCCCTGCTTGGTCAGCAGTTCAAGGCCCGCTTCCTCGGCGCCGAGCAGCAGGGTGATGAGGTTGATGTCCTCATGCGCGCCGGCGCGGATGGCGCCTTCGGTGGCGTCGGCGATGGGGGGGTAGTGCAGCAGGCGCAGCACGGAGTTGCCATCCTCGATGGGCTTGTCGAAGAAATGCTTGTCCAGCCCCAGATCCACCGCGATGGCCGAAAGGATGCGCTCACCGGCATGGTCCAGCGCGGCGTAGAGTTCGCGGAAAGTGGCCTCGAAGCCTTCGGGCTGAGTGGGCCAGATGTTGGGCGGCATGGAGGGGCCGGCGAGCGGGCTGCCCTCGGGCAGATCGCGGCCCACGTGCCAGAATTCCTTCAGATCGTGGCGGGTGGCGCCCTTGGCGATCTCGGTCTTGAAAGGCGTGTAGCCGCGCGCGCCGCCATTGGCGAGGAAATAGGCGCGCTTCTCCTCCTCGGGCAGGGCGAAGAACTGCTCGGTCAGCGCCCAGGCGCGGGCGACCAGATCGTGATCGACGCCGTGATCCTTCACCATGGCAAAGCCGAACTGGCGGAAGCTCTGCCCGATGTCGCGCGCGAAATCTGCGGGCGCGGCGGCGAGCGAGAGAACGGGAAGTGTGGTGAGATCCATGGGTGGTCCTGTATGTCGCTTGGCGCTAAAGCGCTTGTTTATGGGGGCGCGTGCCGCTGTGGGGCGCCCTGCTGCCACCGTCCTTAAGCCAAATGGAAGCTTTGCGCATGACCAAAATCAATCATTGGCTGATGAAGTCCGAACCCGACGCCTATTCGTGGGACAGGCTGGTGCGTGAGGGCGAGGGGACGTGGGATGGGGTGCGCAACCATCGCGCGGCCAACAATCTGCGGGCGATGAAGCCCGGCGATCTGGCCTTCTTCTACCATTCGAACATCGGGCTGGAGATCGTGGGCATCTGCGAGATCAGCCAGAGCGGCCTGACCGATCCCACCGACGAGACCGGCAAATGGGCCTGCGTGAAGGTGAAGCCGGTGCGGAAACTGAAGCGCCCTGTGTCTCTCAAGCAGATCAAGGCCGATCCTGAGCTGGCCGAGATCGAGTTGATCCGCCTCTCGCGCCTGTCGGTCAGCGTGATTACGCCGCAGGAATGGGATTACATCATCGGCCTGTCTGAAAAGGCCTGATTTTCGGCGGTTTTGGCGATAGGCGGCCTGTCCCATAACGGGACTCCTGGCCGCCTGTCCCGCTGCGGGACTGCGTTTGGCCCGCGAGACGCTTCCTCAAAAGTTAAGACATTCTTAACATTGAGGGCATGAGACGTTCGCTTGTTCTGGGCGATGAAGCCGCCCGCCACCCTTTTCTGCAAAGCCTGCCGCCGCATGTGCGCAGCGGCACCGCCGTGGTCATCAATCGCGGGGTGGAGGCTGGAACGCATCCGCTGCGCGCGGCTCTGGCTGCCCGCAGCCAGGCCGCGATGGCCAATGTCACCGCGCGCGATGTGCGGCATTTCCTGCTGGCCTATTGCTCCTGCTTTCTGGCGGTCAGCACCTTTATCTGGTGAGTTCCGCGCCTCAGGCCGAGGCGCAACCCTCGGCCCGGCACAGGCGCAGCGCCAGCCATGCCGAGACCAGGCACAGGGCGGCGGCCAGCAGCAATTGCTGGATCACCAGCACGCCCAGCGCGCTCAGCCCCGCGGCCAGAATGGCGCCTGCCACCATGGCCCCGGAATTGACGATGTTGTTGGCGGCAATGGTGCGCGCGGCCTGTGACTTGTGCACGAAGGTCGTCAGGAAGGCATAGAGCGGCACCACGAACATGCCGCCCGAAATGGCGATCCCGCCCAGCGTGCCCAGCAGCACCGGAGCCAGCGGCTGCACCAGAAAGTTCGGCACATCCATCAGCGTGCCGTCGGAGGATGGCCACATCACGCAGGTCTGCTCGAAAGCGACCACGAAACAGGCCATCACCAGCACCGCGAAGGGGCTGTAGCGCGCCGAAACCCGACCCTTGAGCAGCGCATTGATCGACACCGAGCCGATCGCCACGCCGATCGAGAAGATCACGAGGAACAGGCTGGCGACCTCCTTGCTGGCGCCCAGCACATTCTTGGCGAGCGGCGGAAACTCGATGAAGAGGATCGCGCCGATCGACCAGAAGAAGCTGATCGCCATGATCGCCAGAAACACCCGCCGGTCCTCCATGGTGTTGCGCACCAATGTGGCGGAGGAGCGGAAGATGTGGAAATCCAGCGGCTCGGGCGTCACCAGCGGCGGGGCCGGGGGCACCGAAAGGCTGGAGGCATAACCGATCAGGGCCGTCACCACCACGCCGCCCGCCGCCCATTCCACCGGGATCCAGCCCGCCAGAATCGTGCCGGCCAGAATGGCGATATAGGTGCCCGCTTCCACCAGACCCGTGCCCGCCAGCACCTCATTCTCATGCAGGTGCTGGGGCAGGATGGCGTATTTGATCGGGCCGAAGAAGGTGGAATGCACCCCCATGCCGAACAGCGCCACCAGCATCAGCGGCACGGCCAGACCCTGCACCGCCACGCCCTTCCAGGCCAGCAGCAGCCCGGCGGCCCCCACCGACATGATGCCGATCTCCGCCATTTTGATAAAGCGGATCAGCCTTGCCTTGTCGCGCATATCGGCCAGCTGCCCGGCCAGCGCGGAGAACAGGAAAAAGGGCAGGATGAAGAGAAACGACGACAGCGCGGAGAAATTGGCCTCCGCCGTATCCGAATCATAGACGCTGTAGACGACGAAGAAGACAAGGGCGTTCTTGAACAGATTGTCGTTGAAGGCGCCGAGCAGCTGGGTGACAAACAGCGGCAGGAATCGCCTGCGCCGCACCAGATGCGTGGATGTGGTCATGAGTAACTGGCTTGCGCCCCTCTGGATTTCGCTTCCGCGCAGTCCTAGCGGATGCGGCCCGTGCCGCAAGAGCGGATGCGATTTTAGCGGTAGAACGGGCGGATCGCGCCGGGCTTTAACCTCTCGTCAGGGGCCGCGGGGCGGGCCTTGCAGGAGTTTTTGCAGCCGCATCTTTTTCCCCGGCTCTTTGCGCGCTATGGGCGCAGATGATGCTGACCTTGCCCAATATCCTGACCCTGTCGCGTATCTTTGCCGTTCCGGTGCTTGTCTGGCTGCTGTGGTGGCCGGCATGGCGTCTGGGCTACGGGCTGGCCTATGGCATGTACTGCCTGATGGGCATCACCGACTATTTCGACGGCTATCTGGCGCGGGCCAAGGGCACCGTCTCCAAGCTGGGCGTGTTTCTCGACCCCATTGCCGACAAGATCATGGTGGCCGCGGTCATTCTGGTGCTGACGGGCAAAGGCGTGATCGGCGGGCTGCATATCGTGGCCGCGCTGGTGATTCTGCTGCGAGAGATCGCGGTGTCGGGCCTGCGTGAGTTTCTGGGCGGCCTGCGCGTTTCGGTGCCCGTCTCCAAGCTGGCCAAGTGGAAGACGACCTTCCAGATGGTGGCTCTGGGCAGTCTGATCCTGATTCCGGCGGTGCCGGGCTGGTCGGTGCCTTTCACCGGGGGCTGGATCGATCCAGCGAATGTGGGCTTTGTCACGCTGTGGGTGGCGGCGGCGCTGACGCTGATCACCGGCTGGGATTATCTGCGCGTCGGCCTCAAGCATATGGATTGAGGGCGGGGCCGCCCTTCAAGACAGCCCCGCAAGCCTTTTAGCGCACCCAGCGGCAGACGCGCTTGACGTGATGATGGTCGCGCACGGTCTTGCACACCTTGCGGGGCGGGTGACGGTGGGGCTGAGCCAGCGCGGGGGTGGCGCTGGAGACAGCGAAGGCAAGGCCGGTCAGGACGAGGGTGGCCATGGTCTTGCGGTTCATATGGGGGGCTCCTGATTCGAGAGACTGATCTGGCGACGGCCCAAATTTTTCAACTTGGCTTTTGATATACCGCCGCCCGGCTGCTTAACCCTTGAAGGCAAAGCCGGTTCCAGCCTTTCGAGATCGGCCGCCGCTGCCCAGCGACCAGCCGTTAACTATCGGCCAGATAGCGGTCTGGCCGGTGCCAGACCAGCACCACGGCATTCATCGAGAGCGCCGCCACCAGCGACCAGATGCCGCGATCAGCCCCCAGCACCACAAAGGCGGCGGCCACGATCATCGCGTCCACCCCCATGCAGATCGCGCCGAAATTCCAGCCCTTCAGGCGGCTGAGCCAGCGCGCGATCACCGCGCTGCCGCCCACGCCCGTGGCGTGGCGGGTGACCGCCAGCACGCCCATGCCGGTCACGGTGCCGCCCACCAGCGAGGCCATCGGCGGGGCAATGGCGGAGATCATCATCTGCTGAGCCACCACCTGCACCAGCACCATGATGGCGATGGTGGCCACGATGGTGCGCAGAATATAGGCCGTGCCCAGCATCCGCCAGAAAGCGAGAAAGATCGGCAGGTTGATGATGGCGAAGAGCTGCCCGGCGCTGAGCGGCACGAAATAGGAGATCATCAGCGCGATCCCCGCCACGCCGCCGGTGATGAGGCCTGCCATGCGCAGCAGATAGAGCCCCAGCGCGATCAGCACGCAGCCGATGAAGATGCCGTACATATCCTCGATCGCCGTATGGGGAACGCCGCGCAGATCGGCGATGTCGTCCAGCGAATCGGGGGACAGATTCTCGCTCATCCGGCGCGCAATTCCTCGGCCAGCAGGCGGAATTCCTCCGAGCGCGGGCTGTTCTTGCGCCAGACCAGCGCGATCTCGCGGTTGGCGGCTTCCGATTTCAGGGGGCGCGCCACCACATTGGTGCCGTTGAGAATGCCCGCGTCCAGCGCCATTTCGGGCAGCATGGTCAGGCCCAGCCCATTGTCCACCATCTGCACCAGCGTGTGCAGCGAGGTGCCGATCATCGTCGCCGAGGCGCGCAGTTCGGGCCGGTTGCAGGCGGCCAGCGCGTGGTCCTTCAGGCAGTGCCCGTCTTCCAGCAGCAGCAGGCGGTTTTCCTCGATCATGCCGGGCAGGATTTCCTGCGGCGGATCGCGCGGATCGTCCTTGGGGAAGGCCACGAAGAGCGCGTCGAGTTCGATGGTTTCCTTCTCCACCTCGCCGGTGGCGAAGGGCAGGGCCAGCAGCACGCAATCGGCGCGGCCATGATGCAGCGATTCGACCGCCTGGGCGCTGGGCTCCTCGCGCAGGAAGAGCTTCAGGTTCGGGCGCTCGCGGCGCAGGCGGGGCAGCATGCGCGGCAGCAGGAAGGGGGCGATGGTGGGGATCACGCTCATCCGCACCTCGCCAGACAAAGGCTGGCTGGAGGAGTGGATCAGGTCGGAAAGTTCCTCGGCCTCGCGCAGGATGCGGTGCGATTTTTCCACCACCGAATTGCCCAGCGGCGTGAAGCGGACATTGCGCTTGGTGCGCTCCACCAGCACCACGCCCAGCAGCGTTTCAAGGTCGCGCAACCCCGCCGACAGCGTCGATTGCGAGACGAAACAGGCTTCGGCGGCGCGGCCGAAATGGCCATGCTCATGCAGGGCCACCAGATATTGCAGCTGCTTGAGGGTGGGCTGATAGACGTGCATCCGCCTTACTGCTCGGTTTCGGGGGCAGCAGGGGCAGGGGCGGGCACATCGTCCACATGCGTCATCTTGAGGCGGCCATTGACCACGGCGAAGGCCAGCTTGCCCTCCACCAGATCCAGCGCATCCTTGCCGAACACGCCCACGCGCCAGCCCTCGAGAATCGGCAGATCCTTGCGGACGCCAGCGGCCAGCAGCTCCAGATCGTCGGAGCGGGCCAGCAGGCGGGCGGCGACATCGATCTCACGCGCGCGGATCTTCAGCAGCAGTTTCAGCAGATCGGCCACCAGCGCGCCTTCCTTGCCCAGCGGGGCGCCACGCGGGGTGCGCGGGGGGAGTTCGTCCTCGGAAAGCGGCTTGGAATTGTCGATGGCCTGCATCAGGCGCTTGCCGATCTCATTGTCCTTCCAGCCCGGCGAGAGGCCGCGCACCTTGGCAAGGTCCGCCTGCGCCTTGGGCGGATGGCTGGCGATATCGGCCAGTGTTTCGTCACGGGCGATGCGGCCGCGCGGGATGTTCTTGTCCTGCGCCTCATGCTCGCGCCAGGCGGCCAGGGCCTTCAGGCGGCCCAGCATGGCCGGGTTGCGCCCGGCGGCCTTGATCTTGAGCCAGGCATTGCCCGCGTCATTGGCGTAATTGGATGGATCGGCCAGCTTTTCCATCTCGGCGTCCAGCCATTCGCCGCGCCCGGTCTTGATCAGGCGCTGCAGCAGCTTGGGGAAGATCTTGGCCAGATGGGTGACATCGCCGATGGCATATTCGATCTGGCGCTCGGTCAGCGGACGGCGGCTCCAGTCGGTGAAGCGCGCGCCCTTGTCGATGGTGAGGCCCAGCCACGCCTCGACCAGATTGGAATAGCCGATCTGCTCGCTCTGGCTGATGGCCATCATCGCGATCTGCGTGTCGAAAATCGGGTGAGGGGTCTTGCCGGTCAGATTGTAGATGATTTCCACATCCTGCCCGCCCGCGTGGAAAATCTTGAGGACATCCTCATTGTCCACCAGCAGGTCGAGCAGCGGCGAAAGATCGATGCCCGGCGCCTTGGGATCGATGGCGGCGGCTTCCTTGCTGTCGGCGATCTGGATCAGACAGAGTTCCGGCCAATAGGTGCTCTCGCGCATGAATTCGGTGTCGACGCAGATGAAATCGGCCTGCGACAGGCGGTCGCACAGATCGGCCAGCGCGTCGGTCGTGGTGATCAGCGGATGAATTTTCATAGGTCTTCTTTTCGTTCTTTCGTCGGCCCGAATGCGGGCCGCAGCCTTCATAACGCCTGACAAAGGCGCCATTCCGGCGGGGATGGGTGAGGGAACATGCCCCTCTCGGCTTGACAAACAGGCGGCATTGCATTGTTAGCCGCCCTACGCGTCCGGCGCCGGTCGGTGCGCGTTGCACTCCCCTGCCTCAAAGGTTCCGTCATGGAAAGGGGGCTTATGGAAAGAGTTTCTTCGATGCATCCCTATCGTTCGCACAGCTGTGGCGCCCTTAACCTCGATGCCGTGGGGCAGGACATTCGTCTTTCGGGCTGGGTCCACCGCAAGCGCGACCATGGCGGCGTGCTCTTTGTCGACCTGCGCGACCATTACGGCATCACCCAGATCGTGGCCGACAGCGACAGCCCGGCGCTCGCCATCCTCGATTCGCTGCGCGTCGAAAGCGTGGTGACCATCGACGGCACGGTGAAGGCCCGCAGCGAGGGCACCGTCAACCCCAACCTGCCGACCGGCGCCATCGAGGTCTATGCCCGCGCCGCCACGGTGCTGAGCCGCGCGGAAGAGCTGCCGATGCCCGTCGCCGGTGAGCAGGAATACCCTGAGGAAATCCGCCTCAAGTACCGCTTCCTCGATCTGCGCCGCGAGACGCTGCACGCCAACATCGTGAAGCGCACCCAGGTGATCAGCGCCATGCGCCGCGCCATGGAAGACACCGGCTTCACCGAATATTCGACGCCGATCCTCACCGCCAGCAGCCCCGAGGGCGCGCGCGACTTCCTGGTGCCCAGCCGCATCCATCCCGGCACCTTCTTCGCGCTGCCCCAGGCGCCCCAGCAGTACAAGCAGCTGCTGATGGTGGCCGGTTTCGACCGCTATTTCCAGATCGCCCCCTGCTTCCGCGACGAGGACCCCCGCGCCGACCGTCTGCCCGGCGAGTTCTACCAGCTCGATCTGGAAATGAGCTTCGTCACGCAGGAAGAGGTGTGGGAGACGATGGAGCCGGTGATCGGCGGCATCTTCGAGAAGTTCGCCGACGGCAAGGCCATGACCCCCATCGGTCAGTTCCCGCGCATCGCCTATGATGACGCGATCCTGAAGTATGGCAGCGACAAGCCCGATCTGCGCAACCCGCTGATCATCTCGGATGTGTCGCACCACTTCACGACCTCGGGCTTCGGCCTGTTCGAGAAGATCGTGGGCACCGGTGGCGTGGTCCGCGCGATTCCCGCGCCGGGCACCGCTGAAAAGAGCCGCAAGTTCTTCGATGAGATGAACGAATGGGCGCGCAGCGAAGGCTATGCCGGTCTTGGCTATGTCACCCGCAAGGGCGGCGAGTTCGGCGGCCCCATCGCCAAGAATCATGGGCAAGAAGGCATGGAAAAGCTCTATGCCGAGCTGGGTCTTGGCGCTGACGACGGCCTGTTCTTTGCCGCTGGCAAGCCCGATCAGGCGGCCAAGCTGGCGGGCGTTGCCCGCACGCGCTGCGCCGAGCAGCTCGATCTGATCGAAAAGGGCGCCTTCCGCCTGTGCTGGATCGTCGACTTCCCCTTCTTCGAGGAAGGCGAGGAGCCGGGCAGCATCGATTTCGCCCATAACCCCTTCTCCATGCCGCAGGGCGGGATCGAGGCGCTGACCGACGGGCGCGATCCGCTCTCGATCAAGGCCTTCCAGTACGATCTGGTCTGCAACGGCTTCGAGATCGCCTCGGGCTCGATCCGTAACCAGCACCCTGATCTGATGGTCAAGGCCTTCGAGATGGTGGGCCTGTCCAAGCAGGACGTGGAGGATCGCTTCGGCGGCATGTACCGCGCGTTCCAGTATGGCGCGCCGCCGCATGGCGGCATGGCCGCCGGTGTGGACCGCATCGTCATGCTGATCTGCGGCGCGCAGAACCTGCGCGAGGTCACGCTGTTCCCGATGAACCAGCGTGCCGAGGATCTGCTGATGAACGCGCCCGCGCCCGCCAGCCTCAAGCAGCTGCGCGAGCTTCACATCCGCGTGATCGAGCCTTCCAAGGGTTAAACGTCTGTTTGGAAATCCGGCGAAAGCCGGATTTCGCGGCACCGGCCCTCTCCCCCGCCCGGCCACCCATCGGTAGTATCCTGTGGGTGGCCGGGCGGGGGAGAGGGCCGGTGCCGGGCAGAAAATGTGCTCTTCCGCACATTTTCCGCAAAACGAATACGGATGCGACAGGTTTCGGCCCGCCGCATCCGGCTTTCAGGGGCGGGAAGAGCGCCCCATACGGCCCGGAACGGCTGCGATTCGGCGGGGTGTGCTGCGACAATCGGTCACACAAATATCCCTGCGAATCACGTTTCGCCGCTGTAAAGCGCGATTGCGTCGCATAAGGCCGGGTCGCCGGTGCCGCCGCTTTCGCTATGCCTCTTGCCAGTGCCCTTGCCAGCCATTAGTGGCGTGGGCCGATAGAGTTTTTGTTTTGCCGCTTCTTAAGGGGAATACCATGAGCGACACCGCTGACCGCGTGAAGAAGATCGTTGTCGAGCATCTGGGCGTCGAGGCCGAGAAGGTCACCGAGGACGCAAGCTTCATCGACGATCTGGGCGCAGACAGCCTTGACATCGTCGAGCTGGTGATGGCCTTCGAGGAAGAGTTCGGCGTTGAAATCCCGGACGATGCCGCCGAGAAGATCAGCACCGTCTCGGATGCGATCAAGTACATCGACGAGCACAAGGGCTGATCGGCCTTTCGGGTTCCCGGCCTCGCCCATAGCGGGCGCGGGCCGGTGCCCCGGGGCAGGCGGACATGGCTTCAGGGCGCGTCAAAACGCCCGGCCATGCCCCGGCCCGAGGGCGAGCATAAGGGCTCGCCAATACCCTCGGCGGCAGGCGCGCTGGTTTTAGGTACCAGTTCCTGCACGGTCTGACAGAGGACGGATGAACCGGCTCTGAAGGATCGGTCGGAGGGCATGGCAGGCTCGGTCCGCGAGGGCTGGGCCTGTTGCTGTCTTAACCCGGCCTTGTTTTCGCCGGGGATGCAGGAAGGAAGAAGCAAGCATGACGCGTCGTGTCGTTGTCACCGGACTTGGTCTGGTCACCCCGCTGGGGGCTGACGTGGAAACCGCCTGGGCGAATCTGCTGGCGAGCAAGTCGGGCGCGGGGCGCATCACGCGCTTCGACACCACGGGGCAGAAGTGCCATATCGCCTGCGAGGTGAAGCCCGCAGACCATGAATATGGCTTCGATCCCAACAAGCGCGTGGACCACAAGGTGCAGCGCCAGGTTGACCCCTTTATCGTTTACGGCATCGATGCCGCGGGCCAGGCGCTTGAAGACGCCGGCCTGACCGACATGCCCGAAGCGATGAAGCTGCGCGCCGGCTGCTCCATCGGCAGCGGCATCGGCGGCCTGCCGGGCATCGAGAGCGAATCGCTGGTGCTGGCCGAGAAGGGCCCGGCCCGCGTGTCGCCGCATTTCGTCCATGGCCGCCTGATCAATCTGATCTCGGGCCAGGTCTCGATCAAATATGGCCTGATGGGCCCCAACCACGCGGTCGTCACCGCCTGCTCGACCGGCGCCCATTCGATTGGCGACGCCGCGCGCATGATCAAGGATGACGATGCCGACATCATGCTGGCGGGCGGCGCGGAAAGCACCATCTGCCCCATCGGCATCGCCGGCTTCGCCCAGGCGCGCGCGCTCTGCACCGCCTTCAACGACGAGCCCGAAAAGGCCAGCCGCCCCTATGACAAGGACCGCGACGGCTTCGTCATGGGCGAGGGCGCGGGCGTGGTCGTGCTGGAAGAGTATGAGCATGCCAAGGCGCGCGGCGCCAAGATCTATGCCGAGGTGGTGGGCTATGGCCTCTCGGGCGATGCCTTCCATGTGACGGCCCCGCATCCCGAGGGCTTCGGCGCCTACCGCTCGATGGAGATGGCGCTCAAGAAGGCGGGCATGACCACCGCCGACATCGACTACATCAACGCCCATGGCACCTCGACCATGGCCGACACCATCGAGCTGGGCGCGGTGCGCCGCCTGTTCGGCGATGACATCGGCCGTGTCTCGATGTCCTCCACCAAGAGCGCCATCGGCCATCTGCTGGGCGGCGCTGGCGCGGTGGAGACCATCTTCTGCATTCTGGCCCTGCGCGATCAGATCGTGCCCCCCACGCTCAATCTGGACACGCCGGATGAGGGTACGGATGGCGTCGATCTGGTGCCGCATGTCGCCAAGAAGCGGGTGGTGCGCGCGGCGCTCAACAACAGCTTCGGTTTCGGTGGCACCAATGCCAGCGTGATCGTCAAGGCGATTGAAGACTAAGACGAAGTTGGGGGCGAAGTCGGAGCTGGGGGCTTGAACCCCGGCTCCGCCGACACATATCCGGCCCTGTGGCTATCTTGCGGCGAAATTGGGCGGCATGAAGAAGAAGACCTCTCTGATTCTGGCCGGTGTGGCCGCTCTGGCGGTGGTGGTGCCTGGTGGCGCTCTGCTGCACGGCTATTACGGCGCCGGGCCGCTGCCTGCCGAAAAGACCTTCATCGTGCCCGATGGCGCCAAGCTCTCCGATGTGGCGGTGAAGCTGCAGGCTTCGGGCGCGGTCTATTCCGCGCGCGCCTTCCGCTTCCATGTGCGCCTGATGGGCAGCAGCGAGGCTCATATCAAGGCGGGCGAGTTCCTGTTGCCCAAGGGCGCCAGCGAATCGAAGATTTTCGCCATCCTGACCGGCAAGGAGGCGCTGCGCCGCTTCGTCACCGTGCCCGAGGGGCTGCCCAGCATCATGGTGCAGGAGCGGCTGATGGCGCAAAGCGCGCTGACCGGTCCGGTGACCGTGCCCGATGAGGGCTCGATCCTGCCCGACACCTATGATGTGAAAGCGGGCGAGACGCGCGTGCAGGTCGTCACCCGCATGCAGGCGGGCATGACCAAGCTGCTGGCCGAGGCCTGGGACAAGCGGGACCGCTCGATCCCGGTGAAGACGCCCAAGGAAGCGCTGACGCTGGCCTCCATCGTGGAAAAGGAGACCGGCAAGCCTGCGGAACGCGCGATGGTGGCGGGCCTCTACGAAAACCGCCTGAGGCAGGATATGCCGCTGCAGGCCGACCCGACGATCATCTATCCCATCACCCGGGGCAAGCCGCTGGGCCGCCGCATCCTCCACAGCGAGATCGTGGCGCAGAACGATTACAACACCTATTCGATGAAGGGCCTGCCCAAGGGCCCCATCACCAATCCGGGCCGCGCCAGCATCGAGGCGGTGCTGCATCCGGCCAAGACCCAGGCGCTCTATATGGTGGCGGATGGCACGGGCGGCCATGCCTTCGCCGACACGCTTGAGCAGCACAATGAGAATGTGAAGAAGTGGTTCGCCATCCGCCGCGCCAAGGGCGAGATCTGAGCGCCGCTTGCGCGCTGACAGGATAGGCCAAGCGCGATTCTTCGCGAATTTCATGGAGAAAAGGCTTCACAGGGCTGCTGCGTGCGGCATGGAATGATGCGCCTGTGGAAATCGCGCCAAGAAAATGCGCGGACCCTGTTTTTCCTTGTTGACCGCCGCGCAACCCCCGCCTAAGGACCGCGCCTGCCCCGGGCGGACGATCCGAAAGGCGGCAGAAAAGCCCATGCGGCAACGTGTGGCGGAGTAGCTCAGTCGGTTAGAGCAGCGGAATCATAATCCGCGTGTCGGGGGTTCGAGTCCCTCCTCCGCTACCACTAATACAGTGCGGTCATTGCGCGGAGCGCGACCGGTAGCCATCCCAATCACAGCATCGAGCGAGCCTGTCACCGTCACGGTGGCATTATCCGGCGCTGTATCGCTGTCCTGCACCTCGATCATGTCGATCAAGCTTCTGATCCACGGCAGGGCTTTCAGGCGCGCTTCCTCGCCCTCCATCAGGTGGCGGCCCAGCTCGGCCACGCGCGCCTTATAGGTGGCGATCAGTTGCGGATGCAGCGCGATCACTGGCACGGCGTCGAATTCGGCCAGCTCCGCTTCGCAACGGCTCGCGTCGGCCTTGGCCTTGGCCAGCGCTTCACGGATCTCGGCAAACTCGCCGCCACCCTGGGCGATGGCGGAGACGAGGCGGCCCACGGCGGCACGCGCCTGGGCAAGGTCGCGCTCCACATTCTCACGCTTGCCTAGCTTCTCGGCATGCAGGCGTGCGCGCTCCTCATGGTAAGATTTGACCATGGCGCTGATCGCTTCGGGCGCCAGCAACTGGCGCTTCAGGCCGGAAAGCACCCGGTCTTCCAGCACATTGGTCGCGATGCGGCGGATATTTCCGCAGGTGCCTTTCTCGCGGTGGCGTGAACAGCCCCAGCGATCACGGTTGATCACGGTGTAACTGGCGCCGCATTCCCCGCAGCGCACCAGCCCCGAAAAGATATGCTTTGCGCGCCGGCGATGGGCCACATGCACCGCACCTCGGGCATCGACGTGGGCCTGCGCCTTCTCCCACAGTTCATCGTCCACGATGCGGAGGTGGGGCATCTCCTGCTCAATCCGCTCATCAGCGGCATTGATGCGGGAGATTCGCTTCCGGCTCTCCGGATCTTGGACCATCGTGACGCGGTTATAGACGAAACGCCCGACATAGATGGGGTTGTGCAGGATGCCGATCTGCCTCTGGCGGCTGCCGACGATGGAATTGGCCCGCCATTCGCCGCCCGTCGCGGAGGGAATGCCGTCCTTATTCAGGCGATAAGCGATCTCGCGCGGGGCAATTCCGGCCGCATATTGGGCAAAAATCCTTTGGACCACGGCGGCCTGCTCCGGGTTGATGACCCGGTGGCCGCGATCGACGGTACCATCGGCCATCAGGACCGGCGCCGGATCATAGCCATAGCATTTCCCGCCCGACACGCGCCCGCGCGACACCGCGCCCTTCTGGCCGCGCCGGATCTTGTTCTTCAGCTCTTTCACATAGAGGGCGTTCATCGTGCCCATCAGGCCGATGTGCAGCTCGCTCACTTCCTGTTCGGAAAGGGTGTAGATCTTGATGCCCTCGAAATGGAGGGTCTTATAGATGGTCGCGATATCCGCCTGATCGCGCGCGATCCTGTCCAGCGCCTCGGCAACCACCACATCGAAAAGGCCCTGCTTGGCATCTGCAAGCAGGGCGTTGAGGCCGGGGCGGCGGTTGGTGGTGCCGGAGATGGCAAGGTCCGAATAGACCTCAACCACCTCCCAGCCTTGGCGTTCAGCCAGTTCGCGGCAGACGCGCGCCTGATCCTCCGCCGATTTCTCGTTGGAGAGTTCGCTGCTGAAGCGAGCGTAGATGGCGGCCTTGGGCATTCGTGGTCGGTCCTGAAATCGATTCGGCAGCAGCATCCTCCGCCGCCATGTCCATGGCAAGCATACGGGCAAGATCGAGGATGCAGCCAGGTGTCACGCGCAGCGCTGTTCAATCTCCGCCCATGCTGCGCTGATGCGCGCCACGGCGGTTTCAAAATGCTGGGGGTTCTTCTCGATGCCGTAGAAGCGCTTGCCGGCGCGCAGCGCGGCCACGCCGGTGCTGCCTGTGCCCATGAAGGGGTCGCACACCGTCTCGCCTGCCACATTGGCCATGATCTTGGCCATCAGGCTCAGCGGCTTCACCGTGGGGTGGCTGAACGTCTTCGACGGCATCGATGTGGCGGTGTGCCAGCGGTGCATGTCGTGATGATCGCCCACCGGGTGATAGCCGGGGTTCCATGCATGGATGTAGGGCTCCATGTCCGCGAGATAGTGCTTGTTCCGGTGCGGCGCCGGGTTCTGTTTGATCCAGACGCACAGGGCCGCGCGGTGGAAGCGGCGCTTCAGCCGCGCGAACATGTCGGCCACCAGCAGCGCATCGAAATCCGCGGACTCGTCCTCGACCAGATCGGGGATCAGATCGCCCAGCTGGTCATTGTGGCAGAAGACGATCACAGCGCCGGCGAGCGCCGGATCGATGATCGAATGGTCGAAGCCGCGATCGAGCCCTTCTGCCACGATCTGGTCGCTGGCGCCGCGCGCTGCGCGATAGGCCCCGCCGCCCGAGTTGTTGAACCGGTATTGCGGGTCCATGACATCGGCGTCCATCCAGCCCAGAGTGGGCCGGATTGTGTATGCGTCGCCGAGGTAGAGAATCGCCGGGCCGATGATGATGGCGGTCATCAAGCCTCACCCCCTGCTCGTTGAACGCCCGGCCCCAAAGCACCCACAACTCGCACCGCATTCGTGAGAATTACTTTGACCTTCGAGCGAAAGAGGCGCTGGGATGAGGGGGCGCGCGGATTGCTGCGAGTCCTTAGGAGGACTGTAAGGTGCCAAATCGCGCTTTCAATTCCGCCGTTAGCTTCTGGAGAATGGCCGCCGACGATCAGGGCGTGATCCGAAGCATTCAACAGGAGGGCGAATGGTCGCTCGGCAACGCCATTGACGTTGTGATCCATGAACCCGCTGATGAACAATGGCGGTTCTCCGCTATCACGGGCGACGAGGCCATTGACCATCTCGATATGCGGCGCCTCGCGGCGACAAGCCTTTACGAGGCTTGGGCGCTTTCTAAGGCGCGTGCCCCGCGCTTCATGTGGGGCGCGATTGGTTGGTTTGGCTAGGTGCCCTATGGCGGCGCGCTCTTGCTCGGCGTGAATGGTATATGGCGCACTCATGGGGCACCTCCAATCACTTCGGCAGGCGTGGGCCAGTTCCACAGGCCCTGCATGCCGCGCATCGGGATTGGCTCGGCCCACACATCGATGTCGAGCATCGGCCAGCCCCAATTGGCGTGCTGGTCGCGCTCGCTGTCGTTGGCGCGCGGTACGCCGAATTCCTCGGCGATGGCCGTGCCCAGCTTGGGTTCGCCGATGACTGCGGTGCCCAGACCGGCGGCCATGGGCAGCTTTTCGCGGTAAGGCATCCACGCCCGGCCCAAGATCGGCAGCGCTGCCTCGGCATGCAGGCAGGTCTCTGCGGCGATCAGGCGGGCATCATCGCCATCGCCCCGCCCCATCAGAGTGTTGTAAAGTCCGCTGGCCTCCTCCCGGTCGATCTTGCGCGCGCTGGCGTGGATCACGATGCGCTGGCCGATCATGCTGGCGGGCGGGCGCCAGCCCCGGAATTCATAGGGCTTGGCGCCGACCATGATCAGGCTGGCCCACGGCTGATAGATGGTGAGGGCTTTCATGCCTCGATCTCCTTAACCTGCATCACAAGGGCGCCATGGAAGGCGGTCGCGCGCTTTCCCTTGGATTTGAGTGCCTTCTCACCGATCCGCTTGACCAGCTCGTCCACATCGACGGTCAGGCCGATGAGGCAGGGCGTGCCCACCCAAACGAGTTCATGCGGGCCGATCTGGCGCAGGGTCTGCACTTCGCCCTTGAAGGACGTGGCCAGTTTCTTCGGGTCAGCCATTGGCCACCTCCATCTGGCGATAGAAGCCCAAGGCGGTCTGGTAGCTCTTGAAGCCGCAGGTGCGGGCGAACTGTTCCAGCGCGTCATTGTGCGTGATGCCTTCCGCCTTCCTCAGCTTCTTGGCGCGACGCTTGAACCCTTCGAGGGTCGCCGGGCGTTCGGCGGTGGCGCCGCCCCCATTGGGGGCAGCAACCTTGAATTTCACAGTCCGGGCGGCGGGATCTTCCTGCTGATAGCGCAGGGTCTGCGCAGGGAGGATATCCGCCGCCCGGAGGGCCTCGGCCCCGTCTGTGACGGTGGCCGTGGCCTTGCGACCCGCAGGACTCGCCTGGGGCAACTGGTTTGCAGAATTGCGGAAAAGCGAAAGCTTGGGGCGGTTAGCCATGGTGCGAACTTTCAGAACGGAATGCCGTCATCGGTGAGGTCAAAGCGCTCGACGACAGTGTGGTGGTGGGTGACGGCGCTGATGGTGGCCAAGACGAAGAAGCGGCGGCCCGGGGAGCATTTGGCGAGGCGATCTGCCTCGCGGTTCGCAGAGCCTTCGTCCGGGTGCTTGACGGTCGGCGGGCCGCCGTTCTCGCACCAGACAAGCCAGAAGGGCGGGGCGGTCTGGTCAGCCATCAGCGGCTTCCTCTTCCCGGACCTTGGCAGCAGCCATGGCCAATTCGTATCGGGCTTCGGTCGACCGGGTTAGGCCAGCGGGCACGGTGAATGAGGCGGGATCACAGGTGAACCCAGCAGCTGACTTCTCATCGATGATCGCGGCAATATCGGGCAGGATCACCCAGAAATCGTCATAGACCCATAGCACTTGCGCGGTGCTGAAACCGCCCGAGTGCAAAGCCATATTGCCATAGCATTTCTCGCTCTGGCGGTAAGAAAGACTGGTTGGGATACCGAAGTGCGTGGCAAATTCGTCGCTCATTGGGAGCCGGCCCAGAGCATCAAACTCTGCAAGTAACGCCCTGCCGGATGCGGTCTTCTTGGATGGCCGGTAATAGACCCTGCCATCCTTGGTCAGCCGCTTTTCGGCTCTAAGCCCGGTCGGGACTGGCGCTCCCTCCTCGAAAACGATGGCGCCGAACCGGCCCCAGCTGTCCACGTAGCCGATGCCACCCTTGGCTTCGCTGTAGTCGGCAAACTCCGACATTTTAGCGTTCCGCCGAACCTTCATGTCGCGGCAGAACTCCAAGGGCTCGCCGCCCTCCACATGGTAGAATACCTGTGTCATGCCGGGTACTCCCGGATCAGATCCGTGATCGCGGATTCGACTTGAACCGCGATGCCCATCTCTGCGCTGGGGCCGTACCCCTCAACAAACTCGGGGCTGGACGTGAGGTCGATAACGCCCCGCGCCTGCATCTGAGCGATATGGTGGGCGTGATCGGCCAGAGTGAAAAACGGAAAGAAGCTCGCTCGGAACTGCTCCATGAAGGCATCGGTGAATTTCGCCGGGTCGAGCGAAACCTTGATGGTTTGCGTGACGTCGATCTCGAAAGTTTGGGGCATTGCGGGTTGCCTTTCGGTTGGAAGGTCAGAGGTTCCACCAGTCGCGCGCGGGCGACCGGGGGGTGGTGTTGGGGCGGGGAAGCGGGCGGCTCTCGATGGCGCGCAGCCGATCGCGCGCGGCCTTGCTGGCGGCGGCGGCGCGGCGGCGGGCCATTTCCTCGGCGGCTTCCGCTGGCGTGCAGCCCATCTGCAGCCCCAGCTCGAAAGCCTCGCGCAGCGCGCGGGTGCGTTCCGCCGTGGTGGGCTTCGGCTTTGGCGGCGCCTTGCGGGCGGGGCGGTGCTTACCGGGCACGGCAGGGCCTCCCCATCGCGGCCACGGTCGGGTCTGCCAGGCAGGCCTGATACAGCGTTTGCGTTCCGGCGGTGCTGGTGCCGAGCAAGATGCAGGCGCCCACAAAGGCCACCATCAGGGCCAGCAGGGCTAGGGTGAACAGCTTATCCATGCCGCACCACCGCCTGCCGGGCGTGGCGCTGGGCGGTACGGCGGCGCTCGCCGATCGCGAAGGCCCCACCCTGCCGATAAACGCGCTGATACTGGCGACTGGCGAGGTTGTCGGCCTCGGCCTTCTCCGCATCGGTCAGCGGGCGGGAGAGGCGCAAGGTGTCCAGCGCATCGATGCGTCTGGCCACCTCGGCGGGAGACATGCGGCGCCCGGCCATCAGAACCACCTATGGGGCGTGCAGCCCAGCATATGGCACTGCACGGCACCGGCCACGGTGCGGTCGCAGGCATAAAGGAAGCCGTTGAAGGCCAGCAGGCCAAGGGCGATCCACGCGGCCTCGCGCCGGTTGGGGCGGTTGAGGCGCATCACTGGCGGGTGGCCTTGGGCAGATCCGCCGCGTCGTCGGGGCAGAAGGCATAGGTCTGGCCGCCGATCTCTTCCGTCGCCCAATGCTTGGGCATGGTGCCGGGCTTCGTGATGGCCTCGCACTCACATGCGGCGCAGATCACGATGGCCAAGGGCCGGGCGACAGGACGGGGGATAGGCTGGGCAGTCGGGCGCCCGACTGCGGCGTTGGCGATGCGGTGGCGCGTGACGGTGGCAGGCATGGGCAATCCTTTCAGTGGGCGAAAGCGTCGGGGAAAAGGCAGGCCAGAGCGGCCCAGAGGGCGATCCAGAGGACGCCGGAGAGGGGGATGGCGATGGGAAGGCAGCGCGGGATAAAGCGGCTGTCGTCCGGGTGAGGCTGGGCGGCGGGGCAGCGCTCGCAGGGGCAACCGTGGGAGTGGAGCTCAAGCGGCACGGGCAAGATCCTTCTGCTGGGCCTGCGCGGCGATGCGGCGGCTTTCGTGGTTGAAGGCGGCGATCTCATGCGTCCGGCGGCCCTCTTCGAGGTGCCAGCGCATCGCGATCACAAGGTGCCCCTGCTGCTCCAGCGCGGTGGAGAAGCCGTCGCGCTCGCGAGCGATGGCGGCGATGGTGCGCAGGGCCTGATCGAGCAGTTCGCGGCGCGCCGGCAGGCTGGCGGCATCGGCGGGCTGGCCTTCGCCGGTGACGATCCAGCGCCAGTCGGTCACCAGATCGGCGGCGGCGGCCAGTTCGGCCCGGGCCGATTCCGCATCCATGGCGCCACCGGCGATCAGCTCGGGAGAGCGCCTTTGCCGGGTGGCCAGCATGCTTTCGGCCATGCCCAGCAGGGCGGAGAGGTTGTTCTGCTCATAGGGCGGGTCTTCGCTCTCGATGCCCTGCCACACGCGGAAGGCGGTGGGCGCCTCAAGCCGGGCATAATCGACCGGCGCCGGGCGGCTGTAGCGGGGGTGCGCGGTCATATGATCCGGCCCTCCGCTTCGTCGCCCTTCCATTCGAAGACCCAGCAGGCCACCACCTTGCCGTCGGGGTTGTTCACCTTCTTCTGGGCAAGGAATTTCGGGTTCTTGCTGCTGCTCAACACCTTCTTCAGCTTGTCCATGTCGGGCAGGGTCAGCCCGGCATTGCGGCACTTGATTTCGAAGTCGGTCAGGCGGATCGCCATCGTGGTTTTGCTGTTGCGCGACTGGTTGATGGACAGGCCAGTGCCCTTTTCCGTCGCCTTCTCCCGGTCGAGCAGCGCATCGATCAGTTCCCAGAAGCGGACCACCAGCGGATGGTCGCCACCGGCGCTGGTTTGGCGGTCGAGCGCCATGGCATCGACAAAGGCGACGGTCTGGTCGATCCACGACTGCGCCAGCTTGCTGGGGAACAGACCGGCCAGCGCCTCGACGGCGGCGGCCAGCTGGCTGTGGCACTTGATCGGGCGCGCTTCGTACAGGCCCGGCTTGCGCTTGGGCATCTCTTCATCGTGGTAGCTGAAGCGTTCGAAGAAGAATTCCAGCCACTTGGCTTCCTGTCGCACGACATGGATCAGCGTGCCGGACACCTCCTCGCTGGGCCATTGCTCCAGCTTCACCGCCGATGCCTTGGTTTCCGCCGACCAGTTGGACTTGTCGATGTTCATCGACATGAGGCGCTGCAGCACCGCCGGGATGCCGTTGATGCGCTCATTCTGCATCACATAGACGCTGCCGAGGAAATCGGGCTCGTTCGTCTCGTAATCGTTGGATTTCTGGGCGGTGCCGCGCGGTGAGCGGCCATTATACAGCACCAGCAGCTCGTTATAATCGAACGCCTTGATGTGGGGCGTCTTGTCGTCCTCCCCGCGCTTGCCCTCGACCAGCCCGACCGGAAGGTTGGACACCTGCAGGAAGCTGCGCGCCAGAAACGCCGGGGTCGCCTTGTTCGGGTCGAAGCCCTCGTAGCCGTTGCGGCCCAGCAGCTTCCACAGGAACTCGATCAAGGTCGATTTGCCCGCGCCGGGCTCCCCGGTGATCTCCAGCAGGCCCAGCGACTTGTGCTTGTCGCGGATCTGCACCGCAAACAGGCTCATGGTGAAGAAGGCCAGCGCCACCAGCCCCTTCGGGCCCCATGCCGTCCAGAGGTGCGGAAGCCAGTCGAATTTCAGCTGGTCGGGATCGTAATACAGATCCAGCATGCGCTTGCGGCTGAGCAGCTTGACCGCCGATTTGCCGAAATCGAAGTAATCCTCGCTGTTCAGCTTGTGGGTCGCGCCCTTGTGGACCGCGATATTGCCCAGCACCCACGCCTTATGGTCCCGCGAATAGCCGGTGAAGGGGATGGGCTGCACCACCTTGAGCCCGCGCAGCTGGTTGAGCATGATGCGGTCAAGCTGCTCGGCGGTGCCGGTGTAGAGGCTGGCATGCAGGGCCAGCGTCTTCCGGAACTCGCCAACGCTGGAGATTGCGCTGTTGGAAAACGGCGTGGCCTTTTCCGACTGGCCCTCTGGGAAGTCGATCCGCGCGAAATAGCGGGTCTCATTCTTGATATCGTCCCGCTCGCGGTAGAGCAGGCGGAAGGCGCAATTGGCGATCTGCTCGACGTGAACCTTGCCGCTCAGGCTCTTCTTGCCGCCATCATCATCGTCATCGTCCGATTTGACCTTGGCCCAATAGGTGATGTTGTTGTGGCGGAAGTAGAAGGTGGCCGATTTCGCCTGCTCCGCGCGGCGGGCAGCGATCAGCTTGCCCTTGGCATGGGCCGTCTCCGCGATGGTGATCGCGCCGTTGTAGCGGTAGGTTTCAAAGGCGGTATCGCTGAGAGGTGCCTTTTCAGGGTTACCCTTCCAGTTGACGTGCCGCAGCAGCAGGTCATTCCAGTCGAGCTTTTTGCCCTCGCCGTCGGGATGCACCTGCATCGCCTCGGCTTCCCAATTGTCCCGCTTGGCCCGCTTCACATAGTCGCGCGTGGCCTCGACACCGGCCCGGCCTACATCGAAGGCGAAGACCAGGCGGGGGAAATCATGGCGCTTTGCTCGCACGCATTCGCTGCGCAGATCGGCAAGGAAGCGGTCAGGGTAGTTGCTGGTCGACATGGCCGACACGGCGTGGCGATGCACCTGCGTGATGGCGGTGGCATCGAAGATGCCTTCCGTGATCAGGATCTCGTCTGCCTGTGCCAGCTTTTCGATGCTGGTGACCGGCGGCATCCAGACATGGCCGCCATAGGTGCCGCCGCGCTCGAAATGGGCCTTCTTCCCGAAGCGCCCGGGGCGGTCGATGATGCGTTCCCAATAGGTGTCGGCGATGCGGAAGCGCACCGTGGCGCCGGTGGCGCGTGTTTTATAGTCCTGATACAGCTCTTCGGTATAGCTGCCGCGCAGCAGCATCAGGTCCAAGCCGCGCTCATGGCTCAGATAGGCGTCAGCCGCCGCGTTGGGCTCGGCTTCGGTGCGGGGGTGGCGCTTTGACCAGTCCTCGAACAGATCGGGCAGCAGGTTGCGCACAGTGTCTTCCCACCGGCATTCGTTCGACCGCCCGCACCGGACCACCTTGGGATCGACGGCGGCGCAGAACACGGTGGTCTGCTTGCAATCCGGGCACTTGCCCCCCTGCAACCATTCCTTGCCGAGCGTCTTGAATTTGAACTCGTCCTTGAGCCCGTTGATGATTTCTTGCTGAAGGCTCACTGTGCGCGGCCCTCTTCCAGATGGTATTGGGCGATGCCTTGCAGTTCCGAATTTTCTGCGATCTGGGCGCGGATGCTCTCCTTCGCCTCGTCGGACAGTTCGCCGTAGACACTCGCCTTGATGAGGAGGGTGCCGCTGGCGTCCAGCGCGTCTTCCATGGCGGTGACCAGCGCTTCCAGGGTGGCGATCCGCATGGCGGATTTGCGCTTCAGCGGCGCTGGCGCGATAAATTTAGACAAAGCTTCCCCCTCGGCCCTTTGCGGGCCGTTGAAAATCATCGGTTTTGGATGGTGCTGGTGGTTAGGCCGCTGCGGGGCTGGGCCCACCGGGCCAGTCAAACAGGCGTGGTTGGTTGGGGTCGGCCTTGGCGTCAGCCTTGGCCGTCATGACGGTCTGGCGGTCCATGGGTTTGAGGGGCAGGTTGACCTTGGGATCGGGGATGGCGCTGGGGACCAACCCGTAATCGTAGACCAGACTGGCCTTCCACGTATGGCCACACGCGAGGTTGCTGCACTGGTAATAGATCTCGCGCAGGGTGACCACGATGGGGCGGCTTGTGCGGCGGGTCGCGCGCCACCGGCAATGCGGGCAGCACAGTTCACCATCGCGGTCAGGCAGATTTTCTTCGGTCGGCACAAAGGCGCTCACTGAGAAACCCCATGTTTGATGTGGAAGAGCAGGGAGAGCGAGGCCTCGATGCTTTCCTCGACTTCCTTGATGGCCTTGCGGCGCACCTTCGGATCGCTGGCATCTTCGACCAGGGCGAGCGCGGCGGCGATGCCTTCCGCGTTTTCCTTCACCGCCTTGGTGAGGGCGCCTGTCAGCGGCGCTGCAACACCCGGATCGGTGGTGAGGACCAGCTGAGCAAAATGGGCCTCCATCAGCGGGAAGCCGACGCCGCCCGCGCGCTGGAAGGCGGCATCAAGCCGGATGGCATCTTGCAGGCACAGTTCCCGCCCGGTGTCAGGGTCTGACATCTTGCGGCAATGCCACACGTTCTTGCTGATGATAGTGGCAATGCCATCCCAGCCCAGCACCTCTTCGATGCGGCACAGGGCGCGATAGGGGGTGAGGGGATCACGCTGTTTGGTCACCGGGCGGCACTCCGCGCAGGCGTGTCCAAAAAGGTCAGGCGATTGCCGTTTCTGGTGCGCGAATCGGGAAATACGATTGGGCCCGCATCCTGATCGACACCCAACCAGCGCGGTGCTGGCGGCATGTCGCGCGGGTAGATGTCTGGCCGCAGGAGATAACGGGGAACGCCGGTGGCCGCTTCGACAGCAAAAACGTGTTCAGACGGAAGGCGCTTCGAACTCTGAAGCCATTTCCACACTGCCGTCTGGCTGACCTTGCAGATCCGCGCGAGAGCGGACTGCCCGCCTGCGCGTAAAACCGCCTGCTCCAGCGCTTCGAATGGGGTGGGAGTGGTATCCATGACCGATGATTACAACCAAAGCTGTAGGTCCGTCAAACGGAAAAAGATTAGCGATGCCTACAACCAAGGTTGTTACGATAGGCTCGTGTTTAGGAATGACAGACTCGAATCTCTGATGAAGCAGCATGGCTTCGGCCAGAGCGCTTTTGCGCGCGCAGTCGGAGTGTCTCAGGCCACCATTTGGAAGCTGCTGAATGAGCCGTCTCAGGGCTCTAAGCACTTGCATAAGATCGCACATCTGCTCGGCACCACAGCTGCCTTTCTGATGGGCGATACAGATGATCCCTCTGCCGGAGCCTTACCAGTTCCGACCCCGGAGAATTTGGCAGAGCAACTCAACATCGTGCAAGTGCGCGAGATCGACCTTAATCTGGGGATGGGGGCAACCTATCTGGACGTGCCTGTCACCGAGATGATCCGGAGTTTCGACCGGGATTGGCTGCGGGCCTATACGAACTCGGCACCCGAAAACCTGCTGTTCGCCCAAGGGATCGGCGATTCGATGGAACCGACTATCCGTGACAGTGACTTGCTGTTTATCGACTGTTCACAGCAGTCCATCACGGTCGCATCCAAATTCTGGTTCATCGCCTATGCCAATTGCGGCTCGATCCGCCGTCTGGAGCCTCTGGCCGATGGCGGCGTGGAGATGCTGGCCGACAATCCCTTGGCGCCAAATCGCACAGCCTATGACGGCGAGATGCATGTGCTGGGGCGTGTGGTAGCTATTGTCCGCAAAATGTGACCACTCAACCTGGGCGACATCAGAGGGGGCGAAGATGGAGAAGCCAGATTATTGGGCTAGCGACTTTGATCAGCAGTCGAAAGAGGTCATGTACCGGATGGATGTGCAGAGCCAGCTAGGCTTGTCTGCGCTCAAGAGCATGATCCTTGTTAATGGCGGCTCGATTATCGGGTTGCTGACGTTTGTTGGCAATAAAGGTCACGTCGCTGACTCTTCCTTTCTGAAATGTGGTGTCGGTCTCTTTGGGTTGGGATTGTTCTTAGCCTTGATAGCGCACTTTTTCGCTTATTTTTCCCAAGCGGAATTTATGATGACAACTTATTACCGCCTAAAGAATGCTCAATCGCGCATGATTGAGGCGGGGGGGATTGAAGAGCCGCAAAAGCATACAGTCCAAGGCACTCGCACGCTTTGGGGCGCAATTGTGACTTTGTTTCTATCCCTTGGTTGCTTTGGCTGCGGCGTGTTGATGACGTTGAACGGTATTTTGTGATGGCCCGTCCAATGTTCTGATGTGAATATTCATTTCTCGACCTATGGGAGGCCGACTATGGAATGGAACCCATTCCACGCCTGGAAGAAGGCTGGGGAAATGGCTGCTCTGCTAAAATCCCAAGCTGCCGCGTCACGGGCCGGAGCAGCATCGCTTAATCCTGACCGCACACCGGAAGAAGTTGATGTGCGTACAAGGGCCGCAAGACAAAAACGGCTCGGAGCTATTCAAGGCGCCGAGCCTCGCAAGCTCAACGCTCACGGGCAAGATTGGCTTTCGCGTGACGCGTGGGTTACCAGCATTGATGATCCGTCAATCCAAAATGCTGGGACATGGGCCAAATTTGAATATGTCGATGCCGATGGCGTGATCACGGATCGGCACATCCGGCAATGGTCAAAGCGCGGCGCCTATATCGAGGGGTTTTGCATGGAGAAGCGTGCAAGCCGCCTTTTCCGGCAGGATCGCATCAGCAATTGGATTTCTCGCTGAGATAATTGGGGGTTATTTTGAGCAAGCTGACTAACATTGCACAAGATTACTATGATTGTCTGGTGGGACTGAAAGAGAATAGTAGCTCTGCCGGCATCACTTATCTTGCGGTGAGATTTGATGTTGAGCAAGGATCGTCCGAATTTTGGCGGGTCATAGCCGCTATAAATGAACGGGTTCACCGATTGAAGCTTGCGGTAGAGTCCTTAAACGTGCCCGCTTCGACAAAGGCGCGTATTGTTAACTCGATAGTGTTAACCTCGAATGCCTTTTCTATGGGTGGTCTACAAAACCCATGGGAATTAGTTAATCGGGAATATCTCAAAGAAGATTGCCTGGACACTATCGCTATGATTGCGTCCAGCTTCTCGTATGAAATGGCATACGAGGTGCCGGATGGAGATGAGTTGGATGAGTTTAGAGCAGAAGTTGAAACTCTTCTGCAGTGGCTGGGCGAACACGAGTTTCAAGAGCACGATATCATACGCGCGGCCCTCATCGAAGGTTTGAAGAAATTCCTTTTTGATATCAAATATGTAAATTTTGTCGGATGGCTGGCCCCTATTGGTGATTTCAAACAAATTATTGTAGCTTACAAGGCCTTGGAAAATTTAGAACTAGATGCAGACGTCAACAATGTTGCCAAAGCTGCTGCTGTCAAAGTTAAATCTCTTGTAGTTGATACATATAATAAAATAAAGCTTGCAAAGGATGTTACTGCGGTAGCGCGTTGGACACTCGACATTTACGGTGGAGCGCACCTTTATCTGAGCCACGCCCCGGAGGTATCAGGGTATCTCAGCCATTTGGCAAAATGATGCGCAAATATTTACACAACTCTGCTTGCGCCCTTCGGTTCCAGTGTGTATATATGTACGCATGGAACGGGACAGCACCAAGATCATCAAGCGCCTGCTGGCGGAAGGGTGGGAAGAGATTTCCACCCGTGGCTCCCACCACAAGTTCCGCAAAGACGGTCAGCACTTGGTTGTTCCTCACCCCAAGAAAGACCTGCCAACCGGCACGGCTCGCAAAATCGCTAAAGATGCTGGCTGGCTCTGAAAAGGGCCAGCTACCCGCCTAGATAATGATTGTTAAGGGCTCCCCACCGCCCCGGAGGTAACCCACATGAAGACCTATATCGCCCTGGTGCATAAGGAAGAAGACAGCTCCTATGGGATCAGCTGGCCTGATCTGCCCGGATGTTTTTCCGCCGCCGATACTGAAGATGAGCTGCTGCCCATGGCCACCGAAGCGCTGACGCTGTGGTTCGAGGATGCGCAGGAGGTCACGCCGCGCAGCCTGAAAGAGGTGCTGGCGGTTGTGGCCGATGATCTGGCCGAGGGTGCGTTCCTGCTGGCCGTGCCGCGCCTGAGCGTTTCCACCCGATCCGTCCGCGTCAATCTGTCGCTGGATTCCGGCACGCTGGCCGACATCGATGCGGCGGCGGCCCAGCGCAAGCTGACGCGGAGCGCCTTCATCGCAGAGGCCACGCGAAACGAGATCCGCGGCATGCACTGATTTGATCGGAGGGATTATGTTGGAGGCGAGCGTTTTACTTGGCTTCGTTTCACCAGCGTCGGCTCTGGTTGGGATATGGTTTGGTGGTTATCTCAATCAAAGAAACGCTGTAAAAACAGCGGAGCACTTGCTAAATCTTGATTTGAAAAAATACTATAAAAATAAAGTATTTGATATTCAAAGAGAGATTTTTTCTGATTTTTTTAGTAAGTGGCACAAGCTCCACAATGCATGCACCCTACTTGCTTATCATTATAAATTTGAGAATTTAGATAAAAATTCATATTTTGGGAAAGATAAATATATTGAGCATTTGGGAGGGCTTAGTGAGAAATTTGGTGCTTTAAATGAAGTTTTTGAAAACAATCTAATATATTTAGGCGATGATTTTGTAAAAGAATATGTGAAATGGCGCGGATCTTTTCTTTCTTTTTTCGAAGGCCAAGATCCTGAAGAACGGGCACAAATGCATTTGTCTGCAATCAATTCTCATGCTGATGATTTGAAGATCATGGCTAAGAAGAAGATTTTTGCCGCGTGAAAACTGCGCGCCGTAGATTTTCAAATTTTGAGGAAGCGGGCGACATGGGATGGTCGAAGATCCCTTGCCGCCCTGACCTGCAACCATGGAGAGAAGCCATGATTCAAGCTGATGACACCCCTATGCCTGCGCGCGGCGCGCGGCAAGCGCGCCTGCTGGCGATGCCCATCGCGGCGCTGGCCATAACCTTGGCGCTACCGGCCTGCGATGAAGCCTCGGCGGGCGATATGGCCCCGCCGCGAGAGCCCGCGCAGGCTGATACGGCCACGCCAGCGCCCTTTGTGCCGTTGAACCTATCTCGCCAGACCGCGAAAATAGGC
>NZ_BCZE01000069.1 GCF_001598555.1 Novosphingobium rosa NBRC 15208
GGCGGCTTCGACAAGCCCGCCGCTGTGCCGGCGGGTCAGGTGCAGGAATACAAGTTCCGCCTGCCCACGGTGAACTATACGGTGAAGCCGGGCCACCGGATCATGGTGCAGATTCAGTCCTCGCTCTTCCCGCTCTATGATCGCAACCCGCAGACCTATGTGCCCAACATCTTCTTCGCCAAGCCTACGGATTTCCAGAAGGCCACCATCACGCTGGAACACGGCCCCGACGGCCAGAGCGCGGTGCTGCTGCCGGTGGTGAAGCAATAACATCCGTCGCTGGTGGAAACATCAGCCGCCTCCAACCGTTTGCATAAACAGGATAGGGCTCGCGTGCTGGCAGCAGTGCGCGGGCCCTTCCGTTTTTCGCAAGGAGGCAGACATGCTGCGCACACTGACTTTGGCTGGCATGGTGCTGGCCATCAGCACGCTGGCGGGTTGTGACGATTATGGTCATCACCCCCGCTGGGACCGCGGCGGCGGCTATGACCATGGCCGCGACCATCGCGGCGATCACGATCATGACCACGGCGGCTATCACGACGATGACCATCACTGGGGCCCGCACTGATCCGCAAGGCAGTCGGCAGCGCTGACGAAGGCGTTCAGGCCACGCGCCTGATCCGGCCGAAGCGCGTGGGCCCTTGCGTGGCGACATCGCCCGCGCGGAACCGCGCCAGCTCCTGCATCAGCGCATCGGACTGAGCCGCCAGCCCGCGCGCCGCCGCGCTGGTCTCTTCCGAGGCGGCGGCATTGCTCTGGGTGATCTGGTGCATTTCACCCACCGTGCCATTGGCCTCGCGCAGGCGCCCGGCAGACTCGTTGGTGTCGCGGGCGATGCGGCTCATCACCTCGCTGATCTGGGCGACGCCCTCGGCGATGCGCAGCAAGGCCTCGCCGGTCTGGGTGACCAGCGTGACGCCCTGAGACACCTGCGAGGCCGATCCCGCGATCCGCCCCTTGATATCCCGTGCCGCATCGGCGCTGCGCTGGGCCAGCGCCCGCACCTCATTGGCCACCACGGCGAACCCACGCCCCGCCTCACCGGCACGTGCCGCTTCCACGCCAGCGTTCAGCGCCAGCAGATTGGTCTGAAAGGCAATGCCGTCGATCACGCTGACGATCGCCGCGATCTCGCCCGAGGAATGTTCGATGGCGGCCATGGCCTCCACCGTGCTGGACATCACCGCGCTCGATTCCTCGGCCTGACGGCGGGTTTCGCTCACCAGCGCATTGGCCTGCGTGGCGGCATCGGCGGATTGGGCGATGGCCGCGCCGATCTGGCCCAGGGCCTGCACCGTCGCCTCGGCCTTCAACGCCTGAACTCCGGCCCGGCTGGTGGCATCCTGCGCGGCCTGCTGGATATCCTCGGCGCTGCGGGCCACCAGATCGGCGGTCTGCTGCACCTTGCCCATCGATGCGGCAAAGGCATCGGCAGCGGTGTTGAAGCTTTCGCGCAGCCCCTCATAGTCCTGACGGAAGGGACGTTCGAGATGGCAGGTGAGGTTCCCGCGTGACAATTCGCCCAGCCCGTGGCGCAGATCGTCGATCACGAAAGCGGTCTCGGCCAGATTCTGGATGATCACCAGAATGGACTCCTGCCCATCGAGCACGGCGGGGATCAGCGTCACCAGAATGCGCACCGGATTGCCATGCGGATCGAGGTTGAGCCATTCGAAACGCGACACCCCCTTTTCGAACGCCTCACGCTGGCGTTCGGGAACATGGTCGGCTGAAGGGCGCCCGTCGCTCTGGATGGGGGCGGAGAAATCCTCGGGCGTGCGGCCGATCAACTCTTCGCGGCTATAGCCATAGATGCTGGCGCAGGCATCGTTGCAGGCGGCAAAGACGCCATTCTGGATCAGCAGCAGGCCATCGGGCGACAGCTCGAACAACCCTTTGGCGAGGGTCATTTCGAGGGACGGCTTCTCCTTGCGCCAGAACATGCTCGCGATCACCCGGTTGCAGACAGGCGCCCAGTCTAGGGCCTGTCTGGTAAAGGCGAGCGCATCCCGCCCCTAGGGACAATCACGAAAGCTGGCCGCCAGCCGCGCTCAGGGCGCCTTGGCAGACTGTGCGGGCGGCAGGGTCTGCGTATCGAAGACCTTCTGCTGTTCCGGCGTCAGCATGGCGTAAAAGCGGCGCAAGGCCTGCGCCTGCCTGTGCAGATCGGCCTCTTCCTGCCGCATCTCCGCCTCCATCAGATCCATGCGCTGCGGCGCGGTGATCGTGGGGAACAGGGCAGCGGCGCTGCGTCGACGCTCCTGCGTGTGATTGGGCGCCGAGGCCTGAGCGCGATAGGCTTCCCAACCCAGCTCCTGCTGAGGCGTCAGATGCAGATAATCGTGCAGCTTCTGCTCCGGCGTCAGGCCGACGGTCTGGCTCCAGCCGGGGGCGGCGCTCAGCAGAGCCGCCCCGGCAGCCAGAACCGCCAAAACGCGCTTACTGGCAGCCATTGTTACCGGCGTTGTTGTTGACCCAGTGATACTGCTTGTCCTCGCCCCATTGCCAATAGCCGCAGGCCGTGGAGGGCGGCGCCGCATTGGGCGCGTAACCATCCACCGAACCCTGCGCCACCGGCGGCGCCTGTTCCGGCGCGGGCTCGGTGTCATAGTAATAGCCGGGATAGTCGCCATAATAGCCCGGCCAGCCCCAGAGCCAGGGATCGGCGTAAAGCCCGCCGCCCCAGCCCCAACCCCAGCCGGGATAGCCGCCCCAGCCATAACCGCCGCGATAGACCACGCCGCCACGGTAGAACCCGCCATGATAGCCGCCACCGCGATAGACCCCGCCACCCCGGAAGCCACCACCGCCGCCGCGAAAACCGCCGCCGCCGACATGCGCGCCGCCGCCAAAGTGGCCACCACCGCCGCCATGGCCGCCGCCGCCGCGCTGGGCCTGCGCCGCCACCGGCGCGCACACCAGCGCCAGCGCCGCGACCATGCCCGCGACATGACCCGCCAGAATTTTCATGGGTTCTTCCTTTCCTAGAGGGCGCTGGCGGCGAGTGACCTTGCTGGGGGATCGTCGGCGACGCTTATGCGTTAAGATGGTCTTTCGAAGCCTTGGCCGGGCGCCGTGGAGCAAAATCGGCGGAGCGGCAGGAGCCAGCTCACAGCTTCGCAAACACAGTGTTAACCTTGGCTGACTGGCGGGCGTAAGGTGATGTAAAATCGCCTGTTCTTTCGCCTTTATGCGGCAGATCGAAGGGCTGCGGCGCGGGGGCGCCATGGACGCAAGCGGGCTGCGGCAATATCTTCAGGCAAACTTTGCAGTTTACCTGAAGATAGGCTAAAGCGAGCCCATGCCGTCCGAGACTCATTCCCCCGCCCCCCTTCTGGCCTCTCGCGTTGCCCATGATCTGCGCGCCAATTTCCGCGCCCTGAAACGGCGCTTTCGCGAGCAAGCCCCGGCTGGGGAACTGACCCCGGCCCAGATCGCCGTGATCAGCCGACTCGAATGCGGCCCCGGCACCGCCTCGGCCCTCGCCCGCGCCGAAGGGATGCGCCCGCAATCGATGGGCCCGATCATCGCGGCGCTCGATGCCGCCGGGGTCATTCAGGGGAAGCCAGACCCCGCCGACGGGCGCCAGACCCTGCTCTCGCTCACCGACGCCTATCGCGAGCAACTCAACGCAAGGCGCGAGGCAAGGCAGGACTGGCTGGAGCGCACCATCGTCACCCGTCTCACCCCCGAGGAGCAACAGGTGCTGGCGCAGGCCAATGAACTGCTGCGCCGGATCGTCGCGCCATGAGCGCACGCATGAGCACTTTGGCAGCCCCATCGGGCGGGCTGTTCCGCTCGCTGCGCAATGGCAATAACCGGCTGTGGACGATGGGGGCCTTTGTCTCGAACATCGGCACCTGGGTGCAGCGCACCGCGCAGGACTGGCTGGTGCTGACCATGCTGACGCATCACAGCGCCGCGGCGGTGGGCATCGTGATGGCGCTGCAATTCGGGCCGCAGATGCTGCTGCTGCCCTGGACGGGCGTGGCCGCCGACCGTTTCGACCAGCGCAAGCTGCTGATGTGGACGCAAGGGATCAGCGGCGCGCTGGCGCTGGGCCTTGGCGTGCTGACGCTGACCGGCATGGTCAGCCTGTGGCAGGTCTATGTTTTCGCCTTCCTCTTTGGCTGCGTCTCGGCCTTCGATGCGCCGACGCGCCAGACCTTCGTGGGCCAACTGGTGGGCGAGGACGATCTGCCCAATGCCGTGGCGCTCAACGCCACCAGTTTCAACAGCGCGCGGATGGTTGGCCCGGCGGTGGCGGGGCTGATCATCGCAGCGGCGGGCACCGGCTGGGCCTTTGTGATCAATGGCATCTCCTTTTTCGCGGTGTGGGCCGCCATGCTGGCGATGGACGGCGACACCTTGCGTGCGCCCCCCCGCTCCAGCCGCGGCACGGGCGGGTTTATGGAAGGGTTGCGCTATGTCCGCGCCCGGCCCGATCTGATCGCCATTCTGGCGATGCTGTTTCTGATCGGCACCTTCGGGCTGAACTTCGCGATCTTTATCTCGACCATGGCGGTGGGCGTGTTTCATGCCGATGCGCGGGCTTACGGCTTGCTGTCCTCGATGATGGCGGTGGGCACCGTGTCGGGCGCGCTGTTCAGCGCAAGACAGGGCAAACCGCAATTCACGATGCTGATCGGCAGCAGCGCGCTGTTCGCCCTGGGATGCACGCTGGCCGCGCTGGCGCCGACCTATTGGGCCTTTGGCGCAGCGCTGCTGGTGACGGGCGTGGCCGCGCTGACCTTCACCAACGCCACCAACAGCCTGATGCAACTGGCCACCGAACCGGCGATGCGCGGGCGCGTGATGGCGCTGCGTGTGGGCATCGCGATCGGCGGCACGCCGCTGGGCGCTCCGGTGGTGGGCTTCGTGGCCGACCATGCCGGGCCGCGCTGGGCGCTGGGCGTGGCGGCGGCGGCAGGTGTGGCCGCCATGCTTGTGGGCTGGCAGGCGTTGAAGTGGATTGCGCCGGGCGCGCGGGGTTAAGAGCGCAGCGGCTCCTCCAGCCCGGCCAGACCGCCGCGCAAATCCGCGACATAACGTTCGAACCCCTGCTCGGCCTCGGCCTGAGAGGGCAGGCGCAGCAAATGGCTGGGATGGACCGTGAGGCGGCAGGGCGTGCCATCGGCCAGCATGATCTCCTGCCCCGCCTCGCGCCCGATGGATAGATTCTGGCCGGTCAGGGCGCGCAGGGCTGTCTTGCCCATGGCGATCACCAGACGCGGGCGCAGGATCGCCCGCTCCTGATCGAGCCACCAGCGGCAGGCATCAATCTCGCCCACATTGGGGCGGGCATGCAGGCGCTGCTTGCCGCGCTGCTCGAATTTGAAATGCTTGACGGCGTTGGTGACATAGAGCCTGTCGCGCGGGACGCCCGCCTGCGCCAGAGCGCGATCGAACAACGCGCCCGCCGGGCCGATGAAGGGGCGCCCTGCCCGGTCTTCCTGATCGCCGGGCTGTTCACCCACCACCATGATGCCTGCATCCGCCGGGCCCTCACCGAAAACGGTCTGGGTGGCCGGGCCGCACAAGCCGCAGCGCCGGCATCCGGCGGCTTCCTCGCGCAGCAGGCGCAGCGCCGCCGCAGGGTCCTGAGGCAGGGTGTGGCGTGTGATGCGCGGGGCTTGCGGGGCCTGCGCCACCATCGCCAGTTCGCGCCGCCTTGCGTCCGCGATCATGCCGGGCACCAGCGCGGTTTCGGGCATGTTCTTCCAATATTTGCGCGGCATTTCCTTCAGCATCGCGCCGGTCATCAGCCGGGCGGGGTTGAAGATGGCGCTGTAATAGGTCTGCCATGCCGCCTCGACAGGATCGCCCTTGGGCGCTTCCTCGCGACGGGCGGGCGGCCCTTCGGTGAGGGTCTCGCCATCCCAGTGCAACGTGCCTTGCGGCGTCAGGATCGACCAGCGCATCGCGGCGAAACGGTCGACGAAGAAGCTGGCATTGGCGCGCAGGATATAATGCTCCGGCTCATACCAGGCGATGAAGCGGGGCCGCCTCTCTTCTTCAACGCCGCCCTCCTGCACCTCGCGGAAGCGCAGAAAGGCATGCATCTTGTGGATGTCGCGCCGCACGGTGCTGGCCATGCTCTCCACGCGGCGCAGCAAGGGATCGGCATGGTCACCCAGCAAGGCAGGGTTGGCCGCAATCTTCACCAGCAGTGCATAGAGCAAGGCGAAACGCTGCGGATCGCTGTGCAGCAAAGCCTGCTCGGCCAGGGTGATGAAAGGTTTGGGAACGGTCAGCGGCCTGCCTGTCGCGGGCGGTAAAGCCTGTGGTTCACCGCCGAACAGGTCGCCCGGCGCATCGCCCACCTGCCACAGCACCGCCTCGGGCGGCACACCCGCCTGAGCCAGCCGTCGGGCGTGTGTCCGCCAGCCCTCCACATCATCGAAGGCATCGAGACAGATGCGGTGCATCAGGCCGCGAAAAGCTCAAGCTGCGCGGGTTTGGGCGCCAGCAGCGCGCGCAGATCGCTGCGGTCGGTCAAGGCCAGCGGGCGCCAGTCGGCGGTGACGATAAAGGGCCGCAGCTTGCGCAGCGAGACAGTCATGCGCGCCACATCCTCCAGCCGCAACTGCCGCAGGCGCCGCGCCGAAAGGATGGCATCCACCGCCCTCACCCCCAGCCCGGGAATGCGCAGCAACAGCTCACGCGGGGCGCGGTTGAGATCCACCGGAAAGCTTTCGCGGAAGCGCAGGGCCCAGGCCAGCTTGGGATCGATGTCGAGCGGCAGCATGCCTGTTGCCGGATCGGCTGCCGCGCCCACCTCCTGCGGCGAAAAGCCATAGTACCGCAGCAGCCAGTCCGACTGATAAAGCCGGTGCTCACGCATCAAGGGAGGGCGGCGCAAGGGCAGCACCGCGCTGGCATCGGGGATCGGGCTGAAGGCGGAGTAATAGACACGGCGCAGATCGAAGCGGTCATAGAGCGTGGAGGCGCGCGCCACGATCTCGCGGTCGGTGGCGGCATCGGCCCCCACGATCATCTGCGTCGATTGGCCGGCGGGCGCGAAATCGGGCGCGGAACGGTAGCGGCGCTTCGCATCATGGCCATCGGCGATGGCGCCGCGCATTGCCCCCATCGCGCCCTCGATGCGGTCCTGCGACTTGTCGGGCGCGAGGCGACGCAAGCCGCTCACCGTGGGCAGTTCGACATTGATCGAAACACGATCGGCATGGCGGCCCGCCGCCTCCACCAGCGCGGGATCGGCATCGGGGATGGTTTTGAGATGGATATAGCCGCGAAAATCATGGTCTTCCCGCAAGGCCCGCGCCACCTCGACGATCTGCTCCATCGTGTAATCGGGCGAATGGATGATGCCGGAGGAGAGGAACAGCCCCTCGATGCAGTTGCGGCGGTAAAAGTCCAGAGTCAGCTTCACCACCTCCGCCGCCGTGAAGCGCGCGCGGCGCACATTGGAGGAGGCGCGGTTGATGCAGTAATGGCAGTCGAAGATGCAGCTGTTGGTCAGCAGCAGCTTGAGCAGGCTGATGCAGCGCCCGTCCGGCGCATAGGCATGGCAGATGCCCATCCCGCCCGAGGTGGAGCCCAACCCCTTGCCATCACGCGAATCCCGCTTCTTGCCCCCCGACGACGCGCAGGAGGCATCATATTTGGCGGCATCGGCCAGAATGGCCAGCTTATCGGTGAGGGATAGTGAGGACATGGGAGCTGATCCGGGCGCTCAACCAGCGGCGCCGTCAGACTCTAAAATGGCGCGAAGGCCACGCCCTGTCCATCAAAATGTTCTTGATACGTTCTTATCAAGCGACGTGTTGCGCGTTATCCTGTTTTCAGGCCTTCGCGCAAGCATCACGCCCCGCCCCGTGAAGGGCGAGGCGTGAAGAAGGATCAGCCGTTCAGCTTGTCCTTCACGGCCTTGGCAGGCGTGAAGGTCAGCTTCTTGGCAGCCGCGATGGTCATGGCGGCGCCCGTGGCGGGGTTGCGGCCTTCGCGCTCGGCGGTTTCCTTGACCTTGAACTTGCCGAAGCCGTTCAGGCTGATTTCCTCACCGGCAGCAGCAGCGTCGGCAATGGCAGCGAAAACCGAATCCACCAGCTTGCGGGCGTCGGCCTTGGTCGTGCCGTGGTCGGCGGCCAGCTTGTCGGCGAGATCACTGTTGTTCATGCATCGTCTCCTTGGGACGGTTGAAAAGCGCGACCGGATTAGCGCCCAGAATCAGGCTCGTCATCCCCTGATCGCGCAAAACTCCCCATTTTAGCGCGATTTCATGGCGTCAGACCGGTTTGGCAGTGGGTAATTCAACCCCGCCCCCCCTTTCTGAACGCATTTTAAGGATTTTCCGCAGCCGCAAGGCCCTTCAGGCGAATCTATCCTGATGGGTACTTCGCACCGCTTCAGCCCAATCCGCTGAGGCGCAAAGCGTGGCCACGCGGGTCACATCCCAATGCGTCAGCGCCTCCACCACCTGAGGCGCCGCCATGGGCCGCCCCAGCAAAAACCCCTGCCCGATATCGCAGCCCTTGGCCGCCAGATGGGAGAGCTGTTCGGACGTCTCGATCCCCTCGGCCACGGTACGGATGCCCAGATTGCGCCCCAGATCGATCACCGCGCCGACGATGGCGGCATCCTCGGTCTCCACCATGCCCAGCCGCTCGACGAAGGAACGGTCGATCTTGAGCGAGTCCACCGGGAACTGTTTCAGATGCGTCAGAGAGGCATAACCCGTGCCGAAATCATCGAGCGCAATCGACACCCCCGCGCGTGACAGCGTGCCCAGCGCCGAACTGACATTCTCCACCAGCTGGCCGAGGAACACCGTTTCGGTCACCTCCAGCTCGATGCTTGAGGGCGGCAGGCCCGCGCGGCGCAAACGGCCCAGAATACGCTCGGCGAAATCACCGCGCATGAAGTCCCCCGCCGAGCCGTTCACCGCCACGCTGTGAAAGGCGATGCCCCGGCGCTGCCAGCTGGCCATATCGGCCACCACGCGGTCCAGCATGCGGTCGGTCAATTGCACCGAGAGGCCCGGATCATCGAAGGCCGCCTGAATGCCGCCGGGCGACTGCAGCCCCTTGGCATGCCAGCGCAACAGCGCCTCGAACCCGACGCAGGCCCCGGTGCGTAGGCTGACCTTGGGCTGATAGAAGGGCACGATGCCGTCCTCGCGCAGCGTGGTGCGCGCATCGGCCAGCATCTGGGTACGGCGCGCGGCCTGCTTGCGCAGGCTGGTGCTGAACTGCCGCAACTGCCCCAGCCCATCATTCTTGGCCGCGTAAAGCGCCAGATCGGCGCTTTTGTGCAGCTCTTCGGGCGACTCGCCATCGTCGAAGGCCACCGCCGAGCCGATGCTCAGGCTCACATCGATCTGCCGCCCCTCATAGCCCATCGGCCCCGCCACCTGCGCGGCCAGCCTTTCGGCGATGCGGGTGCGCGCCTCGGGGCTGGGCAGATCGGGCAGGATGATGGCGAATTCATCGCCCCCCAGCCGCGCCACCGTGGCCGAGAAGGGCGCATAACGCGTCAGCCGCGCCGCAACTTCGCGCAGCAGGCTGTCTCCGGCATCATGGCCCAGACTGTCATTCACAGCCTTGAAACGGTCGACATCCAGCACGATCAGCCCGACATGGCGGCGGTTGAGCCGCGCCTCGGCCAGCGCCCGGTCCAGACTTTCGGCGAAAAGCACACGGTTGGGCAATTGCGTGAGCGCATCGTGATGCGCGGCCCAGCGCAGCCGGTCCTCGTCGCGCTTGCGGGCCGTCACATCCTGAAGCGTGCCGATCAGGCGGATGGCATCGCCCGCCTCGTCCCGCACCACATGGCCGCGCGCGATCAGGTTGAGGAAGCTGCGGTCAGCGGCCTGAAAACGGAACTCCTGCCGCCAGTGCGACAGGGTTTCCTCGGTGGGCACGGGATGCGAGATGCGGCGCAGACGGGCCAGCACCATCGGGCGGTCATCGGGATGGATGCGCTTGATCCACCAGCGGCGCGAGGTGCCGCCCACGATGGCGTCATGGCCGAAGATCGTCGCCGTGGCGCCGCCCCAGTCGACATGGTCGCGGTCCAGCGCGATGTCCATGATGATGTCGTTGGAGGCCAGCGAGGCGAGGCGATAGCGCTCCTCGCTGTCCTGCAGGGCCTTTTCGCCCAGCACCTGCTCCTCGATGTCCTCAAGGCTGCCATACCATGACAGCACCTTGCCCGCCGCGTCGCGCCGGGGAAAGGCGCGGGCGCGATACCAGCGCCAGCCGCCGTCCCACTGGCGCAGGCGGTAGCGCACATCGGCATCGCTCTCCCCGCCGGAGCTGAGGGCGCGGGTCCACACCTGCTGCACGGCGGGCAGGTCTTCGGGGTGAAGCGCGCTGGCCCAACCGATGCCCAGCGCATCCTGCGTGGCCATGCCGGTGATCGCCGACCAGCGCGGACTCAGTTCGGTGAGGCGGCCCTCGGGATCGGCCAGCCAGGGGATCTGCGGGTTGAGATCGACCGAATGGCGATAATGCTCCTGGCTCTGTTCGAGCGCAACGATCAGCGAGCCCATATCGATGCGCGACTGCAACAGCTCCTTGAAGGCGGAATGATTGTTCGCCAGAGTCTTGAGCAGGATGCCGGCGGCCAGAATGAAGGTCCAGCCGATGCCCATCGCGTACCAGTCATGCGAGAACAGCAGGCGGATGGTGATCGGCAAGGCGCCGCACAGCAGCACCAGCCAGGCCGCCAGCGGCAGGGCCTGAAGGCAGTAGCAGGCGCAGATCGCGCCGACGAAGACATAGAGCGCGATGGCCGTGCTGCGATCGGCTTGCGCCAGTTGCAGCAGCAGCAGCCCCCAGCCGCCGAAGGCCGCGCTGAGCGCCGACCCCGCCGCCGTGGTGCCGTAGAGATAGCGGCGGATCTGCGCCGGGCCCGGTTGCCGGCCGCGCCGCGCCACCCAGACACCCATGCGCACCACAATGATCGTGCAAAGCAGCGCGGGAATGCCAAGGCCATAGATCTTGGGCACTTCGCCAATGGTCGCCGCCGCCAAAAAGCAGGCATTGACCAGCATCAGCAGATACATCAGCGGAATCTGGGCGCGCAGATGGTCGTACTGCTCCTTGAGCATCGCATCCGGGCTTTTGGAAATCTGCTGAAACAGGCTGGCAAGCATCGGCAATCATCGCGGCAAGATCCTGCGACAATCCATGGCCATGCGCGGTTAAGATCGGCTTGAAGGCAACTAGGCGGTTTAAGGGATTTGCGCGGGGATCATTCTTGACCAAGGTTAACCAATTCAGAGTTTTTCTCTAAGAAACAATGCCTTTTTATAAAAGGCCGATCATGGAGAAATACGGCGCGGCGCCCGTTGTTTTGTATTTTTCCGCAAAGCCCGGTGATCCGCATGGGCAGGGTGAGCCGATGCCCCTTGCCATGATTCTGCCGCCGCGCTCTTGCGAAGCCGGCCCCTTCGCGCCCATGAGCGCAAAATTCGGGTCGAATGGCCGGAAGGACGGCAGCGCAATCCCCCGCTCTGCCCTATGACACGGATTTTACGCGCGGATGATGCGCCAAGGCTGGAGCCCCCTGGATGACCGAAGATCTGAGCGACATTCCCCGCCACTTCATCGAGGAGTTCAAAAAGGCGGGCCCGGAATATATGGCCTGGCAGATGCGCACCGGCGGCATCACCGGCCCGCGCCTGACCTATGCCGGGCGCTGGCTGGCCCATCTGGAGATCACCGCCAAACAGGCCCGCAAAAGCTATGAGCGCAAGATGTTCGCTCTGGCTGTCGCCACCGCCGTGCTGGCGCTGGTCGCCGCGCTGGAAGGCGGGGTGCAACTGGCGATGACCCTGAACCCGCCCGCCGCGCCTCACGCCGCGCGGTAATCCTATTTGAGCTTCAAGTCCTTGATCAGCATGGCCTCGGCCCCGGCAGCGGCCTCCACGAAATCCGTCTCGCTGATATCCAGATAGTTGCAGCCGACGAACAGCGTGGCGTTGTCCTCATCGCGCGGAAAGTGGCCGCCCGACATCCGCGCCATCGCCCTGTCGCCATCGGGGAAGGCCCCAAGCATCGGGCCATGGTCGGGATCGATACCACGGTAATAGGTCTCATCCGTGCGGACCGGCACGCGCTTCATGCCCTTCTCGCGCACCAGCGCCAGCGCCTGCGCGCGGGGCAATTCGATCACCACCCAGGTGTTGAGCAGCGAAACCGTATCGACGCTGCGCCCGAAGATGGTGACGGGATGCGCCAGACGATAGGTCCACAGGCCCGTCATGCCCTCATGGCCGTTGCGCCTGACCGGAATGGCCCAGCCTGGCGGATGATCGTTGAACAGCGCCTCATAATAGGGCGCATAGGCCGCGGGCGAAGAACGGCATTCCACCGCCTGCGCGATCCCTTCCGGACTGGGCGGCCCGGCCTCTTGCGCAGCCAGCAGCGGCGTGCCGGACACCAAGGCCAGCGTGGCGATCATCCCTCGCGTAAAACGCCGCACTCTGCTTCTCCCGCCCTTTGATCGGAGGGAGAGCCTAGCCGTTCGCGCAACGCCAGACCATCGGCTTCATCGCGAAATCCGCTTGTTTTTCATGATCCTCGGCGGGAGGCGCGCGACGCCTTGACCAGCGCATAGACGCTGCCTCCCCCCAGCACGCAGGCAAGAGCAAAGCCGATCGCCGCGCCCCATACAGCCCCGGCCAGCCCATGCAGCACCCCGCCGATGAACATGCCGATCAGGGGCAGGACGATAAAGAACAGGCAACCGATCGCGAACACGGGACATCTCCACTTGCCCCCACGCCCCTTTACCCCAAGCCCCTGCCCTCCGGAAGGTCCACCTAAGGCCTAGGCGATGCCCTTCATCTTGCGGAAGGCATCGAAGCGGTCGAGGAAACGGTCGATATCGGCCTTCTCCAGATAATAGGGCGTGGAAAGGCGGATGCGGCTGGGCGCACCGCCGCGCACGCGGATGCGGTGGTTGGTCCACATCCAGTCCATCAGCTCATGCATCTGCACCGGGGCCATATCCACCGTGGCGATGGCGCAGCGCATGGTGGGATCGGGCGAGGTCAGATCCCGCGATCCGCGCTTCATCATCTCGCCATGCAGATAGTCGGCGAGGAAGCGGTGGCGCTTCTCGATGCGGTCCATGCCGATGGAATTGGCCAGCTTGATCGCGGCCACCAGCCCCATCATCGCGGGAATGTTCGAGGAGCCGATCTGCGAATAGCGGTCCACATCGCGCGCCGGAGCATCCCAGCCGCCCGTCACCGTGGTGGGCCACAGCCGCTCCATCACCTCTGGCCCGCGCACATAGAGAAAGCCGGTGCCCTTGGTGGCGAACAGCCATTTATGCATCGAGCCCGTGTAGATATCGCAGCCGATGTCATTAAGATCGACCTTGAGCATCCCCGCCGCATGCGCCCCATCGAACGCCGAGATGATCCCCTTGGAGCGGGCCAGCGCGGCGATCTGCTTGGCCGGCAGGATCAGCCCGCTGTTGGTGGAAATATGGCTGACGAAGATGATCTTCGTGCGCGGCGTGATCGCGTCATTGATGCGGTTGAGGATATCGGCAGGCGTCAAAGCGGGCTTGGGCAGGTTGAACTTCTTCACGACAATGCCATAGCGCTTGGCGCGCAACATCCAGGGCTGCTCGCCGCTGCCATGCTCCTCGTCGGAGATCAGCACCTCGTCGCCCGGCTTCATGTCGAAGCCGCCCGCCACCACATTGTTGGCCTCTGTGGCGTTGCGCAGCACCGCCATCTGATCGACCCGCGCGCCCATCATCTGCGCGAAAGGCGCGCGGAACTCGGTCCAGGGGCCATAGCCCCACATCGGATAGGCCTCCGGCTCGGGCTGCATCATCTGCTCGGTCAACTCATAGGAGTCATAGATCGCCTTCAACACCGGGCGCGGCGAGGACCCCACCGTGCCATTGTTGAGATTGACCACCCCTGCCGGAATCAGGAACTGCTTGCGCAGCGCCGCCCAATAGGCGTCCTGATTGCGGGCATAGAGATCGGCCCCCGGCAGCGGCACTTCGGCCAGAGCGGCGGCGGGCAGCGCGGAGGCAGCCCCGGCAAACAGGCTGTTGGCAAGCATCGAACGGCGATCGAACATGGAAGACCTCTCAGGCTGGAGCCACGGCAGGGTGCGCCGTGAACCCCGGCGCTGCCCCGGCCCGAGTTGTGTCCATGGAATAAGAAAGGTAAATTGGTGAAATGACGAAGACGAAAGTTCAGCGATAGGTCTTCGACAGGATCACCAGCGTCGGATCGCCCTCGAAGGGATAGGGGGTGAAGCCTTTTTCGCGCTCCAGCTCGATGGCGGCGCGGTTCTCGCGGTTCTCGATCGAGATCACCCGGCGCACGCCCCGGCGCTGCGCCTCCTGCGCCAGCAGATCGACCAGCGCCCAACCAATGCCATGCGCCCGGTAATCCTCCCGCACCGAAACGGCGATCTCGGCGGTGTCCAGCTTGCCGTCGCAGGCCAGCAGGGCCGAGGCGACCAGATCGCCATACATGGGCTCGAAGACCAGAAAGCTCTCGGTGCGGAAGTGGTCGGGATGCAGCAGCAAATCGAGCTGATCGCGGCTGACCTGCGCGCAGGCAGCCAGAAAGCGGAAGCGGCGGTCCTCCTCGCTGACCTGCGCGAAGAATTGCGCCAATGCCGGGCCATCATGCTCGGTGGCGGGCAACACCTCCAGCCGCAGACCGCAGCGCGTGGTGAGAATGCGGGTCGCCCCATCGGCATGAGGCAGGATGGCGGTTTCGGTCATGATGCAGACTCCTTTGGCCTGCCCTTCCCTGCCCCGGAATCATGTGCCGATCCTTGATCCCGGGCAAATTGGCGCCTGCTTCGACCAAAGTCTGTGCGACGTCATCGCGACCATACAGCGCTTGCCCGGCGCGGGGCGAAGGTCCATCTTGGCACTCTGGCGAAATCGCCTGCCCGAAAGCCCGGAGCCTTCCCCGTGAGTATGACGATCCTGATTGCCGACGACCATCCGCTGTTCCGCCAGGCGCTGACGCTTGCGGCCAGCCGCGTGGTGCCCGGTGCGCGCATCGTCGAGGCCGGGACTCTGGCCGCCGCCGCCCGCGCGGCGCAGGAGGCGCAGGACCTCAAACTCATCATGCTGGACCTGAAGATGCCCGGCGCGGTGGGCTATTCGGGCATCGCCCTGCTCCATGCCGAAAGGCCCGAGGTGCCGATCCTGGTGATCTCCAGCGCGGAAGGGCAAGCCGCCGCCGATGAGGCCCGCGCCTTCGGCGCCATGGCGTTCCTCTCGAAACATGCCGATCTCGACCAGATCGAAAGCACCATCACCCGCATTCTGGGCGGCCAGACCCCGCCCGCCGCCGCGCGTTCGGGGGAAAGCGTGCCCGCCGGCGATATCGAGAACATCCGGCGCGAGGTCGCTGGCCTCACCCCCACCCAGCTTAAGGTGCTGCTGGCGGTGCTGGACGGCCAGCTCAACAAGCAGATCGCCTTCCAGCTGGGCATCACCGAGAGCACGGTGAAGGCCCATATGACCGCGATCATGCGCAAGCTGGATGTGCGCAACCGCACGCAGGCGGCGCTGGTGGCGCGCTCCTTAGGGCTCGATCTCGCCCATTGATGGGCCGAGGGCGGGCAAGGTCCACACGGCCCCTACCTGTCCCAGAAACTGCTCGATCACCTCGGGCGCGATGGGCTTGGCATGCATTTCCACGCCCATGCCCGCCGCCAACTCGCTGATCCACGCCCCGCTTTCGGCGGTGATCAGCATGGCGGGCAGATCGGGCTGAATGGCGCGCAGGCGCTTGACCACGCTCAACCCATCCTCGCCATGCTCCAGCCGGTAATCGACCAGCACAGCATCGACCTGCGCGGCATGCGGCAAGGCCTCGGCGCCATTGGCCGCGCCGATGGGGCGGTGCCCCATGCTCAGCAGCAGCGCCACGCTGGCCTCCACGGTGCGGGCATCGTCGTCCACCACCAGCACGCGCAAGCGGCGCTGCCGCAGATCGGGCGCGACAACATCCGCCGTCACCGGAACGGTCCGCGTCACCGATGCCACCCCATCGGCGCCCGTGGAGGAGGCCGCCAGCCACAGGCTGAACCGGCTGCCCCGCCCGGGCCGCGACGAGACCTCGATCCGCGCATCCAGCAGGCGCGCGATACGTTCGGAGAGCGACAGCCCCAGACCCAGCCCCTCGGCCTCGACATCGCCGAGCCGGGTGAATTCACCGAAGATCGAGTCCACCTTGTCGGCCGGAATGCCCACGCCGGTGTCCACCACATCGACGCGCAGCCAGCCCCGCCCATCCTCGGCCCGGCGGCGGCGCACGCCGATCACCACCCCGCCTCGCTCGGTGTAACGCACGGCATTGGCGAGGAAATTCTGCAGCAGCGAACGCAGCAGCCCCGGGTCGCTCACCACATCGAGGCCTTCCGCTGCCAGCGGGGCCAGCCTTAGGGTCAAGCCCTTGCCCTCGGCCATGGGGCGGAAACCGTCGACCAGCCCGGCCAGAAAGGGCTGCAGCGCCAGAGGCTCCGGGCTGGGCGTCACGCCGCCAGCGTCCAGCTTGCTGATGTCCAGCAGGGCGCGCAGCAGCACCTCCGCCGCCGTGATCGCGGAATCGACCCGGCCCACCAACAGCTTGGCATGATCGTCCACATCGCGCGCCAGCGCCGCCGTGAACAGCCGCGCGGCATGCAGGGGCTGCAACAGGTCATGGCTGGCGGCGGCCAGAAAGCGCGTCTTGTCCGCCGTGGCGCGGGCAAGTTGACGATTGGCCTGCGAGAGTTCCTCGGTGCGGGCGCTCACCCGGCTTTCCATCTGAGCCAGCGCCTGGCGGAGTTCGGCGCGGGCATTGGCCTCGCCGGTGATGTCGGTGAAGCTGGTGACATAGCCGCCGCCCGGCATCGGCCCGCCCGCGATCTTGAGCACGCGCCCGTCACGGCGATAGCGCTCGCCCTCATAGAAACCGCTCTGCTTCATCTGGGCGATGCGGCGCGCGACCTGTTCCTCCGGATTGCCCGGCCCCAACTCGCCGCGATTGACGTTGTAACGGATCAGCTTTTCCACCGGCGTGCCGACCTGCAGCATGCCCGGCGGATAGTTGAAGAAGCTCTCATACCGAGAATTCCACGCGATGAGGTTCAAATCCTCGTCGACCACGCGGATGCCCGCATCGATGTTCTCGAAGGTGGCGGTCAGCAGCGGACGGGTGAAGCCCAGAGCATGGCCGCGCTCATCGAGCAGATGGGTCACCTCGCCCAGAGTCATCCGCCCCCCCGCCAGCGCCGAGGCCACCAGCGAACGCGCCGCCGATGTGCCCACCACCGCGCCGATCAACTGGCGCGCGCGCTGGGCCGAATTGCGATCGATGGGATCGCCATGGACGGGTTCGGGGAACTCGCGCAGCGCCTTGTCCTGCCCCACGAAGCTGGCAACCAGATCCTTGAGCTGGCCCAGATCGGCGATGCTGTCATGCCAGCGCATCAGCGCGGGCAGCGGCGCGCTGCGCACCTTGCGCGCGGCGATCACCGCATAGGTCAGCAGGTTGAGGCCAAGGCTCCACACCACGCCATGCACCAGCGGGCTGGCATGGCCCAGCCCCAGCAGGCGCAGCGGATCGAAGGGCCCGGTGGCCAGCGCCTCGCGCCAACCCTCGGGCAGGATCGGCGGCAGCGCCAGCGTGTAGAGCCACAGCAGCAGCCCCACGCTCAGGCTGGCGCGCGCCGCCATCGGATCGCGCCGCCGCCCGGTGGCGGCCATCGCCAGATGGGGGGTGAACTGCGCCATGGCGGCAAAGGCCACCAGCCCGATCGAGGCCAGGGAATCCTGAGGTCGCACCAGCAGCGCCCAGGCCAGCGCCAGCATCACCACGCCGAAAATCGACAGGCGCCGCACCAGCAGCATGCGCCGCCCCAAGGCTCCCGCGGCGAGCCGGGCGCCCTGCGCTCCGCCCGCCGCCCGCGCCACGCTGGGGAAGACCAGATCGTTCGAGACCATGGTGGCCAGCGCCGTGGCATCGGTGATGACCATCGCGGCGGCCGCGCCGATGCCGCCCAGCAGCTCGGCGGCCATAATCACCGTATGCCCGCCCTGTTGCGGCAGGGTCAGCACGAAATAATCGGGCATGGTCCCCGCCGGCAGCACGCTGAGCCCGGCCAGAGCGATCGGGAACACGGAAGCGGCCATCAGCGTGAGATAGCCGGCAAAGCCGAAGCGGGCGCGGGGCAGATCCTCCACCTCGCGCGCCTCGGCCAGCCCCATGTAGAACTGGCGCGGCAGGCTGAAGATCGTCAGCCCCGCCAGCAGGGCGATCACCAGCGTATCGGCTGAAAGATCGCGCAGGGCGAAATGGCGGTGCAATTGCGCCCAGCCCTCAGCCACCTGCGCGGGGGCCGCGTTGACCAGCAGCGACACCGCCAGCCCGGCCATCAGCAGCATGGCGATCAGCTTGGCCAGCGATTCCAGCCCCATGGCATAGATCAGTCCCTCGGACCGCCCGGTGAGTTCAAAACGCCGCGCGCCGAACAGCATGGCGAAGAGAGCCAGCAGCGCCGCGCCGGTAATCATGGTCGGCACCATCACCGCCTCGCCCGTGACGATGGAAAAGCCGATGCCGATGGAGATGAATTGCAGCGCCATATAAGGCACCGTGCCCGCCAGAGCGATCAGCGTCACCAGCCGCGCCACCACCGGATCATGGCCGAAACGCGCGGCGATGAAGTCGGAGAGGGTGACGGCCTGCTCCTCGGCCACAGCGCGGGCGATGCGGCGCAGAAAACCGGGCGCGGCCAGCAGCAGCAGGATCGGCGCGAGATAGATCGGCAGATAGTCCCAGCCGGTGCGCACCGCGCTGCCCACCGCGCCATAGATCGTCCAGCTGGAGCAATAGACGCCCAGCGCCAGCGTATAGGCGCCGCGCCGGCCTTTCATATGGCCGCCCGTGCGCCGCGCATGCCTCTGGGTCAGCGCGGCAATCAGAAACAACAGGCCGATCCAGGCCATCGCCAAAAGCGCCGCAGAACCGACACGCATGCGCTTCACTCCACTGGCCGCCCCGCCTCGGCGGGATCGGCTTAGCGGAGGTGGTCCCCCTTAAGCAAGGGGGCCGTCAGCGGGAGACCTTTGGCGAGCCCTCTGCCCCGCCCGGTCACCCAGCGGGGTTATCCTGTGGGCGGCCGGGTGGGGGAGAAGGCTGGCGCCGCCCGAAATGCGCCTCGCACATTTTCAAACAGATTCTCAGACCAGTTCGGGGATGGCCTGCGCCTTGTGATCGCGCGCGGCCTTGGCGACAGCGGCCAGGAACTGATCGGTGGCGCGCGGCCAGGTGTAGCGCCGGGCGAAAATGCCCGCCGCCTGCCGGTCGAGCCGCAGCGCGCGGGCCACGGCCACGCCCAGATCCTCGTCCAGAGCGGCCACGGTGGCGGGGAAATCATGATCCACGCCCCGTCCCTGCTCGCCCAGAATATCGAGCGGGCCCGGCACCGGATAGGCCGCCACCGGAAGCCCGCAAGACAAAGCCTCGATGATGACCAGCCCGAAGGTGTCGGTGCGGCTGGGGAAGACGAAAGCGTCGGCGCTGCGATAGGCGGCGGCCAGCCGCTCGCCCGCCAGCGCGCCGAGGAAAACCACCTTCGGATAAAGGCGGCGCATTTCGGCCAGCGCCGGGCCATCGCCCACCACCACCTTGGTGCCCTCGGTGTTGAGGTCGAGGAAGGCCTCGAGGTTCTTTTCGGGCGCCACGCGGCCCACATTGAGCAGGATCGGGCGCGGCAGATCGGCCAGTTCGGGCAAAGTCTCACCCATGGGGGTGAACAGCTCCTGATCGATGCCCCGGCTCCACGGACGGGTGGGGCCGATGCCGCGCGCTTCCAGTTCACGCGCCAGACTGGGCGTGGCGACCATCACGCCTTTGCTGGGGGCATGGAAGCGCTGCATGATCGGCCAGAAGCGCTCGGCGCTGATGCCGGTGCGCACCGAGAGATATTCCGGGAAGCGGGTGTGGAAGGCGGTGGTGAAGGGCACATTGCGCGCCTGGCACCAGCCGCGCGCGCTCCAGCCGATGGGGCCTTCGGTGGCGATATGCACCAGATCGGGCCCGAACCCGTCAAGCATGCGCCGCGCCGAGAAACGCGGCGAGATCGCGACGCGGATCTGGCTATAGCCCGGCAGCGCGACGGTCAGGAAGCGCTCGGGGGTGATCAGCTCCACCTCATGGCCGCGCTTGTGCAGCTCGGCCACGGTGGCGGCCAAGGTGCGCACCACGCCGTTCACCTGCGGGAACCAGGCATCGGTGACAATTGCGATCTTCATGGGAGCGTTGGTCTGGGGGAACATGGTTCTTGCCTCCTCGCTCTGGACGATGTGTCAGGCTGTCTGCGCTTCGGCGGAGACGCTCAGGCCCGCCAGTTCGCGGGCGCGCACCTCGGCGCCGTAATCCACGATGCTCATCGCGCCGGTGAAATCCTCCACCAGAGCGGTGCAGCTTTCGACCCAGTCGCCATCGTTGTAATAGGTGACGCCGTGGATCTCGCGGATTTCCGCCGAATGGATATGGCCGCAGACGATGCCGTCCAGCCCGCGCGCCACCGCCTCATGCGCCACCGCTTCCTCGAAGGAGCAGATGTAGGAGACGGCGTTCTTCACGCGCTTCTTGAGGTAAGCCGACAGCGACCAATAGGGCAGTTTCAGCCCCCGGCGGATGGCGTTGAAGGCGACATTCACCCTCATCATCATCTCGTAAGCCTGATCCCCCAGGAAGGCGAGCCACTTGTGGTAGAGCACCACCGCATCGAAGCTGTCGCCATGGGTCACCAAAAGGCGGCGGCGGTCGGCAGTGAGGTGGATCGCCTCGTTCAGCAGTTCCACGCCGCCGAAGGTCATGCCGCAATAGGGGCGCAGCATCTCGTCATGATTACCGCAGATGAAGACCACGCGGGTGCCGCGATGGGCCATTTTCAGGATGCGACGCAGCACTTCATTGTGGGCATCGGGCCAGTACCAGCCCTTTTTCAGGCGCCAGCCATCGATGATGTCGCCCACCAGATAGAGCGTTTCGCACTCCACCGAGCGCAGGAACTCCACCAGCAGCCCGGCGTTGCAGCCGCGCGTGCCCAGATGGACGTCACTGATCCAGACGGTGCGGTATTTGGTCTTGGGACGGAAGCCTTTGGGTTCGGGCAGATCCAGCCATTCGGGGAGGCGACGACCCGCAGATGCCCCGCCCAGACTGGCAGCCACGAAGTCCCGAGCCTGATCGACGGCGGGGTGTTGGCCAAACTCGTCGCGCAACATGGTGCGTCCTCATGCTTCTTTCCGTGTTCCTCCCCGCATAAGTCAGGGAGGTTGCACGGGCATGACCGCGTTGCGTCAGTTCGGTGACATTGGCGGATAAGGGCCCCCGGTTACCGCCGTTTCAGGGCAGACCGGCGCCTTCGGGCAGAATATCGAGCCGGGGCGTCAGGCCAAGGCATTCGGCCAGCACGCGCAGGTCCTTGTCCACCATCTCGGAACAGAGCGGCGCCAGAGCGGGCTTCACCGCCAGCACCAGCGCGGCACCCTCGATCCGCAAGGACGTGCCCGCCAGCGCCGCCACCGCGCCGCCGCCGATGCGCCGGGCCAGACGCGTCGCCAGCCCCCAGGCCACCGCATCGCGCAGCGCCGAGATCGGCGCCAGACGCGGCAGCTGCGGCGGCACGGCGGTGCGCCCGCTGTTGGCCAACACGGCCAGCGTGATCATCGCCCTGCCCCGCGCCGTCAGGCCGATCCAGCGCTTGCGCAGCGCCCAGTTGACGGCTTGCTCCGTGCGCAGATTGGGCTCGGTATCCAGCGAGACCAGCGCCAGCATGGTGGCGCCCAGCCGCAGGCGTTCGATGCGCGGGGCATCGGCCTGCACGGTTTCGGGCAGGGCGCGCGCCGTCCAGCGCACCATCTCGGCGGCCAGAGCGGGCAGCTCGGCGCTATGGGTCGCGGTGAAAGCGGCGATGCCTTCCAGCATCGGGTCGGCGGCGCGGGTGGCCTCGTCGAAACCTTCGGCCAGCAGGCCCTCGCGCAGGCCCCAGCTGGAGAAAATCAGGCGCTGGGGCTTCAATTCCCGCACCAGCACCGCCAGCAGCGCCGCCGCATCGGGCAGGCTGCCAAGGCGCGCGGTGGAGACGCCGGGCACGGTCAGGCGCGGCAGGGCGGCCTTGCCCGAAGCGGGCTTCGCGCCCGTCAGCTGCGCCACCAGCTTCGGCGTGTTGACCTGACGGGCCAGACGCAGCGCATCCTCAGGCGTCAGTTCGAAGCCATGGGGATCGTCGATGGGCCAATCCATCTGCTCCATGGCGAAGCGGGCCAGCGCGCGCCACGATCCGCCCACCAGATAGAGCGGCTGATCATGCGCGGTCGACCATTGCGCGGAACGCAACATCTTGGCGATCTTGCGGGTGAACTTGGCGCCGCCTTCCTCGCGCAGCGCAGGCAGGCGCAGCGTGCCCAGCGGCAGGCTGGTGCCATGGGTGCAGCGATCGTCGGCGATGTCGATCAGTTCAAGGCTGCCGCCGCCCAGATCGCCCACGATGCCATGCGCGCCGGGGAAGGCCGAGAGCACACCATGGGCGCTGCCCACCGCCTCCTCCTCACCGGACAGAAGGCGGGGCGAGAGGCCAAGCTCCCGCACACGCTCCAGAAACGCCCCGCCATTGGGCGCGTCGCGCACGGCGGCGGTGGCGACGCATTGCACATCCTCCACCCCGTGCAGGCGCAGAATGGCGGCGTAACGGGCCAAGCTGACCAGCGCCAGCTTCATGCCCTTTTCGGACAGCCGCCCGGTTTCCGCCACCCCCTTGCCCAGCCGGGCCTGGATCTTCTCATTGTGAAGCACCGCCGGAGCCCGGGGCGGACCGCCGAAAATCACCAGACGAACGGTGTTCGAGCCGATGTCGATGATGCCGCGCGCGGGGTCTTGCGCCACCGGGCGAGGCGCTGTGATCTCGTGATGCATGAGGTGTCCTTACGCGCCGCCGCGCCGCAATGCCAGCTTGGGCACCTTGCGTCCCGATCCCAGCGACGCCCCGCGCCCCGAAAGCGACGGATTGGTCATGAAATAGCGATGCGCGTTGAAAGGCCGGTCGCCCGGGGTGGTGCGCTTGTAATGGCCTTCGGAATCAAGCGTCCAGCTCTGCTCATTGTCGAGCAGATTGGCAAGCATCACCTGATCGAGCACCTGATCGTGCACCGTGCGGTTGCGGATGGGGATCAGCACCTCGACACGGCGGTCGAGGTTGCGGGTCATGCCATCGGCGCTGGAGATGAAGACGCGCGCGCGCTGGTTGGGCAGCGGATTGCCCGCGGCAAAGGCCCAGATGCGGCTATGCTCCAGAAAACGCCCGATGATCGATTTGACGCGGATGTTCTCCGACAGGCCCTTGATGCCCGGGCGCAGGCAGCAGATGCCGCGCACGACAAGGCTGACCTCCACCCCGGCGCAGCTGGCTTCATAGAGGCGGTCGATCAGATCATGATCGGTCAGCGAGTTGAGCTTGCCCCAGATCTGCGCCGGTTTGCCCGCCTTGGCATTGGCAATCTCGCGGTCGATGCAGCCATAGAGGCGCTGGCGCAGCATCACCGGGGCCACGCCGATCAGCGAGGTGCGGCGCGGCTCGACATAGCCGGTGATGAAGTTGAAGACCTGATTGGCGTCGCGGCCAATGGCGGCCTCGGCGGTGAAATAGGACAGGTCGGTGTAGATCTTGGCGGTGATCGGATGGTAATTGCCGGTGCCGAAGTGGCAATAGGTGCGATAGCCATCGCCCTCGCGCCGCACCACCATGCTGATCTTGGCGTGGGTCTTCCAGTCCACGAAGCCGTAGATCACCTGAACGCCGGCGTTCTCCAGCTGGCTGGCCCAGTGCAGGTTCTGCTCTTCATCGAAGCGGGCCTTCAGCTCCACCACGGCGGTGACGCTCTTGCCCGCCTCGGCGGCGGCGATCAGGGCGTTGATGATCGCGCTCTGCTTGCCCGCGCGATAGAGCGTCTGCTTGATCGCCACCACATCGGGATCGATCGCGGCCTGACGCAGGAAATCGATCACAACCTCGAAGCTTTCATAGGGGTGGTGGATCACCAGATCCTTCTCGCGGATCGCCGAGAAGATATCGCCGTCATGCTCGAGGATGCGCTCGGGATAGCGTGGGGTGTAGGGCTCGAACTTCAGCTCGGGCCGCTTCTCGCTACAGATTTCCGAGAGGCCCGCCATGCCGATCGGCCCCGCCGACTTGATCACGATGGCATGATCGAGCTTCAGCTGGTCGCGCAGCAGCTGCTCGGCCTGAGGGTCGAAATCGCCCTGCAATTGCAGCATGATGACGCTGCCGCGACGGCGCCGTTTGATGGCGGTGCGGAAATAGCGCACCAGATCCTCGGCATCTTCCTCGATCTCGATGTCGCTGTCGCGCAGCACGCGGAAGACGCCGTGGCCCTTGGCCTCGAAACCGGGGAAGAGCAGATCGATATGGCGCCAGATCACATCCTCGATGCTGATGTAGCTGGCCTCGATCCCCGAAACGCGCACGAAACGCGGCAGGGCGGCGGGGATCAGCACCATCTCCATCACCTGCGCCAGATCGGCGGCGCGGGTCAGGCTGACCATCAGCCCCATGCCGCCATTGCTGACGAAGGGAAAGGGATGCGCCGGATCGATGGCCTGCGGGGTGATGACCGGCAGCACACGCTCAAGGAAATAGTCCTTGAGCCAGCGCACCTGCGTGGCGTCCAGCCTGGGCGCCAGCTTGACCACGCTGGGATCTTCGCCGGGAGCCTGATCGAGGATATGGATATGCTGGGCGGCCAGTTCGCCGCGCAATTCGGTCCAGATCGCCTGTTGACCGGCCTCCACCCGCACCACCTCGTCGCGGATGGCGTCGAGCTGCTGGGCGGGCGTATGGCCGTCGATCGAGATCTCCTCGATCTTGCGGCGCACCTGCGCGGCCAGACCCGCCACGCGCACCATCAGGAATTCGTCGAGATTGTTGCCCGAGATCGAGAGGAACCGCAGCCGCTCCAGCAGGGGATAGTTGCGGTTGCGCGCCTCATCCAGCACGCGGGTGTTGAAGGCCAGCCAGCTCAGTTCGCGGTTGAAGAAGCGATGGCGGACCTTGGCCACCTCTTCATTGCCCTCATGCTGCGGGGGTTGGGCCACAAGATGGGCGATGGGCGAGAGCGTATGGGTGTTCATGTCAGATCCCTGGCTTGGCATGCCGACAGCGCGATCCGGCATGCCCGTCAACATTGCCCATCCACAAGAGGAGGGGGCAAGCCCATGATCCGGCTGCATGACCATGGCATGACAGCCGGACCGCTAAAATCGTTCCCGCCGGGCAAGGTGCCATCACCCTGCCTGACGCGCCAGCCTCATCAGCCCGTTTTCCTCAACCACGTCCGCGGTACGAAGCAACACCCTGATCGGGCACCCACAGCCCGGCGGGCGGCGCATCGGACTGCCAGAAGACATCGATAGGAATGCCGCCGCGCGGATACCAATAGCCGCCGATGCGCAGCCAGCGGGGCTTCATCTCGTCGAACAGGCGTTGGCCGATGCCCACGGTTACATCCTCATGGAAGCCCGCATGGTTACGGAACGAGCCGAGGAACAGCTTGAGCGACTTGGATTCCACGATGGTGTCGCCCGGCGCGTAATCCAGCACCAGATGGGCGAAATCGGGCTGGCCGGTGACGGGGCACAGCGAAGTGAACTCAGGCGCGGCAAAACGCACCAGATAAAACGAGCCGACGCGCGGATTGGGCACGTAATCGAGCTGCGCTTCCTCGGGCGAGCCCGGCAGGCGGCTGGTCTGGCCAAGATGAAGAGCGCCCTGCGCGTAATGCGGCGTGGCGGGATTGGAAAGGTGATCTGACTCGGGGGGATTGCTCATGGATCGCTCATGCCGCCAAGCGCGCCGGGCCGCAAGGGTGAATGCCTTGAACAGCCCCTCCGCTTTAGGGGGCAGACAGGCGAATATTTAAGTATTACCCACGGGTTGGGGCGCGAGAGGCAGCGCCCTATAGTGTTGTTAACGGGGCAAGCGGAGATATGATGTTGCGTGAGGGCATGATGCTGGGGGCGATCATCGCAGCCGCGAGCGTGGCGCCCTGCGCATGGGTGACGCCCTCGGCGACGGCGCAATCCATCGGTGACTGGTCGGCCAGCTATCATGGCCAGGCCGGAACGCCATCCGGTGCTCCAGCCAGCACGCCATCAGCCAGCGCCAGCCAGCCCGCGCCGCGAATCGAGGCGGCGCCGATCTTCACCCCCACGCCCAGCCCCTCGCCGCATGCCACGAACAAGCCCAAACCCGTCGAAAAGCCCAAGGCTGAGGCAAAACCGGCGGAAAAGCGGCATGAGGCCGAGCCCCGGCATGAAAAACCCGCGCCGCAAGCCACGACCCCGAAGGCTGCCGCCCCGGCCCAGCACAAGCCGGCGCATGTCGAGCCTGCCGCTCCGGTGGCCCATGCTCCGGCCACGCCGAAGGCGCCGCCGCCCGTGGCCGCCCATCCAACGCCAGCCCCTGTCGCCAAGCCGACGCCGCAACCCAGCGTGACCGCCAGCCCGGCGCCTGTGGCCACGCCCTCGCCCGCCGCGAGCGCTTCGCCGACGCCCGCCGCCACTGCGACGCCCGCGCCCCGCCCCTCGCCGCGCCTGCCCGCGCCCAGGCCGGCAGCAGCGCCTGCTCCGGCTACGGCGCCGTTTTCGGATAATTTGCCGCAATGGCCGCTGGGGGTCGCCGCGCTGCTGGGCGGACTTGGCGGCTGGCTGCTGTGGCGCCGCAAGAGCAAGCCCGCGCCCGAGGAGGCGCCCGAAGAAGCAGAGGCCGCCGAACCCGCCCCCGTCGAAGCAGCGCAGGCCGAAGAAACGCCGGAGCCCATTCCGGTTGCGCCGCCTGCCCCGCCCGTCGCCGAGCCTGAGCCGCTGCCCGTCTTCAAGCCCGCTGCGCTGGCGGAGGCGCCCGCGCCCGTCACGCCCGCAGAGCCGATCCCCGATGAACTCTCGCTCGATTTCGAGCCGACACGCTTTGCCACCACCCTCTCCGAAGCCACATTGCGCTATCGCCTGACGGTGACCAACCTGAGCGCCGAACCGCTGGGCCCGCTGGCGATCAACGGCAGAATGGAAGCCGCCTCTCCCGAGGAAGAGCCGGAAGAGGAACAGGCCGAACCCGCAGCGCAAGCCGCGCCCGAGCCGCCTGCTCCGCCGCGCGCCATCACCGGCTTCCAGCCCAATCCGCAATTCGCGCCGCACCCGGTGGAAGAGCCCGAAACCATCGCCCCCGCAGCCGGGCCGGAAACCCCCGAGCCCGCAAGCGAAAACGGCGACACCGCGCCTGACGCCCCGGCGCCCGCCCCGGAAGACCCGCAGGTCGACGCTCCCGAGCAGGAACCGGCCCCCTCCCCCACGGATTTCGCCGAACTGCACCGGCTGATGATCCTGCGCCCGGGCGAAAGCACCGAGCTGCGCGGGCAAATCCATCTGCCGCTCTCGGCCATCACGCCGCTGCGGGTGGGCGCGGCCGAGCTTTTCGTGCCGCTCGTGCATTTCACGGTCGAGGGCGAGAGAATTGTGGATGAAGGCAATCCGCCTCCGGCCACGGGCGCACTCAGCCTGATGGTGGGGGAAAAGGCGCGCGCACAGGCCGCGCTCGCCCCGTTCCGGCTGGATACCGGGCCCATGATCGCCGGCGAATTGACCACCCGTGCGCTGCCCTGAGCCCGCCCAAGGCACCGCAAAGCTGAAACAATCCATCCTTTCCAGCAACAGAACCGACAAAAACCGCATCAGCGCCATTGCGGTTCGCGCCACAGGCTCGTAATCCCTTCGCACTCGCAGCGAACGGAGGCGCGCGCAGGGTCATGGAAAGTCTGGTCAGCACTGAATGGTTGGCGGGGGAGAGCATCGCCTCTGACCTGCGCATCCTCGATGCGAGCAGCCACCTGCCCGATACGGGTCGCCATGCTTTCGGCGAGTTCGAAAGCGGGCATATCGATGGCGCGATCTTCATGGATCTGGCGGGGTTGATCGACGAGGACTCGCCAGTCGAGAACACCTTGCCCTCGCCCGAGAAATTCGCCAGCCGCATGGCCCTGCTGGGTCTGGGCGACGGCAGCCGCATCGTGCTTTACGATGATTCGGCGATCCACAGCGCGGCGCGCGCGTGGTTCGTGCTGCGGCTGTTCGGGGCGCAGAATGTGGCCATTCTCGATGGCGGCTTCGCCAAATGGAAGGCCGAGGATCGCGCGATCAACACCGGCCATATCGACCTGCGCAAACGCCATTTTACCGCATGGCACAATGACAAGGCCCTGCGCTCCAAAGCCCAGATGATGGGCAACATCCAGTCGAAGGCCGAGCAGGTGGTCGATGCGCGCGGCGCGGCGCGTTTTGCGGGGACCGCCCCTGAACCACGCGCGGGTATGCAGCCCGGCCATATCCCCGGCGCGCTCAACGTGCCTTACACCAGCCTTTACAACGCCGACGGCACCTTCAAGGACAAACCCGCCCTGCGCGCCGCCTTCGAGGGCGCGGGCGTCGATCTGTCCCGCCCCATCGTCACCTCCTGCGGCAGCGGCGTGACGGCCTGCGTGCTGATTTTCGCGCTGCATCTGCTCGGCAAGAACGATGTCGCGCTCTATGACGGCAGCTGGGCGGAATGGGGCGCCGATCCGCAGACGCCCAAGGAAACCGGCCCCTCCCCCGCGATTTCGCACTGAAAGCATCCCCATGAGTTTCGACGATGAGCAGCGCCCCGCCACCAAGCTGGTGACCAGCGGGCGCCGCGACGAATGGACCGGCACCGGCGCTCATCCCGCCGCCGTGGTCAGCCCGCCGGTGTGGCGCGCCTCGACGCATTTGTACCCCAACATGACCGCCCTGCGCGCCGAAACCGGCCAGAATGCCGATGGCCGCTTCTATTACGGCCGGCGCGGCGCCCCCACCCAATGGGCGCTGGCCGAGGCGCTGACCCAGCTTGAGCCCGGCGCGGCGGGCACGGTGCTCTATCCCAGCGGCGTGGCGGCGATTGCTGGCGTATTGCTCACAGTGCTGAAGCCCGGCGACGTGCTGCTGATGACCGACAATGCCTATGAGCCCAGCCGCTCGCTGGCCAAGGGCCTGCTGGCCGAGATCGGTGTGGAAACCCGCTGGTTCGCACCCGATGGGGTGGAGGATTTCACCGCCCAACTGTGCCCCCGCGTCAAGGCCGTGCTGCTGGAATCGCCCGGCAGCCTGACGATGGAGGTGCATGACCTACCCGCCATTCTGGCCCTGTGCCGTCAGCATGGCATCACCTCCATTCTCGACAACACCTGGGCCAGCCCGCTGGGTCTGGCCAGCCTGCCGATGGGGGTGGACATCACGCTGATGGCGCTGACCAAGCATGTCGGCGGGCACAGCGATCTGATGATGGGCAGCGCCTCTGCCGGGGCGGAATGGTATGACAAGCTGCGCCGCCGCGCGCAGATGCTGGGCAATGTCGTCTCGCCCGATGATGCGGCGCTGGCGCTGCGCGGCCTGCGCACCATGGGCGTGCGGCTGAAGCAATCGACCGCCTCGGCGCTGGCCCTGGCCGAATGGCTGCAAACAAGGCCCGAGGTGGCGCGCGTGCTGTGCCCAATGCTGCCCGGAACGCCCGGCCATGATCTGTGGGCGCGCGATTTCACCGGCGGTTGCGGGTTGTTCAGCTTCGTCTTCAAGGGCGGCACCAGCGGCTCGCGTGACCGTTTTATCGATGCGCTGGACCTGTTCGGCATCGGCTACAGCTGGGGCGGCTTTGAAAGTCTGGCCACGCCCGTCGATCCCGCGCGCATCCGCAAGCCGGAAAGCTGGCCCCTGCCCGGCCTCGACGCGGACGACCGCTATGGTGTGCGTCTGGCCATCGGGCTGGAAGATCCACAGGATCTGATTGCCGATATGGAACGGGCTTTGGCGGTGTGGGCGGAAGGTTGAAACGCCCACGCAGCCTCGACACAAGATTCCCTACCCCCACCCATAGCCAATCTGCCTTTCATCTGGCTGCGGAGAGGACCAAGGGGGCGCCATGAACCCCTTACCTTCCTCGACTGGCAAGATCTGGCTGGTGGGCGCCGGCCCCGGCGATCCCGACCTGCTCACCCTGCGCGCGGCGCGGCTGGTGATGGGCGCGAAGGTGATCGTGCATGACGGGCTTGTCGATCCGCGCATTCTGGCCATGGCCCCGGCCAGCGCGAAGCTGGTTTCCGTGGCCAAGCGCCGCAGCCGCCATTCGATGCCTCAGGATGAGATCAACGCCCTGCTGGTCAGCGAGGCTCTGGCGGGCCGCGATGTGGTGCGCCTGAAGGGCGGCGACCCCTTCGTCTTCGGGCGCGGCGGTGAGGAAGCCGAAGCCGCCCGCGCCGCCGGCGTTACTGTTGAAGTCGTGCCCGGCATTTCCGCCGCCATCGGCGCTGCCGCTGCCGCACAGCTGCCGCTGACGCATCGCAATGCGGCCAGCGTGGTCAGCTTCGTGGCCGGGCAGTGCAAGGGGCTGTCGGAACAGAACTGGGCGGGGCTGGCCGGGCATGGCCGCACGCTGGTGATCTATATGGGTCTGGCCAATGCCGATCCCATCGCCGACAAGCTGATGGCCGATGGCCTCGCGCCCGACACCCCCGTCGCCGTGGTGGAAAATGCCGCGCGCCCCGAAATGCGGGTGCTGCGCGGTCCGCTGGCGGGGCTTGGCACGCTGGTCAAGGATCACCATGTGGTCAGCCCGGCGCTGATCATCATCGGCGCGATCACCGCGCTGGAAGACAACAACCTCGCAATGGCAGTGGAGGCCGAAGCGTGAAGATCATCACAGGCAATGACCTGAAAAGTGGCGCCGTCACCTGGTGGGACGGCAAGGGCTGGTCGCTGCATGTCAACGACGCCGTGGCCGTGGAGGCCGATGCCGCCGCCATCATCGCCGAGGAAGAGGCCACCCGCCGCGTCACCGGAGCCTACACTGTCGATGCCGAGCAGGGCGCGGATGGCATTCGCCCCGCCCATATCAAGGAGCGTATCCGCGCCCTTGGGCCCACGGTGCGGCTCGACCTGTCGCTTGATCCTTCCGCCACGCCTGATCGGGTGCTGTAATGTACGCCTATGACAAATACGACCAGGCCATGGTCGATGCCCGCGTCGCCGAATTCCGCGACCAGACCCGCCGCCGCATCGAGGGATCGCTAAGCGAGGAGAAATTCCGCCCGCTGCGCCTGCAGAACGGGCTCTATCTCCAGCTACACGCCTATATGCTGCGCGTGGCCGTGCCCTATGGCACGCTGAGCAGCGCGCAGATGCATGTGCTGGGCGACATCGCGGACAAGTATGACCGTGGTTATGGCCATTTCACCACCCGCCAGAACATCCAGTACAACTGGATCAAGCTGGATGAGACGCCCGACATTCTGGCCGAGCTGGCCAAGGTGGAAATGCATGCCATCCAGACCAGCGGCAACTGCATCCGCAACATCTCGTCCGACCAGTATGCCGGTGCCTCGCCTGAGGAGCTGATCGACCCGCGCCCCTATGCCGAGCTGATGCGCCAGTGGTCCAGCTTCCACCCGGAATTCCTGGCCCTGCCACGCAAGTTCAAGATCTGCGTGATCGCCAGCGAGACCGACCGCGCCGCCATGCGCCTGCACGACATCGGAATCCGCATCGTGAAGAATGACGCGGGCGAGATCGGCGCCTCCTTCTATGTCGGCGGCGGCATGGGGCGCACGCCCTTTATCGCGCCGCTGCTCAATGCCTTTGTGCCGCTCGATCAGCTGATCACCTATGCCGAGGCCGCGCTGCGCGTCTACAACCGCTATGGCCGCCGCGACAACAAGTACAAGGCCCGCATCAAGATCCTCGTCCACGAGCTGGGGCTGGAAGAATACAAGCGCCAGGTGGAGGAGGAATTCGCCCATCTGCAAAGCCAGGACATCGAGCCGCCGCTCGCCGAGCTGGAGCGCATCAAGGCCCATTTCGCCGATCCCGCCTTCGAGGCTGGCCTGAGCGACGATCTGGACCTCTCCAACCCCGGTTTCGCGCGCTGGGTGAGGGCCAACACCGCGCCGCACAAGGTGCCGGGCTATGCCATCGCCACCATCAGCCTGAAGCCCGCGGGCGGCATCCCCGGCGATGCCAGCGCGGACCAGATCCGCGAGATGGCGGCGCTGGCCAAGGCCTACAGCCTCGACGAACTGCGCGTCACCCACGCCCAGAACATCGTGCTGCCGCATGTGAAGAAGGCCGATCTCTTCGCCCTGTGGCAGCGTCTGGATGCCGCTGGCCTCGCCACCGCCAATCTGGATGCCATCACCGACATCATCGCCTGCCCCGGTCTGGACTATTGCTCGCTGGCCAATGCGCGCTCGATTCCCCTGGCGCAGAAGATCAGCAGCCGCTTCACCGACAATGGCAAGGAAGAGGCGCTGGGCGAGCTGAAGCTGAAGATCTCCGGCTGCATCAACGCCTGCGGCCACCACCACGCGGGCCATATCGGCATTCTCGGCGTGGACCGCAAGGGCGTGGAAAACTACCAGCTGCTGCTGGGCGGCAGCGAGGGCGCCGATACCTCGCTGGGCCAGATCACCGGCCCCGGCTTCAGCGAAGATGGCGTGGTCGACGCCATCGACCGCGTAACCGACCTCTATCTGAACCAGCGTGAAGAGGGCGAACGCTTCCTCGACACCTATCGCCGCCTCGGCATGGCGCCCTTCAAGGAGGTGATCTATGGCTGATCCCCAGTTCCTGTTCCGCGATGAGGCGGCCTCCGCCCCCGCCGTGCCCCTCTCCGCCTTCGGTGAGGACACCAACGCCACCGCCGTCCGCATCGAGCCCGCCGATGATGCGCGCGCGCTGCTCCCCCACCTCGACCGCCTGTCGCTGGTGGAAGTGAGCTTCCCCGCCTTCACCGACGGGCGCGGCTTCTCCTCGGCCCGCATCCTGCGTGAGGCGGGCTACACCGGCGAGCTGCGCGCCACCGGCGACATCGGCGTGGATATGCTGACCCACCTGCGCCGCGTGGGCTTCGATGCCATCGCGCCCGCCACCCAGCTGGACGCCGCCGAGGCCGAAACCGCCTTCAACACCTGGCCAGAGGTCTATCAGGCCACGGTGGTCGATGGCCGCAAGCCCATCTGGGCGCTGCGTCACGGACTCTGATATGGCAACCCAGCGCATCATCGACCAGATCGACACCTCCCCCGCCTTCACGCAAGGCGACGCGGCGGCGCTCAACCTGCGCTTCGCCGAGGTCTCGACGGAAGAGCTGCTCCACGCCGTGCTGGTGGACAAGGTGGCGGGCAACACCACCCTTGTCTCCAGCTTCGGCGCGGACAGCGCGGTGCTGCTGCATCTGGCCTCGCGGATCGATCCTACGGTACCCGTGCTGTTCCTCGAAACCGGCAAGCATTTCCCCGAAACGCTGGCCTACCGCGACGAACTGGTCGAACGCCTGGGCCTGACGAACCTTATCAACCTGCACCCCGATGAAGAGGTGCTGGCCAAAAAGGACAAGGAAGGCCTGCGCTGGTCCTACGACCCCGATGGCTGCTGCGAGATCCGCAAGGTCATCCCGCTGGCCAAGGCGCTGGCTTCGTTCGACAGCACTGTGACCGGTCGCAAGGGCTTCCAGGCCGCCACCCGCGCGGGCCTGCCCCGCTTCGAGCTGGACAAGTCCGACGCTGCGGGCCGCCTGAAGGTCAATCCCCTGATCGACTGGGACGCCGCGCGGATCGCCGCCTATTTCGCCGAGCACGATCTGCCCGCGCATCCGCTGGTGGCGCAGGGCTATCCCTCGATCGGTTGCGCGCCCTGCACCAGCAAGGTGGCGCCCGGTGAAGATCCCCGCTCAGGCCGTTGGCGCGGGTGGGACAAGACCGAATGCGGCATCCATGTCCCGGGCAAGGATGACGAACTGCCTCCGGGGTATGAACCGGCTTTTTAAGGTTTGAAGAAAAGGTAATGCGAGGGCCATCGCCCTCGCGCTCCCTTTACTGTCTTCGTTGCGCATAGGGTTCGGCCTTGCGCCCAGCTTGCTGTGCCGCAGGCTTTAATCCCATGATTGGCCTGAACATTCACTGCCTGCGGCGCTTTATGTCGCGCAGGTGGAGAGCCGTGGCGCAAGGATCGGGCGCCACTGCGGCCTCGTCGGAAGACGTAAAGGGAGCGCGAGGGCGATGGCCCTCGCTTCTTCTCTTCCTGCCTTAAAATGAACCTACAGCCATTCTTCCCGCCGATACCACTCGGCGGTAGAGGCCAGCCCGCTGCGCGTATCGATGGCGGGCTCCCAGATCGAGGCAGGCACGCGCGCCTCGGCGGACACCACCCAATCGGGATGAATCATATAGCCCACGCGGTCCTGAGTCAGCTTGGCCTTGGCGCCACGGAAGGTGCCATCGAGGCTGGCGCCCCAGCGCATCAGGCGCTCCGAGAGCTGCACCACCTTCGCCCGGCGGCCCATGGCGGCGCCGATGGCGCGGGCGAGGTCATCGTGAGCCCAGCCTTCGGGGATGCCGTCATCGGGCTCGAAGGTCTGGCTGGTGACCTCCTCGCCGCCGGGCAGCAGGGCCAGCAGCAGCCGGGCGAGATCCTCGACATGGACGATGGAGGCGCGGCCACCGGCGGGCACGGGCACGATGCCGTATTTCGCCGCGCGGAAGATTTCGAACACCTCCTTGTCGCGCGGGCCGTAGATCGTGGGCGGGCGCACGATGGTCCAGTCGAGGCCGCTGGCCTTCACGATATGCTCGGCGCGGGCCTTGGAGGCGCCATAGGCAGAGAGATCGGGCTCGCGCGCGGAGAGCGAGGAGACGAAGATAAAGCGCGGCACGCCAGCGGCCAGCGCGGCCTCCAGCATGGTCAGCGTGCCGGTGACGTTGGCGCGGGTGAACTCGTCAGGATCGGGCGTGTTCACCACGCCGGCCACATGCAGCACCGCTTCGGCATCGCGCATCAGGGCGGCAAGGGCGCGGCGGTCGTCGAGGTCGCCCTGCACCCAGTCGACGCCCGGCATATCGGGCATGGGGCGGCGGGCCAGCGCGCGCACCTGCATGCCGCAGCGCGCGGCTTCCTCCAACACGGCCTGCCCGACGAAGCCCGTGCCGCCGGTCAGGGCCAGCAGGGGGGCGCTCATACCATCACCAGCTGGTCGCGGTGGACGATGGCCGGGCGCGGGGCATAGCCGAGGATCGCGGCCTGCTCGGCGGACTGGCGGCCCAGCAGACTGGCGCATTCGCCCGCATCATACTCGCAGAGGCCATGGGCGATGACCACGCCATCCTGCGCCTTGATCGCCACGGCGTCGCCGCGCTGGAACTGGCCCTCGACGGCGGTGATCCCGGCGGCGAGCAGGCTGGCGCCCTCGCCCAGAGCGCGCACCGCGCCCGCATCGACCACCAGCGAGCCCTTCAGGCGCAGGCGTCCGCCCAGCCACGCCTTGCGCGCGGCGCTGCGGGCGCGGGCGGCGCGCGGCAGGAACAGCGTGGCGATGCCCTGCTCGATCACGCGGGCAATGGGCTTGTCCTTGGTGCCATTGCCGATGGCCAGCGCAATGCCCGCCAGCTCGGCGATCTCGGCGGCCTGCAGCTTGGAGATCATCCCGCCCGAGCCCATGCCGCTGCCCGAAACGGGGCTGGCCATGGCGCGGATTTCGTCGGTGACTCCCGTCACCACGGGCAGCAGCTGCGCGCCGGGTTCGGAAGGATGGCGATCGTACAGGCCATCGACATCCGAGAGCAGCAGCACCGCATCGGCCCGCGCCGCCTGAGCCACGCGTGCGGCAAGCCGGTCATTGTCGCCAAAGCGGATTTCCTGCGTGGCGACCGAATCGTTCTCATTGATGACAGGCACCGCGCCCGCGTCCAGCAGGCGGGTCAGCGTGGCGGTGACGTTGAGGTAGCGGCGGCGGTCCTCCAGATCCTCCAGGGTGAGGAGAAGCTGGGCGGCGGTCAGCCCATGCGCGCCCAGCAGCTCGGCCCACAGGCCCGACAACGCGATCTGCCCCACAGCCGCCGCCGCCTGAGCATCCGCCAGACTGCCCCGGCCGCCCTTATCCAGCTTCAGCTTGCGCGCACCCAGCGCGATGGCTCCGGAGGATACCACGATCACATCCTGTCCGCGTGCTTTGGCCTGGGCGATCTCCGCCATCAGCTCCGTCAGCCACGCACGGCGCGGGCCGTCCTTGTCCACCAACAGCGCCGAACCGACCTTGATCACAAGGCGGGGGCAAAGCGTGGCATCGGCCAGATCGGCAAGCGTGGAAAGGCGGGCAGGCTTGGACATTGATGGCGCTTAGGGGAAAGCCGAAGATGGGGAAAGAGGCTTCCAAGCCAAGTGGATGAGGGAAAGAGACGAAAGGAAAAAAGCGATGCTAAGGGGTTACAGGTGGATTCAGAGGTAGGAAGAGAGAAATGCGAGGGTCATCACCCTCGCGCTCCCTTTAATGTCTACGTTGCGCATCAGGTTCGGCCATGGCGCTAAGTTTGCCGCGCCGCAGGCATCAAAACCCCAAACACAACGCTAAATCACAAGGTAACTGCCCGCGGCGCCCTAGCCAGCGCAGATGGAGAGGCTGGGCGCACCGATGCGGCGCCCCTGCCCTAGCGTCGGAAGACGTTATGGGAGCGCGAGGGTGTAACACCCTCGCACCTTCTCTTCCTGCCCTAAAACCTTAATCCAGAGGCGACCAAGGCTTGTCTTCGGCCTCTTCCCGTTCGCCGGTCGGGCGCTCGGTCACGGTCGCGGCGGGCAGGTAGGAAATCACGGCATCCAGCAGGGCATCGAAACCCGCACCGGTCGCGCCCGAAATCGGGAACACGCGATCCGCACCGGCAGCGATCAGCTCGGCGGCATAGGCCTGCGCCAGTTCGCTGTCGGCCTGATCGATCTTGTTCAGTGCCACCAGACGCGGCTTTTCGTCCAGACCCTCGCCATAGGCGGCCAGTTCGTCTTCCACGATCTGCATCGCTTCCACGGGCTCCTTGCCCGCGATGTCGATCAGGTGAACCAGCACGCGGCAGCGCTCGATATGGCCCAGGAAGCGGTCGCCCACGCCCGCGCCCTCAGCCGCGCCGGCGATCAGGCCGGGAATGTCGGCCACGACGAATTCGCGGGCCTTGTGGCGCACCACGCCCAGCTGCGGGCGCAGCGTGGTGAAGGCGTAATCGCCCACCTTGGCCTTGGTGTTGGAGATCTGGTTGATGAAGGTCGATTTGCCCGCATTGGGCAGGCCGACAAGGCCGACATCCGCCAGCAGCTTGAGGCGCAGCCACACCCACATCTCCTCGCCGGGCCAGCCGGGTCCGTGCTGGCGCGGGGCGCGGTTGGTGGAGGACTTGAAGCTGGCATTGCCGCGACCGCCGTCGCCGCCGCGCAGCAGCATGACCTGCTGGCCTGCCTCGGTGAGGTCAAGGAGAACGGTCTCGCGGTCATCGTCGAGCACCTGCGTGCCGATGGGAACGCGGATCACCAGATCTTCGCCGCCCGCGCCGGTGCGGTTGGTGCCCTGCCCGCCCATGCCGCGCTGGGCCTTGAAGTGCTGAGTGTAGCGGAAATCGATCAGCGTGTTGAGGCCAGCAACGGCCTCGAAAATGATGTCGCCGCCCTTGCCGCCGTCGCCGCCGTTGGGGCCGCCGTATTCGACGTATTTCTCGCGGCGGAAGGCCACGGCGCCGGGGCCGCCGCTGCCTGAGCGGATGTAAATCTTGGCCTGGTCGAGAAAATGCATATCAACTTCCGGACGATGGCGCGTGAAAACGCGCATATAGCACACAAACGCGCCAGCCCACAGCTTCAGCCAGAGAGTGCCTTAAGACACATCCCGGATGCAGCTGTGGGCTGGTGCGGATCGGCCCTGATCGACCGAAATCCTGTTGGTACACTGGTGGAGCCGAGGGGGATCGAACCCCTGACCTCGTCATTGCGAACGACGCGCTCTCCCAGCTGAGCTACGGCCCCGTTCCAGTGTTGCCTTGTCGGGAAGATCAGAGGCTTGCGCCGCTGGCTCCCGAGGGAGGCGACCCATTAGCGAATGGGCCGCCTCATGCAAAGCGAAAAATGCAGCCTTGATAAAGATCAGGGCTTGGTTGTCGGCGCCGGGGCGGCGGCAACCGGAGCCGGGCCGGCAGGGGCCGGAGCCGGGCTGCCGTACTTCGCCTGCCACTCGGCCAGATCGCTGCGGTACTTCTCGTAGGAAACGTAGAAGTCCTCATAGACCTTGGCGAAGCCGGTGAAGGCCGTGGCGGCGAAGGCGGGCAGTTCCTTGTCGGTCACCGTTGCGCTGTCATGCGCCACATGCAGCGCGGAGGCGCAGAAGTTGGGCAGCGTGGGCGGATAGGCGAAATAGTTGTAGAGGCTGGTGAGATAGGTCTCACGCTCCTTGAGCCAGGGCTTGCCGAACTTCTTGCGGAACAGCGCGTCGACGCTGCGGTTGGCAAGGGTCAGCGCCTTGGCGTGCTTCTTGAGGAAGGCGCTGTAGGCGGTGGTGATCTCGGCATATTGCGGATCGGTGCAGGTCAGCGCCGCCACGTTCCAGGCCGAGCGGAAGTTCCACACGCGCTGCGCATCCACCGTATCGACGAGGATGGTGTGACGCACGCCATCGGGGCCGATCACGGGGATCAGGGCGTTGGGCGTGGCGCCGCCCGGAGGGGTGGGCTTGGGCGGGATCACGATCACCGGCGGGGGCGGCGGGGGCGGCGGC
>NZ_BCZE01000070.1 GCF_001598555.1 Novosphingobium rosa NBRC 15208
CGGGCCACGCCCGCCACGAAATCCAGCGCGCCCGACAGGGTGGTCAGCCCGGCGTCCTGCAGGATTTTCGCATCCATCGTCTGGACGACTTGCGGCAGTTGCTTGAGGGGCGTGGTGCCCAGATAAGGCTGACGCATCCCGGTGACGGTGATGCTTGTGGTATCGTCCCTGGACTCTGTGGCCGGTTCATCCGCAGCCTGGGCGCAGGCGGGGATCGATGCGGCTGCGATGGCGGCCGTGGCGCAGAAAAGCTGAATTCGAAGCGTGGATCTGGATGTGCGCATGGTAACCCCCGGACGAGCAATCGATGATGCCTTCCTTCTGGTTTCGCGAAGATGTGGTGATGGGGAGGCGCGATGCCCTCTCGGCGGGCGCCTTTGATCGCATCTTCTGCAACCGGTGTTGGCACGACCGAGTATGAGCGCAGCTTATAGAATTAGATTGCAATGTGAGGCCCGGCAGACCGCATTATCGCTGAATGAGCGGGTGGTTTACGCAGGAAATGCTGCCAGGCCCTTTGAGGACCACGATCAGGATTCGGGCAGCCGCGACACAACAAGCGCAGTCAACAGCGCTACACCCTGAACGATGACACTATCATTAAAATCATAGCGCGGATGGTGCAGCGGCTGATTGTGATCGGGGGCTTTCTGGCCCAGCCAGATATAGGCGCCGGGGCGCTGCTGAAGCATGAAGGAGAAGTCCTCCGAGGTGAAGGCGGGGGCGGGCGCTTCGGCCACATCGTCGGACACCAGACGGGCGGCTTGCAGCACATCGCGGGCGGCATCGGCATCGTTGATCGTGGCGGGATAATAGCGATCATAGTCGACGCGGATGGTCGTCTCGGTGGAGGCGGCAACGCCCTGCGCCATGGCATGGATCGAGGCCTCGATACGGTCCTGGATCTCGGGATCGAAGGTTCTGACGGTGCCCATGATCTCGCAGCTTGCGGGGATCACATTATGGGCATGGCCGCCCGCGATCTTCGTCACCGACAGCACAGCGGCCTGCGTGGCCGGCACGCGGCGCGAGACGATCGTGTTGAGCTGCTGGACCAGATCGGCCGCCGCCAGCAAGGCGTCGGGCGTGTCATGAGGCAGCGCGGCATGGCCGCCGCGTCCCTCGATGGTGATCTGGAACTTGTCGGCCGAGGCCATGATCGGGCCGGGGCGGGTGCGAATGGCGCCCGCGGGCAGGTCGGGCCAGTTGTGGATGGCAAAGACCTGCTCGCACGGGAACAGATCGAACAGGCCGTCGCGGATCATTTCGCGTGCGCCGCCCTGTCCCTCCTCAGCGGGCTGAAAGATGAAGGCGACCGCACCGGAAAAGCCGCCCTGTGCCGCCAGATGGCGCGCGGCTCCCAGCAGCATGGCGGTGTGACCGTCATGCCCGCAACCATGGAAAGCGCCCGCATGGGTGCTGGCATGGGGCAGCCCGGTTTGTTCGTCGAAGGGCAGGGCGTCCATATCGGCGCGCAGACCGATCATGCGGTTGGACGTGCCCCTTCGCAGGACGCCGACCACGCCCGTCCCGCCAAGCCCGGCGGTCACCTCAAGCCCGAGCGCGCGCAGCGCATCGGCGACGATGCCGGCGGTGCGATGCTCGCAAAAGCCGAGTTCGGGGTGGGCGTGAATGTCGCGGCGCAAGGCGGTCAGATCGGGCACAAGGGCCGCGATCCCGTTCAGATCGATCATTGCATCTGCTCTTCAAACAGCGTTTCGATGGGATCGTGGCACTTGATGACCGGCGATTTGATCACAATGAAGCTGAAATATTTTTCGATGCCGAAATCCCCTTCAAGGATTTCCTCGATCACGGCCTGATAATGCGAGACGTCGCGCGTGATGAATTTGACGAGATAGTCGTAACCGCCGCTGACCAGATGGCATTCGACGATCTCGCTGACATTGGCGGCCCGCTGCTCGAACTTGGTGAAATCGCGGATGCGGTGGTCTTTGAGCGTCACCTGCGTGAAGACCGTCAGGGTGGAACCCAGCTTGGCCAGCGCGAGCTGGGCTCTGTATCCGATGATGAAGCCGGCCTTTTCCAGCCGCTTGACCCGCGCAAGGCACGGGCTGGGCGACAGGCCGACCGCATCGGCGAGATCAACGTTCGACATGCGGCCGTTACGCTGGAGCTGCGCGAGGATCCTGAAATCCAGTCGATCAAGTTTTGGATTAAGGCTCATCGCGTTGTGCTTCTCCCGCTCTTATTGGCTGAACTCCTGTCAGGCGATGGCCGCCCGGACTTCAGCATGATCCAGCACATCGTCCAGCGTCGCGCGCAGACGCTGCAACAATGTGTCCATATCCTCTTCGTCACAACTGAGCGCCGGGGCCAGGCCGATGGTGCCATCGCCGAAAGCCCTGAAGATCAGGCGCCGCTCATAAGCCGCGCGGGACAGTCTGTCAGAGATGTTAAGTGCTGATGTAAATGGGGTTTTTGCCACCTTGTCGGCCACCAGCTCCATCCCTGCCAGCATGCCTGCCGTGCGAATGTTGCCCACCAGCGGATGGTCGGCCAGCGCCGCCAGCCCTTTCTCGAGTTGCACGGCGCGCACCTGCCCGTTGGTCAGAATCCCGCCTTGCAGATAGAGATCCATGACCGCGAGCCCCACGGCCGCGCTGACCGGGTGCCCGGAATAGGTCTGCCCATGGCCGATGGGCAGATGGTTGTCAGGCCCATCGGCCATTCCGGCATAGATTTGTTCGCTCATCAGCACCGCCCCCATCGGAGCATAACCTGCTGTCAGCCCCTTGGCGAGAGTCATAAGATCGGGCGTCACCCCCTCGCTCTCGCAGGCGAACATCGGGCCGGTGCGTCCGAAGCCGGTGATGACCTCATCGGCGACGAACAGAATGTCCAGCTCGCGGCAGGTTTCACGGATGGCCTTGAGCCAGCCTTTGGGCGGCACGATGACGCCCGCCGATCCCTGAACCGGCTCGGCAAAAAAGGCCGCGACATTCTCCGCGCCCAGTTCCTCGACCTTGGCTCTCAATTGGGCGACCGACAGGTCGATCACCGCCTGCGGGTCTTCGCCCACCGGGCTGCGATAAGGATAGGGCGCCGGAATATGATGCTGCCAGCGATGCGGCACATCGAACTGCCGGTGGAAGGCAGGCAGGCCGGTCAGGCCCGCGCCATTGCTCGACGAACCGTGATAACCCTTGTCGAGCGCGATCATATGCTTCTTGGCCGGGCGGCCCGTGGCATTGAAATAATGGACAATAAAGCGGATCGCGGAATCGACGGCATCCGAACCGCCCAGCGTGAAATAGACCCTGTCCAGACCCGGAGGCGACAGGTCAGCCAGCCTCTCGGCCAGGCGGATGGCGGGTTCGCTGGCGAAGGAGAAATAGCCGGTGGCATAGGGCAGGCGGCGCATCTGCTCGCTGGCGGCGGCCACGATGCTTTCCTGTCCATAACCGACATTGACGCACCACAGGCCGGCGAAGGCATCGAGCAACTCGCGCCCTTCCGCATCGGTCAGATACATGCCCCTGGCCGATGACAGCACGGTCGCGCCGCGCTTTTCATGGGCGCGATAGGCCGAAACGGGGTGGATCAGGTGGCGACGGTCGCTTTCGATCAGGGAGTTGGCAAGCATGGGACCTCTCGGGTGGTGTCGTCCTGCCCAGTCTATCCCCTTGGCAAAGCGAGATGCCCTGAATTCCCGGCCAGAGCGGAGCGCGGCGTGCCGAACTTCGCCGCGCTCCAGCATTTTATGCTGCCCATGGCCGGGCCGACGACTCAGCCGATGTTGCTGACGATGGCCTTGCCGCATTCCAGCGTCGATGCGCCGCCCGCCAGATCGCGCGTGCGCCCTGCGGGCGTGGCCAGCACCGTCTCGATGGCGTGCAGGATCGAGGCCGAGGCCTCCAACTCGCCCAGATGTTCCAGCATCATGGCGGCCGACCAGATCTGGCCGACCGGATTGGCGATGCCCTTGCCCGCAATGTCGGGCGCCGATCCATGCACAGGCTCGAACACCGAGGGGATCGAGCGATCCGGGTTGATGTTGCCGCAAGGCGCGATGCCGATGGTGCCGGTGCAGGCCGGGCCCAGATCGGACAGGATGTCGCCGAAGAGGTTGGAGGCCACCACCACATCGAACCGATCGGGGTTCATCACGAATTGGGCGGTCAGGATGTCGATGTGGTATTTGTCGGTGCGCACATCGGGATAGGCCTTGGCCATCTCCTCCACGCGCCCGTCCCACCAGGGCATGGTGATGGCGATGCCGTTCGACTTGGTGGCCGAGGTCAGATGCCTGCGGGGCCGCGCCTGTGCCAGATCGAAGGCATAGCGCAGGATGCGGTCGGTGCCATGGCGGGTCATCACGGTTTCCTGCAGCACGATCTCGCGCTCGGTGCCGGGGAAGGAGATGCCGCCGATGGCCGAATATTCGCCCTCGGTGTTCTCGCGCACGATCATCATGTCGATGTCGCCCGGCTTGCGGCCTGCCAGCGGGCAGGGCACGCCGGGCATCAGCCGCGCGGGGCGCAGATTGACATAGAGATCGTATTCGCGCCGGAACTGGATCAGCGAGCCCCACAGGGAGACGTGATCGGGCACCGTCTCGGGCCAGCCGACCGCGCCGAAGAAGATGGCGTCGACATCGCCGATCCGCGCCTTCCAGTCTTCGGGCATCATGGTGCCATGCTGCGCGTAATAATCGCAGGAGGCGAAGTCGTGCCACTGCTGCTCGATGGTGATGCCATGGGCTGCTGCTGCGGCTTCGAGCGCGCGCACCCCCTCGGGCATCACCTCCTTGCCGATGCCGTCGCCGGCCAGCACGGCGATGCGATAGGTCTTGCTCATGCTCCGAATCCTTTCAGGCCGGCCCAATGGAAGGCCTTTGTCTCGAGATATTCCTCGATCCCCTCACGCCCGCCTTCACGCCCCAGCCCGGAGGCCTTGATGCCGCCGAAGGGCGCCATTTCCATGGCGATGGCACCGGTGTTGAGGCCGACCATGCCGAACTCCAGGGCTTCGCCCACACGCCAGGCGCGGTGCAGATCATTGGTGTAGAAATAGCTGGCGAGGCCGAAAGGCGTGGCATTGGCCATGGCCACCGCCTCTTCCTCCCGCTCGAAGCGGAACACCGGGGCGAGGGGCCCGAAGGTTTCCTCACTGGCGAGCCGCATCCCGGTGGTGGCGCCGGTCAGCAGAACGGGCCGCGCGAAGGTCGGCAGGTCGGGGGCGGGGGATTGGGCCGCGATTTGGCCGCCAAGGGCCAGGGCATCCTCCAGATGGGCATGGACCTTGTCGGCGGCCGCAGGGTTGATCAGCGGGCCGATGGTGGTCGTGCTGTCGCGCCCGTCGCCCACCTTGAGAGCGTTCACCGCCTCGCCCAGCCGCGCGACGAAGCGGTCATGGATGCCCGCCTGCACCAGAATGCGGTTGGCGCAGACGCAGGTCTGGCCGGCATTGCGGAACTTGCTGGCCATGGCGCCCGCGACCGCGGCGTCCAGATCGGCATCGTCGAAGACGATGAAAGGCGCATTGCCGCCCAGCTCCAGACTGAGCCGCTTGAGCGTTCCCGCCGACTCTTGCATCAGCAGCGAGCCGACCCGCGTCGAGCCGGTGAAGGAGAGTTTGCGCACCACGGGGCTGGCGGTCAGCGCGCCGCCGATGCCCTCGGGCAGGCCGGTGACGATGTTGACGACCCCCGCCGGAATGCCCGCCCGCTGGGCGAGGAGGCCCAGCGCCAGCGCGGTGAAGGGCGTCAGCTCCGAGGGCTTGATGACCACCGTACAGCCCGCCGCCAGAGCCGGGGCGATCTTGCGCGTGATCATGGCTGCCGGGAAATTCCATGGCGTGATGATCGCGCAGACACCGACCGGCTCCTTCAGCGCCAGAATGCGGCGGTCAGGGGTCGGTGCGGGGATATCATGGCCGGAAATGCGGCGCCCCTCGGCGGCAAACCATTTGACGAAGGAGGCGGCGTAACCGATCTCGCCTTCCGCCTCGGCCAGCGGCTTGCCCTGTTCGGCGGTCATGATCCGCGCCAGATCCTGTTTGCTGGCCAGAATCAGCCGATGCCATGTTTCCAGCAGGGTGGCCCGCTCATCGGCGGTGCGTGCTTTCCAGGCGGGCAGGGCGTTCTGCGCGGCGAGGATGGCCTCCCGCGTTTCATCCGCCCCGCAGGAGGGCACGGTGCCGATCGCCAGGCCCGTGGCGGGGTTGATGACATCCAGCGTCTCTCCTGCGGCGGAGGGGCGCCAGTGCCCGTCGATCAGGCAGGCCTGAACGAACAGGGATGCGTCGCGAAGATCCATGATGCCCTCCATCAGAACAGCGCCTGGCTGATGATCCCGAAGGACCGGCCCGGACGCGATGGCGTGGGTTCGTCGCCGCGCACCATGGTGACGAAGCGATGGACCCGGACAAGGCCCAATTCCTCCAGCCATTCGCTCAGCCCGCATTCGCCCGGAATGTCGAGGCGCATGAATTCGCCGCTGCGCGACCCCAGCCATTGCGCGATCAGGCCCTTGGCGCGGTCCTTGTCCGGCGCCACCACCGGGCCGACGACGTAACCCCGCCCGAAACGTCGGAAGAGCGCGAAGCCGGTCACCTCGCCATCCGAATCGAGCACGACGCCATGCCCCTTGTCGAGCACCGCCGCCATGATCGAGGGGCGCTCGAGTCCCGTGGCTTCCTGCGCCAGAGCGGTGACCTTGTCCCGGTCCCGCTCGCCCATCGGCCGGATGCGCTCACCCTCGCCCAGCGGCAAGAGGGGTACGCTGAAAGACGTACCCTGATGCTGAAGGATTTCCGATATGCCGTTGAAACCGAATTTGCGGAACATCGGGAGGCCGCCATGATTGGCATTGAGCAGGACGCTGCGCTGGCCGATCTGGTCGAGCACATTGTCCATCACGATCCGCCCGATCCCGCCGTTCCGAAATGGCTTGGCGACGATGAACATGCCAAGCGTCGCGCAATCCTGCCCGTGCAGCCACCACATCGCGGAACCGATGATCTGGCCGCCCATTTCCGCGACGGTTCCCGCGCCCAGCGCCAGAGCGCTCGCAATATCCTGCTTGCGGTGCGGCCATTGCTCACCCACCGACAGGGCATGGACCGAGGCCACGTCCGTTGCGGTCATCGGACGAAGCTTCAGCCTGCGGTCCGGCATTGTCGCCATCGAATACTCCTGTGCGTTGATGCTGTCGCATCGCGTTCTCTTGGCTTTGCTTTACAGGCGAATGGCAAGCATTCGCTGCCGCGCATGGGGCGGCTTCCAGTTCAATCCGTCGGATACGCGGCGTGATCCGGAATATCATGCCGGAACTTTGGCGTATCATGCTGCCGGGGCAGAGTCGGCCAGACAGACATAAGCGGCCGATTCTTCGCCATACCGTCCGGTTTTTTCAAGGGAGAACAGGCGTGCGGGGCATGCGAATCCAGGCAGATTCCAGACAGACGATTGTGCCGTGAATGGCTGATCGCTGGATCATGGGCATGATCGCGAAACGGGTCGGCGGCGCGCTGCTGACGCTGTTTCTGCTGTCGCTTGTCGTCTTCGCCATGTCCCTGCTGATGGGCGGCGATGCGGCAGAGGCGATGCTGGGGCAGAACGCCACGCCCGAGGCGCTGGCGGGGCTGCGCGCGGCGATGCATCTCGATCAGCCCTCATGGCAGCGCTATCTGGGCTGGCTGGGGGGCTTGCTCCGGGGGGATCTGGGGGTTTCGCTGATCACGAAGCTGCCGGTCTCCACGCTGCTGGCGCCGCGCCTTCTGGCCTCGCTGCAACTGGCGGGGCTGACCGCCGCGGTGTCGGTGCCCCTGGCGCTGTTTCTGGGCATTCTGGCGGCTGTCCGGCGCGGATCGCTGCTGGACCGGGTGATCAGCATGGCCACCATCGGCGTGGTGTCGGTGCCGGAATTCGTCATCGCCACGCTGATGGTGCTGATCTTCGCGGTGCGGTTGCATTGGCTGCCCGCGCTGTCCTCGTCCCGCGACTTTTCCTCGCTGCATGATGTGGTGCGTGTGTTCACCATGCCGGTGATCTGTCTGGCCTGCGTCGTGATGGCTCAGATGATCCGCATGACCCGCGCCGCCGTCTGCGACGCGCTCGACAGCAGCTATGTCGAGGCCGCCAGACTGAAAGGCGTGCCGCCCCGCCGTCTGGTGCTGGGCCATGCACTGCCCAATGCGATCGGGCCGATCGTCAATGCCGTGGCGCTCAGCCTGTCGGTGCTGCTGGGCGGGGTGATCGTGATCGAGGTGATCTTCAACTATCCCGGCGTGGCCCGACTGATGGTGGACGCGGTCAGCACCCGCGACCTGCCCCTGATCCAGACCGTCGCCATGATCTTTTCCGCCGCCTATCTGATGCTGGTGACCAGCGCGGATATCGTTGCCATCCTTTGCAATCCCAGGCTGCGCCATCGATGAACACAGTGCCAAAATCCGGGGTGCCCTATGGGGCGCAGGCCCCCAAAGTCCGGCGTCGGCGGATGAATGTTTCGCTGCTGCTCGGGGGAGCGACGATCATCTTCTGGCTGATCGTTGCCCTTGTCGGGCCGATGGTGGCGCCCCATGCGCCGGGTCAGGTCGTCGATCTCGACGTGTTCAGCCCGGCCAGCAGCACCCTGCCGCTGGGCAGCGACTATCTGGGGCGCGATGTCCTGAGCCGGATGCTGATCGCGTCGCGCTTTACGGTGTCGATTGCTTTGCTGGCGACGCTGCTGGCGGCCACCGTCGGTGTTTTTTGCGGTCTGCTGGCGGCGAGCAGCGGCTGGGTCGACGCGATCTTCAGCAAGCTGTTCGACACGCTCAGCGCCGTGCCGTCGCTGATGTTCGGACTGGTCGTCATCGGATCGCTGGGGGCCTCCATTCCGGTTCTGGTGGGGACGCTGGCCACGGTCTATTCGCCGGGGGCCTTCCGCACATCACGGGCGTTGGCCCGCAACATCGCCGTGCTTGATTTCGTCACCGTCGCCCGGGCGCGGGGCGAGACGCTGCCCTATATCGTGCTGCGCGAGATCCTGCCCAATCTTGTGGGGCCGCTGGCCGCCGATTTCGGGCTGCGCTTTGTCTTTGTCACCCTGCTGCTCAGCGGTTTGAGCTTTCTGGGGCTGGGGGTGCAGCCGCCCAATGCCGATCTGGGGGCTCTGGTGCGGGAAAACATCGCCGGGCTGGGCTTCGGCGCGGCCGCCGTGCTGGTGCCGACTTTCGCCATCGCCTCGCTGACCATCGGTATGAACATGGTGATCGACGCCGTTTCGGGCGGGCGCCGCGCGGGAGGACGCCGATGAGCCTGTCAGGCGATCCGCTGGTCAGATTGACCGGGCTGGAGATTTCGGTGCGCGACGCGCAGGGGCAGGACAAAATCATCGTCCGCGATATCTCGCTGGAGGTTCAGCCCGGCGAGGTGCTGGCGCTGATCGGGGAATCGGGCTCGGGCAAGACCACCATCGCGCTCTCCATGCTGGGCTATACGCGCGGGGCATGCCGCATCTCGGATGGCACCGTTGAGGTGGCGGGGCACCGGCTCGACAGCTTGCCGGAGGCGCGGTTGCAGGGCCTGCGCGGCCGGGTGGTGTCCTATGTCGCGCAGAGCGCGGCGGCGGCCTTCAATCCCATGCTGCCTATCATGCGGCAGGTGATCGAACCGGCGCTGGTCCACGGGCTGATGACGCGCGAGGCGGCGGAGGACAAGGCGCGCGGCCTGTTCCGCGCGCTGGCGCTGCCGCGCCCCGATACGGTGGGCGACCGCTATCCGCATCAGGTGTCGGGTGGGCAGTTGCAGCGGCTGATGGCGGCCATGGCGCTGATCACCGATCCGGCGCTGGTGATCTTCGATGAGCCGACCACCGCGCTTGACGTCACCACCCAGATCGAGGTGCTCAAGGCCTTCAAGGCGGTGGTCAGGGATCTGGGGACGACGGCGGTCTATGTCAGCCACGATCTGGCCGTGGTGGCGCAGATCGCGGACAGGATCTGCGTGCTGCGCGATGGCATGGTGCAGGAACAGGGCCGGGTCGAGGAGATCCTGTTCCATCCCCGGCAGGATTATACGCGCGCGCTGGTCGCGGCGGCGGCGGCCCGCGTTCCGGCGGCCCCCATGCCCGATCTGCCGCGTGATGCCGGCGATCCGCCGCTGATCCAGATGCGCGATGTCGTCGCCGGTTATGGCGGCGTGGATGCGCAGGGCAATCCGCAGGTGCGCATCCTCGACGGGGTCAGCTTTGCCATCGAACGCGGCAAGGTGCTGGGCGTGATCGGCGAATCGGGCAGCGGCAAAAGCACTCTGGCGCGCGTGGTGGCGGGCTTGCATGCCCCGGCATCGGGGCGGGTCAATCTCGACGGCTATACGCTTGAGGGCGAGATCCGGCATCGCGACAAGGAGCAGTTGCGCCGGGTCCAGCTTGTGTTCCAGAATGCCGATACGGCGCTCAATCCAGCGGTATCGGTGGGGGAGGCGATCGGCCGCCCGCTGACCTTCTTCCATGCTCTGCGAGGGGCGGACCGAAAGGCCGAGGTTGCCCGCTTGCTGGATCTGGTCAGGCTGCCTGCCGCGCTGGCGGGTCGCTTGCCCGGAGAATTGTCGGGCGGGCAGAAACAGCGGGTCAATCTGGCCCGCGCGCTGGCCGCCCGGCCCGATCTGCTGCTGTGCGACGAGGTGACCTCCGCGCTCGACCCGGTGGTTGCCGAAGCGGTGCTCGATCTGTTGATCGATCTGCGTCGCGAGCTGGGGCTGGCCTATATGTTCATCACCCATGACATCGGTATCGTCCGGGCCATCGCGGATGAGGTGATGGTGCTTTACGGCGGCGTCCCGGTGGAGTTGGCCTCGCATGAGGCGCTCGAAGGGCCCTTGCATCATCCCTATACCAGGCTGCTGATGGCCTCGGTGCCCGAATTGCGGCCCGGTTGGCTGGAAGCCGCGAACAGCGCCTTTTCATGCGGATCGACGCCGGGCGCTGGCCATGCGGCGGGATGCCGCTTCTTTCAGCGCTGCGCGGTTTCCCATCCAGGGCTCTGCGATGTGCTCGATCCTGCGGTCCATGTCGGTGCCGGACAGACAATCGCCTGCCATCGCGGCTTTGATGGCTTGCAGGCGACGCCTGGTATCGCACAGGGCGCGATACCGGCGTGACCGAGGGTCGGATGCTGTCGGCAGGATATGCCGGTTGTCGGTTTCCGCGGCATGCTCCCCTGGAATGGCAGGCAGGCATGGCATCCCCTCAGGGTCTGGTAGATCATGCTGTGGATGTCCCGTCGAAAGCGGCGATGTGCTCTTGAGCGCCATCAAAAAGGCGGAATCCTTTCGTCCATCCGGACTAGTCTTTCCGGGTCAGATCCAGTTCCAAACCGGGAGTCACCAACGCCATGCGCAGGTCCAAACTCGTTATCGCAGCGAGCCTTTTCGCCAGCTTCGCCAATGTGCCCGCCGATGCCCATGCCGTGTGGTTCGCCCAGCGCGCCCGCCAGACCGCGCTGATCTATGGCGTGGGAGCCGATGACCTCGATTCCGTCAAGCGTTTCTCTTTCATCGAGAAGATGGGTGGCTATGATGCCAATTATCAGCCAATCAAGGCCACGCCGCGCATCGCCGGGCCGATCGTGCTGGTGGACAGCGAGCAGCAGCCCACGCTGCTCTCGGTGGTGTTCTTCAACGGCATCTGGTCACGCGTGAACGGCGAGTTCGAGCCCAAGGGCCGTGACGAGGCGCCGACCTCCACCCTTTCGGAAAAGAACTACAAATATTCGGTCGCCATCATGGGCCCGCTCGACAAGCCGATCCCGGCCTTGCCCGATCAGGTGCTGCAGATCGTGCCGGTCGGCGCCATTCCCGCGCTGCTCGGCAGCAAGATGACCTATCAGGTGCTTTACAAGGGCAAGCCTGCGGTCGGCGCCACGGTCATCAACGATCTGGTCAACGATCCCGACCAGACGCCCGTCACCACTGATGCCGAGGGCAAGGTGACGATGGTGGTGCGCAATCAGGGCCTCAACGTGCTGGAGGCGGTCTTCGTCAGTCCGACCGACAACCCCAAGAAGTACGACCGGATCGAGAATTCGGCGACGCTGACCTTCACCCTTGCTCACAAGCCCGAATAATCAGGCCCAACACCGGAGTCGTTTCATGACCAATCGTCTTGCGGCTTGCGCCGCGCTTGTCCTTTCGCTGTCGGTGGCATCGCCCGTGCTGGCCCATGGTTTCACCAAACCCCAGCATGGCGGCATCGTGACCACCAGCGGCGAAACGCTGTTTGAACTGGTGGCCAAGCCCGCCGGTGTCCAGCTCTATGTCATCGACGACGATGAGCCGGTCGCGGCCTCGGGCATGACTGCCAGCCTCACCACCAACACCGGCGGCAAGACGCAGAATGTGCCGCTCAAGCCCGCCGCAGGCAATCGCTTCGACGGCCCCGCGCTCAAGCTGGCGCCGGGTGCGAAGGTTGCCGTCATGGTGATCAACAAGACCAGCCAGGCACATCTGGGCGGCACCTTCATCATCAAGTGAGGCATGCGCGTCCGGTATGCCTCAAGGGGATGCCGGACCGGCGCTTCCAAAGGGGAGAGGCGGGATGAGATTCCCGGCAAGGGCGGCCTGTGCCGTCGGCTCAATCGCGTTCGGCCTGTCGGCGCTGATGGCGCATCCGGCTCTGGCCCATGGCGTGTCGTCGGGCGACAAGGCCTATATCCAGACCCATCCGGGGATCAACATCATCCCCTATATCTACCTGGGCGCCAAGCATATGGTGACCGGTTATGACCATCTGCTGTTTCTTTTCGGGGTGATCTTCTTTCTCTATCGCCTGAAGGATGTCGGCAAATATGTGACGCTGTTTGCGGTCGGCCACAGCACCACGCTGCTGCTGGGCGTGCTGGCCAATATTCGCGCGGATTCCTTTATCGTCGACGCGATCATCGGTTTCTCGGTGGTCTATAAGGCGCTCGACAATCTGGGGGCCTTTCGCAAGATTCTGGGCTTTGAGCCCAACCCCAAGGCAGCGGTGCTGATCTTCGGCTTCTTCCACGGTTTTGGCCTGGCCACCAAATTGCAGACCCTGTCCCTCTCGCGCGAGGGGCTGTTTGCCAATCTGGTCAGCTTCAACGTCGGGGTGGAAATGGGCCAGTTCATCGCTTTGAGCATCATCCTGATCCTGATGACCCTGTGGCGCCGCACGCGCAGCTTCGAGCGCAATGTCGTGATCGCCAACACCCTGCTGATGACCGCCGGCCTGGTGCTGGTCGGTTTCCAACTCACCGGATTTGCCATGGAGAGCGGCTCGTGACCTCCCAGACCCTTCTCAACCCGACCATCCCCTATCAGGCCGAAGGCAGCACCATCCTGCGCGCGACAGCAGCGGCGGTGGTGGCGGGGGCGGCGATCCTCACGCTTTTCGTGCTGCCCGCCGAATACAACATCGACCCCACCGGGGTCGGCCACAAGCTCGGCCTGACCGCGCTGAGCGGCGCGATGGACGATGCCGAACCCGCCGCCACTGCGGCCCCGACGCAGGCCGCCGCCGCTCCGGTCAAGGTCGGCCCGCAGAGCCGCGACAGCATCATCCGCGCCACGCCCTATCGCGAGGATCAGATGACGCTGACCATCGCCCCGCATGCCGGTGCCGAGATCAAGGCCGAGATGCAGACGGGCGACCAATTCGTCTTTTCCTGGACCGCCAGTGGCCCGGTGAAGATGGACATGCATGGCGAGACGTCGATGACCGCCAGCGAAGCCACCACCTACTGGAAGGAAAAAGGCCTGAGCGCGGCGCAGGGCAGCCTGATGGCGCCCTTCAACGGCATTCACGGCTGGTACTGGCGCAATCAGGGCGAGACGCCCGTGACGCTGACGCTCAAGACCAGCGGTTTCTATCGCAAGCTCATTCGCCCGCCGGTGAACTGACCGGGCATGCCCTGAACGGTTTCACGGTCAGGGTGCGGCACATATGGAAGGGGGCACCCCATGGCTTATCTGAAGCCCAAATTCATCACGTTCGACTGCTACGGAACGCTCATCAACTTCGAGATGGCCCCGGTGGCCCGGCAGGTCTACGCTGACCGGCTGGCCGGTGAGGCGCTGGAAGCCTTCTGCCGCGATTTTTCGGCCTATCGCCTCGATGCGGTGCTGGGGGCATGGCGCCCCTATGCGCAGGTGGTGGCCGAAGCGCTCCAGCGCTCGTGCAAGAAATCGGGGATCGACTATCGCGACAGCGATGGCGAGGCGCTCTATGCGGCGGTGCCGACGTGGAAGCCCCACCCCGATGTCGTTGCGCCGCTCAAGCGCATTGCGGGCGAGATCCCGCTGGTTATCCTGTCGAATTCGATGGTCGATCTGATCCCCCACAGCGTCGAAAAGCTGGAAGCGCCGTTCCACACCGTCTGCACCGCGCAGGAAGCGCAGGCCTACAAGCCGCGCATGAAGGCCTTCGAATTCATGTTCGACACGCTGGGTTGCGGGCCGCAGGATGTGCTGCATTGCTCGTCCAGCTTCCGCTATGATCTGATGACGGCCTTCGACATGGGCATCACCATGAAAGCCTTCGTCAATCGCGGGCATGAGCCGCTCAATCCCTATTATCAGGTCCATGAAATTCCCGATATCGGCGGCCTGCCGGGGCTGGTCGGGCTGTGAGCGGCGTGATGACGCAAGCCGCCGTCGGCGCGGTGATCGACCTGCGTGCCTATGCGCGGGAGACAGTCCCCGCGCATGACTGGCTGACCGAGCGGGCCGCACCAGCCTTTGCCGACGGCGCGGCGCAGGTCGCGGCGCTGGCCCCGCGCGGCAAGGGGCGGGTGGAGACCCTGGGCGCGGATGAGTTCGTGATCGTGCTGGCAGGCCGCCTCGATCTGGATCTCGGCGACCGCGTGCTGGCCGTGCCGACCGGAGCCAGTTGCGTGCTGCCGGTGGGCAGCAGCTTTGGCTGGCAGGCCGGCGAGGATGCCCTGCTGGTCATCGTCAGCGCTCCGGCGGATGCCGTCGGGACACAGGACGGACCGGTCATCATCGACGAGACGGCGCCGCTCAGCCCGTCCAACCCGCCACTGGCCGAGCTGCTGCTGGGGCCGACGCCCTCCTGCCGCAACCATTCGGACTATTGGTCGGCCACGCGCGAATTTGTCTGTGGTACCTGGGATTCCACGCCCTATCACCGCAAGCAGAACCCCTATCGCCAGATCGAGCTGATGCATCTGCTGGAGGGCAGCGTCACCTTCACCGATGCCCATGCCAGCGTCACCCACAAGGCGGGCGATGTCATTCTCTTCGTGCGCGGCGAAGGTTGCGCCTGGCTGAGCGAAGAGCATGTGAAGAAGGTTTACGCCACCCAGCGTCCGGCCGCCTGACGGACGACCCATAACCCTGGCGGCGCGGCGTGATCGATCACGCCGCGCCGTTTTGCTGTGTCAGGCATCCTCAAGCCAGACATGCGATGCGAAATCATAGCCCATCAGCCCGCCCTGAGATCGCGATGCCATGCCCTTCACGCGCGGCGTGTAGGCATCGATCATGTTGAGGAACAGCGGGATGCCGACGCCCGCCTCGCGGTGGACCATCCGCTGCATTTCGGCATAGATGGTGTGGCGCAGGCCTTCGTCGGTCGATCCGCGTGCTTCCAGCAGCAGCCGGTCGAACCGCTCGTTGCGCCAGCCTGACTCGTTCCAGGCCGCATGCGAGGCATAGAGCTGGGTGAAGATGATGTCCGCCGTGGGCCGCCCATTGAGATTGCCAAAACCGACCGGATCCTTCATCCAGTTATGCGCCCAATAGCCATCGGTGGGGCGGCGCTGGATGTCGAGGCCGATGCCCGCCTTGCCCGCCGCATTCTGCATCAGCATGGCCATATCCTCCGAATGCACCGCCGCGCCCGACACCACGACCGGTATCCTGGCCCCCGCCAGCCCCGCCTTGCGGAACAGATGAGCGGCGCGATCCGGGTCGAAGGGGCGCTGGGGCAGGCTCGGGTCGAAATAGCGGTTGGTCGGCGGGATGGGGTGATCGTTGGCGATCGTCGCATAGCCGCGAAAGATCACCTGCTGCATCGCCTCTCGGTCCATCAGCAGCTTCATGCCCTCGACAAAGGCCGGGGAACGGCCCGGGCGCTGGTCCAGCCGCATCACCAGATCGGTATAGCCGCCCGATTTGCTGGACAGCAGCTTCAGCCCGGTTTCGCTCAGGCGCCGGGCCATGCGCGGATTGACCTCGGAAATCAGGTCGACATCATGCGACAGCAGGGCGTTGATCCGCGCGCTTTCGTCGGAAATGGCGAACAGCTCAACCTCGCCCAGCCGGACGGGGCCGCGCCAGTAATCGTCGTAACGGGTGGAGATCGAGCGCACGCCGGGGTTGAATTCGGCGCAGCGGAAGGGGCCGGTGCCATTGGCGGTGGTGAAGGACCGCGTCTGGTCCCGCACGATCATGAACTGGGGGATGCCCAGAATGGCGGGCAGGTCGGCGTTGGGCGCCGTCAGCGTGATGCGGACGCCGTCCTCGCCAAAAGGGACGACCTCCTCGAACTGCGACATGAAGGTGCGGGCCGTCGATCCGACCGAGGGGTCTTTATGGCGGCGCAGGGAATAGACGACATCGGCCGGGGTCAGCGGCTTGCCGTCGTGAAAGCGCACGCCCTGGCGCAGTTTCAGCGTCCAGACGCGGCCATCCTTGCTGTCGATGGCCTCGGCCAGCGCGGGCTCGGGCCGCAGGTTTTCGTCGAGCTTGATGAGCCCGTCATAGAACATGTTGCAGCGGCAATAGTCCATCACCGCCATCTGGCGGGCCGGGTCGATCGTGTCCGCCGTGGAGCTGGTGGCGCCCGCGACCCGAATGCGCCCGCCCTTGACCGGCTGCCGCCTGTTGGCCGAGGTGCAGCCCGCGACCAGCAGGCTGGCGGCGCTGCTGCCCAGGAAGCCGCGGCGATCGAACATGTGGGCCTTCATACTGCCAAATCTCCCCATGCCGGACGGCATGATGCGGTCCATGCCGCAAGGCATGATGCTTTACGGCTCGCCCATCGGGCTTGCCGCCTGGCCTATCTTCGCGTGCAAGCGCCGGTAGTGTGTGCCGATTGTCGCCTTCTCCTCGCCGTCTTCCTGTCGATTTGGGTCATCCCCGCCGCATGGCATGCTGTCTCTGGCCGCATGTGGCATGACGGCAGCAAATTCTGCAATCGGGCGATCCTACCGCATGGTGGCCGCTTGCCGCAGTGACATTCGGAATATGTTGCCAGAAAAATCCGCTTTAATGGTTCGGCCGACGATGGCGTCGGCAGAAGCGAAAGAGCATGAGATGGGCGCAGCAACAGCCGCGGCGTTAGGGTCGCAAACCTCCGAACACGTTCTGCCCAAGGCCCCCGTGACCGTGAAGACGCGTCTGCAGAACATCGATGCCCTGCGTGGCTTCGTGATGGTGCTGATGCTGCTGGATCACACGCGTGAAACCTGGTTTCTGCAGGTGCCCGTCACCGATCCGGTCGATGCGCGCACCATCCTGCCGGCCATCGCTTTCGCCCGGTTCGCGGTCAGCTTCTGCGCGCCGATCTTTGTCGCGCTGACCGGCCTTGGCGTGTTCCTGTTCCATCGCACCCACACCTTGCAGGAAACCACCGCCTATCTCTTCAAGCGCGGCCTGCTGCTGATGGCGATCGAGGTGTTCTATCTCTCGCCGATCTATTGGGGCATCGCCAAGCCGACGCTGTGGCTTCAGGTGATCTGGTGTATCGGCGTCTGCATGATCATTCTGGCCGGGCTGATCCGCCTGCCGCGTCCGGTGCTGATCGGGCTGGGGCTGGTGATCGTCTGCGGGCACAATCTGCTCGATGGCATTCATCTGACGCCTGACAATCCTTTCTTCATCCCCTGGGCCGAACTGCACCAGCGTGACGCGATCGCGCTGCCCTTCGGTCTGGTCGCCAAGGTCAGCTATCCCATCCTCGCCTGGGTAGGCGTGATCGCGCTGGGCTATGGCATCGGGCCGTGGTTTGCGCCCGACACCGCGCCGGAGCTTCGCCAGCGTCGCCTTGTCATTCTGGGCCTTGCCCTGCTGGCCGCTTTTGTCGCGCTGCGTTTGAACAACGGCTATGGCGACCACCCCTGGTTCACGGTCGAGGGCAGCCCGTTGCGCACGGCCATCAGCTTCCTCTCGCTGACCAAATATCCCCCCTCGCTCGACTTCCTGCTGCTGACGCTGGGCGTCGGGGCGATCCTGCTCACCGTGCTGGAGCGGATGGGCGATGCGCCCTTGGTGCGGGCCCTCGGCGTCTTCGGCGGAGCACCAATGTTCTTCTACATCCTGCATCTCACCACGCTGCGCCTGCTGTATCACACGGCCTTCGCGATCTGGGGGCCCAACAAGGGGCCGCTGTTCGGGCTGGACAGCTATGGCTGGGTGCTGGTCTGGTATGTCGGGCTGATCGTGCCCTTCTACCTGCCCACCGCTTGGTATTCGCGCCTCAAGAAGCGTCGCCGCGACATCACCTGGCTCCGATATTTCTGACATCGGGCGCAAGGCCTTGCCTCGGCAGCATCTGCCGCATTCTCCCGGAATCCGGCAGATGTCACCGCGTAAGGTCATTATGATGCCATGGCAGCGGCATGGCTGCTGACAGGACAAAGGGCGCATCATGGTTCACTTGTCGATCAATCACGCCACGCAGGAGGCGATCCGGCTGGTTCCGATGTGCGAGCAGCATCTGGATCAGGCGCATGATCTCTCCCGCGCGCTGAACTGGCCCTATCGGCGCGAGGACTGGGCCTTCGCGCTTGACCTTGGCCACGGGCTGGTCGCCGAACATAAGGGGCAGGTGCTGGGGACGGCGCTGTGGTGGCCGTATGGCGACGATGTGGCCTCGGTCGGCATGGTCATTGTCTCGCCGCAGGCGCGGCGGCAGGGGATCGGAGCCCGGCTGATGGACGCGTTGCTCGCCCGGCTTGAGGGGCGACGCATCGTGCTCAATGCCACGCCCGATGGCCTGCCCCTCTATGAGCGGCTTGGCTTCCTGCCTTGCGGCGCGGTGCACCAGCATCAGGCGGTGCTGACCGCGGCGCCGCGCCTCGACAGCGATGCGGTCATCCGCCCCCTCGGCCCCGATGACCTGGCCGCGCTGCGCGCGCTGGACAGGGCCGGGAGCGGGATGGATCGCGACGGATTGATCGCGGCGCTGCGCGCCATCGGCCAGATCAAGGTGCTGGAGCGCGATGGCGAGGTGCAGGCCTATGGCTGCGCGCGCGTCTGGGGGCGCGGTGTGGTGATCGGGCCGGTCGTGGCGGAAACGCGCGAGGACGCGCGGAGCATCATCGCGGCGCTGGCCGTCGACCACGAAGGCCGATTCCTGCGCATCGACGTCACGCGCCGCAGCGACCTGTCACCCTGGCTGGAGGCCATCGGCCTGCCGCAGGTCGATGCGGTGGTGGCCATGGCCAAGGGGCCGCCCTGCGGTCCGTCCGGTCGCCTGGCGGTCTTCGCGCTTTCCAACCAGTCGCTGGGTTAGCCCTCTTTTTGTCCATAGGATCGAGCATGATCGAAACCGCCACCAAGCCCGCCGTAACCGTCGAGACAGCCAGCCTGGACTCGATTGCCACGCCAGCCCTGATCCTTGACGTTGCCAGGGTCGACCGCAACATTGCCCGGCTGCGCGGGCGTCTTTCAGACCTCGGTGTCCAGTTCCGGCCTCATGTTAAAACGGGCAAATCGGTTGATGTGGCCCGCCGTTTCTTTCCCGAAGGCAGCGGGCCGATCACGGTCTCGACGCTGGCCGAGGCGGATTATTTCGCGTCGCATGGTTTTAACGATATCACCTATGCCGTCGGTCTGGCGCCGGAGAAGATCGGCAGGGCCAGCGCGCTGGTGGCGCAAGGCGTCGATCTGACCGTGCTGATCGATTCCGTCGAGCAGGCCGGGGCGCTGGCCGATGCCGCTGGCCGGGGCGTGGCCATGCCCGCCGTGCTGATCGAGGTGGATTGCGACGGCCACCGGGGCGGATTGCTGCCCGACGATCCCGCGCTGATCCTCATTGCCGACATGCTGCGCGACGGCGGCGTCGCCTTGCGCGGCGTGCTCACCCATGCCGGGGAATCCTATGCTTGCCGCGACGGCGCAGGCCTGCCCGAAGCGGCCGAGGCCGAGCGGGCTGCCGCCGTTGGGGCGGCTCAGGCTTTGCGGGCAAAGGGCCATCCTTGCCCGGTGGTCAGTGTCGGCTCGACCCCGACGGCGCATTTTGCACGCAACCTCGATGGGGTGACCGAGGTGCGCGCGGGGGTCTTCGTCTTCTTCGATCTGGTGATGCACGGGATCGGCGTCTGCGCGACCGATGACATCGCCTTGTCCGTGCTGGCCACCGTGATCGGCCATCGCCCGCAAAAGGGCTGGATCTTGACCGATGCCGGATGGATGGCCCTGTCGCGCGATCGCGGCACGCAGGCTCATCCGGTCGATCAGGGCTATGGGCTGGTCTGCGATGTCGATGGTGTGCCCTTTGGCGATGTAATCGTCGGCGATGCCAGCCAGGAGCATGGTATTCTCACCATCCGTCCGGGCAGCACAGCGGCCTTGCCCGAGCTGGCGCTGGGGCAAAGGGTCCGGGTGTTTCCCAACCACGCCTGCGCCACCGGGGCGCAGCACGAAACCTATCAGATCGTCGAGACCGGCAGCCGCGCGATTGTCGCGCACTGGCCGCGCATGCGGGGATGGTAAGCAGATGACAAAGCCAAAGACACCGACCGTCCAGACCCTCGTGCCCGAAACACTGGCTCGCCCCGGCGGCCATTACAGCCATGCCGCGCGTGTCGGGAATCTGGTCTTCACGGCCGGGCAACTGGGCATCCGGCCCGATGGCACGCACACCGCCGATCTCGCTTTCGAGGCGCAGGTGCGGCAGGCCCTGGCCAACATGCTGGCCGCTCTGGCGGCGGCGGGAGCGGGACCGGCTGATATCGTCAAGGTCACCGCCTACATCGTGGGCGTGGAGAACTGGCCACGCTTCAACGCCATCTATGCCGAGGTGATGGGCGATGTCCGCCCGGCGCGCACCGTCGTGCCCGTGCCCGAGCTGCACTACGGCTATCTGGTGGAAATCGACGCGATCGCGGCCTGCGGGCCTCAAGAGCAGGACTTGCCGATATGACCCTTGTACTCGACCCCTTGAGCCCCGCGCTGCTGGCGTGCCTCGATCATGCCTATATCGACGGGCAGTGGCTGCCGGTGACGGGAAGCGAGCGCCTGCCGGTGATCGACCCTTCGCGCGAAACCGTGGTGGCCGGCCTGACCGGCGCGACCGGGGCTGATCTTGATCGCGCCGTGGCTGCCGCGCGCCGCGCCTTTCCCGCCTTTGCGGCCACATCGGTGGCCCAGCGCATCGCCTGGCTCGAACGCATCGAGGCGCTGATGCAGGAGCGGGCGGAAGCGCTGGCCCGGATGCTGACGCTGGAAATGGGCGCGGCGATCAGCCATGCGCGCGCGGCCCATGTGCCCTTTGCCATCGCCCATGTGCGCGCGGCCATCGATGTGCTGGCGGCCTATCCTTTCGAGACGCTGCGCGGCACGACGGCCACCGTGCGCGAGCCCATTGGCGTTTGCGGATTGATCACGCCATGGAACTGGCCGCTCTATCAGATCACCGCGAAGGTCGCCCCGGCGCTTGCCGCGGGCTGCACCATCGTGCTCAAACCCAGCGAGCTGTCGCCGCTCAACGCCATCATGTTCGCCCAGATCCTGCATGATGCGGGTCTGCCTGCGGGCGTGTTCAATCTGGTCAATGGCACCGGGCCCGAGATCGGCGGCGCCATGGCGTCCCATCCCGACATCGATATGATCTCGATCACCGGATCGAACCGGGCGGGCGTGCTGGTGGCGCAGGCTGCCGCGCCGACAGTGAAGCGGGTGACACAGGAGCTGGGGGGCAAATCGCCCAATGTCCTGCTGCCCGACGCCGATTTCGAGACGGTCGTCGCGAGCGGGGTGATGACCGCCTTCCGTAATGTCGGCCAGTCCTGCAGCGCCCCCACGCGGATGATCGTGCCGCGTGACAGGCTGGCGCAGGTCGAGGCGCTGGCCATCGCCGCCGTCGCGCAGATCCGCATGGGCGATCCGCTGGATGAAGGCACGGTGCTTGGCCCCATCGCCAATCAGGCCCAGTTCAACCGCGTGCAGGAGATGATCGAGGCGGGTATAGCCGACGGCGCCCGGCTGATCTGCGGCGGTCTGGGGCGGCTGGAGGGACTGTCGCAAGGCTTCTATGCCCGGCCCACGGTGTTTTCCGGGGTGACCGCCGACATGCGCATCGCTCAGGAGGAAATCTTCGGGCCCGTGCTCAGCATCATGGCCTATGACGATGTGGATGAGGCCGTGGCGCTGGCCAATGACACCGTCTATGGCCTGGGTGGCCATGTGCAGAGCCGGGATCTGGAGCAGGCCCGCGCCGTCGCCCGCCGCATCCGCACGGGGCAGGTCCATATCAACCATCCGGCATGGGACGCCCATGCGCCGTTTGGCGGTTACAAGCGTTCGGGCAACGGGCGCGAATATGGCCTGCCGGGCTTTGAGGATTATCTGGAAACCAAAGCTATCGTGGGCTTTGCCTGATCCGAGCCTTTGCCTTGAGCCCCAATGAAAGAAGGCGCTGACCATGCCTGCACCCTTGCGTTACATCGAATCCTCTTCTCATCTGCCTGCCGAAGCGGATGCTGTCGTCATCGGCGGCGGGATCATCGGCAGCTTTACCGCCTATTATCTGGCGCGGCGCGGCCTGAAGGTGGCGCTGATCGAGAAAGGCGTCATCGCCGGCGAACAGTCCAGCCGCAACTGGGGCTGGTGCCGCCAGCAGAACCGCGATGCCCGTGAACTGCCGCTTTCGACCAAGAGCCTCGACCTGTGGGAGCGATTCTCAGCGGAGAGCGGCGAGGCCACCGGCTTTCAGCGTTGCGGCCTGTTCTATGCCAGCAACAATGAGGAAGAGCTGGAGACCTGGGCCAATTGGGGCCGTTTCGCCCGCACCGTCGGCGTGGAAACCCATATGCTCGACGCGCAGCAGGCCATGGCCCGCGCCGGGGCTTTCACCGACAAGAGCTGGCGCGGCGGCGTATGGTCCCCCACCGATGGCATCGCCAATCCGGGGCTGGCCGCGCCAGCCGCCGCCAAGGCGCTGATGGCGATGGGCAGCAGTGTCCATCAGGGCTGCGCCGCGCGCGGGCTGGAAACCAGTGGCGGCGCGGTCAGCGCGGTCGTCACGGAGAAGGGCACGATCCGCACGAAGCTGGTGGTGATGGCGGGCGGGGCATGGGCCTCGTCCTTCTGCTATCAGCTTGGCGTGCGTTTTCCTCAGGCGGCGGTGCGTCAGACCATCGCGGCGGTGGCCACCAGTGCTTTGCATCTGCCCGATGCCTTCTTCAGCAAATCCGTGGCGATCACGCGGCGGGGCGAGGGCATCCACACGCTGGCCGTCAGCGGGCGGGCGCGGGTGGATCCCACGCCGCAGTTTCTGCGCTTCCATCGCGATTTCCTGCCGATGTTCGCCAAGCGCTGGCGCAATCTGTTCCCCGGTGGCTTCGATGGCTGGCGCGCGGGGCATGAGGGCGTCACGCGCTGGCGGCTGGACCAGCCCACGCCGATGGAGGCGATGCGCATTCTCGACGCCAAGGTCGATGCGGTGGCTGTGGTGAAAGCGCAGGAGCGGGCCTCCGAACTGGTGCCTTCGTTGCGCAAGGTGCCGGTGGTGGCCTCATGGGCGGGTTATGTCGACAGCACGCCCGATGGCGTTCCGGTGATCGGCGAGGTGCCCGGGGTGCCGGGCATGATCCTGGCGGCGGGCTTCAGCGGGCATGGCTTCGGCATCGGTCCGGGGGCCGGCCATCTGGCTGCCGATCTGGCGACGGGGGCGGCGCCGATCGTCGATCCGCAGGACTACAGCCTGTTGCGCTTCATGCCGGGGGGAAGGGTCGAGGTGGCCGATTTCTGAGGCGATGACATCCAAGTGAAAAAGGGGGCTGGAAAGCCCCCTTTTTTATGCGTTGGATGGCGGGTGGATCGGGCGAAGCCTGCGCCTCGCCCGACCGGGATCACAGGCCGACGACGGCGGGCAGGCAGCCGATATGCGGGATCTCGATATCGCGGTAATTGGCGTTGGACGGCTCATGCCCGCGTCCGACAAAGACCTGACAGCCAAAGCGCAGATCCTTTGCGGTGTTATGGTCATAGCGGAAGGAGGAGGAGACATGCATCATCTCTTCCGGTCCGCAGCCAAGCTGGTCGAACATATATTCGAAGGCCTGCATGCGCGGCTTGTAAGCCTGCGCCATCTCCGCCGTGTAGACGCGGTGGAAGGGCGCGCCCAACTGGTCGACATTGCGCTGGATCTGGTCGTTGCTGGCGTTCGAGAGGATGACCAGCGGGATCTTGTCGGCAATGGGGGCCAGACCGCCCGGCACATCGGCATGCGGGCCCCAGGTGGGCACGGCTTCATAGACGGATGCGCCAAAGGCCTCGTCGTATTCCAGACCCCAGCGCTTGCACAGACGCTCGACCGAATTGATGAGCACCTGCTTGTAGGGCTTCCATGCGCCCAGCGTCTCGTCGAAGCGATATTGTGCCCAGTCCTCGATCAGGCGCGGCATGTTTTCCGCCGAGACCCGGTCACCGAAATGAGCCTGCGCCATCTCGGTCATGCGGAAACGGATCAGCGTGCCATAGCAGTCGAAGCTGATGTATGTGGGGCGAAAGGTCATGGCATGGTCCTCTTGGCGGTCAGGTGCTTGGCGATCAGGCGGGGCGATAGATGGCATATTGTTTCGAGCAGAAGCCTTCATGCTTCCAACTGCACCTTGCGCCCCGCAGCAGGACGAAGACGTCGCCAGCCCGGAAGGTGGCGCTGGTGTCGGACAGTGCGTCCTCGAACTCGACCTCGCCGTCGAGCAGCAGCATCATTTCATAATGCCCATAGTCGATGGCGGAGCGGTGATAGGGGGTGGAGTCCCAACTGCCGACCTTGAACTCGCCAGTCGCTGACAGATAGTCGGTGTGGTTGCGGCAGTCTGGCGTCGGGGTCAGCAGGACCTCGGGCGCGGGCGGGGCGGACGGCGTGCGCGGGGCGTCGATGTCCACCTTGACCAGCCCCTTGGTATCGGATGTGCCGCCGGGGCAGCGCATCACGATGGCGACCGTGTCGTCATCGGCCTGCCAGTCGAAGGCGATGCCTGCGGGCACCACGAAAGAGCGGGACGGCTCGATGATCGTTTCGGCCCCATCGTTCAGGCGCAGGCGGCCCGAGAGGAGGATGACATAGTCATCGAAGGGCGTGGCGACGGCATGGCCCGATCCGGCGCTCAGCCGCAGGGCGGCGATGGTGACCGGGCCCGGCGGCATGGGCAGCAGACGGCGCGAGGAGGCCCATGGATTGCCGTCGTCCGGCACGGGCTCACCGGCCTGAAGGTCGGCGGCAAAGGCCCGGAGATCGACAAAAGAGGGGGCTGCCTGCGCAGCAGGGGGCGTGAGCATGGTCATCGATGGTCCTTCGCTGATGGCGTGAAGCGGGCGGACGGGCCCTTGGCTCAGTGGATCGCGTCCTGAAATTTGTACCAGAGGCCCACGGCGGGCAGGAACCATGGCTTGCCCAGATGGCCGGGAATGGCCGGCCAGCCGAGGTCTTCCCATGGGTTGGCCCTGGTGTCGCCGCCCATATAGTCGGCCATCTTCTGGCCCATATGCACCGCCATCTGCACGCCATGCCCGCTGTAGCCCACGGCATAGTACAGCCCCTCATGCTGCCCGGCGCGGGGCAGGCGGTCGGCGGTCATGTCGACCATGCCGCCCCACACATGGTCGACGCCCACATCGGCCAGTTCGGGAAACATGCGGCGCATCGTGTCGACCAGGATCACACCGCTCTTGGCGTCCGATTTGGCGTTCGAGATGGCGAAGCGTGCCCGCCCGCCGAAGATGAGGCGGTTGTCGGGCGACAGGCGGAAGAAATTGCCCATGACGCGGCTGGTGACATAGTTGCGCCGCTGCGGCAGCAGCCGGTCGATCAGGGCAGGGTCGAGCGGGCTGGTGGCGACGATGAAGGCGCCGATGCCGACCAGGCGGCGCTGGAACCAGCGGAAATCGCTCTGCGCCGGGGCGCCGCCCGTGGCCATCAGCACCTGCGAGGCATGGACGGTGCCGCCTGTGGTGCGCAGCGCCCAGCCGCTGCCCGAGCGCTGCGCGCCCAGCACGGTGCAGTTCTCGAAGATTTTTGCGCCCGCGCGCGCGGCGGCCTCGGCCAGGCCGACGCCGAACTGGCCGACATGCAATTGCGCGCTGGTCTTCTGCAGCAGACCGCCGTGATAGCCATGGGTGCCGATCTCACGCTCGAGATCGCTGGCCGAGAGCAGGTCGATATCGGGATCGACCCTGGGATGCAGCAGATTATGCGCCCGCATCATCTTTTCGAAATGCTGCGGCTTGGCGGCCAGTTTCAGGCGCCCGCAGCGGCGAAAGGCGCAGTCGATCCCCTGCTCCCTCACGATGCGCTCGACCGTATCGACCGCGTCGCAATGCGCGCGATAGAAGGCGGAGGCGCGTTCCTCGCCCAGCGAGGCGACAAGCGCGCCATGATCCTGATGCGTGCCTGCGTTGCAATGGCCGCCGTTGCGCCCGGAGGCCTCGCCCACCACCTTGCCGGCCTCCAGCAGGGTGACGCTGGCGCCGCGCTGCCGCAGGGCCAGAGCGGCGGAAAGTCCGGTCAGGCCGCCGCCGATGATGGCGACATCCACCCGTCCCTCGGGCGAACCCTTCGCGCCGCCGGTGAAGTCCGGTGCGCTGGCGAGCCAGTAGGAGATGGGGCTGGGCTTGGTCATAGCGCAATGCCTTGCATGAAATGGCGGGCCGCAGGCGAGGGCGGTTCCACCTGTTTCCGGTCCGGGTTGGCAACAAAGATGTGCTGCATGGTCACCGCCCCGCGTCGAGATCTGGCACTCTATCGGCTGGCTGTGGAATATGAATCCGCATTTGAGGCGTCATCGAGCGAAATCACCTTTTCTGACACGCCATTCCAGTCGAACATGCCTTGGCGTGCCCCTAGGCGGCGCTCCCCTGCAGGATCGCGGCATAATCTGCCGGATCGACATTGGCGCCCGAGATGACCAGCGCCAGCGGGGCATCGTCATGCGGCACCTTGCCGTGCAGCAGCGCGGCCAGCGCGACCGATCCGCCCGGCTCGGCGACCAGCTTCAGCGTTTCGAAGGCAAAGCGCATCGCGGCGCGCACCTCGTCGTCGGTTACCGACAGGCCGCCCGAGAGCAGGGCGTGGTTGATCGGGAAGGTCAGCGCGCCCGGACTGGGCGCGAGCAGGGCATCGCAGATCGAGCTGGCGCCTGCCGCAACCTTCTCCCGCTGGCCCGAGACCAGCGAACGTGCGGTATCGTCGAAAGCTGCCGGTTCCGCCGCATAGATGGCGATCGTGGGCGCTGTGGCCTTGATGGCCGTGGCGATCCCGGCGATCAGTCCACCCCCGCCGCAGGTGCAGACGAGCTGACTGATCGCGGCACCCGTCGCCCGCGCCTGATCGAGGATTTCCAGCCCGACCGTGCCCTGACCCGCGATGATGAAGGGATCGTCGAAAGAGGGGACCAGCACCGCGCCGCGCTCCTGCGCCAGCGCTGTGGCGATCTCCTCGCGCGATTGCGTCAACCGGTCATAGGGGACGATCTGCGCGCCCAGGGCGCGGGTGTTCTCGATCTTGATGCGGGGCGCGTCGGCGGGCATCACGATGGCGGCGGGCATGCCCAGCAGGCGCGCGGCCGCGGCGACACCTTGCGCATGGTTGCCCGATGACCATGCCACCACCCCTGCGGCCCGGTCTTGCGGCGCGATACGGCTGAGGCGGTTGTAGGCGCCGCGAAACTTGAAGGAGCCAGTGTGCTGGGCCCCTTCGAACTTGATCAGCACGCGGCGACCGGCCAGCCTGTTCAACGCGGCGTTCTCCAGAAGCGGCGTGTAGACGGCGGCGCCCCCGATCTGCGTGGCGGCGCTGCGGATGTCGTCGACGGTGATGGCCAGCTTTGACATGGGATAGGGTTCTTTCGGATGATGGGAGAGGGATGTCATTCGGCAGGCAGAAGCGTGCTTGCCAGAGCGGAGAACCAGCCGATCCCCGTGCCGATGACGGCATCGTTGAAATCATAGAAGGGGTTGTGCAGCGGTGGCGGCGATTGCCCCTCGCCCTGTCCCAGCCAGATATAGGCGCCGGGGCAGCGTTGCAGCATGAAGGCGAAATCCTCCGAGGTGAAGGCCGGGTGAGGGGCCTCCGCCACATCGGGCGTGACCAGTCTGGCCGCGGCGAGGGCCGCTTGAGCCGCCTGCGGATCGTTGATGGTTGCGGGGTAATAGCGGGTGTAGATCACCTCGATCGCGGTGCCGGTGGCTGTCGCGGTTCCGGCGGCGATCTCGCGCATCGCGCCCTCGATGATGTCCTGCACCGCGGGATTGAAGCTGCGCACGGTGCCGGTCAGCCTGACCTGTGCGGGCATGACGCTGTGAGTCTGGCCGCCCTCCATCTTGGTGACGGACAGCACCGCCAGCTCCGTGGGCGGCACGCGGCGGGAGACGATCGTGTTGAGCTGGGTGATGACCGACGCCGCCGTCAGGATCGCATCGGGTGTGTGATGGGGCTGGGCCGCATGGCCGCCCTTGCCGGTGATGACGATCTCGAACTTGTCGCCCGCCGCCATGATCGGGCCCGGTTTTGTGTGGATCGTTCCCGCAGGCAGGTCGGGCCAGTTGTGAAGCGCGAAGACGGCATCGCAGGGATAGCGATCGAACAGGCCGTCCTCGATCATCGCCTTTGCGCCGCCGAGGCCTTCTTCCGCTGGCTGGAAGATGAAATGCACGATGCCATCGAAGTGCCCCTGTGTGGCCAGATGCCGTGCCGCCCCCAGCAGCATGGCCGTATGCCCGTCATGGCCGCAGCCATGGAAAATGCCGGGGGCCGTGCTGGCGTGGGCAGAGCAGCCTTCTTCCTGAAAGGGCAGGGCGTCCATGTCGGCGCGCAGGCCGATGCTGCGCGACGAGGTGCCGCGACGCAGTGTGCCCACGACACCGGTGCCGCCGATACCGGTCTGAACCTCCATGCTCAGCGCGTTCAGGGCATCTGCGACGAGCGCCGCCGTTCGATGCTCCTGATAGGCGAGTTCGGGATGCGCGTGAATGTCGCGGCGGATTACTATTGCGTCGGAGATGATGGTTTGAATAGAGCAAGTCATCCCGCTCTCCCTGCTTTCTGATCAGGCGGTGGCGCAAGCTGTATGCGACCGCTGCCAGAGAGATAGTGGGGAGTGGGCGGTATGAAATTTCGTAAGCTGGATAAATTTGGCACCATCTGCCGCCATTGGCAGCGAGGCCGCAGGATCTTTCAAAAGCAACTCGCGATCCCAGAGCGATCTGGCGGACGTGGTTTGGAGAAGGGCGCGGTGATCCGCGACGCTTTCGCTGGAGGGGGCAGTTCTGGAGTACCAGATGAACAAAGAGCCGCTTTCGACGACCAGGTCGGCATCGCTAAATGGCAGATTTTTAGAGAATCTAAAATATTGTACGCTATTGGGGGGGCATCGAAAGTCTGAACATCCGCGGATTGAAAGAGTCGAATTTGAAGACGAAAGTCGCACGTTTATGATATTCTTTGAATTCGTTAAAAAGATTTAATATGACTGAATTTTCGAAACTTAAAGTAATAGAGTGACATTCAGTAGCCATTCACAGTCGTCCCAATCCTTTGATCGTAAACTGGATGGGAAATTGCGCTGAGGCCAGGTTGCATAAAAAGACCATGCAACACCCGAAAATCATAGCTGATGGTATAGGTTTGGGTATTCGCATAAGGGTAAAAGCCGGGGGTGGCATTCGCGGCGCGTGCTGCGGCGCTGTAGCCGTTCATGGCAGCAACCAGCGACAACATATCGTCCGGACGGCCAGGAATGGGCCCTCGCATATAGGCGCGGGCCTCGTAATAGCGGCTGATGTTGTTCACGCTGCTGCGCGCCGCGTTGAAGGTCAGCCCCAGATACAGGCCACGCCCCGGCGTGCCCTCTCCGTCCAGATCCATATAGCGTGAAAAATTATAGGCGCCGCCGGTGCGGATCCTGAGTGATCTGATCCCCGAAAACTGAACCATTCGTGATTGGAGTTTTCGCGGTAATCTCCCTGGCTGGGAGGAGCCAAGAGCGATGAAAGCATCCCAATTTTCGGACGCCCAGAAAGCGTTAATTCTCAAGCAGGGTGCCGACGGCGTGCCGGTTGCGGATATCTGTCGCAAGGCGGGCATCAGCCAGGCCACGTACTTCAACTGGAAGCCCGCATCCGGGAGATCTGTGAGACCCGCGTTCGCTATGGCTATCGCCGGGTACATGTCCTTCTTGGCCGTGAAGGCTGGGCGATCAACATGAAACGGGTTCATAGGATTTACAATGAGTTGGGGCTCCAGTTGCGCAACAAGACGCCCAAGCGCAGGGTGAAGGCAAAGCTGAGGGAAGCTCGATGGCGAACTCTCGCCGGCGGCAGAGGAGCGGGCTAGGCTCTTGCGAAAATATGTTGCCCTGCTGACCAGCGCATCCGCGCCGCTTAAGCAGGCCGACCAATCGCTCGCCAAATCCCAAAAGACCATATTGAGCTGGCTGGGCGGTGGCAAGGTGGTCTCGTTCCTCGGCGCGTCCCTCCTCAAATCGTCGCTCATCCTCGGGGTGGGGACAACCCTTGGCGTCCTGTCCGTGGTCGCGGGCATTGGCGGGAAGTGGCTCGCCGCACAAGGCAAGGATCCCTGGGATCTCTCGTTCGATGACATTCGAGGCAAACTTGAAACCAGCCTGAGAGCGCTTGACGCACCTCTGGCCGTTGCCGGATTGATGGACACCAAGACAAAGTGTTCCATCGCCCGGATAGCATCGATGAAACAGAGGAAGTTCAACCGCAACTTCAAGCTTGAGGCGATAAGACTGGTTAACGAGGGCGGGGTTGCGGTTGTACAGCCTTCTTGTGATCTCGATGTGCGTTAGAAGGGGCTGTGGGAATGGATTCTGGAGTTGTAGCCTATAAGCATTATGGACTGCTGCCGATACCGTGTGCTCAGCGCGTTCTCCTTCTGCTCGATGACCACGGCGCCGAAGAGCGCCGCGATCCCGAGGAGGGTCTGGCTTGGGTATCGTGTCCCGACCTTATCCTCTTCAGCCGATGCAGACCCTGCGGCCCGTGTCATGAAGCACCTTGCGGCGTTCCTCTTCATTGAGCAGGACGGTGGCATCTTTCGCTCGGGCGATCATTTCCGCATAGGTTCCCGAGGAGGTGCCGATGTCCGATCCCCACATGATCTTGTCCGCGCCATAGAAATCGACGGCGCGTTTCAACACCGCCTCCGGGGCAATCCCCTTTTCGCGGATAAAATCCATGTTGAGAGACGTAAATTTATAAGTGATGTTATAGCGGCTCCGGAATCCATTGAAGCGGTGATCAATACCGAAGTGTTTGGCTTGAACATCGGGAAGGAAGAGGTGATCGAGAACGATCCGTAAGGTTGGGAAACGGTCGGCCATCTGCTCGACAACGGGGATCAGTTCGTAAGAACCATGGGCCGGTGCTTCGATATCAACGAACAGGCCCAGATCATTCGCCAGAGTCCAGGCCTCAAGTGCCGAGGGGGAACTCAGCCAGACGCTGCGATCCTTGACGCCAACGCCAAAGAAGCGGATGCCGACGATGCCGCGCTCGGCGCCGTCGCGGATCATCTGCGGCGTTTCGGGAGCCTGCGGATCGACGATGATGACCGCGCGCATCTTGCCTGGGAAAAGATCCGCAGCATCGACGATGTAGCTGTTGTCGGTGCCGTAGACGAGCCCCTTCTGGACCGCGGCAATGCCCACGACATTCTGCTCGGCCATCCAGCCATGCAACTGCTCGGCGGTGGGTTTCACATTGTTCGGGTTGGGGCCATGCATCCCGCCGGGGCGGCCGATCATGCCGGGGCCGAAGAAGCTGGCTTCGGCATCGCCTTCCACGAAGGGCTTGGAGCGCGGGTACTTTTCCAGATTGTCCGAGATGAGATGGGCATGGGCATCGTAAATCGGTCCATCGTAGTTTGCCATGGCAAATCCTTTCCTGAAAATCTTGATGGTTTTTAGGGTGTTGAGAGCAATCCTGCGTGTCTGTCAGCACCTTGGTTTTTTGAAATTTCGCCTTTTGCCAATGACCAGAGGGTGGGGCGCCGCGTCAGGCGATTGCGCCTGCGCAAGTCTGGCCAAACGCTTTGGAATCCATGCGCATTCTCCCATTCAGTCCGAGGTTGCGGCTGTTTATCGTATCGTTAGTCGATACGATGGTTTGCCATACGAAACACAGACAATCAACAGCCATCATGAGTTCTGCGTAAAAAATTGAAACAACGTATCGCTTGTGCATACGGACAACCTGTCCCCTGCTGCGTTGGCGGGGGCAGGCAAGGGGCTTCAGGGCCGTGTCTTGACCCGGTTTTCAGGGCTGCTGAGGCGATCGTCTAAAGCGCGGCCTCATAAAGACGATAGGCATCCTCCCGGGTGATCGCGACAGGATTGTTCTTGAGCAGGCGCTGTTGCTTCATCGCCTCATCGGACAGGAGATCCAGCTGGTCCCGTCGTACGCCGACCGAGGACAGGCCCATCACCAGTCCGCTTCCCTCGATCAGGCGCTCCAGGCTGGCGATCAGCCCTTGCGCCTTGGCCTGCTCTCCCAATCCGGCAAGGGCGGGATCGAGCAAAACGCCAAGCTCAGCATAAAGCGCCCTGGCGCCCGGCATGTTGAAGGTCAGAACATGGGTCAGCATCAGGGCGTTCGAAAGGCCGTGGGGGACATGGAAATGCCCGCCAAGAGGATAGGCCAGGGCATGAACCCCGCCCACCGGTGCGTTCGCAAAAGCCACGCCCGCCAGATGGGCGCCCAGCAGCATGGCCTCGCGGGCCGTGATGTTGCCGGGCTCCTCGCAGGCGGTGAGCAGATGGGTGGAGAGCAGGAGCAGGGCCTGCCGCGCGAGCATGTCCGACAGCGGATTTTTCAGGATGGCCGATGTATAGGCCTCTATCGCATGCACCATGGCATCGATTCCGGTGGCCGCCGTGGCCGATCGTGGCAGGCCGACAGTCAGCTCGGGATCCAGCACGGCCCAGTCCGGCAAGAGCTGACGGCTGCTGACACCGCGCTTTTCGCCTCCGGCAACGGTGACAATCGTGACCGGCGTTGCTTCCGAGCCGGTGCCCGCTGTCGTCGGGACCAGTGCCAGAGGCAGGCGCATGTCGGTGGCGAGGCCAACACCCCAGATCCGATCGAGCGAATCCCCGGACCGGGCGAGATAGGCGACCAGCTTGGCCACATCCATCGGGCTGCCGCCGCCAAAGCCGATCACGCATTCGGCCGCGGCCTCCATGGCGGTGGAAACCGCGCTCAACACGGTTTCGCGAGAGGGATCGGCTTCGACAGCATCGAAGATGGTCACCTCCCTGCCTGCCGCCACAAGGGCCGCCAGCGGCGCGTCGAGCAATCCGGCCCGGCGCACACCCGGATCGGTGACGATCAGCATGCGGCGATGGGGCAGCATCTCCGCCAGATCGCAGGCGCTGCCCGCGCCCATCCGCAAGGTGGGGCCATAATGGAAATCAAATCGCATGGTGCAGTCCCTCCATCATGGAGAAGCCGGGTTGCCCTGTCAGCCTTCCGCCGTCAGTTGCTTGAGGAAGCTGCGGATCTTTTCGGGGATCGGGCAGGATTTGCGTGTGTCGCGTGCCACATAGACATGGACGAAATGGCCTTCTGCTGTCGAAAATTCGCTCCCTTGCGTGAAGAGGCCAAGTTCATAACGGACGCTGGAGGTGCCGATATGGGCAACCCTCAGCCCGATTTCGATCGCAGAGGGAAAGGCCACCGGTGCAAAATAGCGGCAGCCGGTTTCGACAACCAGGCCGATCTCCGCGCTTTTCTCCACATCGAGCAGATCTGCCTTGACGAGAAGCTGATTCACCGCCGTGTCGAAGAAGGAATAATAGACGACGTTGTTGACATGGCCATAAACGTCATTGTCCATCCATCGGGTCGTCAAGGACACGAAGGCCTTGAAGGCATCGCGCGTCGATCCCTTGCTTGTTGTCATGGCGGTGATCTCCGGTGATGGGGGCGCCTGGTTGAGCCCATAGGCCCGCAGGTCAGACCTGCGATGTCCAGCTGCGATCGCCGATCGAGTCCAGCAACTGGCGGGGAGAGGGCAAGGGTGTACTCTCGATCGGATCGTGGAGCAGGCTGCGGATGCGCGCCCGCAGAGTGGCGATCTGCTCGTCCCGCGCTGCCGCGTCGATGCGGGGCGCGCTGTAGCAGACCAGAGGCGCGTTCAGCTCATAGCCCAGATAGCCCAGAAACAGCTGCTGTATGGGCCAGAGCACCGTTTCCATGGCGCCATATTCGCCCTCGTCGGAGAAGCGGCGGGCGCTTCCTCCCGTCGTCACGCTCAGAAGGCTGCGGCGGCCCTGGAACAGGCCCGTGGCAAAGCGCGTGCCATCCGCATAGGTTACGCCATAGGCGCAGACGCGGTCGATCCAGCCTTTCAGAATGGCCGGTGGGCCGCCCCACCAGATCGGGAATTGCAGCATCAGACAATCGGCCCAGCGCAGCTTCTCCTGTTCCTGCGCGATCTCGCGCGAGAAGCCATCCTTGAGCGCGGCGGCGCGCTGTTCGGATTGGTAATGGAACTGCCCGGGCGTTTCCAGAACCAGAAAGTCCTGCGGGCCGCCCACCGCGCCAAAGCCCGAGGCATAGAGGTCGGAAATCTGCACCTCATGCCCAAGCGCGACCGCCTCCTGCGCCGCAGCATCACGCAGGGCGGCGTTAAAGGAGGTGGGCGAGGGATGGGCATAAACGATCAGCAGCTTCATGGCTGTTTCTCCTGTTGCCAGACGATCGTGGCGGGGACAGGCCCGTCAGCCCCGCAAGCGAGCGGTGCGCGCAACCTTGTCACCACGATGCGTCCTTCCGGTGAGTCGGCTCATGCGTTGATCGCGGTGGCCTTCTCTGTTTTGACATGGCCCAGATTGGCCGAAACGCGCTGGGCCGCGGCAAGCAGCGCCTCGGCCACATCGGGATCGACCGCGCGCGGGAGATTCTGGATCAGGCCCACAACGGCAATCGTGCCGACGCAATCGCCACTTTCATCATAGACCGGCGCGGCGACGGCATTGAGCCCAAGTGCCAGCTCCTCTGGCGCATCGGCCCATCCTGTCAGGCGGACCTGGGCGATCTTGGCGTCCAGCTCGTTCCAATCCATGATCGTATAGGGGGTGTTCTGCTCGACCTTTTGCCGGCGGGCATAGGTCATGAGCGAAGGCGCCCCGAAAGCAAGCGCCGCCCGGCCCTGCGCCGAACTGTGCAAGGACAATTCGCTGCCCGGCCGCACGCCGATCTGCAAGGCGGATTTGGCCATCAGCGTGCTTAACACGATCACGCTGCGCGCCCGTACCGCCGACACCACCACCGAAAGCCCGGTTTCCTCGCGCAGCCATTGCGCCACCTCCTCCGAGGCGGATCGCAGGTCGATCCGGTTGCTCGAAAGCTGGGCGAGCAGCTGACACTGAATGCCCAGCCGATAGCGCGACGTGCGGGCGTTCTGCGCCAGATAGTTGCGCTCCACCAGCGTCTGGAGGTGGCGGAACACGGTCGCCTTGGTTAGGCCCAGCCTGACCGCCAGTTCCGTGACGCCGATATCCTCTTCCGCGGAGGCCACCGCTTCGATGACATCCAGCGCCAGGTTGAGGGATTTTACCCCCGATCGATCTTCCGTCATTCCCCTTGCGTATCCCTTTCCATGCCATCACCGATTTGGCAAACCGGATGGATAGCACAATTTTCCCTTTCGCAGCCCCGCCGATACATCGGCAAGAACAGGGGCCGGATCATGCCTCGCCCGGCATCGGATAGTCATCGGCATTGAGTATCCAGCCGGGCTTTTGCGAAAAATCGAGGCGAGGCGGACAGAAGATATCGATCAGCTGATTGGTGCCTGCCCCAATGGCGCGGGTGGTGTGGATCGCCGGCGGCGGGATCACGGCGGCGGAAGGCGAGCCGCAGAATTCCTTGTCATCCTCGCGCCATGCATGGAGGTCTGTGGTCCAGGGCCAGCGGATGTAATGCATGAAGCTGCCCTCCAGCGCGAAGGAGCATTGCTCGAAATCATCGTGGAAATGCGGCGACAGCTTGGAGGCGTCGCGCGGCCCCTCGAAAGCGTCCAACATGTTGATCATCATGGTGGTGCAGCGATAGATGCTGCCGAAACGTCCCGGGCTTGGCGCGACATCGAGCGGATAGGCCCTGATCCGATAGCCGTCGCGTGGGGCGGGCCAGCTTTCGAGCGGGGGAATGTTCGGATGAGCCTCGCGATAGGAGGCCTCATTGGCGCAGAGCGCGACAAGATCGGCGGAGCGCGTCGTCACCAGCCTGATCAGCCGGCCTTCGCGCAGCACGCGGATGGCACTGGCGCCCGGCGGCACGAAAGCCAGTTGGCCGCCCTTCACCACTTTGGTTTCCCCGCCAGCCGTGATCTCCACCTCGCTGTCGGGGTCGGGCAGCATCAGCGCATATTCGTCGATCTGATCCTGCCGGGTCAGCACGGCGCCCGCTTTTGCTTCCATGTAATGCAGGACGAAATTCTGGCCGCGAAAATACCAGCTGCGACCTGCGGCATCATCCTGCTGCGGCGGCGAATCATAGAAGCGGCCATATTCCGCTGCGGCGAATTGCGTCGCGGCGGGTTTCGGTGATGGCGCAGCCGCGGCCAGCGCCGCACGGGGGTCGGACTGATCGTACATCGCTGATCTCCTCTCTCACGTGATCCGGCGGGGAACATGCGGGTCACGTTGGCGTTTTGCGATTGTCGTTTCGTAATTCAGAACACGATATTGCCATGCGATACATCTTTGCGCAATAGGATTTGACAGACGATCCTCGGATTCGTATTGTTCTGCGAAACGGTGTTCCAAAAATAAGCCGCTTTGCGCCAGCGCCGAGAAGCGAGAGGAGAGTTTTGCGATGCCACAGCCCCGGTCTGTTTCCGCTCACGGGCCTGCGTTCCGCGAAAGGGTGAGGAACGGTACGCCGCTTGTCGGCACCTTTGTGAAGACGACATCCGCGCAGACCGTCGAGGTGCTCGGCCATTCCGGCATGGATTTTGTCGTGCTGGATGCCGAACATGCGCCTTTCGGGATCGATACGCTGGATGTGGCCTCGGGGGCCGCGCGCGCTATCGGTCTGCCTGCACTGGTGCGCATTCCCAATCATGCGCCCGCTTTCATCAACAGTTGCCTCGATATGGGGACCAGCGGTGTGCTGGTGCCGCACACGCTTTCGGGCGCCGATGCCGAGGGGATCGCCGATGCGGTCAAATATGGTCGCGGCAAGCGGGGCTTTTCGCCATCCGGGCGGGCGGGCAGCTATGGTCAGGTCGATGCCGCGGCCTATCGCCAAAGCGCCGATGCCGGGAGCAACATCTGGTGCCAGATCGAGGATCGCGCGGCGATGGAGCGGCTCGATGAGATCGCCGCTGTCGACGATGTGGACTGCCTGTTCATCGGCCCGGCGGATCTGGGCCTTTCGCTCGGCTGCGATGGCCCGAAGGATCCCCGTCTGGCCGAGGCAATCCGCGCGATTGCCGAGGCGGGG
>NZ_BCZE01000071.1 GCF_001598555.1 Novosphingobium rosa NBRC 15208
CGAGCCGCATCAGCATTCGCGGCGTGAATGCGGCAGGCGAGGCCACCGTGGGCCTCTATTACGATGAAACGCCGGTCACCGGTCCTTCGGGCACCACGCAGGATTCCGGCGGTGTCGCCGCCGACATGAACCTTTTCGATGTCGAGCGGGTGGAGGTGCTGCGCGGCCCTCAGGGCACGCTGTATGGTTCCAGCTCGATGGCGGGCACGCTGCGCATCATCTTCAACAAGCCCAATGCCAAGAAGTATGAAGCCGCCACCGAAGAGCAGGTGTCCACCACGGCCCATGGTTCGATGGGATATTTCGTCAAAGGCATGGTCAATGCGCCGATCATCAGCGACAAGCTGGCGGTGCGCATCGTGGGCTATTACGAAAAGCGCCCCGGCTGGATCGACAATGTGCTGTTCGGCACCAGGAACATCAATGACAGCTCCAATTGGGGCGTGCGCGGGTTGATCGGCTATACGCCGGACGACAAGACGACGATCACGGGCACCGTCTCCTATCAGAAGTCAACAGCCAAGGATCAGCAGGGCTGGTATCCTTCTGTCGGCCTTTACCAGACCAATTCGCCCACCCAGCTGCCCTTCGACAGCAAGATGCAGCTCTACAATCTGAAGGGTGACCGCGCTCTGGGCTTTGCCACGCTGACGGCGACGGCCAGCTATTACAAATATCAGTTCCTGCGCGCCTATGACTTCACCCCCAGCACGCAGGCCTATGCCAATTCCCCCGCCGCCTGCCCGACCTATTACGGCCAGTCGACCGCCTGCACCGCCGCGCAGTTCAGCGCCTATCGCAGCAATGGCCTCGCCCAGCTTCCGGCCATCGGCTATCAGCCGGCCTATGTACGCTCGCAGAATTACGAAGTCCGCCTCGCTTCTGACGGCCATATGCCCGCCTGGCTGCAATGGACCGTGGGCGCCTATTACGAAAAGCGCCACGACCATATCGACAGCCAGACCGTCAGCGCCGATCCTGCGACAGGCGCGGTCTATCAGCCGCTGCGCTATTTCTCCTACCGCTATGTCGAGACCGATGAGCGGCAGGTCGCCGGTTTCGGCGAGGTGTCGCTCAAGCCGCTGCCCGGCCTGACCGTCACCGGCGGCGCGCGCTACTACGACTATCAGAAGACCACCAGCGGCCAGTCCTATCTGGGCAGCGTCTACACCGGCAGCATCGCCGCGCCCTACACCGCCGTGCAGGCCTCGGCCAATGGCTGGCTGGAAAAGGCCAACATCAGCTACAGGTTCACGCCGCGCATCATGGCCTATGCCACGGCCTCCAAGGGGTTCCGTCCGGGCGGGGCGAACAACATTCCGGTGCTGCCCGCCAATCTGCTGGCCTATAAGGCCGACAGTCTGTGGAATTATGAGATCGGCCTGAAATCCAGCTGGCTGGACAATCGCCTGATCGTCAACGGCGCCATCTTCGATGTGGAATGGAGCAATATGCAGACCGCGGCGCGCACCGCCGACGGGCTCTATTCCTTCCTCACCAACGCGGGCAAGGCGCGTATTCGCGGCGGCGAGGTGGACATCACCGCCAAGCCGATGCGCGGCATCACGCTGACGGGCGCGGCGGGCTATTCCGATGCGCGCCTCACGCAGGACCAGTCCAACGCGGCGGTGCTGGTGACGGCCTCGACCGGCAAGGCGGGCGATCTGATTCCCAACACGCCGGCCTGGACGGCGTCCTCCTCGGCCTCCTATGACTGGGCGATTAGCCCGGCGCTGAACGGCATGATCCGCGCGGATTTTGCCTACACCGGCGCGATGCAGTCGACCTTCCGCAAGACCGATCCTTATTACACCGCCTATGGCAATTACGCGACGGTCAACCTGCGCGCCGGTGTCGAGAAGGACCGCTGGGGCGTCTACATCTTCTGCCAGAATGTGGGCGACAAGGTCGGCAATGTCGGTGTCAGCAATGGCTATGGCTACACCGGCCTCACCTATTCGATCCAGCCCCGTACCGTGGGCATCAATCTTCATGTCGGCATTTGAGGACAACATCCATGCGTAAGACCATGCTTCTGCTTGCCGCCGCTCTGGTGGCTTCGCCTGCCTGTGCCCAGACCTTCGATGCCGTCGCTGCCAAGGCCCGCATCGATGCCAGTCTGGACAGGAACTATCCCGAACTTGATGCGCTCTACAAGGACATCCACAGCCACCCCGAAGTCGGCTTTCAGGAGGAGCGCACCGCCGCGCTCCTCGCTGGGAAAATGCGCAAGCTGGGTTTCACCGTCATCGAGCATGTCGGCAAGACCGGCGTGGTGGCGATCTACAAAAACGGCCCCGGCCCGGTGGTGATGGTGCGCACCGAACTCGACGCGCTGCCGATGGAGGAAAAGACCGGCCTGCCCTATGCCAGCAAGGCCCAGCAGACGGTGGACGGCAAGCTGACCTACACCGATCACGCCTGCGGGCATGACAGTCATATGGCCTGGTGGGTGGGCACGGCTCAGGCGCTGCTGGCGATGAAGGACCAGTGGCATGGCACGCTGATGTTCATCGGTCAGCCTGCCGAGGAGATCATCTCGGGCGCCAAGGCCATGCTGGACGATGGTCTTTTCACCAAATTCCCCAAACCCGATTACGCCTTTGCCGCCCATGTCGGGCCGACGCCGCTGGGTGAGGTTTCTGTGAAGCAGGGCGTGGTGACTTCGGCCTCGGACACTTTGGCGGTGACCTTCCATGGCGTGGGCGCGCATGGTTCGATGCCCGACAAGAGCATCGATCCCGTGGTGATGGGCGCGCGCTTCGTGGAGGATATCCAGACTGTCATCAGCCGCCAGAAAGATCCCCAGAAGTTCGGTGTGGTGACGGTGGGCGCCTTCCAGGCGGGCACAGTGGCCAACATCATTCCCGATCATGCCGATCTGCAACTCTCGCTGCGTTCTTTCGATCCGGACGTGCGCAAGCTGCTGAACGAGGGCGTGGCGACCACGGCCAAGGCGGTGGCGGATATGTCGCATGCTGCGGCGCCCGATGTGGTGCATAAATATGGCACAGCCTCGGTGCTGAACGATGACGCACTGGCGGCGAAGGCGGCAGGCGTGCTGGGCGCGGCGATGGGCGCGGATAAGGTCAAGCTGGAGCCCGCCACCAAGCCGGGCGGTACGGGCAGCGAGGATTATTCCGAATTCGTTGCGGCGGGCGTGACGAAATCGGTGTTCTTTGGCGTGGGAGGCACCGATCCCAAAATGATCGAGGCTTACAAGGCGCAAGGCAAGCCGCTGCCGGTGAACCACTCGCCTTTCTTCGCACCGGTGCCGGAACCGGCCATTCGCGCCGGGACGGAAACGCTGGCGCTGGCGGTGCTGATGGTGACGGCCGCTTCAAAACCCTGATGGGTCAGGCGGGTTTCCGCGAAGACGGAAGCCCGCCGTCTCAGCGCTGGGTAGCAAGTCTGAAAACAGATTGTTTGATTGTGTGGGAAGAAATTGAATGGTTCGATGTCATAGTTGCAGATCCGCCCCCGCTCGCTGAACTGTTCTTCCGGGAGCCGGACATACCAAAGTCTCCAGCAGGCGGGACAACCGTCAAGGCCCATGGTCCCCGACATATCAGCAGCTGCTAACAGGGAGATGCCGGGATCAGCTTTATGCCTCCTGTGTCAATGGTTGCCGATCCAGCTCAAAACAGGCTTGCCTATGGGTCGCCTGCTTGCCACCGGTGTTGGCCATGCGCAGTGATATGACCACCTCGGCCCAGCCCATTCTCTACAGCTTCAGGCGGTGCCCCTATGCCATGCGGGCGCGGTTGGCGCTGTCGATCAGCGGGGTGCCTTTCGCGCTGCGCGAGGTCAAGCTGTCGGCCAAGCCTCAAGCCATGCTCGATGCATCCCCCAAGGGCACGGTCCCGGTGCTGATGCTGACCGACGGCAAGGTCATCGACGAAAGTCTGGAGATCATGCGCTGGGCTCTGATCCAGCATGATCCGGAAGGCTGGCTTGAGCGTGATGACGAGCAGCTGGTCGAAACCAATGACGGCGCGTTCAAACACGCTCTTGACCGCTATAAGTACCCGCAGCGCTACGATGACGATCATCTTGACCATCGCGCATCAGGGCTGGCGTTTCTGGAAGAGCTGGACCAGCGTTTGCGCTCGGCGGCGCAGCTGTGTGGCGCGGAGCGGGGCTTGACGGATGCGGCGATCATGCCTTTCGTGCGCCAGTTTGCCGCTGTCGAGCCGGACTGGTTCGCCACTCAGGCTCTGCCTCATCTCAAGGGGTGGTTGGCGGGCCATCTGGCATCTGATCTTTTTCAGCAGATCATGACGCGGTTCGCGGTCTGGTCGCCCGATGATGCTGTGGCTGGCATACAGGGTGCCTGATCCTGCGCAGCGTCTTGGCATGGCGGTCATCAGGTTTCGGCAAGACGGCGTCGCCTGCCGCCAGCCCTTTGTTCAGAGATCAACCCGCATCATCCGGGCAGGCCCGCAACGGTGCGGGTCGACGCCAGATAGACCTAGGATACATCCCTCTTCCGGCCCCGTTTGGGCCGCAGCGCATCGCGCATGGCGAAGCTGGAACTGATCCGCGTCACCCCCGGCAGGCGCGACAGCACCTCGCCATGGATTTCCTCATAGGCGGCCACGCTCTCCATGCGCAGGCGCAGCCAGTAATCGACATCCCCTGTCATCAGGAAACATTCGCGCACCTCCGGACATTGCCTCACGGCATGTTCGAAGCGGGAGAGATAGTCCTCGGTCTGGCGGTCCAGCGTAACCTGCACCACGACATCGACGCCGCGGTCTTCCTCCTCCTCGCGCCCCATCACCACAGTGTAGCCGGCGATGACGCCGCGGCTTTCCATAATCCTGATGCGGCGCAGGCAGGCCGAGGGCGACAGCGACACGGCCTGCGCGATTTCGGCATTGGGGCGGCGGCCATCCATGCGCAGGATTCGCAGGATCGCGCGGTCGAGATCGTCGAGGGTGGATGGCATGATCTGCGGATATCTCGCATAGATGGTGTTTTAGGCAGGGATTTTTAATCGATCATGCGGCTGTTTCGCAACTTATTTGAATGGTCGTGCGATACAATGACCCCGAGAAGGGGATAGCGCTATGATAGGCGGGGCACGTCTGACGATCGATCTGGAAGCGCTGGCGGCGAATTATTGCCTGATCCGTGATGCTGTCGCTCCGGCGCAGGTCGGCGGGGTGGTCAAGGCCAATGGCTATGGGCTGGGCGCGAGCGTGGTGGCGCCGGTGCTGATCGCGCAAGGGTGCCGCCATATCTTCGTGGCCGTGCTGGGCGAGGCCGAGGCGCTTGCGCCAGATCTGCCGTCGGGCATCAATCTCTATGTCCTCAATGGGTTGATGCCGGGCACAGAGGCGCATTGCGCGCAGCTGGGCGCCATTCCGGTGCTCAATTCGCTCGATCAGATCGCGCGCTGGTCGGCGCAGGCTGCCGTGCTGGGCCGCCGCTTGCCTGCCGTGCTTCAGGTCGATACCGGCATGTCGCGCATGGGCCTGCCTGCCGATGAGCTGGAGAGTCTGCTGGCCGACCCCGCCCTGCTCGATGGCATCGAGCCAAAACTGTTGATCAGCCATCTGGCCTGCGCCGACGCCGCCGATGATCCGGCCAATACCCTGCAAGCCGGGCGCTTTCACGAGATCGCCCGGCGTTTTCCCGGCCTTCCGCTCGCGCTCGACAACAGCGGCGGGGCCTTTCATGCGCGGGAGCATTTCGATCTCGTGCGCGCCGGGATCGGGCTCTACGGTGGCGCGCCGCATGATGGTCCCAATCCGATGCGCCCGGTCATTGCGCTGGACGCTGCCATCGCGCAGCTGCGAACCATCCCGGCAGGCGCGGGCGTCGGCTATGGCCTGACCTTCCATACGGAGCGCGAAACCAGAATTGCCACCATCCCCGTCGGTTACGCCGATGGCCTGCCGCGCTGCCTTGGCAACAAGGGCGCGGCATGGATCGCGTGCGTGCGTGCGCCCATCGTCGGGCGCGTGTCCATGGACAGCATCACCCTCGATGTCACCGATGTGCCGGAGGCGGCGCTCTATCCCGGCGCGCCCGTCGAGCTGATCGGCCCGCATCAGAGCCTCGACCAGCTGGCCACCGACGCTGGCACCATTTCCTACGAAATTCTCACCCAACTTGGCCGCCGCTATCAGCGGGTTCTGCTGCCCGCGACCGGCGCCGCCACCACCCGGAGCATCGCCCCATGAAAATCGCCATTCTCGGAAGCGGGGTGATCGGCGTCACCTCGGCCTGGTATCTCGCTCAGGCCGGGCATGAGGTGGTGGTGATCGACCGCCAGAGCGGCCCCGCGCTGGAAACCAGCTTCGCCAATGCGGGGGAGATTTCTCCCGGTTATGCTTCGCCCTGGGCCGCGCCGGGCATTCCGATGAAGGCGCTGCGCTGGCTGATGATGGAGCATGCGCCGCTGATCCTGCGTCCCAGGCTGGGCATGGCGATGCTGCGCTGGCTGACCGCCATGCTGGGCAATTGCAATGCGCGCGATTACGCCATCAACAAGAGCCGCATGGTGCGCCTGGCCGAATTCAGCCGCGACTGTCTGATCGCGCTGCGTCAGGATCAGGGCATCGCCTATGACGAGCGCAGCCAGGGCACGCTGCAGCTGTTCCGCGAGGAAAAGCAGCTTGGTGGCATGGCGAAGGATATCGCCGTCCTCAAGCAGGACGGCGTCCCCTTCGAGGTGTTGGATCGCGCGGGCTGCATCGCGGTGGAACCGGGGCTGGCCGCCAGCGCTTCGGATATCGCGGGCGGGCTGCGCCTGCCCAATGACGAGACCGGCGACTGTTTCAAATTCACCAATGCGCTCGCGCAACTGGCCGAGGCGCAGGGTGTGCGTTTCCAATATGATACCGCCATTCACGGGCTGGTGGAGCAGGGCGGGCGCGTCACCCATGCCCGCACCAGCAAGGGCGATGTTGCCGCAGATGCTTTTCTTGTCGCCATGGGCAGCTTCTCGCCGCAGCTGGTGGCGCCTTTGGGGCTGCGTCTGCCGGTCTATCCGGTGAAGGGCTATTCGCTGACCGTGCCGATCGCCGATGCGGAGCGTGCGCCGGTTTCGACCCTGCTGGATGAAAGCTACAAGGTGGCAATCACCCGGCTTGGCGATCGCATCCGCGTGGGTGGCATGGCGGAAATCTCCGGCTTCAACAACAGCCTGCCCGAAGCGCGCCGCGCCACGCTGGAACACAGCTGCGGCACGTTGTTCCCCGGCGCCGGTGATCTTGGCAAGGCCAGCTTCTGGTCCGGCCTGCGCCCGATGACGCCAGACAGCACGCCGGTGATCGGCGCCACCAAGATCCCCAACCTCTTCCTCAACACCGGCCATGGCACGCTGGGCTGGACGATGGCCTGCGGGTCGGCCCATGTGATCGCCGATCTGATGAGCGGCCGTCGCCCCGCCATCGAAACCGCCGATCTTGCGATCAGCCGCTATCGCGCATAGGCGCGGCTTACACCATCTCCATCGAGGACCAGTTCATGACCATCACCCGCATCGATCAGGGCCCGCGTTTGAGCGAGGCCGTCATCCATGGCGACACGATCTATCTGGCCGGGCAGGTCGGCACGCCCGGTGAGAGCGTCGCTGCGCAGACCAAAGAGGCGCTCGCCGAGATCGAGGCGCTGCTGGCGCGCACCGGCAGCAGCAAGAACCATCTGCTTCAGGCCACCATCTGGCTGGCCGATATGGCCGATTTCGAAGAGATGAATGCGGCATGGGACGCCTGGGTTGCCGATTGCGCCCCGCCCACCCGCGCCACCGGCGAGGCGAAGCTGGCCGATCCGGGCTATAAGGTGGAAATCATCATGATCGCCGCCAAAGCTAGGCCGTAAATCTCAGGGTGCTAAGCAGGTTAGCTACGCCCCCAAGAAAATTGTGTCATAAATCCTGACATATGCTCAAATCTAGGATCAGGACTCGTTGATCACAGCCAGAAGAGCACGTTGGCGGCCAGCGTGAGGGTGGAGAAGAAGAGCGTCGGGCAACGCCATAGCGATGGTGGTTATGCTCGGGTAAGAGGCTTCTCATGTCGAGAACGAGCCGCCTTTTTGAACTCATCGCCATTCTGCGTGCACGCAGAATGGCAGTCACGGCGCTTGAACTGGCAAGCGAACTTGGTGTCTCGCAGCGGAGCATCTATCGAGATATCGAAACAATGCGCTCGCTAGGAGCGCCCATTGAGGGGGAAGCGGGCGTTGGCTATTGCCTGAGGCAGGGGTTCTTCCTTCCCGAGTTTGCCTTCTCACCCGACGAACTGGACGCGCTGACGCTGGGGCTGGCGTGGGTGCAGCAGCGGGCCGATCCTGCTTTGGCGCGCTCCAGTGAGAGCGCATTGGCGAAAATCCTGTCCGCGAGAAGCAATGCTGCCGAGACAGGCGGGGGGGCACCAGCGCTCGCGCCAGCTGCTTCGGCGTCAAGGCGTGTGGACCCGCCAGAGGCCGCTTTGTTGCGCGATGCCATCCGCCGGCAGCGCAAGGTAGACATTCGCTATGAGGACGCCCACGGCGCCTTGTCGGACCGCACCATCTGGCCGATCGCCATTGTCTATTTCGACGAGGTTCGCATCCTGGCGGCCTGGTGCGAACAACGATCGGCCTTCCGTCATTTCCGCATCGATCGTCTTAACCTGAAGGCGGTTTTGCAGGAGCGATACCCCGGGCGTCGCCAATCGGTCATGGTGCGCTGGCAGCAGCAGGATCGCGACTGGCGCTCGCTGCTGACAGTTTCTGACACGCAAACAGACTATGAGGTGCAGCACGCTTCCGAGCGAAGTGCCACATCGAAGGAAATTTGAATGGTTGCCCTGTCCCCTGTCGCCCTCGAAGCGTTCTTCGCCGAACCGGACGATGCCCCTGTCGTGATGCTCAACCTCATCCGCTTCCAGCCGGATGGCGGCCGTGATCGCTATCTGGACTATCTGGGTATGGCCAAGCCGATCCTAGAGCGCTTCGGGGCGAAGATCTTGTTCGGCGGCGATGGCCTTGCGGTCCTGACCGAAGGGCAAGCCGAGGAATGGGATGCCGTTGTACTCGTCCAGTATCCGCAACGCTCCACGTTCAGGGACATGGTCGCGGATCCGGACTATCAGGTCGCCTTCAAGGTCGGATCTTCGGCCATCGCGGACATCGTGCTGCAGCCGCTGAAGCATATCGGTGGACTGGTTTGAGCGTTTCAGGCCGGAGCCAGCGTAAGGATGCTGGGCTCAGGCCCATTATTGGTCGCTGACGATGTAATTCAGGCTCCGCAAGGAGACTGAGCATGAGCGCCTGTATTGGCTGACGGATGAGCAGATGGCGCGTCTGTCGCCCTATTTTTCCAAGAGCCCCGGCAAGCCCCGGGGAGATCACCGGCGGGTGTTGAGCGGGATCTGTTCGTCAATCGTAACGGCCTACGCTGGCGTGATGCTCCTAGGGAATACGGGCCACACAAGACATTGTACAACCGCTGGAAACGGTGGGGCGCGATGGGCGTGTTCACCCGGATGATGGAGGGACTGTCCGTCCAGAAGGCTGAGCCTCAACCTATCTCAAGGCCCACCGCACGGCTTCCAGCCTTGGCGTAGAAAGGGGGGGGCTTGGGTGCCTGATCGGGCGGACCAAGGGCGGCATGAAGACCAAACTTCATGCCGTCCCCGATGCCAACCACCGCCCTTTGAGCTTTTTTATCGCGGCAGGCCGGATCAGCGATTACACTGGTGCCGCGGCCTTGCTCGATGACCTCCCCAAGGCGCAGTGGATGCTGGCCGACCGGGGTTATGACGCCGCGTGGTTCCGGGATGCGCTCGAGCAAAAGGGCATCAAGCCCTATTCCGGGCCGGAAATCTCGCTCCATGCCCGTCAAATACGACAAGCGCCGATGCAAACGGCGCTTGCCGCATCGAAATCATGTTCGGCCACTTCAAGGACTGGCGCCGCGTCGCGACCCGCTACGATCGCTGCCCGACGGTCTTCTCCACCCTCCGCGCTGGCCGCCACCGTGCTCTTCTGGCTGTGATCAACGAGTCCTGGCCCTAAATCCTTTTTCTCGCTCATCGTATCGATGGGCTTAGCTAAGACGAGATCGCAGAGCGCAACCTTGAGCTGCTTCCTGCGGGGAAGACCTTACTGGCTGGCCAGCACCCTTGGAGAGCTGGCGGAAAACGGAATCCCGCGCTCAGGGTTGATGGTCGGGTTTGCTGTGGAAACCGGAGCGGCGGCTTTGAGAACCGATAAATATTATAGCTGACGTTGATTAAGATTGCCTGCGGGTGTGAGCTTATTCCCCCCATCGAACCGCGATCTGGTTGGCGCGCTCGATCATACGGTGCATGTGTCGCTTGGCGATCACTTCGGCGGCATCGGCATCACCGGCCAGTATGGCCCGCGCTAGATCGAAATGGTCATCCAGATTGACCAGCAGTTGCTCCGTGGTCAGATCGCGGAAATATATCTCGTAGAGCATGGGAATGTTCACCTGATCCATCAGGTCGCCAATGTCGGTGATGCCCGACATGTCATTGACGGCGCGGTGAAAGCGGCCATTGTCCTTGCGGTGCAGCATGGGGTCGCCGCGCTGGCGTTCCGCCACGATGTCGTCGATCAATTGTGCGACAATCTCGCGATGCCCGGGCTGATCGATGCGTTCGGCGGCGGCGCGTGCGCCCAGCCCCGCGATCGCGCCGCGGATGCGAAGCATATCAGTCACCTCCTTGGAGGTCGGCCGCGACACCATCGCCCCCCGGTTGGGTTCGAAGCGGATGTAGCGATTGGCCTCCAGGCGGCGCAGCGCTTCGCGGATGCTGCCGCGCCCGACGCCGAATTGAGCGGCCAGATCGGCTTCGACCAGACGTTCCCCGGGGCGGTATTCTCCAAGGGTGATGCGCCGGGAAATTTCCTCCACCAGCGTCAGGGCCAGGGTGCCTCCGGTTTTTGGTGATTGTGCAAAGTCGCGATCGGTCATGATTTCCCCTCGTTATACGTCCTCTAGCCACTTTGTACGACAATCTCAACATTCGTCCTTGACGCGAATCAAAGTGTACGACAATCTTTCGCTCATGACGGCGATAATCGCGGATTAATGGCGATCGCTGAGCTATATTGTGCGACATTGTAGGGGGTGACCTTGGCCATCGAACCATGGAAATGGGTCGATCGTGAGCATGGGCTTGTCGATCGCCGGATCTTCTCGGATCAGGAAATTTATGATGCGGAGATGGAGCGTATCTTCCGCCGCACCTGGCTCGCCCTGGGCCATGAAAGCGAGATTGCCCAGCCCAACGACTTCTTCACCACCTGGATGGGCGCCGACCCCGTGATCGTCACGCGCAGCGGAGATGGCATCAAGGTGCTGCTCAACATGTGCCGCCATCGCGGCGGCACTGTCTGCCGCACCGATCGCGGCAACGCCAAACTGTTCCTGTGCCCCTATCATGGCTGGTCCTATGGATCGAACGGCGCGCTCAAGGTCGTGCCGGGGCTGGAGACGGATTACCGTCACGGCATCGATCCGGCCGATTGGGGCCTGTTCGAAGCCCCTCGGGTCGCAACCTACAAGGGCCTGATCTTCGCCAGCTGGAACCCGGATGTGGAGCCGCTCGAGGAGTTCCTCGGCGACGCCACCTTCTATCTCGACTGCATCCTCGACCGTGTCGAGGGCGGCACGGAACTGGTCGGCGGCATGCGCCGCTGGATCATCCCGACCAATTGGAAGCATGCGGCCGAGAATTTCGTGGGCGACAGCTACCATGCCGCCGCGACGCACACCTCGATCATGCGCGTGCCGGGGCTGGAAGGCGCCGGGGGGCGCGTGAAGAAGCCCTTCGGATATCAGGCTGCGCTTCAGAACGGTCACGGCGTGGGCATGTGGCTGGCCGATGAGGAGGATGCCCGGGGCGGTTACGGCCATCTGGCCGGTGTCGACGATTATCTTCAGACCATCGAGGATCAGTTGGTCACCAGGCTGGGTGAGTTGCGCGGCAAGCGCCTGACGCCTGTCCACGCCACGATCTTCCCCAACTTCTCGATCGAATTCCCCTTCGCCAGCCTGCACATCTGGCACCCGCGCGGGCCGCTCAAGACCGAGGTGCGCGATCTCACCCTGGTCGACAGGGCGATGCCGCCCGAGATCAAGGAGATGCTGCGCCGCCATTGCATGCTGCGTCAGGGCCCGGCGGGGACGTGGGAGCAGGACGACATGGATAACTGGTCGCAGACCACCTATTCCTCGCTCAGCCCGACCGGGCGCGGCCTGCTGGCCAACTATCAGATGGGCATGGGGCATGAGCACACCAGGCCCGACATTCCCGGTCGTCTCGACAACAAAAGCTCCGACATCAACCAGCGCAACATGTACACGCGCTGGGCCGAGTTGATGGCGATGGAGCCGCCGGCGCCTGCTCAGGTCGCCGCCGCGTGTCGCCCCGGCAAGGAGGCCGGCCAATGAGCGCGGACTTTCTCGCCCGCCTGACGCTGGCTCATGAGGTGGAGCAGTTCCTGTATGAGGAAGCACGCCTGCTCGACACACAGGATTACCAAGGCTGGCTCGCCCTGCTGACCGATGACATCCATTATTGGGCGCCGGTGGTGGAAAGCCGCGAGGCACGCCACCGGGCCGGGCATTACATCGCCGCTACCGATGAATCGGCCTATTTCGACGACACGCGCGCCACGCTGGGCATGCGGGTCGCGCGTCTGGGCTTTCCAGGCGCCTGGGCTGAGGTGCCGCCATCGCGCATGTCGCGCCTGATCGCCAACATCCAGCCTGGGCCGGAGACCGCGGAGGGGATCGCGGTCCGCTCCACCTTCTTCCTCTATCGCTCGCGGCTCGAGGTGGAGGAAGACGTCTATCATGGCGCGCGCGAGGATGTGCTGCGCCGGGTCGACGGGCAGTTGCGCCTGGCGCGGCGCAAGATCGTCTTCGCCCAATCGGTGCTGACCGCCCGGAGCATTACAACTTTCCTTTAAGAACAAGACAAAACGATCTTGCGGGAGAGATCGGAGACTATCAAGCAGAGGGCAATAACAATGAGGAACCTGTTTCACAGTCATAATGTTCGCCTGTCGTCCGGGGTTGCAATGACGACGGCGCTGGCCACCGCTTTCCTGGCCCCCGCTGTTGTGGTGACGCCAGCTTTCGCTGAAACCGCCACCCAGCCCGCCGCCGCGCCGGAGGCTGCCGTTGGCGAGATTGTCGTCACCGCGCAGCATCGCGAGGAAAACCTGCAGAAGGTCCCGATCGCGGTCACTGCGCTGGGGGGCGCCGCGTTGCGATCGATGGGGCTGAACCGTTCGACCGACATCGCCAAGCTGACGCCGGGTGTGTCGATCTCCGCCAGTTCGGGCGGCGAGAACGCGCAATATACGATGCGCGGCGTGACGCAGAACGACTATTCGCAAATCGCCGAGGGCCCCATCGCGGTCTATCTCGACGACAGCTACATTCCCAATCTGCAAGGGCAGAACTTCGGCTTCTATGACATGGAGCGTGTCGAGGTGCTCAAGGGGCCGCAGGGCATCCTGTTCGGGCGCAATGCCACCGGCGGCCTCGTCAACTATGTCATCGCCAAGCCGACCGAGCATCTGAGCGGCTATGCCAATGCAACCTATGGCAGCTATGGCACGGCGCGCTTCGAGGGCGCATTGAGCGGCCCGTTGAGCGACACGCTGAGCGCGCGCGCGTCCTTCCTGTTCGACCGCAACGGCGATTACTGGCGCAATGTGGCCGGGCAGAGCACGACATCGACCGTGTCGCCCTGCTGTCATGACCTTGGGGAGAAGCGCAATCTGGCCGCGCGCCTCCAGCTTGAATACCGCCCCAACAGCGATCTTTCGATCCGCTTCATGGGCTCGATCAACCGCCAGCGCTATTCGAACGCGGCCTATGGCGAAATCGGCAGCCGCGCGGTCACCAATGCGGCGGGCAATGTTACCAACACGGTCTTTGTCCCCACCGACGCGCTCGGTTTCACGCCGCCCGACATCGAAAAGCGGCAGATCGCCTCCGATCTGGCGCGCGACAATCAGGACTATTCCTACAGCAACGACGCCAACATCCATGTCGACTACAATCTGGGCGGCGGCACGCATCTGATCTCGATCACCAGCTATCGCCGCTTCTGGTCGCAGACGCTGTTCGATGCCGATGCCTCGCCCTCCAACTTCCTCAATTTCGGCAGCAAGGGCCACGCGCAGAACTGGTCGGAGGAATTGCGCCTTCAGGGGGCGAGCGACCGCGTGACCTGGAGCACCGGCCTGTATCTGCTCGACATCGTCTCGAACTTCAATGTCGGCCTGCAGGGGCCGGTGAACTCGCTCTATGCGGGGCTGTTCGGCGCGAGCGCCACGGGCATCGATACGGTGAACTTTGCCCATCTCAACGACCGCTCGGGCTCGCTCTTCGGCCAGATCGAATATAAGATTACGCCGACCCTGTCGCTGGTGGGCGGCCTGCGCGGTGTGCTGGAGCATCAGGACTTCGACTATTCGCAGGCGGCCTACACCAATCCCGATCCCTATGTCATCGACACCAATCCGGCCCATTTCCTGTATTCGTTCAATCAGGACTATCACAACAGCCGCAGCGAAAGCCTGTGGTCCGGCAAGGCGCAGGTTGTCTGGTCGCCCGATCATGACACGATGTTTTACGCGGGCGTTAATCGCGGGGTGAAGAGCGGCAATTACAACGTGCTGCTCGCGGGCAACAATCTGAACAATTACACCGTACCCTATGGCGCCGAAACGCTGATCGCTTACGAGGCCGGGGCGAAACTGACGTTCTGGGGCGGCAAGGCGCGCTTCAATGCGGCAGCCTATTATTATGATTACAAGAACTATCAGGCCTATTCCTCACGCGGGCTGGTGACCTATGTGGTCAACAAGCCGGCGCGCAATTACGGCGTCGAAGGCAGCCTGACCCTCAAGCCGGTGCCCAATTTCCAGATCGACATGTCCGGCTCGCTGCTCAGTGCCAAGGTGAAGAATGTGCAGGTGTCGTCCGGGCTTCCCGAACAGACGGTGGACACGCCTTTTGCGCCGCACCAGCAGGCCGCGGTGGTGGCATCCTACACGCTGCCCGGCGCGCTGGCCAAGGGCGACATCATCCTGTCGGGCAACTATACCTATCAGTCGGGCACCTACACCAACAACCAGAACTTCTCGAACCAGTGGATCCCGGGCTATTCGCTCGTCGGTGCCTCGGTCCGCTGGCGTGACCAGACCGGCAAATTCGACCTGAACTTCACCGCCAACAACATCTTCGACAAGCGCTATCTGGTGACGCTGGTCGATCTCACCTCGGTGTGCGGTTGCACCGAGGCGGCCTATGGCACGCCGCAATGGTTCACCATCTCGGCGGGTTATCACTTCTAAGCCCTACGCCGGACATCCGATACCGCCCGCGGGTCGCAGCGGGCAAGGCTCTGCCGGAAGGCTGCCGCAGGAGGGTAAGCACTCCGGCAGAGCCACCTGACCACCGATCAAGAGGAGTACACGCATGGCCGGTTTCGCACGCTATCTTGAGAAAGGCACCGGTCCAGCGGTGATTTTCAACCATGGCACGCTGATGGATGCCACGATGTTCGCGCCGCAAATGGATTATCTGGCGGCCAAAGGCTACCGGGTGATCGCCCAGAACAGCCGTGCCCTGCTCGAAGAGGTGCCCGCCGCGCACAGCCTCGACGATCTGGCCGCCGATACGCTGCGTCTGGCCGACGATCTGGGGCTGGAGCATTTCGTCGCCGCAGGCATGTCGGTGGGGGCCTTCTCGACGATCAATTTCGCGCTCAACTATCCCGACCGCTGCAAGGCGGCGATCTTCATCGACACGATGGCGGTGGACTATCCCGATGCGGAAAAGGAAGCGTTTCGCGCCAAGTTCGACGAGTTGAACGTCGATGGCCCGGTCTCGCGCGCGGTTGCCGAATGGTCGGCCCCCTTCTGCTTCGGCAAGACGACCTATGCCAACAACATGGCGCTGGTGCAGCACTGGATCGACCGCTGGGCCACGCTGATCCCGGCCCGCGCCGTATGGGCGCAGAGCACCAGCTGGACGCATAAGGCCGATTACACCCCGCGCCTCAAGGAGATTGCCTGCCCGGTGCTGATGCTGCATGGCGAGGAGGATGTGCCGCTGCCGCTCGAACGTGTGCTCTCGATGGTGATGGAGATCCCCGACCTGACGATGCACAAATTCGCGAGGGTCGGCCACACCGCCAATCTTGAGGCCCCCGATCTTGCCAATCGCGCGATCGGTAACTTTCTCGACCGCATTCACGGAAGGTAAGCCAGCCATGATCGATCTGTTCGACATCAAGGGCCACGCCATCCTCGTTACCGGGGGCGCGGCGGGCATCGGCAAGGGCGTGGTGATGGGGCTGGCCGAAGCGGGCGCCCATGTCATCGCCTGGGACGTGGCGCAGGCCGCGCTGGATGAAACGGCGGCCGAGGCCGAGGCACGGGGCCTGCCGGTCAGTGTTGCGCGGGTCGATGTGACCGACGAGCAGGCCGTGCGCGCAGGCATCGCGGCGATCATGGCCGATCATGGCCGTCTCGACGCGGCGTTCATCAATGCGGGGATCGCCGGCAAGGCCGGCCCCGCCGCCGACATGACGCTGGCCAACTGGCGCAACGTCCATGCCGTGAACCTCGACGGGGCCTTCATCACCGCTCAGGCAGCGATCGAGGCGATGAAACCGGCGAAGCGCGGCAAGATCGTCTTCACTGCCTCGGTCTGGGGCATTCGCGGCGCCCGGCCCGCCCAGGTCGCGGCCTACATGTCCTCCAAGGGCGCGATCGTCAGCCTGACCCGCCAGCTGGCGCTGGAACTGGCGCCCCATGGCATCAACGTCAACGGCATCGCTCCGGCGGGGTTCCTCACCGCGCTGGGCGCGGGCGAACTGGACCCGTCCTTTGGCGACTGGCTGGTGGGCAAGATGGCGATGGGGCGGATGGTCGGCCCTGAAGAGATGGTCGGCCCGGCGCGCTTCCTGGCCTCGCGCGCTTCTGACTGGGTCACGGGGCACACGCTGCCGGTCGATGGAGGCTACCTTGCCGAATAAGCCGATCCGCTTCGATGGTCAGGTCGTGCTGGTGACCGGCGCCGGGCGCGGCCTTGGACGCGCCTATGCGCTGGATTTCGCCCGGCGCGGGGCGAAGGTCATCGTCAATGACGCCCATCACGGGCTCGACGGCCATGCCGAAAGCGGCGACCTGCCTGCCGACGGGGTGGTCGCCGCGATCCGCGATGCGGGAGGGGAGGCCATCGCCCATGGCGGCAATGTCGCCGATCCGCAGGATGCGCAGGCCATGGTGGCATCCGCCATCGAGCGCTGGGGGCGCATCGATGTCGTGGTCAACAATGCCGGCCAGATGCTCAAGCAGGTCTTTTCGCAGACGCCTGCCGATGAGATGATGGCGCATTTTTCGGTCCATGTGCTGGGCAGCTACCTCGTTTCGCGCGCGGCCTGGCCGCATATGGTGGCGCAGGGCGGGGGCCGCATCGTGATGACCACCAGCCAGGTCGGGATGTATGGGCAGCTCGATGCGGCGGCCTATGGCGCGGCCAAGATGGGTGTGCTGGGGCTGATGCATGCGATGAAGCTGGAGGCCGCTGAGCATGGCATCCATGTCAACGCCGTCGCGCCTTTCGCCCTCACGCGCATGGGCGAGGGCACATTCCCCGAAGCCATGCGGCCTTTCATCGATCCCGCGCTGGTCGCGCCGGGCGTCGTCTGGCTGGCCAGCGGGGACTGCCCTTGGCATGGCGAGGTGCTGATCGCTGGCGGCGGCCATTTCGCCCGCGCGTGCAGCGTCGAGAGCCGGGGCGTGGATTTCGACGATCCGGCAACGCTGGATGCCGAGGCCGTCGAGCTGGCGATCCACCGTATCTCCGACATGAAGGATGCCTTGATGCCCGGCGATGCGTTGGGCGCGGTGGGCGCCACGTTCGAACGATTGGCCCGGCTCGCCGCCGGCTGACGCGACACGATAAACCTGCATCACCGCCAGCACCCCGGCACGGCTGGGGTGTGAGGTTGCGTGCAATCAACAAGGATGAGAGCGATGCGTGAAGGAGCGGACAGTCCGCATTACAGCAGGGAGCGCGATTTCGCGGTCGCCCTGGCTCCGGCGCAACCCGGCTTGCGGCGGATGATCGACCATGGCGTGCCGCTGGCCGACGGGACGCTGCTGTCGGCCAACATCTATCTGCCTGCCGATGATGGCGCGGTGCCGATGATCTGCGCGATGACGATCTATCGCAAGGAGGAGCATCAGAAGCACTACGCGGTCTTCGATCCCATCGCCAACACCCATCTGGGCGTGATGCGCTTCAGCCAGGAGGCCACCTTCGAGGGGCCCGACCCGGCTTATTGGTGCGCGCATGGCTATGGCGTCATTCATGTCGACGCACGCGGCTTCGGCAAGTCTCCGGGCATTGCCAAGCCTTTCTCGCTGGCCGCTTTCGAGGATTATCGCGACATTGTCGAATGGGTGGCCGACCAGCCGTGGTGCAATGGCAAGGTGGCGACCTCGGGCGTGTCCTATCTGGGCACCAGCCAGTATTTTCTGGCGGCGCTGCGCCCGCGCGGCCTGTGTGCGATCAATCCCTGGGATGCGCGAACCGACCGTTTTCGCTCAGACTATCTGGGCGGCATTCCCAACACCTATATGTCGCGCTGGATCTTCGAGAATTTCACGATTCCCTCGCTCAACGACCCGGCCCATGCCGAGGGCATGCGCGCCTTCACCGATATCGCGGGGGCGCCCCGCTTGATAGACGCCCCCTATCATGCCGAAAAGCTGGCGCTGCTGGCTATGCTGCCCGATGTAAGCGTGCCCACGCTGATCGGCGGCTCGATCTCGGATCAGGCCAAGCATACGCGCGATGCCTTCGAGAATTTCATGGCCATCGGCGCTGCGGACAAATGGCTGTACATCCATCGCGATCCCGAATGGGCGGCCTATTACGACGATGCCGGGCTGGCGTTGCAGCGCCGGTTCTTCGACCATGTCGTCAAGGGCATCGATAATGGCTGGGATGAGACGCCGCGCGTGTTCGGCAAGGTCTTTGCCAGCCTGCGCCACTGGGTACCGGTGGCCGGGCCATCCTGGCCGTTGCCGCAGGCGGGGCAGCAGCACTTTCACCTTGGCGCAGATCGTGCGCTGGTCGGAGCGCCGATCTCCGAATCGGCCAGCCAGAGCTACGACAGCACCGGCTCAGGCGAAGGCCCCCAGCGTGCCGAATTTGCGCTGCGTTTCGAGGAGGACGTCGATCTGGTCGGCCATTGCTCGCTGCGCCTGTGGGTGTCCGTTGACGAAGGGGATGACGCGGACCTGTTCGTCGGCCTCAAGAAGCTGGATGCGCAGGGCGATGAGGTGTTCTTCCTGGGGGAGAGCGGCAACAACCCCAATGACATCGTCAGCCGGGGCTGGCTGCGGGCCTCGCATCGCGAACTCTCGCCCGCCAGCACGCCCTTCCGCCCCGTGCTGGCCCATAAGCGCCAGCTTCCCCTCGAACCCGGCGTGCCCGTTGAGGTGACGGTCGAGATTCACCCCACCTCCACCCGTTTCCTGGCGGGGGAAACCTTGCTGCTGGTGATCCAGGGCAGCTCGATCCCGCCTTCGGATGTAGCCATCGGCTTCGGCGAGAAAATCAACCGGGGCAAGCACACCATCCATGTCGGCGGCGAGTGCCCCGGCTGGCTGAGCCTGCCATTCATCACAAGGAAGACCGCCCATGCCGCATGACATCCTGCTGTTGCCCGGTGACGGCATCGGCCATGAGGTGATGCTCGAGGCCGAGGCGATCATTGCCTTTTTGAACGAGACCGGCCTTGCCGATGTGCGCACCGAGCGCGATCTGGCCGGCGGCACCGCCTATGACGCCATCGGCGCGCCGATGAGCGATGCGACCATGGCCAAGGCGCTGCGCTGCGGTACCGTGCTGTTCGGTGCGGTGGGGGGCGACCAGTGGGATCACGTTCCTTATGCGCTGCGCCCCGAAGTGGCCTTCATGCGGCTGCGCAAGGAGATGGATCTCTTCGCCAATCTGCGTCCGGCGATCTGCCCCCCGGCGCTGGCTGGTGCCTCAAGCCTCAAGGCCGAGCTGGTCGAGGGGCTTGATGTCATGATCGTGCGTGAACTGACCGGCGGCGTCTATTTCGGCGAACCGAAGGAGATCGTCACGCTGGAGAACGGCCGGCGGCGCGCGGTCGACACGCAATGCTATGACGAGGACGAGATCGAGCGCATTGCCCGCGTCGCGTTCGATCTGGCTGGCAAAAGGCAGGGCCGGCTGGCCTCGGTCGAGAAAAGCAATGTGATGAAGAGCGGGCTGCTGTGGCGCCAGACCGTCACGCGCATGGGCCGCGAGGATTATGCCGGTGTCGATCTGCGCCACCTGCTGGCCGACAATTGCGCGATGCAGCTTGTGCGGATGCCCAAACAGTTCGACGTCATCCTCGCGGACAATCTGTTCGGCGATATGCTGTCGGATGTCGCGGCGATGGCGGCAGGCTCGCTGGGGATGCTGCCCTCCGCCTCGCTGGGTGTGCGGGATGCGGCGGGCAGGCTGCCCGCGCTGTATGAGCCGGTGCATGGTTCGGCGCCCGACATTGCGGGAAAAGGCATCGCCAACCCCATCGCGATGATCGGCAGCCTTGCGATGCTGCTGCGCCATTCGCTGGAGCGCGAGGATCTGGCCGCCGCGCTGGAACGCGCCGTGTCGCAGGTGCTCGATCAGGGGCTGCGGACCGGGGACATTGCGCCTCAAGGTCATGTCGGTGTTGTTGGCACGCGGGTGATGGGGAGTGCCATCCTCGATGCTTTCCGCGGTGCATGCGAGCGGTTGTAACGCCTGACATCCCGGCCGGAGCGCAAGGGCTTTGCCAGGCCGGGGCCGGATGCTGCCGCCATCTGCGATCGCGGCGAGAACTATGAGGAATGTATGATCAGTTTCACGATTGTCGACCGCGCGGGGCAGGACATGCCGGTGCAGGCTCCGCCCGGCGTTTCCGTGATGGAAGCCATTCGCATGGCCGGGGTTGATGAGTTGATGGCTTTGTGCGGAGGCTGTTGTTCCTGCGCCACCTGCCATGTCTATGTTGAGGGGGCCGAGCTGGAACCCATAACTGGGGATGAAGAGGATTTGCTCGACGGAAGCGAGTATCGCCTTCCGGGGAGTCGCCTTTCGTGCCAGATTCGCCTGAGCGAGGCCGTGGAGGGGATGCGCATCACCATCGCCCCTGAGGGCTGATTGGTTGCGTGAGTGAGGGACGGGGCTGGTGCGGCGACGTAAGCTATGAACAGTCAAACTACCCGCGCTGTCGGCGAAGGGAACTGGGGTGTGAAAGCGGCAAATCTCGATAGGCCTGTGATTCATCGCCTTCGAAGATAGATGTACAACAGGCAGCTTTTAACGCGCGCAATCGGAGCCGCGAATGGCCGTTTTGTCAGCGGGTTCCGCTTCCCGATGCTGCCGGATCAAGCCAGCGAAAGCGCAGTGCTTCGACCAGCAGAGAGAAGGCGGGCGACGGTTGCGTCAAGGCAGGATAATAGAGGTAGAAGCCCGGGAACGGCAGGCTCCAGTCATTGAGCACGATCTCCAGCCTGCCTGCTCGTAGATGGGGTTCGGCCAGATCCTCGGGCAGGAAGGCCAGCCCCAGCCCGGCCAGAGCTGCGTTCAGGCAGGAATAGTTGTTGTTGAAGATCAGTTGCCCGCTGATCTGGACCTTGATCTCCGGCTCGCCTTGCCGTTGCAACTCCCAGGCGTAGATCCGCCCGGACGCCTGGCGCAGGCCGATGCAATTGTGCGCATGCAGATCCGCAGGGCTGTCTGGGCGGCCGCAGCGTTCCAGATAGGTCGGTGATGCCACGGCCACCATCCGCGCATCTGGCCCGATCCGCACGGCAATCATGTCCTTGGCCAGATATTCGCCATAGCGCACGCCCGCGTCATAGCGTTCGTTGATGATATCGATCAGGCCATAATCGGTGATCATCTCGATGTGAATGTCGGGATAGGCTGTCAGGAAATCCGCCAGTTTCGGCAGAAGCAACTCGTTGATGGCATGATCCGATGCGCTGATGCGGATCGTCCCCGCAGGCTTGTCACGCATGTCGTTGACTGCAGACAGTTCCGCCTCGATCCCGTCGAGATAGGGGCTGACCTTTTGGAGCAGGCGCTCTCCAATCGCGGTGGGCGCAACGCTCCGGGTGGTGCGGACCAGCAGCTGCACGCCCAGCCTGTCTTCCAGCTTCTTGACGATCTGGCTCAGCGCGGATTGCGTCAGGCCGAGCTTGCCTGCCGCCCTGGTAAAACCACGCTCACGCGCGACATGCACGAAGGCGGTGATGTCGCTGAGCGTGTCGCGCGCCATTGATTATGATTCCTAATCAGTATCAGAAAATTTAGATGTCTAATAATAGATCATGGATCGCCCTAAACAGGAAGGGAGAATTCAGCCCAGCAGAATGAGGTTCACCATGCCGACATCCGGCAGCAGGATCGCGGCGCCCGCGTGGGGCGGCGTGATCGCCATGGCGCTCTGCGCGACCATTTTGATTTCATCCGAATTCCTGCCCGTCAGCCTGCTGACCCCGATCGCGCATGATCTTGCGATTTCCGAGGGGCATGCCGGGCAGTCGATTGCCATTTCCGGCTTCTTCGCGCTGGTGACCAGCCTGTTTATCTCGACCATCATCGGCGCGGTGGATCGGCGCCGGGTGGTGCTGATCTTCACCGCCCTGATGGTGGTGTCGGGTGTGATGGTGGCCTTGGCGCCCGATGCGGCGGTGTTGATGGCGGGGCGTGCCCTGCTGGGGATCGCAATCGGCGGCTTCTGGTCCATTTCTGCGGCCATCGTGATCCGTCTGGTGCCGCAAGAGGCTGTGCCCAAAGCGCTTGCCCTGCTCAATGGCGGCAATGCGGTGGCCACCACGCTGGGCGCGCCGCTCGGAAGCCTGCTGGGTGGCCTGATCGGCTGGCGCGGAGCTTTCTTTTGCGTCGTTCCACTCGCGGCACTCGCCTTTGTCTGGCAATGGCGCAGTCTTCCCGCGCTTCCCCCGGAAAAGCCGGCGATCCGGGCCCGTGAGGTCTTCGCGCTGCTGAGCCATCGCTCTTTCGCCATCGGCATGATCGCGGTCGCGCTGTTCTTCTTCGGCCAGTTCACCCTCTTCACCTATCTGCGCCCCTTTCTGGACATCGTGACCGGAGGGCGCGCGACGCTGATCTCGGCCCTGTTGCTTGGGCTCGGGGTGGCCGGGTTCCTCGGCACGGTTCTGATCGGCATGGTGCTGTCATCACGCCTCTACAGTCTGCTGATCCTCATCCCGCTGATGATGGCGGGGATCGCGCTCGGGCTGGCCAGCATCGGGGGCACGCCTCTGAATGTTGGCCTGTTGCTGGTGCTGTGGGGATTGCTGGGCACATCGGCGCCAGTGGCGTGGTGGACCTGGCTGAGCCAGACCATGCCGCATCAGGCCGAGGCTGGCGGCGGCCTGATGGTCGCGATCATCCAGCTTGCCATCATGCTCGGGGCGATTGTCGGAGGGCTGCTCTTCGACGCCTGGGGCTATCGCGGAGCTTTCGGCTTTGCGGCGATGACCCTGATCGCGGCGGCGTTGATGGCCTTCGTGACAGCCCGTGTCGCCACACCGTCCCTCTCCGTGCAGCAATCGGCCTGACAACCGACAGCCCAAAATCCGAACCCAGGAACCTGCCATGAAGCACAGCAAAACCACGGCCGAAACCGGCAGCATGAGGATGCGGTTGCCCCGCCGCTTTCTCGCCGCCCTGGCAACCGCAGGAATGATGACCATGAACACCGCCCCCGCCGCCGCGCAGGACATGAGCCACGGCGCCGACAATTTCTACAAGAGCCAGACCGTGACCAGCCAGCGTGTTACCTTCCGGAACCAGTATGACATGGAGGTGGTCGGCACGCTGTTCATGCCGGGCCATTTTGACATTGCCGTCCGCCATGCCGCGATCATCGTCGGCCACCCCATGGGGGCGGTGCGCCAGCAGAGTTCGAACCTCTATGCCCAGAAACTGGCCGAGCAGGGCTTCGTGACCCTTTCGCTTGATCTGTCTTTCTGGGGCGAGAGCGCTGGCGCGCCCAAAAATCTGGTGGCGCCGGAAATCTATACCGAGGATTTCAACGCCGCCGTGGATTTCATGGGCACGCGCGATTTCATCGACCGCGAGAAGATCGGCATCCTCGGCATCTGCGGCAGCGGCAGTTTCGTGATCAGCGCGGCCAAGATCGATCCGCGCATCAAGGCGGTGGCGACCGTGAGCATGTATGACATGGGCGCCGCGAGCCGAGACGGCCTCAACCATTCCCAGACGCTGGAGCAGCGCAAGCAGTTCATCGCTCGGGCCGCCCGGCAGCGCTATGCCGAATTCACCGGCGGCAAGCGGGCTTATGGCTATGGCACGGTGCTGCAGCTCGACAAGGATACGCCGCCGGTTCAGCGCGAGTTCTTCGACTTCTACCGCACGCCGCGCGGAGAATTCACGCCGGAGGGCGGGCCACCGGAGCTGACTACGCGTCCGATCCTTTCGAGCATCCCGCGTTTTACCAACTACTATCCTTTCAACGGCATCGAGACGATCTCGCCGCGCCCGATGCTGTTCATCACCGGCGATCAGGCGCATTCCCGCGAGTTCAGCGAGGATGCCTACAAGCGCGCGGCCCAGCCCAAGGAACTGATCATCGTGCCGGGAGCGGGTCATGTCGATCTTTATGATCGTGTGGGCCTCATCCCGTGGTCGAGGCTGGCCTCATTCTACCGGACAAACCTGAAGGCTGACTAAGTTGTCTCAGGGGTAGGGCTGGCGCTGCAACGTGAAGAATGTTGCAGTGCCAGCCATGCTTTGGGCAATGAACCTATGGTAGCTCTCGACGATGCGACTGCTGGCGCGGAAGGGCAGCTTGGTCAGCGCTCTTCGTCTCGGGTGGCCTTATTGGCCTGCTGCCGGTTTGGCCAGGCGTGGCGATCCGCCGCGCACGCCACATGGCGGGCCCTTGCAATTGGCGATCTCAATCCGGCGCTCGGCGAGGGATGACATCAAAGGCGATGTTGAGCCGCTCCCCGCCGGCAATCGGCGCCGTGCCATGCCACATGGTGCTCGGGAACAGCACCAGACGCCCTGCCGTGGGGGCAAGAGAGGCATAGTGGGGCAGATCCAGCCTCAGCTCCGGCGGGGGCGCGCCGAGGTGCAGATGGCCGGCGGGAGGGGCCCCCATCGCCGCAGGGTCCGGAAGGCTGACGTAAAAGGCGCTGGAGAGCCAGCCTGCCGGATGAGAGTGGGTGACATTATGGCCGCCCGCTCCCAGTCGCACCGACCAACTGCCCGCGATGGCAAAAGCGTCGCGCGGCCGCCCCAGCAGGGGGTGGCTCGGGTCCGGCGGCGGCAGCGCTGCGATATGCTCGCGCACACTGGCCATCAGCCGGGCGCGGGTCCGTTCGAAGATCGGCTCATGGCGCAGCAGCACCGAGCGGTCGGTCTGGGTGCCGTGGCGCACGGATTGCTCGGCATAGGGCAAATGCGCGAGATGCAGGCCGCGCAGGGCCTCCGCCAAGGCCGCCAGCTCTTCTGCGGAAAGGCCGGGATCATAAGTGCCGATCAGGGGCGGATCGCCATCCAGCCAGGCGGCGCGGGGGTCTCCGGTCAGGCGCCACAGGGTCGAGACATAGGGCCAGACCTGCCCGGCATTGCGTCCAGCGGTCAGCGGCAGGGCCACGGCCAGCGCTTCGCCATAGGCGCCCCGCCGCAGATGGTGGCGCAGACGGGCCATCTGGACGAAATCGTCGTTCAGGGCCTGCGCGCGGGCGATCAGATGTTCGCTGGCGGCGATGTCGCCGGTTTCTCCGGCCATGAACAGCCGGGCGGCCAGAATATTTTTCGTCTCGCCCAAGGCTTGCGCGGCCTTCTCCAGAATGGCGCCCGCGCGGGGCCAGTCGCGATGCTGCGCCACGCAGGCGAACAGGCCAAGCCACAGCCCCGGATGGGCGGGCAGCACGGCAAGGGCCGCCTGATAGCCCGCATCATAATCTTTCGCCTCGCCGCCCGTGTAGCGCAGCGAGGCCAGAATGCGCTGGCCTTCCAGCCAGTCGGGCGTCTGGGCCAGTGCGGCGGCAAGTCTCTCCTGCGCCTGCGCCATCCTGCCTGAGGAGGCGTCGGCCAGCGCCAGATTACGCAAGGCGTCGCGGTTGCCCGGCGCCAGAGCAAGCGCGTGGGCGAAGAGCGGGGCCGCGTCATAGCCGCGTTCATAGCGGATCTGGGCGTAGAGAAAGGCGGCCTGCGGATCGCGCGGCGCCAGCCTGCGGGCCGTTTCCAGCGCCTGTTCGGCCTCGGCCATCTCCTCGGCCTGTCGATGCAGGCGGGCCTTGGCCAACCAGTTTTGCACTGTTGCATCAGGCGCTGGCAAGGGCGGTGCTTTCCCGGGCGTTGCAATGCGTTTCGACATAGCTGCGGTGGCTGCCCACCTTCGCGGCTTCCGCCTGCATTGCGCTTTTGAAGCGGGCCAGCCATGCGGCGCCATCGGCGGTGCGATAGGTCTTGAGCGGATCGCAGGCGAGGGGGAGATTGCCCTGCCCGATATGGACCGCCGTCCATGAGGCCGGGCCGAAGAGATCCATGTCACGGCTGATCAGGCGGCCATAGCGGCGGAAATGCTCGATGCGCGTGGCCAGCGTATCGGGGATCGGCATGGTTGCGGTGTAGCGCCAGAGCGGCTCGTCCCGCTGGTTGAGATGGTAATGCAGCACGAGGAAATCGCGGATACGCTCATTTTCCGTGGCGGCGACATGGTTGAATTCGGCGGTGACCAGCGGGTCGAAATCCCGGTCCGGGAAAAAGGCCAGCAATTTGGAGATATTGGCCTGAATGAGATGGATTCCGGTGGATTCAAGCGGTTCGAGAAAGCCGCTCGACAGGCCCACCGCGATGACATTGCGGTTCCATGCCTGCCGCCGCCGACCGGTGGTGAAGCGCAGCGGGCGCGGGTCGGCCAGCGGCTCGCCATCCAGAGAGGCGAGCAATTGCCGGGTTGCCGTGTCGTCATCGGTGAAGCGCGAGGAATAGACATAGCCATTCCCGGTCCGCCCCTGAATCGGGATACGCCATTGCCATCCGGCCTCTCGCGCCGTGGAGCGGGTGTAGGGCAGGAAATCCGTGGTGGAGGCGGAAGGGACGGCCACCGCCCGGTCGCAGGGCAGCCATTGCGACCAGTCCTCATAACCGGTCTTGAGCGTCTTTTCGATCAGCAGGCCGGCAAAGCCCGAACAGTCGATAAAGAGGTCGCCGGGGAGGATGCGTCCATCGGCCAGCGTGACGCTTTCGACAAAGCCGCTCTCGCCGTGCTGGGTGACCGTGGCCACCTTGCCCTCCAGCCGGGTGACGCCTTTCGCCTCGGCATAGCGGCGCAGGAAGGCGGCATAGCGCGCGGCATCGAAGTGATAGGCATAGTCATAGGTGCTGAGCACCGTGCGCGGATCGCGCGAGGGAGGGGCGAATTTGCCCGCTTCGGCCAGGGTCCAGGCCATGCAGTAAGGGTCGATGCTGTCGATGTTGTGGTTCAGGCGTTCCGCGAGCCAGAACTGGTGAAAGGCGACCGTGTCGAAGGCTTTGCCATAGCTGCCGAAGGGGTGGAAATAGCGTGCGCCCGGCGCTGACCAGTCGACGAACTGGATGCCCAGCTTGAAGGAGCCATGGGTCGCCTTGACGAATTCGGCCTCGTCGATGCCGAGCATGTCGTTGAACAGGCGGATGGTGGGAATGGTCGCCTCGCCCACGCCGACGATGCCGATTTCCTCGGATTCGACCAACGTGATTGCGCAGCCATCTTGCAAGCTGTTGGCCAGAGCGGCAGCGGTCATCCAACCGGCAGAGCCGCCGCCGACGATGACGATCGAACGAATGGCGCGATCATGCTGCGGTTGGCGCGTCGCCTGCATCATCTTTCCCCTCTTGCCTCGGCTTCTGGGGGGAACGGCTGCCTCCCGGTGATCCGGGGCGCAGCCGCAGCCTCCATGGTCTGTCTGTCCGCGATCAGGACAGGTGATCCGGGCCGTTTGACCGGCAGTGTATCACCTGTCCTGCGTCTGTCGCGGGATTTCCGCAGGGTCAGAAGCTGAAGCGCACCGATCCCTTGATCGCGCGCCCCTGGGCCACGCCCGCATTGACCAGAGCGGTGGTGCCGGTGACAAAACCGGCGGCGCCCTGCGTGGCGTAGCTGTTGAACAGATTGTAGATGTCCAGCCCGACCTGGATATGCTTGACCGGGCGGTATTTGGCGAAAAGCCCGAACAGGGCGGAGCCCGCATAGGTGTTGCCATCGCCGCCCAGCGTGCTGGTCTGGCCGTTCACGCTCATGCCCAGCTCGGCCTTCTCGAGGTTGTAGCTGACCAGCGCGGAATAGGTCAGATCCGGAATGTTGGGCGATTTGAGGAAAGGCGAATTCTGGCTGGCCGCCACGCGCGAGTGATCATAGGTGGCGGACAGCACGATGTTCAAACCGCCACGGCGATAGGTGCTGAACAGTTCGAGGCCAAGATCCTTGTACTTGCCCGCGATGATGCAGGTCTGTTCGTGGATGCCCAGAATGTTGAAGCAGTTGGTATCAGAAATCTCCTGCGAGGAGATGCTGTATTTCGAGTAATATCCGGTCAGCTCGACAGTGTAATGGCCGCCCAGAAGACCGCCGCGGTTTTTCATGCCGACTTCATACTGATCGACCGGGAAAGCCGAATTGGCAAGGCCTGCCGAGCTGAGCGTGCCATTGGGGTTGAAATAGGAGGGCGTGCTGTTGGTCAGGCGGTCAGCATTGAAGCGCGTGCCATGCGAGGCGCGGGTGAAGACCGACAGCTTGTCCGTCGCCTTGTAGAGCGCGCCGACCGACCAGTTGGTGGCGCTTTCGCTGAAGTTGACGGCATTGACCGTGCCATCATAGCCGAGCACCGGCAGCGCGGTGACCACGCTCTGCCCGGTGCGCGGATCGATCTGCGTGATGCGGGCCGTGCTGACGGTATTGCCGGTGCTGCCCTGCGCCCAGCCAGACCCCGAAAAGATCTCTTCGCGCACGCTGGCATCGAGGTTGAAGCGGCCCAGATCGAGGCTGAGGTCGGCATAGGGCGCATTGTCGGTGAAGGTCAGGTCGAATTGCTGGTTCCAGCCCTGATTGAAGCCGGTCTGGCCGCCTGCGGACAGCAGATTGCCCGTGCCGTTCAGCCCGCTGACCAGATCGAGTTCAGCCGGATTGACGCCGGTCGCCTCATTGATCGAGCTGTTCGAGTGCCAGTCTTCGGCGATGCGCTGTGAATAATAGAGGTAACCCAGTTTCAGGTTGCTCTTGAGATCGCCGAAGTCATGCTTGTAGCTCAGCGCCAGATCATTGGCGATATGATCCATATGGTTCATATTGGTGTGAACCGCCGAACTGGCGCTGACATAGGCCCCGGTGAAGGTCTGGCCCGCATTGGGGCCATTGGCATAGATCAGCGATTGACCGGCGGGCACCGCGCCCGATGTCGGCGTCGCGCCATAGAACTGGACGTTGAAATTGCCCTTCATGCGCGCAACGCGGGCATTGTCATCCAGCACCAGCCCATTGCCGAAATCGTAATGGGTCTGGAATTGCAGCATCTTTTCATTGGTGGAGATGCCATTGACCGGCTGGCGCGCGACATTGCCACTGGCATCGGCATAGAGCACGCTGGAGTTGAGCACCGAATAGTTCGGCGCCTGCTTGCGAGCGTCGCACAGGGCGGAAGGCCCGATGTTCGACACGCTGGTGCCGGTCAGACGCGCCGAGCTGACGCAGCCGCCATAGGTGGGCTCCTGCGTGTCGGCCACCTTGAAGAGCATGCGGATATAGCCATTGCCGTCGGCGAATTCCTTGGTGATGTTGCCCTTGATGGCATAGGAATTGCTGACATTATAGGGCGCGTGAAGAATGCCGTGGCCAACATCGTAATAGCCGCCGATGTTGAAATAGGTGCTGTCATTGATGCTGCTGCCCAGACGGAAGTTGACCTTCGTCCAGTCGTAATTGACGCCCTTTTCGAGATCGACATAACCGCCCTCGTTACGGCCCGTATAGCTGATATGGTTCAGCACCGCGCCGATCGCCTGAGAGGCCAGCGTGGCCGCCGTGCCGCCGCGGATCGCCTCGATGCGCTGGTCGGTGGGCATCGGGTGAGTCCAGTAATCGTTGTTGCCGAACTGGATGTCGCCGAACAGCACGACGGGCAGGCCGTCTTCCTGGATCTGCACGAAGGGCGAACCGCCCGTGGGCGTGCGCAGGCCGCGCACGCCGATGTTGGAGTTGCCGCCATCGCCCTGCGTGCCCGCGACCTGAATGCCGGGGATCAGGCGATAAAGTTCGGCGGTCGAGGTGGCGTCGAAATTCTTGATGTCCTCGGCGGTCAGCGAGCTGATCGAGGTTGAGGTTTCCAGTTTCGTGCGCGCGCCCGTCGAGGCCGTGACGACAATCGTGCCCAGCGTGTCGTCGGCGGGTTTCGCGGCGGGCGTATCGCTTGTGGCTGCCGCCTGTTGGGCCATGGCCGGTGTGGCCAGAGCCATGGCCAGCGCCATGGCTGCGCATGACACATGCGATGTGAGAACCATCTGTTTCATTGATTTCCTCCCCGAAATCTATTGCCGCTCAAACCTTGAGGATCGGATGCGGCGATAGAGTGATATTGAAAATTAAATCGATTGCAATGACTGTATCAATCGATTGGTTTGCAGGATTGCGAAGATAAAAAGGTGTTGCTTTGCTGCTACACGAAAGCTTCTCTAAGAAGAAATGCGTTCTATGCGCGCAAGTTTGCCAAAGGCTGTTGGCCTTGTTCGGAGCAGCACTTTGGAAGCGGATATTGATGATTGCTGCCTAGCCGGATGGAGCATGATCCGGCTTGGCCTCGAACACTATGGCTACCCCCTTGTAGTCCCCCTTGAGTTTGAAACGAAGACCTTGCGCCATCCAGAAGCTGCCCTGTGCTTCGGCGGGCAGCCCATCCGGCAAGGGCGCGCCGCCCAGAACCGAGAGCCGGTAGATGGTGTCAGGCGCCAGTCCCTGCGGGTGGATGGCCAGACCATTGTCCCGATACTGGGAGCTGTGCAGCATGGCGAACAACACAGCCTGCTTCCTGTCTTGCGAAACATAGAAGGTGGCCGAAGTTGCGGCATCGGGCGCGGGTGATATCAGGCGATAGAGATCGCCGCGCTGCACTGTTCTGCGCACGGTCTTATAGGCCGCGATCCAGCGCTGCGCGGAGGCAAAATCGGCCTCTGTCCAATGGTCCAGATTGGCCCCGATGCCCAGACTGCCCTGCATGGCGGACAGGAAGCGAAAATCGAGGCTGGTTTCCCGCCCATTGGCCCAATTGGGGCTGTCCGTCACCCAGGCCATCATGGCCGAGGGAGCATAGGCCTGGGTAAAACCGTCCTGAATGGTCAGCCGATCATAGGGATCGGTGTTGTCCGAGATCCAGCTTTCATCGGTCAGCGCCATCATGCCCAGATCGATGCGCCCGCCGCCACCCGAACAGCCCTCGATCTCCAGCCCGGGATGGCGGCGACGCAATTCGGACAGGATGAAATAGAGATTGCGGATATACTGGACCTGCAACCGCTGCTGATCCTCGATCGCAACGCCGGGCCAGCCGGGTTCAGTCCAGTTGCGGTTGTAGTCCCATTTCAGAAAGGCGATGTCATTCTCGCTGACCAGTCGGTCCAGCACGTCCAGAATGTGATCGCGCACATCCTTGCGCGCCAGATTGAGCACCAGCTGGTTGCGCCCCTCGGTGCGCGGACGATCAGGGAAATTCATCACCCAATCGGGATGCGCGCGATAGAGGTCAGACTTGACATTGACCATCTCGGGTTCGACCCACAGGCCGAAATCCATGCCCAGCGCCTTGACCTTGCCGATCAGTGGCCCCAGCCCATTGGGGAACTTCCGGCGGTTGACGCTCCAGTCGCCAAGGCCTGCCTTGTCATCGTCGCGCGCGCCAAACCAGCCGTCATCGACGACGAAGCGCTCGATGCCGATCTTGGCGGCCTTTTCGGCCAGCGCCATCTGCCCGCTCTCGGTCACATTGAAGGCGGTGGCTTCCCAACTGTTGTACAGCACGGGGCGCAGTCTGGCCGCATCGCCGCCGGGGATGATATGAGCGCGCTGGAATGTGTGGAAGCGGCGTGAGGCATCGCCCATGCCATGATCGGTGAAACCGGCATAGAACACCGGCGTTTCAAGGCTTTCACCGGCTTTGAGCGTCCAGCTGAAATCATAGGGATTGTAGCCGCCGCCGATGCGGGGCCGCCCGAGATTGTCGAGCCCCACCGAGAGGCGGAACGAGCCCGACCACGCCAGCGCACCAAACCACACCGGGCCATCGGTCTGGCTGGACTGGCCCTGCTTTTCCAGTGCGAACCACGGCTGATTGCCATGCCCTGTCGAGCCACGGCGGCTCTCCAGCAGCGTCAGCGCGGGGGTGACCGGCGCCTCTTGCTGCGACCATTCGGCGCCATGGCGTCCGGTCAGATAATGGAGCCGATAGTCGCCCCCTGCGGGCAGCGTGTAGGTGGCGGCCGCGATCTGATCGACACGGACGGGGCGCCTGTCGCCATTGTGGACCGTGGCCGAGCGGGCGATGATGCCGGTGGCCGGATCGATCGTATAGCGCAGGGTCACCGTCAGCGGGCGGCGGATGTCGCTCAGCTCTACGGTGAGGGTTTCGCCCGCAATGCTGTGGCTGCGATATTTGAGAACGAGATCCCGGTTGCCATCGGCGAAGGCCACCTTCAGTCCGGGTTCGCTGACCAGACCCTCGCCTTGCCCGGCATATTCCTGCGGCGTGACGGAGCCGGCAGGGTCGAAGCCCGAGAGTTCGGCAGGGTGCCGGGCGACCAGGGGAGCATCCGCGCCAAGGGCAGGGCCCCAGTACAGCGGCTGGAGATAGCCTTGCTCGTCCACGCCCATGGCATAGGTGACGCCGCCGCCATCGAGGCGCAGCTGGCGGCCATCCGCGCTTGCGCTGACCTTCGCGCAGGCAAGCGAGGGCATCGCCAGCGCCAGCAGCACGCTTGTGGTCATCAGAAGGGATCGAAAGCTTGGCATCCGCGTGTTCGTTCCTGTCAGCCGCCATGAAACAGGCAGGCGTGAAGTTCGGTGTTGTCTAAGCGCTGGCGGAGGAAGCTTTCCTCGCGCCAGCGCCTTTGCATGCTTATCCGGCGGGGGCTTTCGCGGTTGCCGTGAGCAGTGGCCAGGCGGTAAGGTTCATCGTTGCCGTGCCGCCCTGCGTCGCCACGCTCCAGCGCAGATTGCCGCCGCCCGGGAAGAAGCGATCGCTGATGGTATGCGTGCCATCGTTCACGAAGACTTCGAGGATGGACTGATCGGCAAGAATGCGCAGCGTGACCTTATGGTGTTTTAGGTCGACGGCGGTGACATGGCGGTCTTCGAAACTGTCATTGAAATGAGGGCCAGAGCGCGTGCGATCAACGAAGACTTCATCGACCTGCGGATTGACGCCGACAAGGGTCTGATAACCTTTGTCATCGGTCAGGGCGAAGATGATCTGTTGGGCGGACCCTGTTTCCAGATCGACCTGCAGGTCCGACCTCGCGCCATCGATGGCGATCGGCGTGGGGTTTGACGAGAGCGAGACCGCTTTCATCCGCGTGGGCGCGCCGCGATAGCGCGTGATCTCTTCCACCGGCTGTTGCGCCAGCTGATAGCCCTGATCGGTCTTGCGCAGGAAAACCTGACGCGGCAGCGTCATCAGCCCGCGGGAGGGATAGGTCGGGATGGTGTTGGCATAGCGCCAGTCATTGGCCCAGGCGATCCACACACGGCGATCCTGCTGCCTGGGCAGGTCGTTCCATGAGGCCACGGCGTAGAAGTCGGCACCGTGATCGACCCATCGCGGCGCCTTGCCCCAATCGGCGACCGGCGTGAAACGCGTGCCGTCGAAGTCCCCGACGAAATATTGCGCGCCCGAGCCGCCCGCAACCCCGTTGTCGCCCAGATTGATGACCATCACCCAGCGTTTTTCGCCCGGTGCGCCGCCTTCCACCGACAGTTCGAACAGATCCGGGCATTCCCAATTCTTGCCGCGCCCGCCTGCGGGGCCGAAGTCGCTGGCGAAGGTCCAGTGCTTCAGATCGGGCGAGGTGTAGATCTGCGCCTGATTTTCCAGCGCCTTGACCACCACCATCACCCAGCGCTTGCTGGCGGCATGCCAGAAGACTTTCGGATCGCGGAATTCGGCCATGTTGATGTTGAGAACTTCGCCATGGACAGTCCATGTCCGCCCATGATCATTGCTGTAGGCGAGATATTGCGACTGGCGCTGGGCCTTGGGGTTGTGGCCTGTGTAGATCGCGATCATCGGCGGATGGCCATCGCGACCGAAACCGCTGCTATTGGTCCAGTCGACCACCGCACTGCCCGAAAAGGCCATGACATCGGGCGTTTCGGGGATCGCCACCGGCAATTCCTGCCAGGTCACAAGGTCGCGGCTGACGGCGTGGCCCCAACTCATATGGCCCCAGCGGTCGCCATAGGGGTTGTATTGGAAGAAAAGATGATATTCGCCATCGTAATAGACAAGGCCGTTAGGGTCATTCGTCCAATTGCGGGCAGGAGCAAAGTGAAAGGCCGGGCGCACATCGGCTTGCTGTGCGGCGGCCGATGCCGACAGGCATGCCACCCCGAGCAGAATACTGGCCAACCGCTTCATCCCCGTCTCTCCCGAAATAACTTTTCTTCATTGTAGATCGAATGGCGCCGTCGATCATGTGACCGACCGTCTTCCCCGAAGGACGTCCTGCCATTCATCATGCGTCTGGAAATCTGCCTTGCTGGCATGGCGTGCGGCAGCATGATTGATGCTCGCCCCTGCGATGCCGGCAAAAACCCCCTTCCCCTTTCATGGCACTTCCTGTGCCTCTGCCATTAAATCTATATCTGTGATTTAGTCTTGTCAAGCGATGTGGCGTGGTGTCGGCCTTGCGTGCAAAAATTGCGCATAATGGTCTGATAAAGATTGAGATATGAGATCTGGCTCGGCTGGATTGGGTGGACATTGCGGAGGCCGGCGATGATTCGGAGCGAGCCTGAAGACGCAAGTCGCAAGGCCTCCCTCTTGGTGAGGGCTTGCCGCGATGACCGATGCCACCGGTGAGATTGGCCATCTGCTGTTGCAAGGTCTAAGGATGTCAGTGATCAACGGGTTTCGCCAGACCTCTGGCGCATAAAGGCAGGATCGATGAGTTCGACGCGTAAGGGCACCAATGCCAGCGGCATGCGGCGCTACAATGAAAGATTGATTCTGGCCGCTGTGCGCAGAATGGATGGCGCCTCCAAGGCGGAGCTGACCCGGCAAACCGCGCTGTCGCCACAGGCCGTGGTGCGCATCGTCGACGAGTTGGAGGGCAGGGGGCTGCTTGTTCAGGCGGGCAAGCGCACCGGCGGCATGGGGCAGCCGGCCACCATCTACCGCATCAACGGCGAGGTGGGCTACACCATCGGCGTCGAGGTCGGGCGCAGCCATATCACCCTCGTGCTGCTGAACTTCCATGGCGAGCCCAAGGCATCGCGCACATGCCCTGTCAGCTTTCCCGATATCGATACGGTTCTGCGTGAAATCAATCGCTTCACGGAGGAATGTCTGGAAGCATGGCCGGCGCTGACGGTCGATAATCTTCTGGGCGTGGGCATCGCCATGCCCTGGTTCCTCGGCGAATGGCGTGACGAACTGGGCCTGTCCGAGGATCAGGCCGGCGAATGGTATCATGCCAAGGTCGAGGAGCGGATCCGCGCCGGGATCGCCTGGCCGGTCTCTTTCGAGAATGACGGCAATGCCGCCACGCTGGCGCAGCTGCTGTGCGGGGCCGGGCATGGCCTGCAGCACTTCCTTTGCATCCATCTGGGCACCTTCGTGGGCGGCGGCATCGTGCTGGACGGGCGGGTGTTTCAGGGGCGCCATGGCAATGCCGGGGCGCTGGCCTCGATGCCGGTGCTGGCCGCCGGCAAGGGCGACTATCTGATCCATCATGCCTCGCTCTATGCCATGCCCAAGGAGGCTGGCCCGGCCCGGGACATGTGGCTGGCCAATTGCGCCGACGCCTTGACCTTCGCCATCATCGGCGCGAACAGCCTGCTCGACCTGGAGGGCGTGATCATCGACGGCGCGCTTGGCGAGGTGGAGATCGGGCTGCTGCTGGAGGGCGTCCGGCAGCGTCTCTCAGACCGGCTGCCGCCCGATTTCTTCGTGCCTTCCCTGATCCAGGGCGGGCTGGGCGATTCGGCTCCCGCGCTAGGCGCGGGCCTTCTTCCCTTGCATGCCAGCTTTTCCCCGGATCTGGCCGCGCTTGCCAAAAGTCCGGCATCGGGCGAATCCTAATCCACTGAAACTGCCCTTGAATGCCGCCATGGGGCCGGCGCCATTTTTCGATTGACCCAGACTAAATCACTACAGTAGATTTAGTGTCATCGGAGCGTGAGGACACGTCCGTTGCCTGGAGAGGGGCCGGTGGTCATGATCAGAAATCCAGTTTCACTGCCCTGCCAAGGCCATGCCGGGGTTCGCCCGGCCCTCTTGTCCATGCCGGAGCAGCGCCCTCCCCGGTGAGGGCTGTGGCCTGATGGCCTCAAACCGGCGCCTGCTGTCAGGCGCCCCATTTCCTCCATCACGAGTTTATCACGATGCATAGCGAAACGCTGATGCTTGGCGCCATCGAAGCTGGTGGCACGAAATTTCTCTGCACCGTTGCGGATCGCGACGGGCACAGTCTGGCCAGGACCAGAATTCCCACCACCCATCCCGCCGAAACGCTTGGTGCGGCAAGCCGCTTTTTCGCGGAGGCCGAAGCGCGGTTTGGTCCACTCAGCGCCCTGTCGATCGGCAGTTTCGGGCCGTTGTCGCTCAATCCGGTGGCGCCCGATTACGGTTTCATCACCTCGACGCCGAAAGAGGGATGGCAAAACACCGATCTGCTCGGCCATTTCCGCAACAGCATTCAGGCCCCTTTGACGCTTGATACGGATGTCAATTGCGCGGCTGTCGGTGAAAAACTGTTCGGCAGCGGGCGAGGGCTGGACACATTCTGCTATGTCACGGTGGGCACCGGCATTGGCGTCGGCCTGTTGGTCGGCGGGGCTCCGCATGGCGGCGCGAACCATCCGGAGGCCGGGCATATCCGCCTGCCCCGCGCCGCGGGCGACATGGACTTTGCCGGCATCTGCCCGTTCCATGGCGATTGCCTCGAAGGGCTCGCCAGCGGACCGGCGATGCGCCAGCGCTGGGGCACGGCGGGGGAGAATCTGCCGTTCGACCACCCCGCCTGGGACATCGAGGCCGACTATCTGGCCGGTCTCTGCGCCACGCTGACCTATGTGGTGCGGCCCGATCGCATCATTCTGGGGGGCGGCGTGATGGAGAGCGCCTCCATGCATCAGCGCGTCAGGCAGGCGCTGGTCGCCAAGCTGGCGGATTACGATGCCAGCCTGCGCTCGATCGATATGGAGGCCTATGTCGCGGCGCCCACGGCGGGCCCTTCGGCAGGCCTC
>NZ_BCZE01000072.1 GCF_001598555.1 Novosphingobium rosa NBRC 15208
TGTCATGGGCCTGGAAGAGATCAACGACGCCTTCACCCTGATGCATGAGGGTAAAAGCATCCGCAGCGTGGTCGTCTTCTAATGGCATGAACAGCCTGCCCAGCGCCTCGTCCGAGGCCATGACCATCGCCCTGATCGAGCGTTACTACGCTGCCTTCAACGCCAGAGACCGGTCAGCCATGCTGGCCTGCCTGACGGAGGATGTCGCGCATGACATCAACCAGTGTGAGCGGCAGCTGGGCAAGTACCCTTTCGAAGCCTTTCTGGCGCATATGGACCGCTGCTATGCCGAGCAGCTGGCCGATCTGACCATCATGACCAACCATGACGGCAGCCGGGCCGCGGCGGAGTTCACCGTCCATGGCAAATATCTGGTGACCGACGAAGGCCTGCCGCCTGCCACCGGGCAGCGCTATATCCTGCCTGCGGGGGCCTTCTTCACCATGCGCAACGGGCTGATCTGCCGGGTCAGCGTCTACTACAATCTGTCGGAGTGGAACCGGCAGGTTCTGGGCCTCTGATACGAAAAGGGCGGGCGACCTGATGGTCACCCGCCCTCTTTCCTGGTCAGCTTAAAGCCTTGCTCAGGCGCTCTTGGTGCTGGGCGTGTTGACGCCCATGCTCTGCAGATAGCGCTTGATGTTGCGCGCGGCCTGACGGAGGCGCTGCTCGTTCTCCACCATGGCGATGCGCACGAAGCCCTCGCCATCCTCGCCGTAACCCACGCCCGGCGCCACGGCGACATCGGCATGCGTCAGCAACTGCTTGGAGAACTCAAGGCTGCCCATATGCGCCAAAGCAGGCGGCAGCGGCGCCCATGCGAACATCGACGCACGCGGCGAAGGAATATCCCAGCCCGCACGGCCAAAGGCATCGACCATCACATCGCGGCGCTTTTGATACAGCAGCCGGTTGGCCTCCACGATGTCCTGCGGGCCATTGAGCGCCGCGCAGGTCGCCGCCTGAATCGGGGTGAAGGCGCCGTAATCGAGATAGGACTTCACGCGGGTCAGCGCCGCGATCAGCCGCTGGTTGCCCACCGCGAAGCCCACGCGCCAGCCGGCCATGGAGAAGGTCTTGGACATGGAGGTGAACTCCACCGCCACATCCTTCGCGCCCGGCACCTGCAGGATGCTGACCGTCGGCTTGCCGTCGTAATACAGCTCCGAATAGGCGAGATCGGACAGGATCCAGACCTTGTTCTCCTTGGCCCATGCCACCAGCCGCTCATAGAAGGCCAGATCGACGGTTTCCGCCGTGGGGTTGCTCGGATAGTTCACGATCAGGATCGAGGGGCGCGGCACGGTGAAGGCCATGGCGCGGTCCAGCGATTCCCAATAGCGCTCATCCGGCGTGGTCGGCACGGAGCGGATCGTGGCGCCCGCGATGATGAAGCCGAAGGTGTGGATCGGGTAGGAAGGATTGGGCGCCAGCACCACATCGCCCGGCGAGGTGATCGCCGTGGCCATGCTGGCCAGACCTTCCTTCGAGCCCATGGTCATCACGACCTCGGTCTCGGGGTCCAGCTCCACGCCGAAGCGGCGGCCATAGTAATTGGCCTGGGCCTTGCGCACGCCGGGAATGCCCTTGGAGGCCGAATAGCCGTGGGCAGAAGGCTTCTGGGCCACTTCGCACAGCTTGTCGATCACATGGGCGGGCGGCGGCAGATCGGGGTTGCCCATGCCAAGGTCGATGATGTCCTTACCGGCTGCGCGTGCTGCGGCCCGCATGCCGTTGACTTCGGCGATGACATAGGGCGGCAGTCGCTTCATGCGGTAGAATTCTTCGGACATCGGACCTTTCCTGGAGGCGCTGGGATGAAGAGTCTGGGGCGGCGCCTCACCGGCGCCCCAATGCGCTTTCGCAAGATTGCGGAAGCGATGGCAGACCCCATGCGCCAGAATCACCCCGAAGGCGAGAGAGGAGGCTAAAAAAATTGCCGAAATGCGCCGAAGCTCTTCCATCCCGCAGCAAGGCCGTTAGCATCAGCCCCAAGTCCTGCGGCAATCCTGTGAGGAAGCATCCCCAATGGTGACCAAAGCCCCGACTGACACGACGTCCGGCGATATCTTCTCCCAAATGATCGACACGATGGTCAAGCTGCCCACCCAGGCCGGGCAGCAATGGCTCGATTCGGTGATGCCCGGCCTGTCCCTGCCCTTTTCCAGCCCGCAGGAAGCCGGGCATTGGGCCGAGATCATGGGCAAGCTGCAGACCATGTGGCTCGATTTCCAGAACGAACAGGCCCGCAAGCTGGCCGCCGAAAAGCCCGCCATCCCCACCATGTCGGACCCGGCCAGCTGGATGGGCATGATGGAAGGCTGGTTCAACCTCTCGCCGCTGGCGCGCCCCGCCGTGCAGCAGAAACTGTGGACCGACAGTCTGAACCTGTGGGGCAAGATGGTCAGCCAATATGGTCTTGGCACCAAGGATCAGCCGGTCGATCTGCCGCGGGAAGACAAGCGCTTCGCCGATCCGCGCTGGCGCGACAATCCCTTCTTCGCGCTGATCCATCAGGCCTATCTGATGGTGGCCGAGGAGATCACCACCATGGCCGATACGGTCGAGGGCGTCGATCCCGTCAAGAAGGAGCAGCTGCGCTTCGCCACCCGCGCCCTGCTCGATGCGCTGAGCCCGGACCATTTCCCGCTGACCAACCCCATCGTCATGCAGCGCGCGCTGGAAACCAAGGGCGAAAGCCTGATCAAGGGCTTCTCCCATCTGCTCGACGATCTGCGGCGCGGGCAGCTGACTCACACCGATACGCAGGCCTTCCAGATCGGTGAGACCATCGCCGCCACGCCGGGCAAGGTGATCTTCGAACATCCGATGTTCCAGCTGATCCAGTACAGCCCCAGCACCGAAAAGGTGGATCAGATCCCGCTGGTGATCTTCCCGCCATGGATCAACCGCTTCTACATTCTGGACCTCAGCCCGCAGAAGAGCCTGGTCAAATGGTGCGTGGATCAAGGGATCACCACCTTCATGGTCAGCTGGAAATCGGCGGACGCCTCCATGGCCGAGGTGACCTGGGACCACTACATCGCCTGCCAGCTCGAAGCCATTGAGGTCATCCGCGACAGGCTGAAGGTGCCTGCCGTCCACACCGTGGGCTATTGTGTGGCGGGCACCACGCTGGCGGCCACACTGGCGATTCTGGGGCGGCGCGGCATGGCGGATCGCGTGGCGAGCGCCACCTTCTTCACCGCGCAGGTCGATTTCGAGAAGGCGGGCGACCTCAAGAATTTCATCGACGATCAGCAGATCGCCACCATCCAGTCATTGGGGAAGGAAGGCTTCATCGACGGGCGCTATATGGCGGCCACCTTCAACCTGCTGCGCCCCAACGATCTGATCTGGAGCTATGTCGTCAACAACTACCTGATGGGGAACGATTACCGCCCCTTCGACCTGCTCTACTGGAATGGCGACACCACCAATCTGCCCGCCAAATGGCACCACGCCTATCTTTGCGACCTCTATCGCGACAACCGGCTGGCGCAGCCCGATTCACTCGAGGCGCTGGGCACGCCGATCGATCTGGGCGACATCATCACCCCCTGCTACATTCAGGCGGGGCGTGAGGATCATATCGCTCCGCCCGAAAGCGTGTGGCGGATGAACGCCTTGCTGCCGCATGCCGACAAGCAGTTCGTGCTGGCTGGCTCAGGGCATATTGCGGGCGTGGTCAATCCGCCCGCCGCCAACAAATACCAGTACTGGACCCATGAGGGTTCTGCTCACACGCTGGACGACTTCATCGCCGGGGCCAGAGAGACTCCGGGCAGCTGGTGGCCGCACTGGCGTGCCTGGCTGGCGCAGCATGATTCGGCCACGGTGCCCGCCAAGGGCAAGCGCGTGCCCGGCGGACGCGGCGACAGCGTGATCGAGGACGCTCCGGGACGCTACGTAAAAGAGCGTTGAGCTGTCTTGATACTGCAGCATTTCCATCTTCGCTGCTGCAAAATACTTAGGGATTCTCCGGTGGTTGATGCCTTTGGGCAACAACCACCGGGCAGACATCGCTGTCAGCCCAAAATCCCTCATACTTGGGAACTTTCCTGTGTTTTTCGGGTTGTAGTCATGTCATGTTGCAGCGTGGCCGATGAGCCGCGCCCAGCCTTTGCTGCACTGCACAAAATTCACTTGACTCCAACCTCGCCATCAACGATTAGACAGAGCGCGATTTCTAAGGTCGCCAAAGCTGCATATTCCAATAGCTGCATTCGTGGATTGTTTCCGGGAAGGTTCGCCATGGCTATCAAGGCAAGCTCTACACCTCGGGCCAAGGGCGCGCGCAAGCCCGTTGCTCCGAAGGCCATTCCTGCCAAGCAGGCAGACCCCAAGACTGTTACCTCGAAGATCGAAGCGCCCAAGGCCGAGGCTCCCAAGCCCGCCGTGACGCCGCCTGCTGCGGCAACGCCTGCCGCCGCCAGCGCAGCCAAGCCTGACGCGCTGCTGGTGCCGGCCCCGCATGCAACTGCGGTGCCCGTGACCGCCGCGAAGGCAGAGGCCCCCAAGGCCGCGACCGCCGCTGAAACCGCACCAAAGGTCGCGGAAAAGCCGGTGGCCAGCCCCACCACGCCGAGCAAGCCTGCTGCCCCTGCCGCGACGGCAACGCCCGCCCCCAAGGCGGACGAGGTGAAGGCAGCTCCCGCCAGCGAAGCGACCAAGCCCGCCGTGAAGGCTCCGGCCTCGGCGGCGGCGAAGGTTGCCACGCCAGCCGCCAAAGCCGCGCCGGCAAAACCGGTGGCCGCCAAGGTGGCACCAGCCAAAGTGGAGCCAGCCAAGGCTGCTCCGGCGCAGCCCGCTGCCGCCAAGCCCGCCCCGGCGCCCGCCGCGGCCAAAACCGCTTCCCCCGCCCAACCCAAACCCGTCTCTCAGCCCAAGGAGTCCTTCATGTCCTCTCTGCCCAACTTCGACTTCAACGAAGTCTTCAAGACCTCTTTCGCCGACTTCCAGGAGAAGGCCAAGGCCGCTTACGAAAAGAGCACCTCCGCTTTCGGTGACTACAATGAGTTCGCCAAGGGCAACCTGGAAGCCATCGTCGAATCGGGCAAGATCCTGACCGCCGGCCTGCAGGAACTGGGCACCGCCCTGGTTGCCGACAGCCGCGAAGCCTTTGAAACGCTGACCAGCGAAGCCAAGTCGCTGGCCGCCGCCAAGACCCCCACCGACTTCCTGCAGATCCACTCGGACCTGCTCAAGAAGCACTTCGACAAGGCCGTGTCGTTCTCCTCGAAGCAGAGCGAAACCGTGCTGAAGCTGGCTGGCGATGTCGTCGCCCCGCTCTCCAGCCGCGTCAGCGTGGCTGTCGAAAAGGTGAAGGCCGCCGCCTGATCCGGTCTACCGGCTCCTGATGCCGGTGCGCGAAGATGGGCTCCGCCGATTTTCGCGCACCGCATCCGGGCGGTGACACAAGGCGGGTACGATACTGAGGCTTGGGATGGCCGGAGGCGATCCGGCATGCGCTGAAACCCGCTGACGGGCTTTTCACCGCGCAAAAGCCATCAGCGTGGCAGCCAACAGACAGAAAAAAGCGGGGCGCAATCCATGCGCTCCGCTTTTTTTGCGAAAGACCGGTTCCAACTTTTTCGCACGATCATCCGGGCCCCTCTATAAGGCACGGCCTTTCGGGCCTTTGCCTTCCCGGGCCGGTTCCGCCGATTCCGGCGCCTTTTCGGATCGACCGTTCAAGGCCAACAGCCCGAAAAAGGCGGCATCAACAGGCGCGCGCCTTTTCTGCGCCCAGCCAGCACCTTGCCCTCCACCCCCGGTTTGCGGTATTCTACAAGCTATGCCCCCATCCTCCACCCTGCCCAGCCCTTTGTCGGCGCGCCTGTCGCCTTGCGATGCAGCGCCGCTTTCCGCCCTCCGCTCGCCTTCGGTTCACGCCGCAACGCGCCCGGAAACGCGGGGCGCCGGGCGCGATACAGACACCGGCGGCCCGGGCCAGGTCGGTCTGGCCACCCGCGCCAAGGCCAAGCCCAAGAAGCCCAGCCAGTTCAAGGTTCTGCTGCTGAACGACGATTACACGCCGATGGAATTCGTGGTGATGGTGCTGAAGCGCTTCTTCGCCATGGATCTGGAGCAGGCCACGCGGGTGATGCTGCATGTCCACCAGCGCGGCGTCGGCGTTTGCGGCATCTTCCCTTACGAGATCGCCGAAACCAAGGTGAATCAGGTGATGGATTTCGCCCGCGAGAACCAGCACCCTCTGCAATGCACGCTTGAAAAGGCCTGAGCGCCAAACCCTTGCGCCACCGGCCACCCCCGCCCGCACCACGGACCAGCGCGCTGCCCCTTGCGCCGGGCCGCGCGCGCTCTTACTGCACAGGCCGGTTTGACCGCCTTTCCAGCCGCCCGGCTCCGGGCCACAGCTCTATGACTGGCCCTCTGTGAAACTTTTCACCGCCCTCGATCGCTATATCTTCCGGCTGGTGCTGATGCCGATGCTGGCGGTGTTCGTCGTCGCCGCATCGCTGCTGATGCTCGACAAGATGCTCAAGCTGTTCGATTTCGTCGGATCGCAGGGCGGGCCCGTGCAGGTCGTCTTCAGCCTGCTGATGAACATGGTGCCCGAATATGCCAGCCTGGCCATTCCGCTCGGCCTGATGCTGGGCGTGCTGCTGGCCTTCCGGCGTCTGGCCACCAGCAGCGAGCTGGATGTGATGCGCGCCGTGGGCCTCAGCTACACCCGCCTGCTGCGCGTGCCCTATCTGATGGCGGTGGTGCTGGCGGTCTGCAACCTGTTCATCGTCAGCTATGTGCAGCCCTATTCGCGCTATCTCTACGAGCAGCTGACCTTCGAGCTGTCCACCGGCGCGCTGGGCGCCTCGATCCGCGTGGGCGAGTTCAACACGCTGCGCGACCGCATGTCGCTGCGCATCGAACAGAGCCGCGACGAAGGCCGCGAACTCAACGGCATTTTCATGCGCGTGACCGAGCAGAAGGGCCAAGTCCTTTCGATCACCGCGCGGCAGGGCCGTTTCCTCGCGCTGCATTCCAACCCCGATACGGTGATCCTGCGCCTGACCGACGGTCAGATCGTGCAGAACCCGGTGGGCCAGCCGCCCCGCGTGCTCAACTTCACCCGCCACGATCTGCCCATCGACCTGCCCAGCGTGGAGAAATTCCGCATGCGCGGCGGGGTAGAGCGCGAATATTTCCTGCCTGAGCTGCTCAAGCTGGGCTGGGCCCCGGGCACCTCCGAGGAAACCCGCGCCATCGTGCGCGCCAGCCTGAACTATCGCCTCGCCGAAGTGGTGATGATCCTGCTGCTGCCGCTGCTGGCGGTGTCGCTGGCGGTGCCGCCCAAGCGATCCTCCTCCGCGCTGGGCGTGTTCATCTCCATTGTGATGGTGGTGGCCTATCACAAGGTCAACGAATATGGCGAGCAGGTCTCCAGCCTGGGCAAGATCGACCCGTGGCTGGGGCTATGGGTGCCCTTCGGCGTCTTTGCCGCGATCATCGTCTGGATGTACTGGACGCTGGCCTATGTGCCCGGCGGCCAGCCGATCGGCGCGCTGGAGCGCTTCTTCTCGAACATCGTGAAGCGCCTCACCCGCCTGATCGGCAAGAAGAAAATGAAGGGCTTCATCCCCGAAGCCGTCAATGTCGCCGATGATGAGGACGACCAGAAGGAACAGGCCGCGTGATCTCCCTCGACCTGTTTCCCTCGCGCACGCTGGCGCTGTATCTCTCGCGCCTGTTCATCACGCGCATTCTGGGCACGCTGGTGATGCTGGTGGTGGTGCTGCAGCTGCTCGACCTGCTGGGCGAAAGCGGCCACATCCTGGCCCACAAGGGCAATGGCGAGGCCCAGCTATGGACCTATGTGTCGCTGCGCGCGCCTCAGCTGGTGGCGCGCTTCCTGCCCTATTCGGTGCTGCTGGCCACGCTGTTCACCTTTTTCCCGCTGAACCAGAACAGCGAGGTCATCGCCATGCGCGCGGCGGGCCTCTCCGCCCACCAGATCCTTGCCCCCATGCTGGCCACCGCCATGGTGGTCTCCGGCATCAGCTTCACCTTCAACGAGACGGTCGTCACCCATGTGACAGGCCGGCTGAAGGCATGGGAAGCGGTGGATTACGGCGTGATCCAGCCCGGCAGCGCCACGCGCTCCAACGTCTATGTCGCCGATGGCCACAACATCCTCTATGTCGAGAGCCTGGCCAATGACGCCGATGGCACGCCCCGGATGACCAACGTCACCTGGTATCTGCGCGACACCAACGGCATGATCACCGGCAAGATCGACAGCCCCTCGGCCACCTATGCCAAGCCCGGCTGGACGCTGGCGCCGGGCACCGGCTTCGATGTCGCCAGCGCCACGCAGCGGCCCACGCAGGCGCAGGTCGTCGCCCCCAAGGTGACCCCCGCCCAGCTGGAAATCGCCAAGGTCGATGCCGATGGCATGAACATCTTCCAGCTCACCCACGCCATCAAGGCGCTGCGCGCCAGCGGCCGCCCCACCACCGAGCTGACCGGCAAATGGTGGCACAAATTCTCTGGCCCTCTGGCCGCGCTGCTGATGCCGCTGCTGGGCGCGGTGGCGGCCTTCGGTCTGGCCCGCTCAGGCGCGCTGCTGATCCGCGCCGTGGTGGGCATGGGCATGGGCTTTGCCTATTTCGTGCTGGACAATGCCGCCCTCGCCATCGGCAATTTCGGCGGTTATCCGCCGCTGATCGCGGCCTGGGCGCCCTTCTTCCTGTTCCTCTTCGTGGGCGAGACCGTCCTCATCAAAACCGAAGAGTAATTTTGTTGCCCCAAATCCGCCGCAATGATCGGCTTTAGGGGCAGCCATGGTCCGGCGTGCCACGCGCGATTCGCGCGGGCTCGCCGGTTTGACCCGGAACAACGACAGGCCAGAAAACGGCATGCAAGGGACTGCTTCCCAAGGCGGCCCGGTTGCGACCGCCGCCCCCAGCCGAGCTATGGCCCGAGAAGCACAGGAAGATCACAGTGTCCCAGACCCAAACCACAGATGAGGCCCGGCTGCCCTTCTGGAAGCGCTCGCACTATCTGGACCGCATGACGCTGCCCGAACTGGTGAGCGCCTATTTCCAGCATTACACGATCGTGGCCTATCTGGCGGTCGCGCTGGCCTCGCTGATGGTCTTCGCGCTGTATCCGGCGCCCCTGCTGCGCGCCGGCGGCGCCGTGCTGGCCGCCGTGGTGATCTATCCGCTGGTCTGGCACCTGCTGCACCAATATGTGCTGCACGGCCAATGGCCCTACAAGTTCAAGCTGCTGGCCTCCACCTGGAAGCGCATCCACTACGATCACCATCAGGACCCCAACCACCTCGAGGTGCTGTTCGGCGCGCTGCACACCACCCTGCCCACCATCTTCCTCGCCACGGCCCCCGTCGGCGCGCTGATCGGCGGCAAGGAGTTCTGGCTGGGCGGCGCGGCGATCGCCTTCGCCACCGGCATCCTCACCACCTGCTACTACGAGTTCATGCATTGCATCCAGCATCTGGCCTTCAAGCCGAAATGGAAGTGGGTGCAGCACATGAAGCAGCGCCACAACGAGCACCACTATTTCGACGAGGACGGCAACTTCGGCATCACCAACTATGCCTGGGACCGGATTCTGGGCACCTACTACGTGAAGAAGGACCGCCCCAAGCGCAGCCCCACCGTGTTCAATCTGGGCTACACGGAAGAGGTGGCCGTGAAGTATCCCTGGGTGAAGGAGCTGTCGGGCGGGATCGCCAGCGGTCATCCGCGTCGGCGCGGGATGGCCGATAAGGGGGACAAGGCTTAAGGAGAAGATGCGAGGGCCATCGCCCTCGCGCTCCCGTTAATGTCTACCTCAGCGCCACGGGTTCAGCCTTGCGCCCAGAATGCCGCGCCGCAACCAATATCCCTGCCCGACACCGACCGGATTTAGAGCCTGCAGCGCCATAGGTCACATAAGTGGAGAGGCCAAATCTCGTCAGTAGACCGAGCGCGAGGGCCCGGTGCATCTCTCTTGAGAGATGCGACCAACCAAAGACTCCACCCTCGCTTTTTCCTCTTTTCTTACCCCTTCCTTAACCCCTTCAACCCGTCTAAACCCCGCGCCGAACGCTTAGGGAGCATCACACAATGGCCGCCATCACCATCAGCCCGGTCACTACGAAGGCCGAGCGTGGCCAGTGGGTCGATTACGTCTACAAGGCGAATGCGGGCGATCCGAATTTCGTCCCCCAATTGCGTGGGGAAGAGCTTGAGAAGATCACCGCCGGCGGCAATCCGTTTCATGAACATGCCAAGTGCCAGTTCCTGCTCGCCAGGCGCGATGGCGTCATCGTGGGCCGCATCGCCGCGCTGATCGACGAGCAGGCGCTGGGCCAGCCGGTGGAGCAGGGCATGGGCCCGGGCACCGGCAACTGGGGCGCTCTGGAAGCCGAGACTCAGGACATCGCGCATCAGTTGATCGCCGCGGCGGAGTACTGGCTGCGCGCTCAGGGCATGACGCGCGTGCTGGCGCCGATGAACCTCTCCGTGTGGGAAGAGCCTGGCCTGCTGGTGAAGGGCCATGACCATCCGCCCACGGTGATGATGGGCCACCAGAACCCCAAGTTCCAGCCCTGGATCGAGGCGGCGGGCTACATCAAGGCCAAGAACCTCCAGACCTATGAGCTGGACATCACCAAGGAATTCCCGCCGCTGATCCAGCGCATCGTCGCCAGCGGTGAGAAGAACCCCAAGATCAATGTGCGCAATGTGGTGCTGAAGGATTTCGCGAAGGAAGCCGCGATCATCCTCGACATCCTGAACGATGCGTGGAGCGACAATTGGGGCTTCGTGCCGATCACCGATTCCGAGGTGGCCTACACCGGCAAGAAGCTCAAGCCGCTGATCAAGGCCGATCTGGTGCAGATCGCCGAGTATGAGGGCGAGCCGGTCGCCTTCATGATGACCCTGCCCGACATGAACGAGGTGCTGGCCAAGATCGGCCCCAAGCCCTCGCCGCTGGGCTGGATCAAGCTGCTGCTGTGGATCTGGCGCCCCCGCGTGAAGACCATGCGCGTACCGCTGATGGGGGTCCGCAAGAAGCTGCAATCCAGCCGTCTGGCCAGCCAGCTGGCTTTCATGATGATCGAGTATATCCGCGCCAATTCGGTGGCGAATTACGGTGCGAGCCGTGGTGAGATCGGCTGGATTCTTGATGACAATCAGGGAATGAACTCGATCGCACGTGAAATTCATTCCGTGGTTAACAAAGAGTACAGGATTTACGAAAAGGCGCTGTAAGACTTTTGAGCGCGGCATCGGCCTGTTTTCCCCGCCCTGCATGGCATTTCCGGCAGGGTCGGGAGGGCATTTCAGCCTCTTGGTGCGCCGCCCAAAATCCTCGTAAAAACCCATAATTCAAACAAAAAGGCCCCTGCCAGCTGGGACAGGGGCCTTTCCGGGATCGCATCACCAGCCGCTGTGGACGGGAGGGGGGTCTCGGCGGTGACAGGGATGAAACGTCGCTCCCCCGCGACGGTTCCCGTCTTTTGAAGAATTATTCATGCTGCCTTTGCGGGCATCGCTGCTAAAGTCTCGCAACAGACTTCATGCCCCTGCGTCAAGCAAGGCGCAGCGACATGCGCGGAGGATTCTTATGCCGCTCGGCACCCAACTCGCCCCCCAACTGCCCTATCTGCGGCGCTATGCACGCGCGCTCTGCGGGAATCAGGCGGCAGGCGATACGCTGGTCGTCACGCTGCTCGAAGCGGCGCTGGCCCAGCCGGAACTGCGCGCCAGCCTGCAGGGCGGCCGTATCGCGCTCTATCGCGCACTGGGTCAGGTGTGGAACAACGTCCATCAGGGCGAACTCTCCAACCTGCCCGAAGGCACGGCGGAGAAAGCGGCCCAGTTGCGCCTCTCGCGCATCACCCCCCTCAGCCGACAGGCCCTGCTGCTCACCACGGTGGAGGATTTCACCGTCGCCCAGGCCGCCGATATCCTCGAAGTCTCGGTGCAGGAGGCTCAGGCGCTGGTTTCCACCGCCCTCACCGACATCGCGCGTGACGCCACCACCGATGTGCTGATCATCGAGGACGAGCCGCTGATCGCCATGCAGCTGGAGGACATCGTCAAAGCGCAGGGCCACCGCGTCTGCGCCACCGCCGCAACGCGCACGCAGGCGGTGGAAGCCATCGCTCACAGCCGCCCCGGGCTGGTTTTGGCCGATATCCAGCTGGCCGACGGCAGCTCGGGCGTCGATGCGGTGGACGATATCCATGCCGTGATCGACGTTCCCGTAATCTTCATCACCGCCTATCCCGAGCGTCTGCTCACCGGCGACCGCCTTGAGCCGACATGGCTGGTGACCAAGCCCTTCCGCGAGGCCAGCGTCACCACCGCCATGGCGCAGGCGCTGTTCTTCCGGGAGCCGGAGCCTTTGAAGGTGGCAGAAGGGTAAAGAGAGGATGCGAGGGCCATCGCCCTCGCGCTCCCTTTAATGTCCGCTTTGCGTATCGGGTTCAGCTTTGCGTCCAGATTGCGGCGGCGCAGGCGGAGAGCCCAGGCATAAGGATCGGGCGCCACCGCCCCCTCGTCGGAAGACGGAATGAGAGCACGAGGGGGTAACCCCCTCGCATCTTATTTTTGCTTTCCTTGCCCATTCTGCTGCCTGGAACGGATGCTAAACGCCACCGGCGCCCGCACCGGAACCATCAGCGTGCAGCGCACCCCGGTCACCGCGAAATCCAGCTGCACGCCATGGCCCAGCTCATGCGCCACGATCTTCTCGATCAGATCCGTGCCGAAGCCCCGGCTGCGCAAGGCGGGCACCGGCGGGCCATCGCTTTCCTGCCAATGGACCTGCACCACGCCCTCGCCGGCCATCGCCCATGACACCTCGACCCGCCCCATCGCCACGCTGAGCGCGCCATATTTCGAGGCATTGGTCGCCAGCTCATGCAGCGCCAGCCCCAGAGACAGCGCATCATTGGGCGCCAGATCGACCTCGGGCCCGCTCAGCGCCACCGCGGCGTCATCGCCGCGCGTGTAGGGGGCAACCTCGGCCAGCACCACGTCGCGCAGGGCCGTGGGGCCCCATTCGCTGTTGGTCAGCAGGTCATGCGTGGCGGAAAGGGCGCGGATACGGCCCTGCAGGCCCTCGACAAATTCGTCCAGACCGGTGGCCCGCCGCTTGGTCAGGGCGATCAGCGAGAGCACATTGGCCAGCGTGTTTTTCACGCGGTGATTCAGCTCGCGCGTCAGCGAGGCGCGAATCGAGGCCTGTTCGCGCAGCCACAGCAGCGCCTCGCGGTCCTGCTCGGCGCGGCGGCTGACGATGCGGGCCACCACGGCCAGCAGCAGGGCGATGGTGGTGCCCAGCATCAGCGCCACCCATGCGGTGCGGGTCAGCCCCCCCTCGGGCGCGTCCACCGCAACCAGCAGACGCCGCCCGCCCAGAGTCAGCGCCTGAGTCGCCACGGGATGCATCACGGCACCTTGCGCGCCGGTCTGGGCGATCAGGCGGGAGGATTCCAGCGCGCCATCGTAGAGGCGCACCTCGAGATCCTCGATCTTCTCCAGCACCACGATGGAGCTGAGAAAGGCCCCGGCGTTGAAAGGCGCGCTGATAAAGCCGCGCGGCAGGTCGGTCATCCCGGGGCCATAGACGGGCATATAGAGCAGGAAGCCCTGCCATTCGCCCGCGCGCGTCTGCATGATCAGCGAAACCGGCCCGCTCGCGGTCAGTTGCCGCCGGGCGATGGCCTGATCGATCACGGCGCGGCGCTTGGGCTCGGAATAGGAATCGAAGCCCAGCGTGGGCTGGTTGCGCTCGTTCATATCGGCGATGAAGCCGATCGGCACCACCATCTTGCGCGAAGGGTCCAGGGCGGGATGAACGGTATAGCTCTCATTCCCCGCCGCGCGCATCCGCTTCTCGAAGGTGGGAACCTGCTCGGGTTTCAGCACCGGCAGCCAGCCGATGCCCAGCGCGCCGTGATAATCGGCATCGTCCAGCAGGCCCCCGGCGATGGAGGCGAAATCCTCGGGCGTGGGATCCTTGCGCGTGCCCAGCATCAGCGAACCCGCGCGCAGGTAGGAGACATAGGAATGGGCCCGCCGGTCCAGCGCGGTGGCCACCACGCTGGCGGCGGCGCGGGCCTGCCCTTCGCGGCGCTGATCCTCGGATCTTTCGATGGCCCAGACGCTCAGCACGGTCATCACCATGGCGAGGGCGAAGGTGCTGATGGGCACGAGCCTTGGAAAACGCTCATACCAGCGTTGTTCCAGATCTCGTTCGGAAACACTCAGATTCACGCACAACCCCGCCGGTGCCTCCCGGGAAGCGGACAGGCCGCAAGCGCCGGGACAGCCGCTTTCCCCCTGCCAACCGGTGGTTGGCCGATTGGTTCCCGGCTTTGCAATGTGTTAGCTTTCGGCACAGCGATGAACAAGGGCATGATGAACAAGTGCTTGCCGTAAGGCTTACAATCTGCAACCGATCGGGAAACCGGCGCCCTTCCCCCCCTTCGCGCCCGATGTTGCTGAAAGCAGGAGCCTATGCCCGACAAGGATCTTCCGCCCAGCGGGTCCGCTCCCCCCACCGAGCAACCGACTCCCCCGGAGATGGCCGAGGGCCTGTCTCACGCCCTGCGCGCGATGTATGAGCAGGTGGTGGACGAGCCCCTGCCCGACAGTTTCGCCGATCTGCTGTCCCGGCTGGACGACAGCGATGGCTGATCCGCAATCGGCTCCCCCCCCGCCGATGGACTCCGGCGCCTTCAAGCGCGAACTGACCGAGACGATCCCGCATCTGCGCGCCTTCGCCCGTGGCCTGTGCGGTCGCAGCGACCTGGCCGACGATCTGGTGCAGGAGGCGCTGATGCGCGCCTGGGCCGCGCGGGACCGTTTCACCCCGGGCACCTCGATGCGCGCCTGGACCTTCACGATCCTGCGCAACATCTATCTCACCGAAATGCGCCGCAACCGCTTTCGCGGCGATTACGACGACACCACCGCCGAGCGCATTCTGGTGGCGCCCGCCGGGCAGGAAGCCCCGCTGCATCTGGCCGATCTGCATCGCGCGCTGCTCTCGCTGGCACCCGAGCGGCGCGAGGCGCTGCTGCTGGTGGGCGCGGGCGGCTTTTCCTATGAGGAAGCCGCTGAAATCTGCGGCTGCGCGGTGGGCACGATCAAGAGCCGCGTGGGCCGCGCCCGCGCCGCTCTGGCCGCGATGATCGACAGCGGCCAGCCGGTGGGCGACGGCGACAAATCCGCCATCGACGCCAGCGGCGCGATTTTGAGCGAGTTGGGCCTGATCGCCAGCCGCAAGCCGGGGCTGGAACCGAAAGGAGACGATCAGGACTCGAACGAGGACTGATCTCTCCTGCCACGATCCACCAGCGCGGCCACAACGACATCCATCGCCACATTGCCCACGGTGCGGGTGATATCGGGCAGCATATCCACCGCCACCAGCAGCGCCAGCGGAGCAATCGGCACCCCCATCGCCAGCGCCACCGGCCCCACCGCCGAGACGAAGCTGATCGCGCCGGGCAAGGAGGGCGAGCTGATCTCGGTGATCGCCGCCACGATGGCCCCGGCGATCAGGATCGCGGGGGAGAGCGTGATGCCGGTCAGCTTGGCGACATAGATCGCCACCGCCAGATTCATCGCCGGGCCCGTCGCGCGGAACAGCGCCACGCAGAGCGGCAGGGTGAATTCGGCGCTGCCCGTGCTCACGCCCAGCTTGCGGCAGGCCGTCAGCATCGCGGGCAGGCTGGCCAGCGAACTCTGGGTGGAAATCGCCACCGCCCCCACCGGCATCAGCGCCCGGCAGTAAGCGCCCAGCGCCAACCGAGCGCCCAGCAGAGCCAGCACCGGCGCCGCCGCCAGCACCGCCCAGCCCATCATGCTGACGGTGATGACATAATGCGCCAGCACCCCCAGCGCCTCGGCGCCGGTGCGCGCGCCCAGATCGAGCGACAAGGCAAACACGCCGATCGGCGCCAGCTTCAACACCCAGCCGATCATCACCATCATCGCGCCAGCCAGTGCCTCGAAGAGGTCCGTGAGATGCTGGCGCGGCGCCGGGGCCAGACGTGAGATCGCCATGCCAAACAGGCTGAAGAAGGCCACGCAGGGCAGCATGGCATCGCTGGCCGCCGCCGCGAAAATGTTGGACGGCAACAGGGAGAGCAGGAAATCTCCCAGCCCCGGCACCGGCGCATCCTTGCCCGATGCGCTGGCCAGCACGCCCTGTGCGGCCTGCGGCACGGGCCATGCCTCCAGCAACAGCGGCATGGCGACTGCAGCGAAAAAGGCGCTGGCGAAATAGATGCCGAAGATCCAGCTGAGCACCCGGATCGCCTGCTTGCCCGCGCTGGCCGCCGCCATCATCTGCACGATGCCCACCACCAGCAGGGCGGAGACCAGCGGCAGGATCGTCATCTCCAGCCCCTTGAGCCACAGCCCGCCCAGCGGCGCCAGACCCTTGGCCACCGGCGCCAGCACCGGCCAGCGCGTCACCGCGAGGCCAGCCAGCAAACCTGCCCCCAAAGCCCCCAGCGTCAGCCCCGTATTGACCTGTATATCGGGCAGGGCAGCATCGCCACGGGATGCGCCTTCCGGTTCATTCGACACGATAAGGCCCCTTTTTGGCTTGCCCGCGCGGCTTTCATCGATCACCACGCCATGGCAAACCATACGCAAAAGACGCTCAGCTCCAAACAGGAACACCATATGGCACGGCACTATTTCGGCACCGACGGCATTCGCGGACGCACCAATGCGGGCGTGATGACGGCGGATATCGCGATGAAGGTCGGCCAGGCCGCCGGCACCCGCTTCCTGCGCGGCAAGCACCGCCACCGCGTGGTGATCGGCAAGGACACGCGGCTCTCAGGCTATATGCTGGAAAACGCCATGGTGGCGGGCTTCACCAGCGTGGGCATGGATGTGGTGCTGCTGGGCCCCATGCCCACCCCCGCCGTCGCCTTGCTGACGCGCGAATTGCGCGCCGATGTGGGCGTGATGATCTCGGCCAGCCACAACCCCTTCGAGGACAATGGCATCAAGCTGTTCGGCCCGGACGGCTTCAAGCTCTCCGACGCCGATGAGGAAGCCATCGAGGTGATGCTGGGCCAGAACCTGCCGCTGGCCGAAAGCGACCTGATCGGCCGCGCCCGCCGCATCGAGGACGCGCGCGGGCGTTATATCCACGCGGTGAAGGGCTCGGTTCCGCAGGATGTGCGGCTCGATGGGCTCAAGATCGTGGTCGATTGCGCCAATGGCGCGGCCTATCAGGTGGCCCCCTCTGCGGTGTGGGAACTGGGCGCGGAGGTGATCACCATCGGCGTCCAGCCCAACGGCAAGAACATCAATCTGAAATGCGGCTCCACCCACCTCGATCTGGTGAAGGAAACCGTGGTGGCATCGGGCGCGGACATCGGCATCGCGCTGGATGGCGACGCGGACCGCCTGATCGTGGTCGATGAAAAGGGCCAGACCGTCGACGGCGACCAGATCATGGCGCTGATCGGCACCCAGCTGGCGGCACAGGGCGAGCTGCGCGGCGGCGGCGTGGTGGCCACGGTGATGTCCAACCTGGGCCTCGAACGCTTCCTCGGCGGCCAGGGCCTGACTCTGGAGCGCACCAAGGTGGGTGACCGCCATGTGTTGGAGCGCATGCGCAGCGGCGGCTTCAACGTCGGCGGCGAGCAGTCCGGCCATATGATCATGCTCGACCACGCCACCACCGGCGACGGCACCATCGCTGCGCTGCAGGTGCTGACCGCGCTGGTGAAATCCGGCAAGCGGGCGAGCGAGCTGCTGCATCTCTTCGATCCCGTGCCCCAGCTGCTGAAAAACGTCCGCTTCTCGGGCGGCAAGCCGCTGGAGGCCGACAAGGTGCAACTGGTGATCGCCGAGGCGGAATCGCAGCTGGCCGGCAAGGGCCGTCTGGTGATCCGCGCCAGCGGCACCGAGCCCGTGATCCGCGTGATGGCCGAAGGCGACGATGCCGCCGAAGTGGAGCAGGTGGTGGATGCGATCTGCGATGCGGTTCGGGAAGCAGCGGCTTAAGGGTTAAGGGGAAGTTGCGAGGGGGTTACCCCCTCGCGCTCCCGGGACGTCTTCCGGCGAGATGGCAGTGGCGCCGCATCGTGGCGCTCCGCCTCTCCACCTGCGTTTGGCGCCGCAGGCAATCATTTTCTGCCTGCGGCGCTGCGACGTTGCGCCAAGGCCGAACCCTTGGCAAAAACGCAGACAGTAAAGGGAGCGCGAGGGTGATGACCCTCGCATTTCCTCCTTATCTTCAGGAGCCGAGAAAAATGCTCGAAATGCGCCCAGATTGCGAGACATGCGGCACCGCTTTGCCAGCCGAGGCGCCGGGCGCCTTCATCTGCTCCTTCGAATGCACCTTCTGCGCCGAATGCGCCGAGGATCTCGACGAACAATGCCCCAACTGCGAGGGCGAGCTGATGGATCGGCCTACCCGCGCGAAAAAGCACCACGCCAAGCACCCGCCCAGCACCGTGAAGCACTTCAAGGGATGAGCAGCCCCGCGCGTATGAAGCCTGCAAGGATTTTGGCAATTGCCGGGTCTGATTGCTCCGGTGGGGCGGGCCTTCAGGCGGATCTCAAGACCATCATCATGCTCGGCGGCTATGGCATGAGCGCCATCACCGCCATCACCGCGCAGAACACCATCGGCGTCTTCGCGGTGGAGGCGCTGTCGGCGCAGATGGTCGGCGCGCAGGTGGATACCTGCGTGGATGATATCGGCGTGGATGCAGTGAAGATCGGCATGCTGGGCAGCGCCGCCATCGCTCATGCCGTGGCCGACCGGCTGGAAAAGCTGAGCGTGCCCGTGGTGTTCGACCCTGTGATGGTCGCCACCAGCGGCGGCGTGCTGGCGGATGGCCCCACGCGTGAGGCCTTCGGGCGGCTGATGGCGCTGGCCACGCTGACCACGCCCAATGTGCCCGAACTGGCAGCTCTGGGCGGGGCAGAATCGCTGTCGGGCATTCCCTATCTCGCCAAGGGCGGCGATGCGGAAGGCGCGCTGGTTGAGGATCGGCTCTGCCTGCCGGGCGCTGAGCCGATGGTCTGGCATTCCGAGCGGATCGAAACGCGCCATAGCCACGGCACCGGCTGCTCGCTGGCCAGCGCGATTGCCACGGGGTTGGGCCAGGGGCTCGATCTGGTGGCCGCCGTGGAGCGGGGACGCAGGTTTGTGCGTGAAGCCCTGCTGGCCGCTCCGGGGTTCGGGGCGGGGCATGGGCCTTTGGGACATGAAGCAGTTAAAGGTTTTTAGAAAAAGGATAATGCGAGGGTCATAACCCTCGCGCTCCCTTGAGTGTCTGCGTGGCGCCACGGGTTCGGCGACAGCGCTAACGCCGCCGCGCCGCAGGTGGAGCGTTCAGGCGCTTCACGTCGGTGCCCCTGCCCTCTCGTCGGAAGACGAAATGGGAGCGCGAGGGGGTAACCCCCTCGCCCTTATCCTTTTTTCAACTCCTCAATCTTCCGAAGGCTGATACGCCACGCCATAAAAATCTGCGATATGCTGCCAGGCGTCCTCGGCGGTTTCAACCAGCGTGAACAGCTCCAGATCCTTGCGGTTGATCACGCCTTCCTCGACCAGAGCGTCGAAGTTGATCACGCGATGCCAGAAGTCGCGGCCGAACAGCAGGATGGGGATGGGCTTCATCTTGCCGGTCTGGATCAGGGTCAGCAGTTCGAAGAACTCGTCGAAGGTGCCGAAGCCGCCCGGGAACACCGCCACGGCGCGGGCGCGCAGCAGGAAGTGCATCTTGCGCAGCGCGAAATAGTGGAACTGGAAGGCCAGACGCGGCGTCACGTAAGGATTGGGCGCCTGCTCATGGGGCAGCACGATGTTGAGGCCGATGGTCTCCGCGCCCACTTCGGCGGCGCCACGGTTGGCGGCTTCCATGATCGAGGGCCCGCCGCCCGAGCAGATCACGAACTGGCGCATGCCCTTTTCCACGACGGCGGCCTGGCTGGCGATGCGGGCCAGCTTGCGGGCTTCCTCATAGTAATGCGAGTTGGCCGCCAGCTTTTCGGCGGCAGTCTTTTCCTCGGGGGTGTTGGCGGCCTCGATACGGGCCTGCGCCTGCTCGGGCGTGGGGATGCGGGCCGAACCGTAGCACACCAGAGTCGAGCCGATCCCGGCCTCTTCCAGCAGCATTTCGGTCTTCAGCAGTTCCAGCTGAAAGCGCACGGGACGCAGCTCTTCACGCAGCAGGAAATCGGTGTCGCGGAAGGCCAGCTTGTAGGAGGGGCTCTGCGTCTGCGCGGTGTGGTGACCATGCGATTCGACGAAACCGGCTTCCTGCTCGGCCTTGTAGAAGCGGTCGTGGGATAGTTTTTCTTCTTCGGTCATCTGCTTGCTTTCGAACGTTCACACTCTTATCGGCCCAAAGCATGAAAAGCCGGTGACCGACCTGCCGGGAGCCCTGCGGAGGGTGGAAACGGCGCCAGAGCGATTATGTTGCTCCATCCGCCAAAAAACGCACATGATCGTCCTATTCGGCAAGCATTTCAAGAGGGAACTCCGGAAAGACGCCTATTTCAGCTTCAGCTTCTTGAGCGCGCGCCAGGCATAGGCCTTGGCGCGGTTCTGGGCAGGCCAGCGGCCCGGTAGCGCGGGCGAGAGGCCCCAGCCGCGCAGCACGCCGTTGAAGGCACGCGCCGCGCCCTCCTCATAGCTCCATTCGGAACGCCAGGTGATCGAAAGCGAAACCGAGGGCACCGGCCCGTTGCGCACGAAATGCGGCGCCATCACCGGCACCATCAGCCCCTGCCCCGGCGCGAGGGCAAACTCCTTGCCGCCCGCCAGCATCTCGTCCCGCCATGTCAGTTCGCGGCCCCCGCCGGTGTGATAGGCCTCGTGGATTTCGGCGGCGGCATAGAAGGGGTCGCCCGCCGGGAACTGGGTCATCACCTTGGTACCGCGGATCTGCATCAGGATGTTGTGTTCGGGGTCGAAATGATAGGGCGTCACCGCATTGGGCGAGGACACGAAGACAAAAGCCTGAGGCGTATGGATCGCCCCGGTGCGTGGCTCGATGGCGGCGCGCAGCTCGTCGATCACCGAGAGCAGCAGCGCGCGATAGGCGGGATCCTGCTCGATGAAGGTCAGCGCCACCCAGCAGCCGGCCGTGTCGATCTGGCGGATGGCGTCGGCGGCGCTGATGCTGGGCACGGGCGGCTTGCCGGTGACGCCGATGGGCTGGGCGGCATAGGCATGCTCGATGTTCTTGGCGGGCAGACGCTCGGCCAATTGCGCCAGCGCTTCCAGCTCCATCAGCGGATGGTCGCAGAGCTGATGCTCGATGATATGCGGCACCTCGGGATAGAGGCCCGCAAATGTCTCGACAGCATGGGGCGGCAGATGACGCATAAAACCCGTTCCTGTGGTCTTCAATCAGAGGCTTGCGTAACGTGCAGAACCGAAGGAACCCCTAACGCAAAAGCGCGCGACCGGCCTGCCGATCGCGCGCCTTGAGGCTTGGGGCTGAGGCTGGCTCAGTCCTTCTTTTTACCGAAGCGACGGCGCGCCGCCACCGCGGCAACGGCGCCGCCGAACAGCAGGAACATCGGCGGAGCCGGCACCGGCGTCGGATTGTGCGGGTGATGATGCCAGCCGCCGCTCGTGGTCGTGCTGCTGGTGGTCGTGGTGCTGCCGCCGGTCGTGGTGGTGCTGCCGCCCGTGGTGGTGGTCGTGCTGCCACCGGTCGTCGTCGTGGTGCTGCCGCCCGTGGTCGTGGTGGTCGTGCTGCTGCCGCCGGTTGTTGTGGTGGAACTGCCGCCCGTCGTGGTGGTGGTCGTCGTGGTCGACGTTGAACCGCCATTGGAGCCCGAACTGGAGCTGGAGCTGCTGCTCGAACTCGAGCTTGAACTGCTGGTCGATCCCGAGGTGGAACCGGAACCGCTGGTCGAGCCCGAGCCGCTGGTGGAACCCGAACCGCTGCTGGTCACGATCACCGTGCTGCCGCCGCCACCGGCGCCGCCGAAGAAGCCGCCAAAGAAACCCCCGCCCGAAGAGCCGCCGCCATTGCTGACGACGCGCACGCGATCCTCACCGCCGCCAGGGCCGACATCGGGCGCGACAGGCACGAAATTGGCAGGCGGCAGGCCCGGAGGCGGCACCGGCACCATCGCCACCTGAGGCGGCGTGGGCGTGCAGCAGGGGGCGTGATGGCGGGGCGGCACATAGGCCACATGGTGGACAGGCTTGTGAACCACCGTCTTGGGGTGCTTCACATATTGCGGCTTGCCGGCGGCCATCTTCTCGGCGACGTGAACGGCGCCGCCACTCACCAGCGCGCCGCCGGCGATCACCATGGCCAGTTTTGCGATGCCCACTCGAACCGACATAGTCCAATTCCCACTGTTACCGGGCCACCATCGCCCCGGCGCCCACCCCTGGGCCCCTTAGCGCAAAACCCTTGAGAAGTGTTTCACGCCGGGGAACCCACGAGAGGGCTCGCCTTAGCTTTCTACAAGCCCCAAGCATCGCGCGCAGACAACCTGATTCCAGCGCGCGGGCCTGTCCCGTTTCGGGATTTGACAGTTTGGCGGGGCTTGGGCAAGCCTGATGTCCCGCTGCGGGACAGCGGATGGGGTGAGGTGTTTACGGGGTGAGCCGTTTTCCGGGCGCTCTAATCGTCTTCCGATTCAAACAGACCGGTCTGAGATGACGCCTGCGAAGACGGGGGGGTGAGCCCCAGATGCTGCCAGGCACGGTCGTTCAGGCAACGCCCGCGCGCGGTGCGCGCCACCATGCCGAGCTGGATCAGATAGGGCTCGATCACCTCCTCGATGGTGTCGCGCGGTTCGGAAAGGCCCGCCGCCATGGTTTCCACGCCGACCGGGCCGCCCTTGTAGATCTCGGCGATCATCTGGAGATAGCGGCGGTCCTGCAGATCGAGACCGAGGCTGTCCACCTCCAGCCGGGTGAGGGAATCATCGGCAATGGCGCGGGTGATCGCCGGGCTGCCCGCGACATGGGCGAAATCGCGCACGCGGCGCAACAGGCGACCGGCCACGCGCGGGGTGCCGCGCGAACGGCGGGCGATTTCGGTGGCGCCGTCCTTCTCGATGCCGATGTTCATGAGGGCGGCAGCGCGGGTGATCACGCGCTCCAGTTCGGGCACGGTGTAGAATTGCAGGCGCACGGGAATGCCGAAGCGATCGCGCAGCGGCGTTTGCAGCAGGCCCATACGCGTCGTGGCGCCAATCAGCGTGAAGGGCGGCAGATCGATCCGCACCGAGCGCGCCGAAGGCCCCTCGCCGATCATCAGATCGAGCGCGCGGTCCTCCATGGCTGGGTACAGCACCTCTTCCACCGCCGGATTGAGGCGATGGATTTCGTCGATGAAGAGGACATCGCCCTCCTCCAGATTGGTGAGCAATGCGGCCAGATCGCCCGATTTGGCGATGACAGGCCCGGATGTGGCGCGGAAATTAACGCCCAGTTCGCGCGCGATGATCTGGGCCAGCGTGGTCTTGCCCAGGCCGGGAGGGCCGAAAAACAGCGTATGGTCCATCGCCTCGCCGCGCGATTTGGCGGATTCGATGAAGACGCGCAGATTGTCCTTGGCCGCCACCTGCCCGACGAATTCGAGCAGGGATTTGGGGCGCAGCGCGGCGTCTGCATCCTCGATCTGGCGATGGGCGGAGAGGAGGGGGTTGTCGGTCATTTAATTCGCCGGCTCATATTCATAGCATAAAACGCCGATCAAAAGAGGATTAACTGCCTCCTTCACATTTTTGTTCACAGACAGAACCGCAATAACTTGCTTCTCTTTGACGATCAAGGGTGGATTAGAAGAGTATGGATTACTCCACGAATCCATCTGATATTTTCCGCCATTTTCTCCATACGGATTCCATATGGATTCAAAATTATACTTTGAACCAAAATTACCATATTTATTAAATATACTATCCTGATCGTATCTATCAGCTATTTTTCCAAGATACTTACCATCTTGCGTTACAATGATCGCACCATCAAAAATCTGGCAAGCTGCATTCGCTGCCTTCGCCGACGGCACATGGCCGATGCTCAACATCGCCACGACACTCAGACAGATCGAAAATCTTGCCATCACCCCGCCGCCTTCTTCAGCGCCACGCGGATCAGCGTGTTCAGCCCGGCGTCCTCGCCCATTTCCTCGATGGCCGCCGCCACGGCCTGAGTCGCCACAGCAGGCTTGAAGCCCAGATTCAGCAAGGCCGAAACCGTGTCGACGCCCACATTGCCTTCCGGCACAGCGCCGCCGCCCGACACCGTCACACCGGCAGGCGAGGTGAACATCATCCCCCCCGCCTTGTCCTTCAGTTCATTGACAATGCGCGCCGCCAGCTTGGCCCCCACGCCATTGGCCCGCGCGATCATCGCCGCATCGCCATGGGCACAGGCCTTCTGCAGCTCTTCAACCGTCAACGCGGACAAAATCGCCAGCGCCACCTTGCTGCCCACGCCCTGCACATGCGTCAGGAGGCGAAACCACGCCCGCTCGCCCGCGCTGGTGAAGCCGATCAGGCGCATGTCCGTCTCGCTCACCTGCATTTCGGTATGGGCGGTAACCTTGTCCCCCCGCACGCCGAAAGCCTGCAGCGTCCGCGCCGAACAGAACACCATATAGCCCACGCCATTGACGTCGATCACCGCCCAGTCAGGGCCGAAGTCGTCAAGTATGCCTGTCAGTTTTGCGATCATGGCTTATGGCTAGCGGAAGTGGAACGATTTGGGAACATTTTTAAGAAGGGAGAAAGAGGAAATGCGAGGGCCATCGCCCTCGCGCTCCCTTTACTGTCCACGTTGGCGCATCGGGCTCGGCCTTGCGCCCAGATTGCCGCGCCGCGGGCTTTCAGCCGATAGAAGGCGCAGGAATTTCCTGCCTGCGGCGCCTTTTGTGGTGCTGGTGGAGAGTTTTTGGCGCAACGGTCGGGTGCCACTTCCCGCGCGTCGGAAGACATCATGGGAGCGCGAGGGGGTAACCCCCTCGCATCTTTCTTCTCTTACCGATGGCTACCCAGATGATGCGCATGGGTAATCGCCACGGCCAGGGCATCCGCCGCATCCTCGCCCTTCAGCTTCACGCCGGGCAGCAGTACGCCCAGCATCGCCTGCACCTGCCCCTTGGCCGCGCCGCCGGTGCCGACCAGCGCCTTTTTCACCACTTTCGACGGATATTCCGAAATCTGCAGCCCCGCCCGAGCCAGAGAGACCAGCGCCACCCCGCGCGCCTGCCCCAGCTTCAGCGTGGACTGCGGATTCACGTTGACGAAAATCTCTTCCACCGCGCTGAAATCGGGCTGGTACTGGGCGACCACGTCGGTGATCACGCGGTCCAGCTCCAGCAGGCGCTCGGCCATGGGGGCCTGGATGTCGGTGCGCACCTGCCCGTTGGCGACATGGCTGATGCGGCTACCCGATTTGGCGATCACGCCCCAGCCGGTGACGGTGAGGCCGGGGTCGATTCCCAAGATAATCACAGTTTAAGCCCCCAGCGGGTGCCCCAATGCACCATGCCCAGATAGAGAAGGATCGTCAGCAGGCCCCCCGCCACCAAGGCAGGCCAGAAGCCCACGCCCTGCCGCAGCAGCGCCGGCACAGCCAAAAACATCGGCAGCGAGGGAATCACATACCAGAAGGTGGCCTGCGCATGGGCGGCCATGGCCTCTGCATCGGGGCGGGCGTGCCAGAGGAAGATCATCCCCAGCACGGACACCAGCGGCAAAGACGCGACAAGCGCGCCCATGGTGGGAGCGCGCTTGCCGATTTCCGCGATGGTGGCGATGATCGCCCCGGCCAGCAGGGCCTTGGCGATCATCTGGACCACGGGCGGGATCACCGGGTTTTAGCCCAGCTTTTCCATCACCTCGTCGGGGATTTCGTAATTGCCCCAGACGGTCTGCACGTCATCGTCATCGTCCAGCACGTCGATCAGCTTGAGCAGCGTGGCGGCGGTGTCGGCATCGACGGCGGTCTTCAGGGTCGGACGCCAGGCCAGCTTCACGCCCTCGGCCTCGCCCAGGGTCTTTTCCAGCTCGCGCGCGACGGGGTGCAGAGAATCAACGGCCACCCAGATCTGGTGGCTGCCGGGGTTCTCGTCGCCATCGCCCATATCGGATTCGACGTCTTCGGCGCCGGCCTCGATGGCGGCTTCGAGCACCTTGTCCTCGTCACCCACGCTGGCGGGGTATTCGATCAGGCCGAGGCGGTCGAAACCGTGGCTCACCGCGCCGCTCGCGCCCAGATTACCGCCATTCTTGGCGAAGGCGGTGCGCACGTTGGTGGCGGTGCGGTTGCGGTTGTCGGTCAGCGCTTCCACGATGATCGCCACGCCGCCGGGGCCGTAACCCTCATAGCGCACTTCCTCGTAGTTCTCGCCGTCGCCCTTGCTCGCCTTGTCGATGGCGCGCTGGATGTTGTCCTTGGGCATGGACTGCGCCTTGGCCGCGTTGACGGCAGCGCGCAGGCGCGGGTTCATGTCCGGATCGGGCATACCCATCTTGGCCGCGACGGTGATTTCGCGCGACAATTTGGAAAACTGCGCCGAACGCTTCTTATCCTGAGCGCCCTTGCGGTGCATGATGTTCTTGAATTTGGAATGGCCTGCCATGGTATCCGCTTTGTCTTGCCTGAGGCTGTGGTTGCAAGCCCCCTAGCGAAACTGCGCCATAAGGGCAATCGGAAGCCGTTTTTCGGCTTCTTGTCGCCAATCTGCCACGCAGATTGCAACGCGGCACCGGTTCACGCCTCCGGCCTGGCCACCCATCCATGGTATGCTGTGGGTGGCCGGGCCGGGGGCGTGGGCCGGTGCCGCACATCCGGCTGAAAGCCGGATGTCAGATCAGGAAATGCCCAGAGCGTTCAGATACACTTCCAGGATCGCTTCCTGTTCCTTGCGGTCATCGGGCTTCATCTTGCGGATGCGGATCACCTGGCGCATCGCCTTGGGGTCGTAACCGGTGGCCTTGCCTTCCAGATAGACGTCCTTGATGTCGTCGCTGATGCCCTTCTTTTCCTCTTCGAGGCGCTCGATGCGCTCGATCAGCAGGCGCAGGCGGTCGTCGGCTGCCATTTCGGCCATGGTTGGTCTCCGTGAATTTTAGAATCGGTTGGGCCGTCCGATAGCCGCGCTCGCTCGGAACGAAAAGAGGCCATGAACCAGAATCCCCAAGGATCGGCCCCACAAGCGCTTCGGCCTGCCTCAATCGACGGCGGCATTGCGCTTCAGGCTTTGCTCCATGCGGGCCAGTTGCTCGGCTGTGGCTGGCGTTTGATAACGCTCTTTCCATTCCGCCGCACTCATCCCGTGGATCGCTTCCCGCGCCTGCGCCCTATCCAAAGGCGCGCCCGCTTCCACGATCCAGTCGGCCAGACAGTTGCGGCAAAAGCCCGCCAATCCCATCAGATCGATGTTCTGCGCATCATGCCGATGCCGCAAATGCCGCACGAGCCGACGAAAAGCGGCTGCGGCCTGCGCGTCACTCAGGGAATCCACAGGGTCGGTGGCACTATCGTTCGCATTCATATTCATGGCATTGATCCTTGGGTTTTCGCCGCGCCTTTGTCATGGACCTTCGTCACAAACGCTATCACAACAGCGTCATACCCAATGAAACGCCGGGAAGGAATTTTGAGCGTGTCTACGTCTCCCTCGCACAAGCTCGATCCACGCGGCCGCAAGGTCAAGATTCTCGCAACCCTGGGCCCGGCCAGCCGCGATATCGAGATGATCCGCAAGCTGATCCGCGCCGGCGCCGACGCCTTCCGCGTCAACATGAGCCATGGCGACCACCCCACCCACGCCCAGACCATCGCCAATGTGCGCGAGGCGGAGAAGGAATTCGGCCGCCCGATCTCGATCCTCTGCGATCTTCAGGGCCCCAAGCTGCGCGTCGGCACCTTCAAGGATGGCCGCGCGGTCATCCGACACTCGGGCCATTTCACGCTGGACCGCAACCCGGAGCCGGGCGACGAAAACCGCGTCTGCCTGCCGCATCCCGAACTCTTCGGCATCCTGCGCAAGGGCCAGCGCCTGCTGATCGATGACGGCAAGCTCAAGCTGCGCGTCATCCGCGCCGATGAGAACGAGATCCTGTGCTCGGCCGATGTCGGCGGCGTGATTTCGGACCGCAAGGGCGTCAACGTGCCCGACGCCGTGGTGCCGATCCCCGCGCTGACCGAAAAGGACCGCCGCGATCTGGCCTTTGCCGTGGCGCAGAATGTGGACTGGATCGGCCTCTCCTTCGTGCAGCGCGCCGAGGACGTGGCCGAGGCCCGCAAGCTGATGGGCGGCCATGGCGCTCTGGTCGCCAAGATCGAGAAGCCCGCCGCTGTCGAAAGCCTCGACGAGATCATCAACCTGTCGGACGGCGTGATGGTCGCCCGCGGTGATCTCGGCGTCGAGCTGAACCCGGAAGAAGTGCCCCCGATCCAGAAGCTGATCGTGGAAACCACCCGCCGCAGCGGCAAGCCGGTGATCGTGGCCACGCAGATGCTCGAATCGATGATCGAGAGCCCCGCCCCTACCCGCGCCGAAGTCTCCGACGTCGCCAATGCCGTCTATGACGGCGCCGACGTGGTGATGCTCTCGGCCGAAACCGCCAGCGGCCAGTGGCCGGAAGAAGCGGTGACGATCATGCACCGCATCGCCAGCCAGGTGGAAAAGGACGTCACCTACCGCCGCCGCATCCATCTGGCCGAAATCGAGGCCGACGCCACCACCGCCGACGCTCTGGCCAAGGCCAGCGCCCAGATCGCGGAAACCGTGTCGATCGCCGGGATCATCGTCTTCACCGGCAGCGGCTCGACCGCGCGCCGCGTGGCCCGCGAACGCCCCCATGCCCCGATGCTGGTGCTGACCCCCAGCCTGAAGACCGCGCGCAAGGCGGCCCTGCTGTGGGGCGCTCACGCCGTCCACACCAAGGACATCGGCAGCTTCGAGGAGATGATCGCCAAGGGCAAGCGCATGGCCCTGCGCCATGGCTTCGGCGAGGCGGGCGCCAAACTGATCGCGCTGGCGGGCGTACCCTTCGGCACGCCGGGCGCGACCAACCTGCTCCACGTTGTGACGCTGGCCGGCAACGAGCTGGAAAAGCACGAGGGCTGATGGAAACCGGGCGAGAGCGCGAACCGGCGCTCTCGCCCCCATCCGCGCAACAATACTCAAGGCGGACAGGCCCGTTCCGCAATCCCCTTGCATGATGACATTCCCGTGATACGCTTCTCCCAACCCGCCTTTCGGGGGGAGAGGATAAAACATGATCATCAGCACGCGCGCCCGGGGGGCCGCTCTCGCAGCCGTGACCTTGCTGTGCGCAGCCCCGCTCGCAGCCGCTTTGCCAACTGTTGTGCGGGCCGATAATCCGGTGCAGGCCGCCGTGGGCCTCGTGGCCCCCATCGTCAGCCGCACGCACACCACGCAGGCCACCTACGCCGTCTATTACTGGAACCGCCTGACGCCCCAACGCGGCGAGGCCTCGGAAGAATGGTCGGCGGAATTCAACCGCGGCAACTGGCACCGCGTGGAAACCCCGCGCGACCGCATGATCGCGGACTGCAAGGCCATGCGCGGCATCGACCTCTCGCTGGAAACCGGGCAGATCGTCTCGGGCCCGGCGGTCGCCAAGGCCGCCTGCGGGATCAACGCCAACCGCCCCGTGCGCCAGTCCGAATATCTCGGGCGGATCGATGGCCACCTTGGCGCCTTCGACCGCGTGCGCCTGACCGACGCCAGCGATATCCGCACCTATGATGTCTCGGGCGATGGCGTGATTCTGGGCGTGACCTACGCCAATGTCGATCAGCCCGGCTCCGTCACCCTGACCATGACCTCGACCGGGCTGGATCATGCCCTGCCCGATAGCGACATGTTCAGCCCTGAATCGCTGGGGCGCAGCGTGGTGCCGGATCGGTTCAAAGCCGCGCCTCAGGGGAAGTAAGAAGAAGGGAAGATGCGAGGGCCATCGCCCTCGCGCTCCCTTTGGTGTCTTCGTTGCGCTTCGGATTCGGCCTTGCGCCCAGCTTGCCGCGCCGCAGGCTTTCCATCGCCTGCCCAGCCTTGCCGCTGCCGTTTCGTCGGAAGACGTTATGGGAGCGCGAGGGGGTAACCCCCTCGCATGTCTCTTTTATCCCTTCACCAACTTGACCGCCTCGGCCAAGGCCTGATGACACCGGCCCAGATCCTCTTCGGAGATGCAGTAGGGCGGCATCAGATAGGCGGTGTTCCCCAGAGGCCGGATCAACAGCCCTGCCTCGCGGAAAAAGGCCAGCAGGCGCGGCTGGAGTGAGGACAGATAGCCCGCGCCCTCCACCACATAGTCCAGCGCCAGAATCGTGCCGCAGGTGCGGGCGTTGGCGATGCCCTCCACCTGCGCCAGCATCGCGGCGCCAGCGGCTTGGCGCTCCGCCAGCAGAGCGATCCGCTCGCGCACGGGCTCCTCGCGCCAGATCGCCAGATTCTCGGCAGCGGCGGCGCAGGCGATGGGGTTCGCGGTGTAGCTGGAGGAGTGGTAGAAGGTTTTCGCGCGGTCTGTGGAATAGTGGGACTGGTAGATCGCCTCGCTGGCCAGCGTGACGGCCAGCGGCATCGAGCCCCCGGTCAGCCCCTTGGCAAGGCAGAGGATATCCGGCGCGACACCGGCCTGCTCGCAGGCGAGGAAGGTGCCGGTGCGACCCCAGCCTGTCATCACTTCATCGGCGATGAACAACACGCCATGCGCGGCGCAGATGCGGGCCATTTCGGCCAGCACATGCGGCGGATAGAACAGCATGCCGCCCGCGCCGAGGATCAGGGGCTCGACGATGAAGGCGGCGGCGTTGGCGCGGCATTCGGCTTCCAGCGCGTCATAGGTGGCCTGCTCGGCGCCGGGGTGTGGGTAGGGGATGACGCCCACGTCGAACAGCAGCGGGGCATAGGCGGCGTTGTAGACGCCGCGCTCGCCCACGCTCATCGCGCCGATGGTGTCGCCGTGATAGGAGTGCTGCATCACCAGAATGCGGTGGCGGTTCTCCCCGCGATGCGCCCAGTGGCCCAGCGCCATCTTCAGCGCGACTTCCACGCAGGTGGAGCCGGAGTCGGAAAAGAACACATAGGGCAACGCGCCCTCGCCCACAGCCTGCCCGACCATGTCGACCAGCCCTTCGGTCACGGTCTGGGCGGGCTGGTGAGTCCATCCGGCGAAGATCAGCTGATCAAGCTTCTGCGCCTGTTCGCCAATGGCGGCGGCGATGCGGGGATGGGCATGGCCATGCGTTGTCACCCACCAGCTGGAGATGGCGTCGACCACGCGGGCGCCATCCGCCGTGAACAGGCTGGCGCCTTCGGCATGGGTGACCAGCGGGATCGGCTCGTTCAGGCCGTGCTGGGTGAAGGGATGCCAGATGGGGGAGCCCGTCACAGCGTCCAGTCCTTGAAGCCTTCATCGAAAGCCTGCGCCAGAGAGTGCGCGGTCACCTCGGCCAGCAGCGGCAGGCGGCCAAGGCGGGTGACGCCGGAGAGGGCCGGGATGACCGCCTCGTTTTCCTCATGCGGCTCGCCCACGAAGGCGATGCCGGTGATCGCCACCTTGCGGGCGCGCAGCGCCTCGATGGTGAGCAGCGTGTGGTTGATGGTGCCAAGGCCCGTGCGGGCCACCACCACCACCGGCAGCGCCCAGCGCGCGAAGAGATCGGCATAGAGCAGCCCTTCCCCCTCTGGCGGGGCGATCAGCGGCACCAGCGCGCCGCCCGCGCCTTCCACCACCAGCGGGCCTTCGCCTGCGGGCAGGGCCAGCTTGGCGGGATCGAGCTTCACGCCATCGATCCGCGCCGCCAGATGCGGCGAGGCGGGGGTGATCAGGCGATAGGCTTCGGGCAGCACCTGCGCGCCGGGGACCAGTTCGGCGATAGCCTCGCTGTCGGTCAGTTCCTCGATGCCGGCCTGCACCGGCTTCCAGTAGCGCGCCTTGCCGTATTTGCGCTGCAGGGCGCCGGTGAGCGCGGCAGAGAAGACGGTCTTGCCGATGCCGGTGTCAGTGCCGGTGACGATATGGGCGCTCATGCCAGAGCCTCCTTGAGCGCTTGCGCCAGCGCCTCGATTTGCGCGGGCGCGGCGTTGCGGGTGATGACGATGCGCAGCCGCGCGGTGCCTTCGGGCACGGTGGGGGGACGAATGCCGCGCACGTCGAAACCGGCCTGTTGCAGACGATTGGCCACGGCCATGGCGCGTTTGTCGGTGCCAAGGATCAGCGGCATGATGGGGGTGCCATGCGTCTGCGCGCCCAGCGGGGCCAGCAGGGCTTCCGCCTGAGCGATCCTCGCGCGCAGATCCGCGCGCAGATCCTCGGCCTGTTCGCAGAGCTTCAGACTGGCCCGCCCGATCGCGGCGTTGAGCGGCGAGGGCGCGGTGGAAAAGATAAAGCCGCGCGCCCGGTTGACCAGAAAATCGCGCATCACGCGCGGGCCGGCGAGCAGAGCGCCCTCACACCCCAGCGCCTTGCCCAGCGTGTGCAGCGTGATGATGCGTTCGCGCGAAGGCAATGCCGCCACCAGGCCGCGTCCACCGGGGCCAAGGATGCCAGTGGCATGGGCTTCATCCACCACCAGCAGCGCATCGTGACGCTCGGCCACGGCGAGTAGCGCGGACAGCGGCGCGATATCGCCATCCATCGAATAGAGCGATTCAACCGCGATCCATGCCCGGCCCCCCGTGGCTTCGGCGCCGCCTTGATTGCGCCATGCGGTGATGGCCTGATCGAAGGCCTCGGCATCGCCATGGGCCACCAGCGTATGGCCAGCGCGGGTCAGGCGCAGACCTTCGTGGCAGCTGGCGTGGATCAGTTCGTCGGCAAAGATATGGTCGCCGCGCTGGGGCATGGTGGCCAGCAGCGCGGAATTGGCGGTGTAGCCTGTCGGCAGAAACAGCGCGGATTCGCTGCCGAAGAAACGCGCGGCTTCCTCTTCCAGCGCCTCGTGATCCTGGTGATTGCCGCGCAGCAGGCGCGATCCGCCCGAGCCGACCGCCACGCCGCGATCCAGCGCCTCACGCGCGGCCTGAGCCAGCACGCCGCTCTCGGCCAGCCCCAGATAATCGTTGGAGGCGAAATCCACCCCCGTGCGCGGACTCAGCCTGCGCAGGCGGTCGCGCCCGGCAAGCGCCGCCAGATCCTGTTCCTGAGCCCCCAGCAGGCCGCCTCGCTCAGCGCCCGCCAAGCCGCTCATCCCCGGGCCCCGAACAGCGCCGAACCGACGCGGATATGACTGGCGCCCAGCTGGATCGCGGTTTCGAAATCGCCGCTCATCCCCATGGAGAGGCCGCCTTGAGGCGTGCCCGTCAAGCCATGATCGTCGGCCAGCTTGGCCAGCAGGGCGAAGAAGGGCGCGGCCTCGATGCCGGCAGGCGGCACGCACATCAGGCCTGCCAGCGGCAGCTCCAGCTGGCGGACATGCGCCAGCAGCGCGCCCAGCTCGGCGATGGCGACGCCGCCCTTCTGTTCCTCCGCGCCGATGTTCACCTGAACGAAGCAGGGGATGCGGCGGCCGGTCTTGTCCATCGCCTTGGCCAGAGCATCGGCCAGACTGATGCGGTCCAGCGCGTGAATGGCGTCGAACAGGCTGACCGCCTCTTCCGCCTTGTTCGACTGTAACTGGCCGACCAGATGCAGCTCAAGGTCGGGCGTGGCCTCACGCAGAGCAGGCCATTTGGCGGCGGCTTCCTGCACCCGATTCTCGCCAAAAACGCGCTGGCCCGCCGCGATCAGCGGTGTGATCGCCTCGGCAGGATGGGTCTTGGAAATGGCGATCAGCGTGACATCGGCTGCCTTGCGATGCGCGATACGGGCAGCGGCGTCGATGCGGGCGCGCATGTCGTCCAGCGCGGGATGAGTGTGTGGCACGGTCATGACCGCGTGCTATAGCGCCGCGATGCGCCAATGCCAGCCCCCTGCGCCTTTCATCCTGCCCCGCCCGCCTTTGCCGAACCTGTGGCTGGTGAGCGATGCCCGCAACGACGCCATGCTGGAGATCGCCATCGCGCGGCTGCCGCGCGGCAGCGGGCTGATCTTTCGCCATTACCATCTGGATGAGGCCGCGCGGCGGGCGCGTTTTGCGCGTTTGGCACGGATGATCCGGGCGCGCGGCGGTCTGGCCGTGCTGGCCGGATCGATGGCGCAAGCGCGGCGCTGGGGGGCCGATGGCGCTTATGGCTCGGCAAGGCTGGCCGGTCCCGGAGGGCGCGGGCTGAGGCTGGTGACGGCGCATGGGCTGAGTGAAATCCGCCAGGCCGGACAGGCGCGCGCCGATGGGTTGCTGCTGTCCCCCGCCTTTGCGACGCGCAGTCATCCCGGGGCCTCGGCTCTGGGCGTGCTGCGCTGGCGGATGCTGGCCACGCGGGCGGCAACCCCAGTCATCGCGTTGGGAGGCATGTCCGAACGTCGGGCACGCCGTCTGGGTGTAAGCTGTTGGGCGGCCATTGATGGCCTGGTTCACGTCGCCGGTGCAACTTGAAATCCGTTGCACGGCTTTTTCATTTTTCCTGTTGACGCCCGGAAAGCATGGGGTTAGAGGCCGCCTCCACCGAGACACACTGCCCTGTCGTCTAATGGTAAGACTGCGGATTCTGATTCCGTCAATCGAGGTTCGAATCCTTGCAGGGCATCCATCTCCTTCCCCACATCAATGATAAAATCTGATCCGGCGGATCTTTGCGTCTGACCGGTTTTTGCGCGTCAGGCTCGGCAGATGCGGTTCAGGAAGCGCGTGAGCGGTCGTTCCACCCAGCGCCAGACCAGCCAGGCAGCTCCAGCGCAGATCAGGCAACTGAGAGCCACCAGCAGACAAAGCAAGGCTTCGCGTCCTCCAGCGACCCGCGTCAGGACGACAGCGATGGCCCCCAGCAAGAAGCTATGGGTCAGATACATGCTGTAGGACGCATCACCAAAGGCCCGGGCGAGCATGGCAAAGCCTTTGTGCGTATTTCCGCGGCCTTCCAGCAGGGCTGTCAACGCAAGAGCCAGCGTCACGAACACCACGCCAATGGCGGTGACATCGGCAGCGCCGAAACGGATGGCCAGGCTTAGTGGCGCCAAGGCAAGCGCGCAGAGAACGCCATCCGCCACCGGCAGTCGCAGCGTGCCGAACGCAAAGCGCACCGCGCCGATGGCCATGCCGACGATAAAGTAGAGCAGCACCGGTCTGGTGAAATAATAAAGTGGCACCGGTTGCCCGGTGATCGGCGCGGGGGCGGGAATCTGCGTCCCCGCCAGCACCAGAGCGATCAGGGCCAGGATGGCGCATGTCAGGCCCCTGCCTCGCCGCATGGTGATCGCCAACGCGAAGAGCAGGTAGAAGAACATCTCGTAATCGAGCGTCCATCCCAGCCCATAGACAGGCTGGGTCAGGCCGTGGTGGTCGACATAGGGAATGAAGAGGAACGACATCGCCAGCGCCGGAAGCGTGGTTTCCGGCGCCGTGGCATTGGTGCTGAAGCGGAAGGTGGCGTAGGAAAAACCGATCATCAGCAATGAGGTGAGATAATAGATCGGGGCGACCCGTAAAAAGCGGCGCAGCACAAAGCGCTGCCCGGCGCCGGGGCGAGCGAACTCATCCGCCGTGGTGTAGACCATGATGAAGCCACTGATCGCGAAGAAGGTGCCGACGCCGATCTGGCCGAAGGACCATATCCAGTCCGGCAGCGCCTCCGGGAAGGCTCCACGCTTGATCAGGCGGTCGATCAGATGCACCACCACCACCAGGCAGGCGGCCACGCCTCTGAGCCACTGGACAGGCACAATGACCGATTTGTGAGCATGGGTTACCCCCTCACCCGCCGACGGTTGTGCCTGCCCATGCATGTTGAGGCCGCCTTTCAAAGCTTCCAGTCGATGGGAGCGCTGCCGTGGCTCTCCAGAAAGGCGTTGGTCTTGCTGAAATGGCCGCAACCCAGAAAACCGCGATGCGCCGACAGCGGACTGGGGTGAGGCGCGGTGAGGACCAGATGGTGCTCTTTGTGCAGGTCAGCCACCCGGCCCGCTTTCTTCTGCGCGTGGCTGCCCCAGAGCAGGAACACGCAAGGGGTGGGTTGAGCAGCCACAGCAGCCACCACCGTGTCTGTGATGGCTTCCCAGCCCATATTCTGATGGGAGCCGGCCTGGCCTTCCTCCACCGTCAACACATTGTTGAGCAGGAGAACGCCCTGCTCCGCCCAACGGGTCAGATTGCCATTCCGGGGGATGGGCAGATTCAGATCCCGCTGCTGTTCCTTGAAGATGTTCACCAGAGAAGGCGGGATTCGTACGCCTTCCTTGACAGAAAAGGAAAGGCCATGGGCTTGTCCGGCGCCATGATAGGGATCTTGCCCCAGAATCACGACACGCACATCTTCGGGAGGGGTCAGGGCAAGGGCCATCAGCCGCTCGCCACGAGGGGGGAAAATATGCTTTCCAGCCTCTTCCTCGGCCTTCAGAAAGCCGCCCAGTCTTCTGGATTCAGCTGTGGCCAGAACATCGGATAAAATAGGACGCCAAGAGGGAGGAACTCCTTCATGGGCTGCCATCTTATCCTCCGCTGTCATCTGTACCATGCCTGTGGCATGTCGTATAATGGCAGCTTTATCAATCGCCTTGGCAAGTGATAGAGGAATTTATCGGCATATGAAGGAAAGGCCCCTTCATAAGGGACAAA
>NZ_BCZE01000073.1 GCF_001598555.1 Novosphingobium rosa NBRC 15208
CCGAGGGCTCGACGAACTGCACCAGATCGAGCGTCTTGCGGCTTTCGACCTGGGCCGCCTCAATCTCATCGTCGTCGAGCAGGATATACTCGTCCTTGCTCACCTCGTAGCCGCGAATGATCTCGTCGCGATCGACGGGGCCAACGCCTGGCGCCACCTTCTCATAGCGGATGCGCTTGCCCGTGGGCTCGTGAATCTGGTGAAAGCTGATCGCGGCGCCCGAGCGTGTGGCCGGGTAGACCTCCACCGGGATGGACACCAGGGCGAGCCGGATCTGACCTTGCCAATAAGCGCGTGTGGGCATGCTGGACTCCTCGCAACAGGGAAGGGCTGATGTGTTGGGAGGTTCCGTCAGGCTCACCGGCGATCGCGATCATTAGCGGGGATCAGATCAGGGACGTTGGCATGGCTGCGGCGGCGAAGGAACAGGACAGCGGGCCAGCTGTTCGGGTTGATTGCAAGGACGGGAAGGCGAGCGGCGAAAAGACATGGTCAATCTGAACACGCCGCCTTCGTCGGCAGCGCCAAATTCCTCCATCCCAACCACCGCAGATGGCTTGGCTGGGGTGGTGAAGGGGCAGCGTTGCATGCTGGTCACTGGTGGCACCGGCTTTGTCGGGCGGCATCTCGTGGCGGCGCTCACAGCGGAAGGCCATGGTGTGATCGTGCTGTCGCGCAATCGCGCAAGAGCCAGGCAGATGTTTCCCGATCAGCGCGTACGCGTCATAGCATCGCTGGACGAGATCGGTAGAGACGAACCCATCTATGCTATTGTCAATTTGGCGGGCGAGCCAATCGGCGACGGGCTCTGGACGAGGCGGCGGCGGTTGCGGCTACTCCTCTCCCGGTTGCGGACCACCCGTCGGCTTATCGGCCTGATCGCCCGCCTGGATCACCGGCCCGACGTGCTGATCAGTGGCTCGGCCGTGGGCTGGTATGGCGCGTGGGATGAGACAGCCTTGACGGAAAGCAGCCCGGCGCATGGCGGCTTCTCGCACACGCTGTGCGAGGCATGGGAAAGGGAGGCACGCAAGGCAGAAGGCTTCGGGATACGCACGGTTTTGCTTCGAACGGGTCTGGTGTTGGACCGGGGTGGTGGGATGTTGGCCCGGATGGTGCCGGCATTTCGGCTCGGACTAGGGGCAAGTTTGGGTAACGGGCGCCAATTTATGAGCTGGATTCACCGCGACGATTTGGTCCGGCTGGTTGCTCATGCAATTGCCGACCCGGCTTTAGTGGGACCGCTCAATGCTACGGTGCCTAACCCCGCAACCAATCGTCAGTTTTCTATAGCATTGGCGAAGGCGGTACACCGCCCGTTATGGTTTCGCGCTCCCGCCGGGCTTCTTCGGGTACTGATGGGAGACATGGCGCAAGAGCTGCTGCTTACAGGGCAGCGGGTTCTACCCCAAGCTGCGCTGACCAGTAATTTCCATTTCAGGTACAGCGACCTAGGCGAAGCTTTGCAGCGAAGCCTCTGATCCATTTCCACATGCCTTCCTGATCAATCAACGATCTAAACCGTGATCTCGAATGGCCGTGTAGTTGGACAGTCCGGAAGGTCTCCTACAATACGCGGATTGGCCCAAGCTGCCCTTCATTCACGCGAACAGGAACCGGCGCACGAAAGCCCATGACGTTGGGGGCAGTCCGGAACGACAAGCGTAGACGCGTACCCTGATGCAACTGCTGGTGGATCAGTTGATGTCGGGCTGATCTGGAGAGGTGTTTCAAAATCTCGAGTAATCATTCCGCTATAACAATCTGATCGATTCGCTGTAACCACGATATGACCTCGCCAGCGGGATCTGTCTCCGCCAAACGGGCGGCATTCATTTTGGAGACCGCTCCGTTGTTGAGGATGGATTTGGCCCTACTGACCTTCTGATCGCATTTCCGTATTTCCGCCACTGGCCAAGGAGTCCCAGCCGTTGCCGTATGCACGGCTTGAGCCACAAGGGTTGGGACATCGTCAAAATCGGCGAAAGCGTTGGGGAGGTTCAATTCAATTTGATTGTGTTGGTAAGCCTCCTGGATCGCATCTGGATGCAGAAAATTTTCCATCTCCCGCCGCGTGGTCATCAAGGCCATGCAGCCATCTCGCGCGTTCACCTCGTCGACATAATCTTCGTACTTTCCGCGTGTGGGAGGCGCTTCATCGCGATCATAGATATGAAGCTCGGGCCGATTGAGGTTTTGCAAGCGTGAGGTCCAGAGGGCAAGATTGCTTCCGCCGAACGGAAAGAAGATGAGAGAGCCGGCGATTTCGAGCTGTTCGAGATCAGGAACGTTAACGCCGTCGGTGTTCAGGACGCGGCTCATGCCTTTCAAGAAAGCGATGTCGTGCTTACCCTCAACACCAATGAAAAGTTTCACTGTATGATCGGGAAGGACGCCAAGCGATTTGGCTATCCGACCGTTGACCAAAGTTCCACCTATCTCGATCGTCCTTGCGCCGTTATCTTGGCGCTCGATGAACCGGAGAGCATCGTCAGGAACAGCTCTTGCCAACATAGGCGTATGAGTAGTGACGATGACTTGGCGCCCCGAATGGGACGCGAGATCGGAAAGGGCTGCCATCAACATCCGTTGGTTACGGGGATGCTGACTCGTCTCCGGCTCCTCGACCGCATAAATGATTGAACCCTGATGTTTTTCGGTGGCCGCACGTTCGGCCTTTGCCCGGAAGAAATTGAGCAAAACGAGTCGCTTCACGCCACTGCCACGCTTATTCAGCGGGATGCCTTCATCACCAGTTATGCTGGTTTGAAATAGCGTGTCCCATTTTTTCATCGTCACAATGGGATGAAGTGTTTCCGCTAGGGAAGGGTCCATCTCGCGGATTTTCTCGACGGTAGCATCTGCGATCCGTTTAACTTCAGTCTCGACATGCGCCTGCACTTGCGCCAGATCCGCTTCGACGGCCTTGAGAGCGTCTCGGATCGCGGCTTTCAAAGGGTCTTGGGCTTCTGCATCCTGGTCAGTGCTTGCCCGATCGGACTTAAAAAGTGCGAACGCTGGCAGATAGGGGCTGAGTGCACTCCAAATTTGTTTTGCCCCCTCCTTCTCCAATGAAATGTAGGTTTCAGCGTGCGCTAGGTCGGGGACGCCATTCCACACCGCTTGGCGAATTGGTGCGTTGGCTTGTTTGTTAACAGTGGTAAGATCGATTCCCAATGCTCCAGCGCGTGTGATGAGGTCCGCCTTTTTAAGCGAAAGCAAATCGACTACGCCAGCCGCAGTTGGGTGAAGCGCATGGGCTTCGATAGCAGTCACTTTAGGAGTGGCGAGTGAACCGTCATACGTTTTTCGAATTTCCAAGCGACCAGATGCGTTCACCAGATACTCGGATCCGAGATCCGTTTCGAAATCGGTATCGATGATCAGCTTTTCTGGCAGGTCGTCAAATTCGCAGGTTATGCGCACGGCCTTTCGATCACCGCCCTGGCATCCGTCATCCTTGTCAAGCTTTAGTTCTTCAAAAAAGATTGCCAGCGCTTCCATGATCGCTGATTTGCCGACGTCGTTGCGACCGACGATGGCGGTCATATCTGCGAAATCTACTGAGATTTCGTCCTTATAGCAGCGAAAATTCTCGAGTTTTAGCTTCGCCAACCGCATCTGGCCTCTCCGTCATCAGCGTAAGTAAAATATAATAAACTCAATTCAGTTTCCCGTGACAAGTGATTAATGGTAATTGCATGGTCAACAAAAATTTTTACGGTGATAGCTTCCTTATATCTCTGCATGTATGGCGACGTGGCCCTTGAGTTTTGCATGAACAGAAAGCTGCTATCTGGGGGCCGACCTCGGGTCCGAATTTCGCCAATGGCGACGATATTTTTTAGCGCTTTCAAGCAGGCCAGCCATACCCAGCATTATTACATGATGTGGGGGGGCGAGCCCGCGCCGGTAGTGGCTGCTGCACCGATTGAAGCTGCTGTCTCTGCGGACGCTGGCGCGCGGGATGCGGCATGATTACTCATCGACATCCCGGAACAGATTGGCGGAATCGGTTGTAGGCGCTTTAGGCGAGCTAGGGGAATATGACTTGCTTTCCGGCTCCTCGTATTCCTCCTCCATCGCCTGAACGGCTCTGCGAACGGCCGTGTTTAATGCGAGTATAGGGGCTGGCTCCTTTTCACCTGGAGCAATTATTTTGCAAAGAGTTCTCATTGAGCTTTCCAGTTCGGCAAACTGGTCGTCTGGTGCTAGTTCTCGATCCCATGCTGAACGCACCTGATCCACATATTCATCAATACGGGGAATAACCTCTTCGAAGGCAAGGAGTACGTAGTCTTCCATCTCGTGCTGTGTCAGAACGTCGCTCAGATGGGCAATTTCAAGGAACGTTGCATCGGCATGGTCGACAAGTGCCTCCCTGACCGAATTCACGAAGTTCAAGCGCAGGTCTTCTGGAAGTATTTTTTGTCGGTGTAATGCTGCAAGTAACGTGGAATCGGAATCTTCTTTTATCGGGGCATAGAAACTACTCATTCCCGATAGCAGGTCCGGGCGCTGATCCAGTATGATTTTGCTGAACGTCGCATTGGAGCGGTAAGACAGGAAAAGTTTGAGCTGATGCCGATTCATTTCGACAATCCTGCTCGCGAGTAAATCATTGAAGGTGGCGGAAACGACGAGCGAACCTTGGACCGTCACGCCGGCACAAACCACTTCGTAAACAATCGATTCCGGCCGCGCGCCGCGCAGGTAGAGTTCGACAAGCTCGGGACTTGTTGCAAGATATTTTGAGAACGCATCGCTGACAGTGGGGTGCTTGTAGGACCAGTAAGGGCCGTTCTCATCCTGCGCGAGCAGGAGCAGGCTGCCATCAAGCGCGTCGAGCTGATCGCGCACCAGTGAAGGGGCGACTCCGAATGCATCCGCGCCAGATGATAGCTCCTCGGCCGATACGGGCGACCTGACCTTGCCGCCGTTGAGGAAAACTACCGCGATGGCAGCGCGGCATTCGGGTGCCAATCCCGTGATAATGTCCTGCATGAAGACAAGTGGTTCAGCGAAAAATTTGTGCAGGACATGTGGCTCTGGTGAGAGATCTGCGGCAAAAAAAGTCGACCCCAGGCGCCTCGCGGTTTCGGGCAAGAAATCTTTGCGTTCAGCGAGCGCTGGTAAAAACGATTTGATTTTTTGTCGAAATATAACCGGCTGATCGCCCATTTTGATATGGTTGTAGAGGATTTGCGCACGCTCTGGGACGGATAATTTTTGAACGTCGATTACGACCTGACTTTTAGTCAGCACTGGAAGGGCGCTCAATTTGAGATCGTTCTTGGCAGCTCGCCAGATGTAGTCACGTGAGGTAATGAGGAACCTCGTTCCCTTTTTCATAGCGCTATGCATGAAGGGAAAGACCTGATTCCAATCTTCGGTATTTTGCTTTTGATATTGGGTATTTCCCCAAGCGTCATCAATCCAGAAAAACTGACCTCCATTGGGACTAAGATGCTTTTGGATATCGCCGGGTGATGTAGCTCTGATCGTATTACACTGCCAGCGATCGGCTGCGCCGACAGCAATACTAGCGCCAATGGTAGACTTTCCGGCGGCGGGAGCTCCAAGCAAGAGGACCAGATTGTGTTCGCTGATCGCGCGAACACTTTTTGTGTGAGGAGCCGTCACGACAAGCCGCTGTAGGTCATCGCCCATGGCGCTGAGTATCAGCTGTGCCTGTTCGTATGCGCGGCCATCCAGCAGATCGTTTAGATCGCCCATCCCATAAAGGCGAGGGACGAGCATACGTAACTTTGCAGACGCACGAATTTGCGCGGTAATCCAATCCGCGCCAAACACACGGCAGCAGCTTACACCAGCCTTCTCAAACGCCGCTTTGATCTGAAGTTCGCTCTGCCCAGTGATTGGGTGATTGGTCAGGATGATGTAATCTTGGGCGAGTCCCTTTGCCGCCAGAAGCGCCGCCTTGGCCAGTTCGTCGTTAAGTGCAGATAGCGTAAGGTTCGACGATGGCTTGGACGTGAATTTACACTGGATCGTCGATTGGCCTGATAGCGGACTGCCATCCGCCCAACACCCGACAAACGCGCCATCGCGGCCCGCGTCGTTGCTCGGCAGGAAGCTTTGAACGGGGCGTTGCAAGCAAACCTCGGCCACGCTGACACATAGGTCCTGAAACGCCTTCCACCCCAAAAGATGGAGCGGATAGGGTGTGAGTGCCTCGAGCAGCGTTTGCTTTTTTACAGTTAGATCAATCACTCGAGGATAATACCAGATCAAAGAAAATGGGGAAGCCCTGCTTGACTGATTGCATGCCATGCTGCCGGCAAGAAGGCCGCCCAACTTACTGCCAAGTCATCGCATTCCAGCCCGGAGCCATCACGTTTCGTAATGCGGGCGGATTTTCCTCTCGCGTGATGGGAAAACGCAGATAAACGAGCGGCAGTTAACAATTTTTCGATCGGAACCCGCGAATGACAGCTATGTTAGCAAGGCATTAGCTTGCGAAGCGATCGTCTCGTGATGCTATTCTAGCTAGTTTGACCAGAAAATAATAAATAAAACAGCTAAAAACATGAGGGATGCGATGACGCCGCTTGTGATTGCCGAAGCCTTGAAGCCAGATTCAGACCTTCTGACAGGGATATTGACCATTCTTTCGTATTCATCGTCTCCCAGGAAGCGATAGAGACGCTCACGCCATTCGCTTCTCAGATCGCGTTGGATGGTAAGGAAATGCCAGCCTGACCAGATCACCACGCCGACATAAAGGGCTAATGCGACGGCGATCACCCCGGCAGCGGGACTAACCAGTCGTGCCTCTTTGCTGAGGGTCAGGCGTGCGATGATTAGACCAACATTCCCGACCGTCGCACTCATGACCGCAGCGGCCAGCGAGCGCGTTGCATCGGCCAGTTTGGTGGTTTCATCCGACACGGCTTTTTTCAAATCGCTCAAGGATTTCAGCGCATCGCGGCTCTGTTGCGATATCCCGAAGCCGTAAGCAATCTTCGCGCCTTCAAGGGCGCTAAACATGACACCACCCAAATCCACAATGTCGCCATCGCGCAGCGCTGTGCGTGCCACTTCCGCGGCAAGCAGGGCGTGTCGATTTTCAAGCTCTCTGGCGTTTTCATAGACCCATCCAGCTGCGCGCTGCATGGCCCCAAGTGCAGGCACCTCAATGCGTGGCGCGTTTTCACCGCGGAAGCGAGTGGGCGGAGGCCCTCGAAACAGCAGACGTCCGTCGCGTTCAATCTCCTGGGCCAGAGCACGGGCGAGCGCGTTGGCGGCTCCGTCTCGCCATGGCGTCAACTTGCCGCCTGATATGTCCGTATCGGGATCGCGCAGCAACCAACGATCAATCGGGCTGCAAACCTGCTGTTCGCCGAAGCAACGGACCACACGCACCGGGTCGGCCAGGGCCGGCTCTGGCGAGAAGGCGGCTTCGGCACCCCAGGGAAGATAGCAAACACCAACCGTCTCGACAGGGCGATCCAATCCCTGAACCCAGATGACGGGCTCGACAATTGGCCCGGCGAGTGCCGCCCGGAAACCGGCTGTGGTGAGGATCGGTAAAATGCCGTCTGGAACTTCCGACTTTGCCAAAACCAGCTCAATGCCGACAGCATCGACCTCAATGTCTTCTGGCCGCAGATCGCCGCCCTCGTCGGCCAGGCGCGACAGGGTAAATCCCGACTGCTCCAGACTTCCCAGGACTGAGATGGCGTCCTGGCCGCCCAATTGATAAAGCGACAGGCTTGTGACGGTTTCGGTGACAGGAACGCTTCTGGCCGCAACAAGTGCATCAACCGTTCGGGCGAGATTTGCTCGATAGCGTTCCATCTTCAACAATCCGCCTCGTGGTCACCGTGTAGGTTATGATGCCATCCCGCTCCGTCCTGTTGACAGATTGGCCCATCTGCTCCGCAGGATACTCTACACGAACCTCTTCAGCTGTCCGAACAAACTCGCGCGGCCTTGTCCGGAAAATTCTTGCTTCCGGCCGGAATGTCACGTCGTCCAGGCCTTGCCGTCGCAGATGCATGCGCATTTTGCGTTCGATCCTGGAGCGAACCTGCTCATCGCCGGGCCGGTTGGCCGCATGCAAGGCGGCGTCAACGATATCATCGTTGGTGAGGCTGCCGCGCGGTTGCAAGGCCTGTTTCATACGGCGCAGGGCACCCGGCACGCCACCCTCGGGAAGAAAATCCCTGACATCCATCAGGGCCTTGCGCATCGCTTCATCCAGCTTGTCGCTCAATTCCGCGTCGTCGCGATTGCGCCAGACCCCGAGATAGCGGGCAAAATAATCCGTCAGATCCGGGGCCGGATGCATGCGATCAGCGGCTGATACCATGGGCTGGGCCACGCCGCCGACAACGCGCACGATGCAGATCTTCTGGATCGCCTTGCGTTCTTTTACGAAAGCCTGAACGATGGCGCGCAGGACATTGCGGCCACCCTGCTGTGACAATTCGACCACCTCGCGATAATCGTATTTGATGAGCGCATAAAACCGGGTGTGCGCGCCCGCATTGAGCTGAAAAACGAAAAAAGCGCCGCTCGTCGCTTGCCGGACGTGGTCGCGGGCAAATAAGCGGGCCAGTTCCTGGCCGCCCTGCTCGAAGCCGATCTCCTCTTCCGCCATCCGCTCGATGATCGGTTTGACGAGTGATCCCTCGGCAAATTCATGCACGGCGTCGCTGGCTTCAGACAGGATGCGCGAGCGGAAAAAGCCCTCCTCCTGCACAGGCACTTCAGTTTCAGGATGAAACTCCTCGTCCTGCCGGCCGATGACATGAATGATCATGCGGCTGACAGTGAGTTCTTCCTGCTCGACATCTGTAAAGAACGACACGTGTAATCCTCGTGGCAGGTTGATCTCTGGTGTGCAAATGCGATGCGCTGACAATATTCCGTCATGGCGCGTGGGGGTGTTCCCCCATCAAAGCTCCAACTGGCGTTCAGGCAAGCCTTACATCGTAGCGCAACAGCAGTTCTTCAGTGACGAAATGCCGGTGCTGCTTGATCGCGTCATGAACCTTGCGATAATCTGATGCTTCGAAATTCTTGGTCCAGGCCGGACGGTCGTCAACGATCAAGCTGCCATCTCCCTCTGCAGAAATCCCGGTCGCAAGAAATTTCCAGGATCCAGTTCCTTTGGCAATGTAGGGCGGGAGAGGCTCCTTGAGCTCTGCCAGGCCTGTTGCATTCAGTGTGTCGGCAAGGGCTGTGAGGCGCTGTCCGTCATCTTCATGGATGTTTGTCGTGAGCAAGGCTTCCAGCGCTGCTTGTTGCTCTGCCGAAAGCCCTGGTTGGGAAAGGAAATCGGAACTGTTCGCAAGAAAGGCCTGGATCGTTTGACAGGCCCGATGGGCGGCCGTGAGAAAATCGGGCAAATTGTTGCGATCGACTTGCTCCCCCACACCATTGACATAGCTCCACTCGACCCAGGCACGATCTGGATAATGGAGCGCGGCGCCATGACCGACATTGGACATGATGTCTACCGACAAGGATTTAAACTCGTCCTCACCTTGCTCGATCTTGGCGGAAAGTTCGTTCCACCAATGCTCAGGCGTGGGATGATGTGTTCCTGTCAGATGTGTGACCTTGTTGCGATCGCTCTTGATGCCGCTGAACCCTTGATGAGCCCAAGTATCGACATAGGTGTGCAGGCAAACGCCGAGCCGGTGCAGATCATTATCTTCCGGGGCCTTGGCATGAACTTCGAGGATATGAGAGACAAGCCCGCGTGCGGGCACGCTGTCAGGACGGCACACGACCTGTTCGTCGAGCGTCGCACCTTCGCAGGCGGGCAGGAAGTGAAATGGTGCCCAGACCCGCTCATCCATGTCCTGGTGGGCGTTCCTATAATCAAGCATCTCGTGAGCGCTGGCAAAACGATCAAACGATTGCTGCTCACGAAATTTCAATGGCCCGTCGGTCGTGGCATCATCAACATACTGGCAGGCATGAGCAATCGTTTGCGCTTCGGGGACAGCCATCCCAGCAAAACGAGCCACAACATAAATAACACCGTAGTGGAAATCTTTGTTCATGCACCAGACTCCTGAGCGCGTTACGTAACATTGCGATGTCAGGTCGGTCAGCACCGCTCGCGGACTTTTTGCACAACTTTTCGGAAATGATTTGGGCGGCTTCATAGGGAGGAGAGGTTTGTGTGGCTGACGCTTGGGAGGCCCTTGGGCAGACACGTAAGTGCTGTGAAGCGCGTGGGTTGGCAAGCGTGAGGTGTGCGCGAGGAGCTACATGAACGAACGGTCGCTTAAGGAGGGCTGGTTCGGCGCCTTGAAGGACCGCTTTGTTGGCGGGAGAGGGCGGGGGCCTGCCCGCCGGCTGGAGGGTGGGTCGTTGACCGATGGGTCGTGGTGTCCGGAACGGCAGGTAGTGGCGGGCGATTGGGCATAGCTGCCATTGGTTCAGGGCACGGTATCGCAGCCGTTACGGGCAAGTCTACGGGTCAGGAGAACCAGAAGACCTTGCACCATCCCCGACCACCAGGCGGTTGGAGATGGTGCTGAACTTGCCCACGATCAGAAAGCTTGCTCGATGCCAACGTAAATGCCGCGCGGCGATCCCCACTGGGCCGTGCCACCAGCCAGCGACGTGCCATCCTGCAAGGCGTAACGGGCGCCAAAGGCATTGAGCACATCGAGCCGCACATTGAGCGGGCGGTGGTTGAAGCCGTCGAGGCGATAGACCGCAGCGAGATTGGTCTGCGCGTTGGTCGGCATGGTCTGCCCATTGGGCGTGCCGCCCGCAATGGTCCTGGGCAGACCGCTGCCAACCACGCCATCGGCGGAGAGCAGGAGCCTCCCCGTATGCCAGGCAAAGCCCAACGATCCTGTCACGCGCTGGTCGCCATTGGTCGCAACATAATGATTGGCGATCCATTGCAGTTGCGCCGCCGTAAAGGGCGCTTGTCCGCCGATGATGTTGCGCCCTTCGATCTGCGCCACGGCCAGATTGCCCCAGATTGAGAGGGGGCCTTCGGTGTAGGTCGCGGTCAGTTCCACGCCCCAGCCTTTGCCCTTTTCGTAGGTGAAGGGCCGGGACAGCACTGTCGCCCCGATCCGCACCGCATCCAGCAGATTGCGGGCATGGCGCCAATAGGCATCCACCCCCAGCGTCAGGTCCTCCAGCTTCTGCTCCACGCCCAGATCGATATAATCGTCCCTTTCCGCCTTGGCTGCTGTCTCGGCCCTGGTTGGCCATGCGCCGGTGGTTCCAGCCAACAGATTAGCGGCGGCGGAGCCGGTATCCTCGGAGGCGGGCACAAAATAGCGGGCATATCCGATATGGGCCGTCGTGCCGGTGGCGGGCTTCCAGACGGCATTGATGCGGGGGCTCAGCGCGTCGCCCCCGCCGCTGTTGGTCGCGCTGTCGAAGCGCAGGCCGGTGTTGATGGTGAGGGCGTGCCCCAGCAGCCATTCGTCCTGAAGGTAGGCCCCCAGTTGACGCCGGGTTTCGGCTTCAGAGCCCAGGATGGACAGCAGGGTCGTCGAGGTCTGCTGGCCATTGCCGTCAACGGGCAAGACCGAATAGCCGATCTGGCTGCGATCGCGCGACCAGTTGAGCGTAAGGCCGCCGCGCAGATGATGAGCGGATGACACCTCATAGAGCCCCTCTGCCTGAAACCCCGTCGAGAGATTGTGCTTCGAGACGGCTTGAGCGAGGCCGGTGAACAGCACGTCGCCCATGACATCGGGGGTAATAGCCAGCGCCGAGGCTCTGACATAGGCGGAAAGCTGAGTGGTCAGCGCGCCCGCATTGCGCTGGTACGAGAGAATGCCATATTGGCTGGCGACAAGCTCGTGCCCGCCCCATGCCTCGCTGGGGTAGGCGGTCGTGGTGCCGACTGTCAGGGGGCGCTGGAAGGTCGAGCTGGCGCTATAGGTTGCCGCATCGATGCCACGGGCATGGGGCAGATCATAGGCATCATTCGAGATCCCCACGATCAGCGATAGGCGCGATTGGGCATCCAGGATGCGGTCGAAATAGGCGAAGCCGTCAATCTGGTCGGTATGGTCATGAAGCGGATTGGTCGAGCGATCGGGGACGCTCAGCCCGGCATCGCTGCGCAGCCAAGAGCCGGAGACATAGTAATTGGTCTCCCCCAGTGAGCCCATCGCATCAAAGGCGCCTTCAAAGCGGCCGAGCGTGCCGCCGCTCAGCTCCACCTCGCCGCCGTGTTCATATACGCCGCTCTTGGTGGTGATATTGACGACGCCTCCCGTCTGCAGCCCATATTGTGCGGGCAAAGCCCCGGTCACCAGCTCCACCTTGTCGGCAAAGCGGGCGCGCAACGTGTCGGCCAGATCGGTGAAGCCGTCGGGGATGATCACATTGTTGATGCGATATTGCAGGCCTTGCTGGCCGCGCACATGCAACTCGCCCGATCCGCCCTGGCTGACACCCGGCATCTGCAGCAGCACATTGACCAGATTGGCGGTCTCGCCACTGGGGCGCTTTTCGATAACGTCATTGCTCAGCGAATAGGTCGATGCGCCGAGGCTGGCACTGACCCGCGCGCGGGCATTGTCGAGTTGATGGGCGGTGACGACGATCTCGCCACTGCGCTTCGGGCCATCATCGTCATCGCCGTCATCGTCTCCATCGCTATCGCGAGCGGGCGCCTTGGCCGTTGCCTCGGCAGCGGGCTTACCCTTTTGTACCTGACTGCGGGCTGGCATGCGATCATCGTCGTCATCATCATGATCCGCGTGGGCATGGTGCTGGCTCTTGGCGGTGTCCGCCAAGGCGTGATGTGGCATGAGTCCGGGAAACAGTCCCGCCAGCGCCACGCCGAACCATACCGACTTCCTGATTGCCACCTGTAACCACCTTTTGCTGTGTCTGTCGGCGGCTCCCTGTGGCGCGAAGTTTAAGGCAGTATTAGATGATGCCCTTGAGAGGGGGCATTATGCGTTTTTTGGTGGTCGAGGATGAGGCAAGGATCGCAGAACTCGTGGCAGCGGCATTGCGCAAGGCTGGCTTTGTCGTCGATGTCCACGGCACCGTCGGGGATGCCTGCCATGCTCTGGACCTGTGTCCCTATGACGGCATGATCCTGGATCTCGGGCTTCCCGATGGCGATGGCCTTGATGTTTTGCGCGCCAGCAGAGCCAAGGGGCAGCGTCTCCCGGTGCTGGTGCTGACCGCGCGCGATGCGGTGGAGGACCGGGTTGACGGGCTCGACGCCGGCGCGGATGACTATCTGGTCAAGCCCTTCGCCACCGAGGAACTGATCGCCCGGGCCAAGGCTCTGCTGCGCCGACCCGGCCTCGCTCTTGGCACGGTGCTTCACGCTGGTCGTTTGTCGCTGGATACGCTGGGTCGAGAGGCTCTCGTTGGCGATCAACCGCTGTCGCTGGGGCGACAGGAACTGGCGCTGCTCGAGCATCTGATGCGCCGCCTCGGGCGGGTCGTTCCCAAGGCTGTGCTGGAAGACAAGCTTTACGGCGAAGGTGACGAAATCGCCTCCAACACCATTCCTGTCCATGTTCATCATATCAGGCGCAAACTGGGCGATGCCGGTGCGATGTGCGGCATTCAGACGGTGCGCGGCATTGGTTACTTCCTCATGGAGGAGGCCCAGGCATGATGGAGAACTGGCAGTCATCGCTCGAGGGCAAGCTGATCCTGCGGTTGGCGACCATCCATTTTCTGGCGCTGCTGGTGGGTTTCTTTGCCCTGGCCAATAAGCGCTATCGGTTTGTCCACGGCCTGTCGGATGTGAGCGCCGTTTGGGCTTTTCCACTGTTCGCGCTCGCCGTGCTTTGCGTGGTGATCTTCACCGTGCGCGCAAGTTTGCAGCCGCTGGTCGCCGCAAGTCGTCAGGCAGCCGCCATCGTGCCTGGCAGCGCAGGCATGCGGCTGGATGCCAAGGATGCCCCTGCCGAGATCATTCCCTTCATTCATGCCGTCAATGATGCCCTCGAGAGGCTGGATCTGGCATTCCAGTCTCAGCGCCGTTTTACCGCTGATGCCGCCCATGAACTGCGGACACCGTTGGCGATCCTGACTGCCGGGATCGAAGCCCTGCCGTCCGGCGAGGAGGTGACGAAACTGCGTGAGGATGCGGAGCGCATGGGTCGTCTGGTCAGTCAGTTGCTGCGCGTTGCCCGCCTCGAGATGCAACCCTTGCCCGAGACCAAGGAGATTGACCTGCGTGATCTCGCGGCCAGCGTCGTGGGCCACATGGCGCCTTGGGCCTATCAGCAGGGGCGCGAGGTGGCCCTGGATGAGCCGGCTGGTCCTGTCTGGATTGCAGGTGACGAAGATGCCTTGTCCGGCGCGCTGCGCAACCTGATCGAAAATGCGGTGTACCACGCTCCTGCCGGAACGGAGGTTTTGGTTTCTGTGTCAGCCGACGCTTGCGTGCGGGTGATCGACCATGGTGCGGGCATCCCCGAAAAGCAGTGCCAACAGGTGTTCGAACGGTTCTGGCGAGGGCCCGGAACGCGGCGGCAGGGTGCGGGGCTTGGGCTCGCCATCGTCGCGGCCGTCGCCAACGCTCACCATGCCACCGTTGAGATTGAAAGCACCCCGGGAGGCGGAGCGACCTTTGTCCTGACTTTCAAAGGCAAGCCTCAACGACTGCAAAATAGGCCGCATAAGCAGTCCTGACGTCCGCCTATCGACGTTTCGTGGAAAGATGCCCTTGACCCTGTAGCAACTACAGGCCGTAGGAACGGCTCCCAAGGGGCATCGGGGCTGGTCCGGTGCAGATCCTGGAGGGATGTCTTGCACATCAAGTTTGATCTGAAACGCGGGGGACTGGCGGCAGTTCTGCTCTTGGCGGCATCCATGCCCGCGCCAGCCTTCGCGCAAACTTCGCCGGATGCAGAGGGCAAGGGCGAAGAGTCGGAAGGCAAGGACATCGTCGTGCAGGCAACGCGCAGTGGGCACGGACTGCGGGACCAACCGATCCGCGTTGAGTTGATTGATCGCGAGGAGGTCGAGGAAAAGCAGCTGATGACGCCGGGCAACATCGCGATGCTCGTCAGCGAGACGCCCGGATTGCATGTGCAGGTCACCTCTCCGGCGCTGGGCGCCTCCAATGTCCGGGTGCAAGGTCTGAAAGGCCGATACACTCAAATTCTGGCCGATGGCTTGCCGCTCTACGGCGGTCAGGCTCCCGCAATCGGCCTGCTCCAGATCCCCCCGACGGATCTGGGTCAGGTCGAGATCATCAAGGGTGCAGCCTCGGCGCTTTATGGGCCCTCCGCGTTGGGCGGTGTCATCAACCTCGTCTCGCGCAGGCCTGGATCAGAGCCGCAGGGCGAGGCTGTCATCAATGCCACCAGTCGAGGCGGTCAGGATTTCACGGCCTATCAATCAGGACCGCTGGCCGGCGCATTCTCCTACTCGCTGACGGGCGGATACAGCCGACAGGATCGACAGGATGTGGATGGTGATGGCTGGGCCGATATTGCCGGCTATCATCGGTGGAGCCTGCGTCCCCGACTGTTCTGGGATGGCGCCGGTGGGGCAAAACTTTTCATCACCGCCGGCGCCATGACCGAACAGCGTGATGGCGGAACGATGCCTGGCCGAACCACACCCGACGGCGCGCCCTATGCCCAGACCTTGCATAGCCAGCGCTATGATGCGGGGCTGAATGCTCAAATCCCCATTGAAAGTGTGGGGACACTCTACCTCCGTGCCTCCGGGGTGACACAGGCCCATCGCCATGTTTTTGGGACCGTGACGGAAGATGATCGCCATCAGACTTTTCTGACTGAGGTCTCGCTTGGTGGCAGCGCCGGAGGAACCAGTTGGCTGGGCGGGGCCGCCTATCAAAGCGACAGCTATCGCTCGCGGACCTTTCCCGGCTTCGATTACACCTACAGCGCTCCCGCACTCTTCGGGCAGGTCGAGCAGAAGTTGCTGCCGGACCTGACGCTGGCGGGAAGCGCCCGCTGGGACGATCACAATGTCTACGGCTCAAGGGTCAGCCCACGTCTGTCGATGTTGTTCAAGCCGGGGCCCTGGACCTTGCGGGCCTCGCTGGGGCAAGGGTTCTATGCGCCAACGCCCTTCGTCGAGCAGACCGAGGCCAACGGCCTGTCGCGGCTCGCGCCCTTGCAGGGCTTGCGGGCCGAAACGGCGGATACGGCCTCCATCGATCTGGGCTATGCGCAGGGGCCGTTCGAGGCCAATCTGACCCTGTTCGGGTCGAACATCGATCACGCCGTACAGGTGAAGGACATCGCTGTCGATCGCGTGGCTCTGGTCAATGCAGATGGTTTGACCCGCACGCGCGGTGCCGAGTTGCTGCTACGCTATCGCTGGCAGGCGATCACCGTCACCGGCAGCTATGTTCACACCGATGCGAGTGAACCTGATCCGGATGGTCCTGGGCGGCGCACTGTCCCCTTGACGCCGCGCGACACCGCCGGCCTTACGGCGGCATGGGAGAAAAGCGGGCACGGAAAGGTCGGTCTGGAGGCTTATTACACCGGCCTGCAGCCACTTGATGAGAACCCCTACCGTACCCGCAGCAGCCCCTATGTCGAATTGGGTGCGATGGGTGAGCTGATCCTCGGGCGCTTCAGCTTGTTCCTCAATGCAGAGAACGTGCTGAACGTGCGCCAGAGCCATTACAACCCCATCTTGCTGCCCCAGCGCGGGCCGGATGGCGCCTGGACGGTGGATGCATGGGCGCCGCTGGAAGGCCGTACAATCAACGGCGGCGTCCGGTTTCATTGGGGGGCAAAGTGATCCTCATGCAGTTCGGCTCGGGCATGGCGTATGATTTGCGTCCCGCCCCAGAGGCCAAGACAGCCAAGGATCGCTGCCACGATCAGGTCTGGCCAGCCCGTCCCGGTCCCGAAGACCCCCAGAGCCGCCGCCACGACGGCCAGATTGCCGATCGCGTCATTGCGCGAGCAAATCCACACCGAGCGGCGGTTGGCGTCTCCTTCGCGGTGACGCCAGAGCAGCAAGGCGCAGGCCATGTTGGCGAGCAGCGCGACGAAGCCGACCGCACCCATGGTTCCGGCCGCAGGCAGCGCATGGGCCATGATCATCCAGACGGTGCTGCCCAGAACCCAGCACGCGAGCAGAACCAGCGATATGCCCTTGGCCAGCGCCGCCCGTGCTCGCCATTGCAGGGCCAGCCCTGCAACGCTCAGGCTGATCGCGTAATTGGCGGTGTCACCCAGAAAATCGAGCGCATCGGCGCGCAACGCGGCCGATCGCGCCGAAAGGCCTGCACCGATCTCAAGGACGAACATGGCTCCGTTGATTGTCAGTGCGATCCACAACGCGCGACGCCAGGCCTTGTCCCGCGTTTTGTCTTTCGGCGTTTCGCAACCGCCGCAGCAGCCTCCGGCCATTTCCGTCGCCTTGCTTTCGCCTCAGGGACTCACGATATAGTCCCTGCAGTAACTACAGGGTCAAGAGCGTGGCGCTGACGATTGGCGATCTGAGCAAGGCGACGGCCACCAAGGTGGAGACGGTGCGCTATTACGAGCGCATCGGGCTCCTGCCCAAACCCGCGCGAACGCAAGGCAATTACCGCGCCTATGGTCAGGCCGAATTGGGGAGACTGTCCTTCATCCGGCGTGCCCGAGATCTTGGTTTCTCGCTCGATCAGGTTCGCGCCATGCTAGGCCTTTCTGATGATCAGGCCTGCGATTGCGCCGGGATCGACCGCATCGCGAGGGAGCATCTGCAGGAGGTGGAGCGCAAGATTGCCGACCTGACGGCCCTCCGGCGCGAGCTGACGGCGGTGATCCAGTCCTGTGACGGCGGCACGATTGCGGATTGCCGTATCATTGAGGCGCTTGGACCGAGCGCAGGCATTTGATGAATGAACGTCAGGTCTGAAGGGCAAGGCTTGTCGGGTTGAATGACCGCTATGTCAGCGGCGGCCAGCCAAATTGAACTATCGCTCATACGAAGCGATAGGGCCCACCTCGCGCCAAAGCTGCCTGATAGGTGGGTCGCTGGTGGATCGTCTCCAGCCAGCGTGTGGTGAAGGGGCGGCTCGCATTGAGCCCGCCGCGATCCCTTGCTGCCTCCAGCGGGAAGCTCATGATGATATCGGCGGCGGTGAAGTTCTCGCCCGCGAACCAGGGGCGTGAGGCCAGTTCGCTTTCCACGAAATCGAGATGGACGTCGATCATCGGCTGGATGCGCCTTTGGGCGATCCTGCCCAGAAGCGGTACCCTGCCCAGCACCAGTTTCACCAGCAGTGGGGGCATCAGCGACCCCTCGGCATAATGCAGATAAAAGCGATAGCGCAGCATCGACGCCTCTTCCGCAGGCTCCCCCATACCGCCACCCGCCTTATCGACCAGATAGGCGATGATCGCGCCGGTTTCCGCGATGGTGTGCTGGCCATCCTCATCGACGATGACCGGCGATTTGCCCAGGGGGTGTATGGCGCGCAATTCGGGCGGCGCCAGCATCGTCCTGGGGTTTCTGGCGTAACGCTTCACTTCATAGGGCAGGCCCAGTTCCTCCAGCAGCCAGAGGACACGCTGCGAGCGCGAGTTTTCCAGATGATGGACGGTGATCATGGGCCTGCTCCTTTCCTTCCCCAACGGTTCGCGGTGGCCAATGTTCAGCTTGCGGGATGGCCCGCCCGCCATGCCTTCACGGCGGCCAGCGACCGGGCGACATGGCCCTGCGGGCTGAAGGCGGAATAGGTCATCAGGATCGTGCCATCGGGGGCGATGACATAGCTGGTGCGGTCCGACATGGAGAGCACCGGCAGCTTGACCTTATAGGCCTTGATCACCAGGCTGTCGGCCACGCCGACCGCGAATTTGTTGCGGCATTCGGTGACGGAAAACCGGCTGAGCTTGTCGAGCGGATCATGCGACAGGCCGATGACGGTGGCTCCGGCGGCATGGAAGGCATCGGTGGCGTCGGAAAAATCATGCGCCTCGATGGTGCAGCCGCTGGTGAAGGCCGCCGGGAAGAAATAGAGGACCACCGGCCCCTTTTTCAGCGCCTCGCCCAGGTGGAACGAGAAAGGCTTGCCCGCCAGCACCGCCTGGGTGGTGAAATCGGGCGCGGCGGCGCCTTGCGGCAGGGCGGCCAGAGCGGTGGTGCCGGGCAATGCCGCCAGCACCCCGGCCAACGCCAGCGCGCCCAGCGCGAAAGGGATCAGACGTTTTGTGCGAAAAGGCATCGACGGTCTCCTTTCCTTACCCTTACGCATCTGGTGGCGCTTTGGATGCGGTGCCAAAGCACTAAAACATGCCTGCGCGGAACCGGCCTGACCGGCCCTCATTCCCTTAGAGCCAGCCTTCAGGCCTCTGTCCTTCTGGCTCCTATCATCACGGCACGCCAGAAAGGGCTGCTTGGGGAAAGATCATGCGGCTCTGGATCGTCACCTATCTTGCCACGGCACTCGGCTTTCTGGGCTGCGATGCCGTATGGCTCAGCCTGATGGCGAGCAGGCTTTATCGCCCAGCTCTGGGCGGCCTGCTGCGCGACGCTTTCGCACTGGCCCCGGCCATTGCCTTCTACGTGATCTACATCGCCGGCATCCTGATCTTTGCCGTGGCCCCGGCGCGGGCCACCGGGGACTGGTATGGCGCGACACGGCGCGGCGCGCTGCTCGGGCTGATGGCCTATGCCACCTACGATCTCACCAATCAGGCGACCTTGCGGGACTGGCCGCTGGCGATCACGCTGGCGGATCTGTGCTGGGGCACGGCGCTGACGGCGCTGGCGGCGACCATCGGCTTTATCGTCGCGCGCTGGGCCGGGGGATCAGCATCCACAGGATGATGAGCGAGAGGAGCCCGGCGCTCCAGCCATTCAGGCGCACAAGAGCGGCAAGGGCTTGCGGGGAAAAGGCTCCCCATGGCTTGCCATACATGGCGTGCAGCAAGGCAATCACCATATTGGCCGCGATGAGCCAAAGCCTGAGGCCGCCCTTGAAAGCGATGAGCGCGATGATGGTCGTGGGGATCAGGAAAGCCTCCACCCCCGAGGCCGTCCCCAGCGCCTTGGTTGCCAGCGCGGCATTGCCCAGCCCCGCCAGCACCAGCAGGGCCCTCCCGGAGGAGGCCTTGTGCCGGGCCAGTGCGGGAACCGCCAGAAAGGCGGGCGTGGATAGAAAGGTAAGGCAGGCCACCCACCATGTCCCGCCCGCCAGCCAAGCGATATAGAGCGGATAGGTCGGCTGGCTGGACGCCACCAGCAGGGCAATGCGGTTGCAGGCCGCCGTGGCCGGATCGGGATGGGCGGCGTAGGCTTTGAGGCGCCGCGCCAGCCTCATGGCGCAGGGCGCAGCCGGTAATGGCTTACACCCCATTCGCGCCCATGCGCATGGCCGAACAGCCCCGCCGTTGCCAGATAGAACAGCCGCCAGCGCCGCCCCCACAAGGCAGCCTTGTCGCCATAAACTTCGCGCAATTGCTCATCGATCAGCGCCCGATTGGCGTCGAAATTCTTCAGCCACAGATCGGCGGTGCGCTGGTAATGCCGCCCGTCCCAGCGCCAGCTTTCCTCGACCGTGAAGCTCTGAGGGAAATGGTCGATCAGCCCGTGGCTGGGCATGATGCCGCCGGTGAAGAAATGCTGGGCGATCCAGTCGGTCTTGTCGGATGTGTCGAAACGATAGGGCTGGCTGCGATGGCTGAAGACATGCAGGAACAGGCGGCCCTCGGGCAGCAGCCAGCCGCGCGCACGCTCCAGCAGGTCCTGCCAGTTGGCCATATGCTCGAACATCTCGACCGAGACGATGCGGTCGAAGCGGATGTCGGGCTGGAAATCGTTCATGTCGCAGGTGATGACGCGCAGATTGGTGAGGCCCGCCTCCCGCGCCTTGCCCTCGATAAACAGCCGCTGCGGGGCGGAATTGGACACGGCGATGATGCGCGCCCGTGGGAAACGCTCCGCCATGGTGAGGCTGAGCGAGCCCCAGCCGCAGCCCAGTTCCAGAATGCTCTGGCCATCGGCCAGCGCGGCATGGTCGATGGTGGCATCGAGCGCGGCCTCCTCGGCCTGCGCCAGCGTTTCATCGCCCTGCGGGAACAGGCAACAGCTGTATTTGCGCCTGGGCCCCAGCGTCAGTTCGAAGAAGCGCGGAGGCAGTTCGTAATGCTGCTCATTGGCGGTCTCGGTGTGTTCGGCAATGGGGTGCTGGGCCATCATGCGCGCGAAATCGGCAGTGGTGTCGGGCGCATGGGTCAGGCTGCGCCGCCGCATGCCGACCAGCATATCGACCCCGAAGCGCGTCAGGGGGTCGGGCAGGGGGGTGGTCTCTACGGCGCGGATCAGGCTGGCGACAAGGTTCATCGGCGTGCTCCCGAGGATGGTTTGCGGGGAAAGGGCCAGAAGGCGTTCACGCGCTTCTGATGGGCGCGATAGGCATCCCCGCGCGAGCGCAGCATATGCGCTTCAAGCGGCGGAATGCCCGAGACATGAACCAGCAGCCAGTACATGAACACCGGCCCGCCCAAAGCCATCCAGCCCGGCCACCATGACCCGTCGGGCCCGATCGCGATCAGCGCATAGGCGATCCAGCCCAGCCATTCGAAAAAGTAGTTGGGATGGCGCGACAGGCCCCACAATCCGCTCTCGCAGATCCCTCCCCGATGGGTAGGGCGCCTGCGAAAAGCGCGCAATTGCGCGTCCGCCAGCCCCTCGCCGAGCACGGCGATGACGAGCAGCAAGGCCCCGGCGCCATCGTTCCATGCCGGAAAGGGCGCCGGACGATGGGCCGCCAGCGTCACGCAGACCACCAGCAGCCACGCCGCCACAGCCTGGATTTGCAGGAAGAGGAACAGCCGGACAGCAAAGCGATTCCCCCATGCCTTGCGCAGCTCGGCATAACGCGGATCGTCGCCATGCCCTGCGGTGCGCAGCGCGATATGCCCGCCCAGCCGCAGCGCCCAGAGCGCAACCATGCCCGCCACCAGCCCCTGGCGCGGCTCTATGCCCCCATCGAGCGGGACCAGCGCCGCGCCAGCCCCGACCAGCCCGACCGCCAGCGACCAGACCGCGTCAATCCAGCCCGACCGGCCCGGCACGCGGGCCACCAGCCATGCGCCCGCCATGATGGCGGAGAGGGCGGCAAGGCTCAGCACGCAGGGAAGGATCATGAACATGGTCGCAGATACGGCGCTTTGGCGGCCACGGATGCACCGGCCGAAAGTTTTTGCAGCCGTCGCGCATCCAAAGGCCGACAGCCTGCGTAGCTGCTTCCATCGCAGGTGCCCGGCACCTGCATGGCAGGAGGCAGACAGGCCCATGCGGCAGGAGAGAACTCTTGAGATCGCCATTGTCGGCAGCGGCATATCCGGCCTGTCAGCGGCCTGGCTGCTGGCGCGGCGCCACCGCGTGACCTTGTTTGAGGGCGATGGGCGCGTGGGCGGCCACAGCCATACGGTGATGGTGGGCAACACGCCGGTCGATACCGGCTTTATCGTCTACAATGAGGACACCTACCCCAACCTCACCGCGCTTTTCGCCCATCTGGAGGTGCCGACCCAGCCTGCCGAGATGAGCTTTGCCGTCTCGCTGGACGACGGTCGGCTGGAATATGCGGGCACCGATCTGGGCGGGCTGTTCGCGCAGAAGAGCAATCTGGTTTCTCCCCGCTTCTGGTCGATGCTGCGCGATCTGGAGCGCTTCTATCGCCGCGCCCCGCGCGATCTACCGCAACTGGGCGATACGCCGCTCGGCGCCTATCTCGATCTGCTCGGCTGCGGCGAGGCGTTCCGGCAAGACCACCTCTATCCCATGGCCGCCGCGATCTGGTCGACCCCGGTGCGCGACATTCCCTATTATCCCGCCGCCGCCTTTATCCGCTTTTGCGAGAACCATGGTCTGCTCAAGCTGGGGCGTCGCCCGCAATGGCGGACGGTTGCGGGCGGCAGCCGCGCCTATGTCCAGCGGCTGACCGCGCCCTTCGCCGACCATATCGTCACCGGAGCGCCTGTCCGCACCATCAGGCGCGGCGATAATGGCGTGCATCTCCATCTCGATTGCGGGGAGCAGCGTTTCGACCATGTGGTGATCGCCACCCATGCCGATCAGGCGCTGGCCCTGCTCGGCGATGCGGATGAGGGCGAGCGGCGGATGCTGGGGGCCTTTGGCTATCGCCGAAATGAGGCGGTGCTGCATTCCGATCCGCGCGTCATGCCCGAACGGCGCCGGGTGTGGTCGAGCTGGAACTATGCCTCGCGGGGCGGGGCGGGCGATCCCGATCTGTCGGTCACCTATTGGATGAACCGGTTGCAGGGCTTGCCCGGGGGCCGGCCGCTGTTCGTCACGCTCAATCCGCTGATCGAGCCCGATCCGGCGCTGGTGCATCGGCGCGAGGTCTATCACCACCCCATCTTCAACGCCGCCGCCGGGCGGGCGCAGCGGGATCTGTGGTCTCTGCAGGGCACGCGCGACACCTGGTTTGCCGGGGCCTATTTCGGCGCCGGTTTCCATGAGGACGGCCTGCAGGCGGGCCTTGCCGTGGCCGAGCAGCTGGGCGGCGTGCGGCGGCCCTGGCTGGTGGAGGCGGAATCCGGCCGCATCGCCCTGCCGCAGAGGCAGATGGCATGAGCGCCGAGAGCGCCCTCTATGTCGGCACGGTGACGCATCAACGCATGCGGCCGCGTCGGCACCGCTTGCGCTATGGCATGTTCTCGCTGCTGCTCGATCTGGACCGGATTGATGCGCTGGCGGCGGGTTTGCGGGTCTTTTCGCGCAGGCGCTTCAATCTCTTTTCCTTCTACGACCGCGATTATGGCGATGGCAGCGCCACGCCCCTGCGGGCCCAGGTCGAGCGCCATCTCTGGGCCGCGCGCATCCTGCCCGATGGCGGGCCGATCCGCCTGCTGACCATGCCGCGCATTCTGGGCTTTGCCTTCAACCCGCTCAGCGTCTTTTTCTGCCACGGGCGCGATGGGCGGCTGCGCGCCATCCTTTACGAGGTGAACAACACCTTCGGCCAGCGCCACAGCTATCTGCTGCCGGTCGAGGGCGGCGCGGGCGGAGCAGGGCAGGGCGAACCGATCCGCCAGAGCTGCGCGAAGGCTTTCCATGTCTCGCCCTTTATGGGGATGGACATGCGCTACAGCTTCACCGTGGCGCCGCCCGGGGAGGATCTGTCCATCGCCATCACCGTTTCGGACGGGCTGGGGCCGGTGCTCTTTGCCGCGCAAGAAGCGCGGCGGCGCCCGCTGACCGATGGCGCCCTGCTGCGGGTCTTTGCCACCCATCCGTTGCTCACGCTGAAAGTGGTGGGCGGCATTCTTTGGGAGGCGGCGCGGCTGTGGGTGAAGGGCGTGCCGGTGCACAGCTGCCCGGCGCCGCCCGACCGCCCGATCTCCATTCCACCCCAGACAGGCGAGGGCGCATGTATCTGAACCAGCAAGCACAGGCCGGGCTGGCCCCCGTGACGCCCCAGCCCCAGACCGAGCCGCAACGGGCCGCGCCCTGGCTGATCCGCCGCGCCCTGCGGCACCTGCAATGCGGGCGGGTGACGATCATCCTGCCCTCGGGCGCCAGGATCGACCATGCCGGGGAGCTGCCCGGCCCGCATGGCGTGATCGAGATGCGCAACAGCATGGCCTTCCGCCGTTTGCTCACGCGCGGCGATGTCGGCTTTGCCGAGGGCTATATCGCGGGCGACTGGACCAGCCCGGACCTGCCGCAGCTGATCGCGCTGGCCGCGCAGAACGTTGCCCGGCTCGACAGCACGCTGGAAGGCTTCTGGCCGGTCCGGATGTGGCGGAAATTCAGCCATCTGCTGCATCGCAATTCGGCGCGGGGCAGCCGCCGCAACATCGCCTTCCACTACGATCTGGGCAATGATTTCTACCGCCTGTGGCTCGACGAGAGCATGACCTATTCCTCGGCCATCGCCATCCCGCGCGGCACCAGCCTTGAAGGTGCCCAGCAGGCCAAGCTGGAGCAGATTGCCGCCCTGCTGGCGCTTTCGGGCGGGGAGGATGTGCTGGAAATCGGTTGCGGCTGGGGGGCACTGGCGCGTCATCTCGCGCCGGCCTGCCGCAGGGTCACCGGCCTCACCCTGTCGCGCGAACAGCTGGATCATGCTTGCGCACAGGTGAGGACCGGTGGCCTGGGAGACAAGGTCGATCTGCGCCTGCAGGACTATCGTTCCATCGACGAGCGTTTCGACCGGATCGTCTCCATCGAGATGCTGGAAGCCGTGGGCGAGGCCTATTGGCCGGTCTATTTCGAGACTTTGCGCGCCAGCCTGCGCCCGGGCGGACGGATCGTGCTGCAGGCGATCACCATCCGCGAGGACCGCTTTGCCGCCTACAAGCGCAACCCGGATTTTATCCAGCGCTATATCTTCCCCGGCGGCATGCTGCCCACGCCCGCTCTGTTGGAGGCGCATGCCGAACGTGCCGGGCTGGCCATCACGCAGCGCGAAACCTTCGGCACCGGTTACGCCGACACGCTGGCGCTGTGGCGGGCACGCTTTCATGCCGCCTGGCCGCGCATTCTGGCGCTGGGCTTCCAGCCCGACTTCCAGCGCCTCTGGGACTATTATCTGGCCTATTGCGAGGCCGGTTTCCGTAGCGGCACCATCGATGTCGGGCTCTATGTGCTGGAGGAAAGAGCATGATGGATCGGCGTTCCGCCATGATCGGCGCGGTGGTGCTGGCCGCGCTACCGGGTGCCCTTAGCGCTGCTTTGCCCATTCCGCCGTCCAGAAGGCTTGGCTTCGACATTCTGCGCAAGGGCTCGAAACTGGGCACCCATGTCCTGACCTTCGAGCCGGGAGGGGACAGCCTCACCGTCCATGTGGCTGTGGATCTGGTCTACAAGATCGCGGGGATCACCCTTTATCACTACCGCCATCAGGCGACAGAACGCTGGCAGGGGCAGCAGGTGATCGCGCTCGACGCCGAGACCAGCGACAATGGCACGCCCTATAAGGTTGCTGCGCGGCGGGAGGGCGGCGTGCTGATGGTGCAGGGCACCAAGGCGCCGCGCTATGCCGCGCCCGCCGATGCGCTGCCCGCCACCCACTGGAACCGGCGCGAGCTGGACGGCCCCTGGATCAACACGCAGGACGGGCGCATCATGCGGCCCCATGTCGCTGCGCAGGGCATCGAAACCATTCCCGCCGCCGATGGCGCCAGCCTGCGCGCGCGCCATTATGCGCTGACGGGCGATGTGCAGCTCGACATGTTCTATGACGATCATGCCGGATGGGCGGGCCTGTCCTTCGTGAAGGGCGGCGCACCGATCCGTTACGAGCGGCAGGCTTGACAAAGCCCTAGCTGGTCGCCGCCATCTTGCCGGTCAGGATCACCGGCCCGGTCGGCAGACCGGTGGGCGAGCCGCCGACCGGCTCGACCGAGACCGCCAGGGTCACGCCCGCCGACAAGGCAGCAGCGGCTTGCGTCGGCACCTTGCCCCAGCCCGGCGCGGCGGCGTTCATCACGCCCATCGAGCGTGGCTTGCCATCCGCCGGGATGACCCAAAGCTCGGGCACATGATCGCCCAGCGCTAGACCGCTGGCAGCAGAGGTCATGCGCCCGCTGGCGGGGTCGAAGCTGACGGTCACCAGGCCCTGCTTGCCGGTCAGCACCGCCACCATCGGCGCGATAGGAGCCTGCGCGACAGGCACGCGGACGAAGACCCGCTCCGGCTTCTGCACTGCCACCATGCCCAGCACCAGCGCCGCCGCGCAGGCCGCCGCCGCGCCGCCCTGCCACCAGCGCAGCGTGGAGCGTAACACCATCGCACGGCCCAGATCGTTGGCGGGCAGGCGTGCCTCGATCGCGCTCCACACCGAGGGGCGGGGCGCTTCACCGGCATCGTGGAACATCGCTGCCGCGTAATCCTGCCAACGGCTGTGAGCAGCAGCAAAATTCCGGTCGGTGGCCAGGCGTTCCTCAGCGACGCGCTTCTCCTCGCCGTCGATCAGCCCGAAGGCCAGTTCTGCGGCCAGCAGTTCATCATCCTCGGGCAGCATGGTGTCGCTCATGACAGGCACTCCCGCAGCTTGAGCAACGCCCGGCGGATGCGGCTCTTGATCGTGCCCAGCGGGGCGCTGGCCCTGGCGGCCAGATCCGGATAGGTCAGGCCTTCGAAAAAGGCGCGCCGTATCAGCCCGGCATCGCCGCCATCGAGCGTGCTCATGCAGTGGGCGAGGCGGCGCTCATCCTGGCTGGCTTCGATCAGACTGGTGGCATCTGGCGCATCATCGGGCAACTCCTCGGCCAGTTCGACCGGGGCTGTGACAATCTTGCCCTTGGCGCGCAGGCGGTCGATCGCGCGGTTGCGGGTCAGGGTAATAAGCCAGGTCATGGCGCTGCCGCGCGCCGCGTCGAAAGAGGAGGCCCTTTGCCACACCGAGATATAGGCTTCCTGCAAGGCTTCCTCCGCTTCCTGCCTGACAGGCAAGATACGCAGGCAGACGCCAAACAGCTTCACGCTGGTGCGGCGATAAATTTCTTCGAAAGCGTTGCGGTCGCCGGTCGAAACCTGCGTGAGCATTAGGGCCAGGGTGGTGCGATCATCTTCCGAATTCATCGGGCTTTTGCATCCATCCTGAGACACGGTGCGTATCTTCCTTGCAGGGCAGATTAGCCGAGCCCCGGCACTTGGCAAGAGGATGTGAGCACAGGAATGATGGCATCAGGCAGGTTTGAGGCGACGAAGCGTCTGGTGGCCATGGTGGGGGTGGCGGCCTTGGCGGCCTGTTCCCCGGTCCGCATGTTCAACGCCCTGATGCCCAAGGATGACGGGGGTGTCCGCCTTGTCCATGATGCCTCCTTCGGGGCCGAGAAAAGGCAGAGGCTGGATGTCTATGCCCCGCGCCGCGCTGGCGCGATGCCGATGCCGGTGATCGTCTTCTTCTATGGCGGATCGTGGAATTCGGGCACGAAGGAAGGTTATGGTTTTGTCGGCGATGCGCTGGCCGCGCGGGGCTTTCTCGTCGCGATCCCCGATTACCGCCTGGTGCCCGCCGTGCATTATCCGGCCTTTCTGGAGGACAATGCGGCGGCTGTACGCTGGGTACGCCAGCATGCGGCGCAGCTGGGCGGCGATCCGGATCGGATTGTGCTAGCCGGGCATTCGGCTGGGGCCTACAATGCCGCGATGCTGGCGCTCGATCCGCTCTGGCTGGGGGCGGATCGCAGCGCGGTGAAAGGGCTGATCGGCCTGGCCGGGCCTTATGATTTCCTGCCCTTCAAGGGGCCTATCGTCGAACCGGCCTTTGCTGGTGTGGCCGATCCTGTCTCGACCCAGCCGGTGCATTACGCGCGGGCCGATGCGCCCCCCGCCTTTCTTGCAACGGCGGACAAAGACATGCTGGTGTTGCCGCGCAACAGCGATGCGCTGGCGCAGGCCCTGCGCGGGCAGGGCGCAGCCGTCGAGCGCAAGAGCTATCCGGACGTTGGCCATATCGGACTGGTGACGGCGATTGCAAAACCGCTGCGCGGGCACGCCTCCGTTCTGGAGGACATGGCCGATTTTGCCCATAAGGTCACGCGCATTGGGACGAAGTAGGCGCCATAGGACAAGCATGAACGTAGGTCCGCTTTGGAGGCGCTAAAAAATTGGCGGAATGACCGCTTTGTTGGCGGGAGAGGGCAGGGGGGGCACCACCTAGCTGGACGGTATAGGGATGACCGGCGGGTCGTGGGAACCGGAAGGTCTCCTTCAAAAGGCGTAGATGACCTTAGCCGACATAGGTTCAGCCGAATGATGCTCGACGGTGAAAGCGGTTAGGTGAGGCATTCCACAAGAGGCAGTCTTGCTCTCGGGACGAAGGGCGCCCATCGTCATTTCTTGTTCACGGCCGGGAACATCCTCATGACCTCTCTGCAATGGCATCAGGCAGCGGCAAAGGCGCAAGCTCTCGCCAAATCCTCTTTGAACCTCCTACACCATCCCGAGATGGGGCCTCAGGCTGTTATGGACGCCCAGCCTATGCTCGACCATTTGCTTGGCATGGGCTTTACAGGCAGTAGACCGGGAGAGGTGGAGATTTAGCGCGACAGCCGCCGCCATCGGCAACAAGGTGATTATGCAGCATATTGATATCGTGACGCTGGGGCTGTTGCTCTTTGTGGCTTGTCTGGTTGCGATCGTGTGCCGTCGGATCGGGTTGCTTATGCGATCGGCCTTGTGGTCGCCGGGATCGGTATGAGCCTCCTGGGCTATCAAAGCCGCATCACCCTTACGCCCGAGTTGATTTTCACGGTCATCCTGCCTCCGCTGATCTTCGAGGCGGCGCTTCATCTGGGATGGAAGGATTTCAAGCGCGAGTCCCCGCTGGTGCTGGGAATGGCCTTTATCGGCACGTTGCTGTCCGCTCTTGTCGTGGCGGCCGGCATGCATGCGCTGGTGGGCTGGGGCTGGCAGGGTTCGTTGCTGTTCGGGGCACTCATTGCCGCCACCGATCCCGTTTCGGTGATCGCGATGATGAAGGAGCAGAATGCAGGCAAGCGGTTGCGCTTTCTGATGGAAGGGGAGAGCATCGTCAACGATGGCGCTGCGGCTGTGCTCTTTGCTCTGGTGTCCGCCTGGATCGCCGGGCAGGACAGCGGCGTCGGCAGTGTGGCTATGGCGTTGATCCAGACAGTTGGGGGTGGTGTGCTGTGCGGGCTGGCCGTGGCAGCCGGGTTGTTGCTGATCGCGGGGCGGTCGGAGGATCATCTCGTCGAAATCACGCTGACGATGCTGGCGGCCTATGGCTCGTTCCTAGTTGCAGAAGAGCTGCACGTCTCCGGCGTTCTGGCGACGCTAGCGGCAGGCATGCTGGTGGGAAATTGGGGCAAGGGCAGCCGATTGACCGAGCATGGCGGAGCGGCGATGATCCGCTTCTGGGACTTTGCCGCCTTTCTTGCCAATTCCCTGGTGTTCCTGCTGATCGGTAGCCGGGAGGGAGAGCAGCCCATGGGGGTCTACCTCGCGCCTGCGTCCATCGGTATTGTGCTGGTGCTGCTGGGCAGGGCCATGGCGGTCTATCCGATCACCGCCCTCTTTGCCCGGACCAGGCTGGCCGTGAACTGGCTGAACCGCCACATCCTCTTCTGGGGCGGATTGCGCGGCGCGCTGGCGCTGGCCTTGGCTCTGGCCGCGCCCGAAGCTCTGCCCGAGCGGGATGCCTTGACCGGTGTGGCCTTCGCGGTGGTGGCCTTCTCGATCTTTGTACAGGGGCTAACTGTACCCCTTCTTCTCAAGCGTGCCGGGAACGAAAAGGCCGAGCCGGCGTAAGGGCGATGTAGGCATTCGAGGTCAGGGCGTTCCTCGACCTCGTTCCAAAAATAATTTTCATAATTTCTCGCCTAGGGAAGGCCGTGCGGCTCGGAGAAGCCCTATGATGAATCTCGTGTTCAATATGCCAGTCCGCATGCTCAAGGTGGGCGAGGAAATGAGCCCCCATCATGCAGAGGAAACGCGCTTCCAAGAATGGAATTTTGGCCGGGCGATCATCCATATCCTCAAGCAGCCCGATCACCACCGCCATCTGTTCAACATCGAATTGGACGAGGCGCGGGTTGACCATTTGACTGCCCAGCGGCTTGCAGAGAGCAGCCTTTTCAAGCGCTGGCAATCCCGCAACGAGGTATAAAATGGCCGGTGGCTGGCATCATTGGCTATGTGGAAAGCGCCGAGCGGCTTGGCTGTGACGTAAAGTGAGGCGCTCTCACCACCTGTGGGGCGTGAAAGTTACACCTTGTCTCCAAGCCTTATCGAAGCATCAGAAGACTCTCTGCCTTTTCAACCGCCTCTTCCCCGGTGGCTGGCTTTGTCAATCGGATCACGTCCTTGAAAGCGAGAGAAATCTCCTCGTCATCATAACCTGTACTGAACATAAATGGCACATTACGTTGTGCCAGTGCCTGAGCGAGAGGATAGGCCAACTCGCCGCCAAGGTTGAGATCGACGATACCCAAATGAATGTCTGGCTCGTTTTCGAGCAACGAAAGGGCAGCCTCAATGGAGGAGACAGGCCCGAGAATCACAGCTCCAGCCTCCTCAAATGCTTCCGTCAAATCCACTGCAATGAGAAGCTCATCCTCTGCGATCAGCACTCGCTGATCAGCAAGGCCGGAAGTACCCATTTTACAACCTCAAAAGATGCAGAATCCGTTAGCCAAAATTATGGCTAAAGCGCTTCTGAGCAGCAATCCGCTTCCATGCCCCGCTGCACAGAATGCCGCACTTTACGCACGGTTCATCAAAGGCGAATGTTCGGGATTAGACGCCAGTGTGCCGATCACTCAGGGGGAGATGATCGGCACACCGATTCTCGGCACAATCCCGGTAGGGCTATGGTCGCCTTCGGGAAAGCCTGAGGGTTCTGCGGTCAAACGCACTCAGGGGGAAAAGGTTCCCGATTTTTTTGGGGACTGCTTCTGGCATCGATGCCAAATCCCGGTCCTGTTTACCAAGCGTCCACGCATTCCCTTATAGAATTTCGGAAAAGTCGTCTGAGAGAGATTATGGCAACGCAGATCCTTCCCCACAAGAATGCATCGGCCACGCTTTTTTCGCGCAGTGACAAGGGGGTGATCGTGCCGATTGTCATGGACAACCTTGGAAACTGTGCTTGGCTTCTCAAAAAGATGTGGCCGCCAAAGGCAGGTTGGGACTTGTGGGTTGAGTGCTCTGGCCAAAGACTGGACACGGCGTTGGTCGATGCTGATTTCCAGCTGGAGCAATATGCCGAGCCAGAATGAGCGGCATGCTGCCTATGAAACTGCCACCGCCTCCTTGCGCGCCTTGCCGACACGCTTGTTGACGATGACGCGGTTGCGGCCTTCGCGCTTGGCTTGATACAGCACGCTGTCAGCGGCCGAAATCAGGGTAGAGCCGTCACGTTCCATCGACTCTTCCCAAGTGGCGATGCCGAAGGACATGGTAACGGTGCCCAGCATCTGCCCGCCGCGATTGACCGTCAGTTCGCTGATCGACTGCCTGATGGCATCGACCCGGGCGGCCAGTGTGGCCGCGGTGGTGCCGGGGGCGATGATGGTGAACTCCTCGCCACCGTAGCGGCAGATCACATCCCCTTCGCGGAAGCGCGAGCGCATCTCGGCAGAAACGACCTGGAGCACGGTATCGCCTGCATCATGGCCGAATTCATCGTTGAACCGCTTGAAATGATCGACATCGGCCATCACCACGCTGAGAGGCTGCCCGGAGCGCGTGGAACGGGCGATTTCCAGCGCCAGCGTCTCTTCCATATAGCGCCGGTTGAACAGGCCGGTCAGCGGATCGCGAATGGTCTGTTCGCGCAGGCCCCGCTGCAGGCGATGATTGACCAGCGCGGAGGCGATGTTCTCGCTCAGCACCGTCAGGCGGAAGCGGCTCTCGGCTTCGACAACGCCTTTGAGATAGAGCACGCCAATCACCTCGCCGCCCGCCAGCAGGGGCTCGCAGTGGTAATGATCAGCACCGGGGCCCGCATGGGGGCAGACGATGTCCGATTTGGGCTCGATCACGAAATGGCTCTGGCCGCGCCGCAGGGCCCAGCACTGGTCTGGCGCGAAACCGGATTGCTCCACGCTGAGATCGCCCCAGGCGGCGATGGGGATCAGCAGATTGCGCGAATTGTTGTGAGCATAGAGGGCGCCGGGCATATCGGCCAGCACGCGCGGCACGAAGACATGGATGACTGCCGCCAGTTCCTCATCGGTGCGGGCCGCCTGCATGCGGTGGGCCATGCCGCCCAGCAGTTCGATCACCTCGCCGCGTTCGCGCAGGATATCGGCATTGTGGCTCAGTTCGAGATGCGCGCGATGTAGTCGCTCCTGGCTATCGACCTGGTCGGCCACGGCGGTTGCCAGTTCACCGACCATTGTGTTGTAGCCTCTGGCCAGCTGCTCGAATTCCAGGGATTCCATGGACATATCGATGCGTGCGTCGCGATCCCCCGAACCCAGCTGCTCCATCACCGACATCATCGCGCCGACCGGCTTGCGGATGCGCCGGACAAGAGAAGAGGCGATCAGCCCGATCAGGATCAACGTGAAAGGTGTGACCAGCGCCACGATCCATGCCATGGTATGCAGCCGGTTCCTGGCCGCCAGCATGCGGGATTCGGACAAAGCGCGCTCATCGCTGGTGAAGTCGCCGATCCGCGCCTTGATCAACCGCATCAGAAAGCGGCCTTCTCCGGTCGCAGCGAGTGTGCGGGCGCCTGGGAAATTGTTGGCGCGGGCCATCGCCAGGCCTTGCCTGATATGCTCGACCCGCTGTTCGACCAGAGTGCGGATGTCTCTTGCCCGGGCGTGTTGCGTCGGATTGTCCCGCGTGAGGTCGACAAGCTGCGCGGCGCCTTGTCGTGCCGTGGAGATTTCTTCGTCAATGGTGGCAGCAAAGGCTAGGTCATGGGTCAGGACAAAGCCGCGTTGCGCCGATTCCGCGCCATTGAGGCGGGCGATGGTCTGATTGGCTGCTTTGAGAACGTCCGAGGAATGTGTGACCCAGTCCAGACTCGAATTCATCTGCATGGACTGGCTGAGCAGGACACCGGCTAGCAGCGTGAGCAATCCGCCAAGGATGCTGCACAAGACGATGATCCGACGGGTCAGCGATCCGGGCAAACGGGACACTCCTGAAGCTCCCTTCCGCCTCCTATGCGCTGATCATCTTAACGCTTCGATCCCTGGCATATGGGAATTCACCGGAGCGTCGGTCGCGATCGTTGGTGGTCATGAGCGTGTGCACGTCAGGCCACCACGCACGCGACGGAGGATGCTTGCGCCGTGGTAAGATGTCAAAACTACCCGAAGGATACGACAGCCGGTTTCCGGTATCCCATCCTATTGTCATTGAAGCTTTCTCTTTGGCCCTTCACGCGAAAGTGGCCCAATGCACCCAGCATTGCAGCCGACTGCAGGGTGAGGCGCTGGGCGGCATCACTCGATTGCTTGGCGAAAACCGCCGTGCTGTGCGTCACGCGATCAATATCTCGAACGATGGAGTTGAGGTGCCGCAAGCGCTGGATATGGTTGCCTGAGTCCTGGACAAGTCCACTCATCACCTTGTTGATCTCGGTGACGCCCGCAGCGATATGAGACAAGGTTGCGCTGGTTTCCGTCACAAGCGTGACGCCATTTGTGACTTGCTTTGCCGAGCCGGCAATTCGTCCCTTGATGTCCTGGGCCGCGTCTGCGCTGCGTTGCGCCAGAGCTCTGACTTCCTGTGCGACCACAGCGAAGCCTCGGCCCGCTTCTCCGGCGCGTGCCGCCTCGACCCCGGCATTGAGCGCCAGGAGATTGGTTTGAAGGGCTATGCCGTCGATGACGCTCACGATCTCGGAGATCTCACGTGAGGAGGTCTCTATGGCGGCCATAGCCTCAACGGTGCGTGTCAGGATCTCTCCTGCATCGATCGCGCTGGCATGCGTCTGGGAAAATCGGTCATTGGCATTGGTGGCGATATCGGCTGATCCGACGATCGCGCTACAGATCTCATCGAAGGCCGTCACGATCATGTCGCCGGCTTTGGATTGCTGAATGCTGCGTTCCGCCATTTCATGGGCGGATTCCTCAATCTCCTGTGCGCCAGTCGCCACCAGTTCTGCTGTTTGGGAGACCGCACCCATGGAAGCTGCAAAGGCATCGACCGTGCTGTTGAAGCTCTCCCGCAGGCTCTCGTAATCCTCTCGGAATGGCTTATCCAAATGGCAGGAAAGATTGCCATCGGACAGCTCTCTGAGACCATGGCGCAGTTCATCAACTACCCGTGTCACTTCCGCCAGGGACTGGATCAGGACCAATACTTCACCGTCACCTTCAAGGTGAACGGGTATCAGGGTTACGAGGATCTTTTGCTCCCGGCCCCGGCCATCTGTGCACAACCATTCAAAGCGATCTGACCCGTTGGCATGAGCTCTTTGAATTTGTTCAGGGATATGGAGCGCCGAGGCCCGCCCGTCAGCCTGGACCGGCGCGGCAAAATCGGCCGGGCTGGCACCAATGATTTCCTCACGCGAGCGACCGTAAATCGAAGCAGAAGCATCGTTGCAGGCGACAAAGACTCCTTTTTGGGCGAGGAGCATGCCATCGGGCGACTTGTTGAACACAGCCTCGGCCATTCGGGTTTCGAGTGAAACCTGCTTCTTTCCCCAAATCATAAAAACTCCGCGCGCTTTGCCGGACCCCGAGACTATCAAGCGCTTGGTAAAATTGGGTCGTAGTTTCCCTAGGGGTTTTCCAACGGAATGGCGCCGAGCGTACCCAATATGCTCCAGTTGCCGGGAATTAATCGGCGCCAACTCGCTGATGCCGGCCGGGTTCAGCGGCCGGAGTTGAAAATCCTTTTAATGACCGGCTATGCGCACAAAGCTTCTGGAGCGAAGTGAATCGCACCGCTTTGTCGGATGCTGCAACTCTGTCGTGCCGGATGAACGAAGGCCCGCTTTTAGCAATCGTGAAAGAGCCCCTGAATGG
>NZ_BCZE01000074.1 GCF_001598555.1 Novosphingobium rosa NBRC 15208
TAAGCTGCATCGGGCATGGTGGGCCTTATGGGGCCAGCCTGGGTTCACCATGCCCGTTGTTTGATTGAAGGCATGTCTCGCGCCTGCCCCATCCGGGGGCCCGCCGCGACAGATGATTGAATGAAGTGCCGGAGCGGACCGGCGCGTGGAAGGTGATTCCCATGGGTAATGAAAGCCACGATTTTCTTCCCGATATGGCGCAGGAGCCCCCTCAGGCAGGGCCGAGCTGGCAGCGCAAGGGCTGGCCTCTGGTCGGCGGCGATGCCGAGGATGAGCTGACCCGCGCTCTGGACCCCACCACTCTGAAAGCCGCGATCAAGGAAGCCGCCAAGAAGGCCGGCACCCAGGTCAGCGAAGCTTCGGTGGAAGAGGCCGCCAGCGATGCGCTGCGCGCCGCCATGCTGATCCGCACCTATCGCGTGCGTGGCCATCTGGCCGCCGATCTCGACCCGCTGGGTCTCAACAACCGCAAGCTGCCCGCCGACCTCACGCCGGAGTATCACGGCTTCTCGGGCGCCGCGCTCGACAAGAAGGTCTATCTGGGCGGCGCGCTGGGCGTGCAATGGGCCACGGTCAATGAGATCGTCGCGATCCTGCGCCAGAACTACTGCGGCAAGGTCGGCCTGGAATACATGCACATCGCCGACACGCAGGAGCGCAAGTTCCTGCAGGAACGCATGGAAGGCGCCGACAAGAGCATCGACTTCACCCCCGAAGGCAAGAAGGCCATTCTGGGCGCGGTGGTGCGCGGTGAGCAGTACGAGAAGTTCTGCGGCAAGAAGTGGGTCGGCACCAAGCGCTTCGGCCTGGATGGTGGCGAGTCCATGATCCCTGCCCTGGAAGCCGTGATCAAGTATGGCGGCCAGCTGGGCGTCAAGGAGATCGTCTACGGCATGGCCCACCGTGGCCGCCTGAACGTTCTGGCGAACGTGATGGCCAAGCCCTACAAGGTGATCTTCCACGAATTCTCGGGCGGCACCGCCAACCCCGAGGATGTGGGCGGTTCGGGTGACGTCAAGTATCACCTCGGCACCAGCACCGACCGCGAATTCGACGGTACCAAGGTTCACATGAGCCTGATGCCCAACCCCTCGCATCTCGAAACCGTCGATCCCGTCGTGCTCGGCAAGACGCGCGCCTATCAGGTGCTGCGCGATGACATCGGCACCGATGTGGGCGCCGGCGCCAAGCACAAGCAGGTGCTGCCCGTGCTGATCCACGGCGATGCCGCCTTCGCGGGCCAGGGCATCGTGTGGGAATGCTTCGGCCTGTCGGGCGTGAAGGGGTATGACACCGGCGGTTGCATCCACTTCATCATCAACAACCAGATCGGCTTCACCACCTCGCCCCAGTTCTCGCGCGGCTCTCCGTATCCCTCGGATGTCGCCAAGGGCGTGCAGGCCCCGATCATCCATGTGAACGGGGACGATCCCGAAGCCGTGACCTTCGCCTGCAAGCTGGGCATGGACTATCGCCAGACCTTCGGCCGCGACATCGTGATCGACATGTGGTGCTATCGCCGCTTCGGCCACAATGAAGGCGACGAGCCTTCGTTCACGCAGCCGCTGATGTATGCCAAGATCCGCCAGCATCAGCCGGTCAGCGAAATCTACGCTGCCCGCCTGCAGCAGGAAGGCGTGATCGACGCGGGCTTCCTGGGCGATCAGGTTTCGGCCTTCAACGCCCATCTCGAAGAGCATTTCGAGGCCTCCAAGACCTACAAGTCGAATGAGGCGGACTGGTTCGGCGGCCGCTGGTCGGGCTTCACCAAGCCTGCCGACGCCGAAAGCGCGCGCCGCAACGTACCCACCGGCATCGAGACCAAGCTGTTCGACAGCCTGGGCCGCACGCTGACCACCATCCCCGAAGGCCTGACCATCCACAAGACGCTGGGCCGCGTGCTGGATGCCAAGCGCGAGATGTTCACCAAGGGCGAAGGCTTCGACTGGGCAACCGCCGAGGCGCTGGCTTTCGGCTCGCTGGTGTCCGAGGGCTACTCCGTGCGCCTGTCGGGTCAGGACTCGGGCCGCGGCACCTTCTCGCACCGCCATGCGGTGTGGGTCGACCAGAATGACGAGCACAAGTATGTGCCCCTCACCACGGTGCCGCATGGCCACTTCGAGGTGCATGACTCGACGCTGTCGGAATATGGCGTGCTGGGCTTCGAATATGGCTATGCCAGCGCCGATCCCAAGACGCTGGTGCTGTGGGAAGGCCAGTTCGGCGATTTCGCCAATGGCGCCCAGATCGTCATCGACCAGTACATCGCCTCGTCGGAATCGAAGTGGCTGCGCGCCAACGGCCTCGTGATGCTGCTGCCCCATGGCTATGAAGGCCAGGGTCCGGAGCACTCGTCCGCCCGTCTGGAGCGCTATCTGCAGCTCTGCGCGGAAGACAACATGCAGGTCTGCAACATCACCAGCCCTGCGAATTACTTCCACGTGCTGCGTCGCCAGATGCACCGCCAGTTCCGCAAGCCGCTGATCATCATGGCCCCCAAGAGCCTACTGCGCCATCCGCTGGCGAAGTCGGAGGCGCAGGAGTTCCAGGACGGTCACTTCAAGCGCATCCTGTCGGACCCCAAGGCCCCGGCGGATGCCGACACCAAGCGCGTCGTGCTCTGCTCGGGCAAGGTGGCTTTCGATCTGATGGAAGCGCGCGATGCCGCCGGCATCACCGACACGCAGATCGTCCGCATCGAGCAGATCTATCCCTTCCCCGGCGAGCCTCTCGCCGCGCGTCTGGCCAAGCTGCCTGCGCTGGAAGAGATCGTCTGGTGCCAGGAAGAGCCCAAGAACAACGGTTCCTGGTTCTTCGTGGAGCCGCTGATCGAGGAAGCGGTCGAGGCCGCCGGCGCCAGGACGGGCCGTGCCCGTTACGCCGGTCGCAATGCCTCGGCCTCGCCCGCCACGGGTTCGGCCAAGCGCCACACGCTTGAGCAGGGCGCGCTGGTTGCCGATGCGCTGGGCCTGTCGGTCCGTTCGGAAATCCGCCGTCAGCAGAAGGGCTGAGCCTTCGGGCTCAGTTCCTCCTAACCGGCTTATCCAATTTTCCCGTCTGAAAGATCGGAATCCCATCATGTCCACGGAAGTCAAAGTCCCCACGCTCGGCGAATCGGTCAGCGAAGCCACCATCGGCCAGTGGCTCAAGAAGCCCGGCGAGACCGTCGCGCTCGACGAGCCCATTGCCAGCCTCGAAACCGACAAGGTTGCCGTCGATGTGCCCTCGCCCGTCGCGGGCGTGCTGGGCGCCCAGCTGTTCCCCGAGGGTGAGACCGTCACCGTCGGCACCGTGATCGCCACGATCGAGGCCGGTGGCGCCGCTGCCGCGCCTGCCGCTGCTCCCGCCGCCGCGGCCCCTGCCCCGGCTGCCGCAGCTCCGGTCACCCCGGTGGCCCCCGCCGAGCCCGCCGCCGCCGAAAGCAGCGATCCGGCCGTGCTGAGCCCCGCCGTGCGCCGCGCGGTGCTGGAATACGGCATCGATCCGGCCACCATCAAGGGTTCGGGCAAGGACGGCCGCATCACCAAGGAAGACGTGGTTGCCGCAGCGCAAGCCAAGGCCGCCTCGCCTGCCACCGCTGCCGTCTCGGCTCCGGTTGCCGCGCCTGCCGGTAACGAGCGCCGCGAAGAGCGCGTCAAGATGACCCGCCTGCGCCAGACCATCGCCAAGCGTCTGAAGAGCGCGCAGGACACTGCTGCCCTGCTGACCACCTTCAACGACGTCGACATGTCGGCGGTGATGGAAGCGCGCAACAAGTACAAGGACAGCTTCGAGAAGAAGCATGGCGTGAAGCTGGGCTTCATGTCCTTCTTCGCCAAGGCCTCGTGCCTGGCGCTCAAGGACATTCCGGGCGTCAACGCGCAGATCGTCGGCGATGAGATCGTCTACTTCGATTACGTCGATCTCTCGGTCGCCGTCTCGGCCCCCTCGGGCCTGATGGTGCCGGTGGTGCGCAATGTCGACAAGATGTCCTTCGCCGACATCGAGAAGGCGATCGCCAACTACGGCAAGGCTGCCAAGGAAGGTAAGCTGACCATGGAAGACATGAAGGGCGGCACCTTCACGATTTCCAACGGCGGCGTGTTCGGCGGCCTGATGTCGACCCCGATCATCAACCCGCCCCAGTCGGCCGTGCTCGGCCTGCACCGTATCGAGGACCGCCCGGTGGTCCGCAACGGCCAGATCGTGATCCGTCCGATGATGTACATCGCCCTGTCCTACGATCACCGCCTGATCGACGGTCGCGAGGCCGTGACCGCGCTCAAGACCATCAAGGAAGCGATCGAAGACCCCAACCGTCTGCTGATCGACCTCTGAGCGCTGGAAGGATAGAAGAATGGCTGATTATCAGTACGACGTTCTCGTCATCGGCGCGGGCCCCGGCGGTTATGTGGCCGCCATCCGTGCGGCGCAGCTCGGTCTGAAGACCGCCTGCGCCGAGGGCCGCGCCACGCTGGGCGGCACCTGCCTCAACGTGGGTTGCATTCCGTCCAAGGCGCTGCTGCACGGCTCGGAAATGTTCGAGGAGGTGGCGCATGGCGCCGCCGCCAAGTTCGGCGTGAAGACCACCGGCGTCGAGATCGACCTGCCCGTCCTGATGGGCGAGAAGGCCACCGCCGTGAAGGAACTGACCGGCGGCATCGAGTTCCTCTTCAAGAAGAACAAGATCGACTGGCTCAAGGGCTATGCGCAGTTCAAGGACGCGCACACCGTCGAAGTGGCCGGCACGACCTACACCGCCAAGCATATCGTCATCGCCACGGGTTCGAGCGTTATGCCTCTGCCCAACGTGACCGTCGACAATGACGCCGGGATCATCGTGGATTCGACCGGCGCTCTGGCGCTGGAGAGCATCCCCGAGCATCTGGTCGTCATCGGCGGCGGCGTGATCGGTCTGGAGCTGGGTTCGGTGTGGCGCCGTCTGGGTGCCAAGGTGACCGTGGTCGAGTTCCTCGATCAGCTGTTCCCCGGCATGGACGGCGATGTCCGCAAGGAAGCCGCCAAGATCTTCAAGAAGCAGGGCTTCGAGCTGAGGCTGTCGACCAAGGTCACCGGCGCTCAGGTCGAGGGCAAGACCGTCACGCTCGACATCGAGCCTGCCGCTGGCGGCGCTGCCGAGCAGCTCAAGGCCGACGCCGTGCTGGTGGCCATCGGCCGCCGCGCCAACACGGCTGGTCTGGGTCTGGAGAACATCGGTCTGGAGCTGAACGCGCGCGGTCAGATCGAAACCGATCATGACTTCCGCACCAAGGTCGATGGCGTCTGGGCGATCGGCGACGTGATCCCCGGCCCGATGCTCGCGCACAAGGCCGAGGACGAGGGCATTGCCGTTGCCGAGAACATCGCGGGCCTGACCGGTATCGTGAACCATGACGTGATCCCCGGCGTGGTCTACACCACCCCCGAATTCGCGGGCGTGGGCCTGACCGAGGAAGCCGCCAAGGCTGCCGGTCACACGGTGAAGGTCGGCAAGTTCCCGATGCTGGCCAACAGCCGCGCCAAGACCAACCGCGAGCCCGAGGGCTTCGTGAAGATCATCGCCGACGCCACCACCGACCGCGTGCTGGGCGTGTGGTGCATCGCCAGCGTGGCTGGCACGATGATCGCCCAGGCCGCGCAGGCCATGGAGTTCGGCGCGACGTCGGAAGACATCGCTTACACCTGCCACGCTCACCCGACCCACTCGGAAGCGATCAAGGAAGCGGCCATGGCCGTGCAGGGCAAGCCGATCCATATCTGATCGGTCTTTCCGGCCAAAAACAGAAAGGGCGTTTCCGCACCGTGCGGAAACGCCCTTTTCTTATGCGGCTCTAGGGGGCGCGCATCTCGCCTTTGGCGATCTTGTCAGCATCGCTGCCGGGCGGCGCTTCGGGGATTTTCGACAGGTCGATGTAATAGACCGGCGGCGGCGCATAACCGCCCTTGATGCACAGCCCCGTGCAGGGCGGCCCGCCATACATGTCAGGCGCTTTCAGAGGCCCGCCGCGTGTCGAAGCCGGATCGTTTGGGTCGTCGCTGGCGGAGGGGATGCGGTAGCGCGGGCTGTTGTCCGGCGCGCAGACCACGATGGCCTTGTTGAACGGATCTTCCGCCGGGCAATCGGCGCGGTGCTGGCCGGGGTGCGCGAGGCGGCGTTCCTCCTCCATCATCTCCCGCACGCGGCCTGGTGGCGCCTCCTGCGCATACGCCGCGCCGGGGCCGATCAGCAGGAGCAATGGCAGGGCGTGCCTTGAGCGCATGGCTTGAGGTTAAACGGACATTGTGACCCAATCTGGGCGGTGACGTGAGCATCGGATTCCCAAGCCGAAGGCCACCGGTTCGCGCTGTGCGCTTTGTTAACCAGCCTCGCCTAGAACGGGCGGCATGGATGTGTTCTATGCCTTTCTGCCGCAGCTGGTGGTCGTGCTTGTCCTGCTGCTGATCGAGCAGCGTAAGGGGCAGGCGCCGCATGACGGCTGGCGCAACCTGCAGGCAACCTTGCTGCAGATCGGGTCGGTCGTGCTGCTGGTGCCGTTGCTGCGCGGCTGGACGGGGCCTGCACTGCTCGATGGCGCGCATCTGCCCTTCTGGGCCGGGTTTCTGATCTTTTTCGTGGTGCGTGACGGGCTGGAATGGCTGTTTCATGTCGCCCAGCACCGCATTCCCTTCCTCTGGGCGATGCATTCGCTGCATCACTCGGACCCGAACATGAGCGCGCTGACCACCCAGCGCCACTACTGGGCCGATCCGCTCATCAAGCAGGTGACGATCTGGTCGGCCACGCTGATGGTGATCACGCCAACGGCGGCAATCTATGCCGCTTTCGGCATCGCCAGCCTGTGGAATTTCTTCGCCCATGCCGATCTGCCGATCAACTTCGGGCGGTGGTCATGGGTGCTCAACAGCCCGGCCTATCACCGGCGCCACCATTCCACGCAGCCAGAGCATTACGACCAGAATTTCGCGGCGGTGCTGCCGATCTTCGATCTGCTCTGCGGCTTCTATCGCCGCCCCGAGGGCAGGCCCGCCACCGGCATGCCCCGGCGCCCGCAGTCGCTGGGCGAGATGCTGATCTGGCCGCTGATCTGGAACAAGCCCCGCGTGGCTGAGGAGAAGCGGGACGCCCCCGCCTCAGCCCCCCACCTTCAGGCCTGACCACGCAGCCAGAAACGCCAGCACATCGGCGCTTTCGGCAATGGCCTTGTCGGTGGGCTTGCCGGCGCCATGGCCTGCGCGGGTCTCGATGCGGATCAGATGCGGTTTCGGCCCCAGAGGCGCCGCCTGTAGGGCTGCGGTGTATTTGAAGCTGTGCCCGGGCACCACGCGGTCATCGGTGTCGGCGGTGGTGACGATGATCGCCGGGTAATCCGTGCCGCTGCGGATGTTATGATAAGGCGAATAGCTGCGCAGGTTGCGGAAATCGGCCTCCCTGTCGGGGTAGCCGTAATCGTCGACCCAATAGCGGCCCGCCGTGAACTGGTCGAAGCGCAGCATGTCCATCACGCCCACCGCCGGATTGGCCGCCGCGAAAAGATCGGGGCGCTGGTTGGTGACGGCGCCCACCAGCAGGCCGCCGTTCGAGCCGCCCTGAATGGCCAGACCGTGCTTGGGGGTGATTCCTTCGCGGATCAGATATTCGCCCGCCGCGATAAAATCGTCGAAGACGTTCTGCTTGTTGGCCAGACGACCGGCATCGTGCCACGCCGCGCCATATTCGCCGCCGCCGCGCAGGTTCGCCATGGCGAAGGCCCCACCGGCCCGCAACCATGCCATGCGCGCCGCCGAGAAGCCCGGCGTGAGCGCAATATCGAAGCCGCCATAGCCATAGAGCAGCGTCGGCACCGCCTTGCCTACAGAGGTCTTGCTGCGCACGATGAACATCGGCACCTTGGTGCCATCCTTCGAGGCGTAGAAGCGCTGCTCGATGGCGTAATCCTCGGGGTCGAAGCTGAGTTTGGGCTGAGCGAAGATCTCGCTATCGCCGCTCTTGAGATCGAGGCGATAGACCGTGGACGGCCGGTTGAAGCTGGAGAAGCTGTAAAAGGTCTCGTCGTCGCCCGGCTTGCCGTTGAAGCCGCTGGCGGTGCCGATGCCATTGAGCGCCAGCCCGCGCATCGGCTTGCCATTGAGATCGATGATGATGGCGCGGGTGGCCGCATCCTTGAGCATCGAGACGATCAGGCGGTGGCCCACGATGCTGGCCTGCTGCAAGGTGGCCTCGCCCTGCCCCAGCACCTCGCGCCATTGCGGATTTGCTTCGGCCAGATCGATGGATACGAGGCGGTAGCGCGGCGCCTGCCAGTTGGTGAGGAACCAAAGGCGGGTGCCCATGCTGTCCACCAGCTTCCATGAGTGGTCGAAGCCGGTGACCAGCGGGCGGGCGGCCCAGCCTTTCGCGTGGCGCTGTTTGAGGTCAATCACATGGATCTGAAAGCGGGCATCGGTGCCGATGGCGGTGGTGATCACGGCATAGCGACCATCCGAGGTCACCTGCGCCATATGGTTCCAGTCGCGATGGTCCGGGGACGTGTAGACCAGCTCATCGGCGCTCTGCGGCGTGCCGAGGCGGTGGAAATAGAGCGCGTGGTTGTAGTTGATCGCCTCGAAGTCCTGCCCCTTGGGCGGGGCGGGGAAACGCGAATAGAGGAAGCCCTCGCGCCCGACCCAGGCGATGTCGGATTCCTTCACCCAATGGATCTCGTCGGGGAGCAGCTGGCCGGTGGTGGCATCGACCACCTTCAGGCTGCGCCAGTCGCTGCCGCCGTCCTGGATGGAATAGGCCAGATGATGCCCATCGGGCGAGGCCACCCATTGATCGAGCGCGGTGGCCCCATCCTTGGCCCATGTGTTGGGATCGAGCAGCAGGCGCGGCTCGCCATGTAGCCCATCGCGCACGAAAAGCTGCGCCTGATTTTGCAGGCCGGAGTTGCGCAGGTAGAAATAGCGGTGCCCGGCCTTGCGGGGCAGGCCGAAGCGCTCGAAATCGGTGAGTTCGCGAATGTTCCGGGCGAACCAGTCACGGTCCGGCAGCTGCGCCAGATAGGATTGGGTGACGGCGTTTTCACGCTCGACCCAATCGGCGACTTCCTTGTCGGAGCGGACGTTGTTTTCCAGCCAGCGGTAGGGATCGTGGATGGTTTCGCCGAATTTTTGCTCCACGACATCGCCCTGACGGGTTTGCGGATAGCCGGGCGTGGGTGGCTGGGCAGCGGCGTTGGTCGCCATGGTCAGCGCCAAGACCGAAATGATGGGGCGCTTGAGCCATTTGGATGCCGAACCGATACGCCCTGCCTCATTCCGTTCACCACGCAACAATGTCGCCCCCATGCTTTCCTGATTGTTCACGACGTTAACACGTTTGTCAGCAGGCGCAACGCGATGGGGGTTTTGCCCACAGGAAGCGCCCCAGGCTGATATCCATGGAATACGTGCCAGCGCTGTAGGCCGATGCACAAGGTGGACACTCAAGGGAGCGCGAGGGTGATGGCCCTCGCATCTTCTCTTCAAACCTTCTTCCAAAACGGAAAAGCGGCCCCGAACCGAAGTCCGGAGCCGCCCTTTTTGTTTCAGCGCAAGGCTAAAACCGAAAGGCTTAGGCCTCTTCGCCCTCGGCGACCAGCACCGGGCCCGAGCCCTGGCCCTTGGCCGAGACGTCGCGGTCCACCAGCTCGATGATCGCGATGGGGGCGGCGTCCGACGCGCGGAAACCGGCCTTCACGATGCGGGTGTAACCACCGGCGCGCGAAGCGTAACGCTCCGCGAGGGTGTCGAACAGCTTCACCAGCTGGGCATCGTCCTGCAGACGGGCGTGAGCCAGACGGCGGTTCGAAAGGCCGCCATGCTTGCCCAGCGTGATCAGCTTTTCGATGTAGGGACGCAGCTCGCGGGCCTTGGCCAGCGTAGTGGTGATCTGCTCGTGCTTGATGAGCGAAGCCGACAGGTTGCGCAGGAGGGCGGCGCGGTGACCGCTGGTGCGCTGCAGCTTACGCTGACCGTGCTTATGACGCATAAATAAGTCCTTCCGTTCGTAGGGGGCCCGTATCAGGTAGCCCGATCCCGGTGGCGTTCACGGCAGCCACCCATCGCCGTTTTTGCAGGCCTTCCGATAAAAGAAGCCCTCACTTAAAGGCAGAAGGCGCCCCTTGCGGAGCGCCTTCCAAAGTCCTTAACCCAGCAGCTCTTGTTCGAGCTTCTTGGCCATTTCCTCGATGTTCTCGGGCGGCCAGCCCGGGATGTCCATGCCGAGGCGCAGACCCATCGAAGAGAGAACTTCCTTGATCTCGTTGAGCGACTTGCGGCCGAAGTTCGGCGTACGCAGCATCTCGGCCTCGGTCTTCTGGACCAGATCGCCGATGTAGATGATGTTGTCGTTCTTGAGGCAGTTGGCGGAACGGACCGACAGCTCCAGCTCGTCCACCTTCTTGAGGAGGTAGCGGTTGAGCTGGTTGGTGTCGCCCTCTTCCGGCGCGGCGCTGGCGGCACCGCCCAGACCGGCGAGCGAAGGCGCGCCGATGGGAGCCACGTCCTCGAAGTGGACGAACAGCGCCAGCTGGTCCTGAAGGATGCGCGCGGCATAGGCCACGGCGTCTTCCGGAGTGATGGTGCCGTCGGTTTCCACCGAGAGGTTCAGCTTGTCGTAGTCCAGCTCCTGGCCGATACGGGCGTTGTCAACCTTGTAGCTGACCTGACGCACCGGCGAGTAGAGCGAGTCAACGGGGATCAGACCGATCGGCGCATCGACGGGGCGGTTCTGAACGGCCGGAACGTAACCCTTGCCGGTGTCGGCGGTCAGTTCCATGTTCAGGGTGGCGCCTTCGTCGAGATGACAGATCACCAGATCCTTGTTCATCACCTCGATATCGCCGGTCACGGCGATGTCGCCCGCCTTCACCTCAGCCGGGCCGGTGGCCGAAAGCTGGAGGCGCTTGGGGCCCTCACCCTGCATGCGCAGGGCGATCTGCTTCACGTTCAGCACGATGTCGGTCACGTCCTCGCGGACGCCAGCCAGGCTGGAGAACTCATGCAGGACATTCTCGATCTTGATCGAGGTGATCGCCGCGCCCTGAAGCGAGGAGAGCAGCACGCGACGCAGCGCGTTGCCGAGCGTCAGGCCGAAACCACGCTCGAGCGGCTCGGCGACGAAAGTCGCGCGGCGCTTCCCATCGGCACCCGGCTTGATCTCGAGGGCGTTGGGCTTCTTCAGTTCCTGCCAGTTCTTGATGTTGACAGTCATGGACTTCCCCTGGGGTTATTCTGGCGGGAAAGGCCGCGCATCACGCGCGTGATGCGGCGGCCTTGCAGAAAAGCGACAGGCGCCGAAACAGGCGCCCGTCACCGATGCATCGTCAGACGCGACGACGCTTGGAGGGGCGAACGCCGTTGTGCGGGATCGGCGTCACGTCGCGGATCGACGTGATGGTGAAACCGACCGCCTGGAGGGCGCGCAGGGCGCTCTCACGACCCGAACCCGGGCCCTTCACTTCCACTTCCAGCGTGCGCACGCCGTGTTCGGCGGCCTTCTTGCCGGCGTCGTCAGCGGCCACCTGGGCAGCATAAGGGGTCGACTTGCGCGAGCCCTTGAAGCCCATCATGCCGGCAGACGACCAGCTGATCGCGTTGCCCTGGGCATCGGTGATGGTGACCATGGTGTTGTTGAAGCTGGCATTGACGTGGGCAATGCCGCTGGTGATGTTCTTGCGCTCCCGCTTACGAAGGCGCTGGGGTTCACGTGCCATTGGATAAAATCCTGTATTCTGTACAAAAAGAGAGGGGGAGCCGGTTTAGGGCTTACTTCTTCTTGCCAGCGATGGGCTTGGCCTTGCCCTTGCGGGTGCGGGCGTTGGTGTGCGTGCGCTGACCGCGGACCGGCAGGCCCTTACGGTGACGCAGGCCGCGATAGCAGGCCAGGTCCATCAGACGCTTGATGTTCATCGCGGTTTCGCGACGCAGGTCGCCTTCCACGGTGTGCTCAGCGTCGATCGCCTCGCGGATGTGGAGCACTTCCTGGTCGGAAAGGTCCTGCACGCGGCGGGTATGATCGATACCCAGCTTGTCGGCGATCTGCTTGGCCTTGAACGCACCAATGCCGTGAATGTAGGTCAGCGCGATGATCACGCGCTTGTTGGTGGGGATGTTCACCCCGGCAATACGAGCCACTTACTTCTCCATGCTCCACAGAAGCCCATGGCAACCGCCCGGTGCATCCCAGATAGGAATGCCGGATGGTGCTTCAAGGCCTCCATCTCAACGCTCATGCACCCGAAAACCCAAACAAAACCATTCGGCTGGCCCCACCATGGCAATTCCAATGGCGAATCCCTAACCGAACTGTCCTATTTTTGTCGAGTGAAGGGCGCGACTAAACCGATTCGCGCCGAGTGTCAACGCCGACCGGAAAGTCAACGTGACTTCGGGCTAAAAAGCCGAAAGCGGAGCCGATGCGTGGATCGGCTCCGCTCAATTGTTACACCAAAGCAGGAGGCAGGTCAAAGGTGCCGCATCGGCCCTCCCCTGTCCCATGTTGGAGCGTCAGCCGATGATGCCCGCGCCGATAATGTCCGCGATGGCGGCGGTCACATCATCCATCGGCGCCATGCCATCGACGCGGTGCACGATGCCACGCGCCTCATAGACCGGCAGAATCGGTGCGGTCTTGGCGCGATATTCGGCCATGCGCGTACGCACGGTGGCCTCATTGTCGTCAGGACGACGCTTGAACTCGGTGCCGCCGCACTTGTCGCAGACGCCTTCCACCTTGGGCGTCTCGAAGCGGTCGTGATAGCCCTTGCCGCAGGTGGCGCAGGTGTAACGGCCGGTGATGCGCTCGACCAGAGCATCCTCATCGACATTGAGTTCGACCACATGATCCAGCTTGCGGCCGCGCGAGGCCAGAATACCGTCGAGCGATTCGGCCTGCGCCTCGGTGCGGGGATAGCCATCGAAGATCGCGCCGGTGTCGGCGCCCATGGCATCCAGCTCTTCACCGATCAGCGCCGAGACGATCTCGTCGGAGACCAGTTCGCCGCGCTCCATCACCGCCTTGGCCTGAAGGCCCACGGCGGTCTGCGCCTTCACGGCGGCGCGCAGCATGTCACCGGTGGAAAGCTGCTTCATGCCGAAACGCTCAACCAGACGTTGCGCCTGGGTTCCCTTGCCCGCCCCCGGCGGCCCAAGCAGAATGATGTTCACGTCCTAATTCCCCCACTGAATCGGCGTTTGAAAACCTTGGGGCCGCGCTTAGCGCATGCGGCCCTTCAGCTTCGCCTTCTTGATGAGATCGCCATACTGGTGCGCCAGCAGATGGGACTGGATTTGCGTGATCGTGTCAACCGTCACATTGACCACGATCAGCAGGCTGGTGCCACCGGCCACCACCAGGCGCAGACCGGTCTGCTCCATGAAGAACTCGGGCACAATGCAGACGATAGTAATATAGGCAGCGCCCAAAACCGTGATTCGCGTCAGCACGTAATCCAGGTAGGTGGCCGTGTTCTTGCCCGGGCGGATGCCGGGGATGAAGCCGCCATTGCGCTTCAGATTGTCCGCCGTCTCCTCCGGGTTGAAGACAACCGCGGTGTAGAAGAAGCAGAAGAACACGATGCCCAGGGCATAGAGCAGCATATAGAGCGGCTTGCCGTGGCCCAGATACTGGTTGAGCGCCACGATCACCCCGCCCAGCTTGCTGTCGGGCGAAACCGACTTGCCGGCGAACTGGGTGATGGTCAGGGGCAGCAACAGCAGCGAGCTCGCGAAGATCGGCGGGATCACGCCCGCGGTGTTGATCTTGAGCGGCAGGTGGCTGCGGTCGGCATGCATCATGCCGTTCTGCGTTGGCCTTTTGGGATACTGGATCAGCAGGCGACGCGTGGCACGCTCCATAAAGCTGATGAACAGAATCATGCCGATGACCAGCGCCAGCATGCCGATGATGACGATCGGGCTGACCGAGCCCGAGCTGCCGCCTTCGAACAGCTGCGTGAAGAACTGCGGCATCTGCGCCACGATACCGGCCATGATGATCAGCGAGGTGCCGTTGCCGATCCCGCGCGAGGTGATCTGCTCACCCAGCCACAGCAGGAACATCGTGCCGCCGATCAGGCTGATGACAGCCGAGATGCGGAAGATCATGCTGGGCAGCACCACCGCCTGCAGGCCGCTCGACGCGCCATAGGCCTCAAGGCCGGTGGCGACGAAATAGCCCTGGATGGCCGTGAGCAGCACCGCGCCATAGCGGGTGTACTGGTTCATCTTCTTGCGGCCGCTCTCGCCTTCCTTCTTCAGCGAAGCGAGGGCGGGATGCAGCGAGGCCGCCAGCTGAACCACGATCGAGGCGGTGATGTAAGGCATCACGCCCAGAGCGATCAGGCTCATGCGCTGCAGCGAGCCACCCGAGAAGGTGTTGAAAATGTCGAGGATGCCCCCTTGCGTGCGCGAATAGAGCTTGTCGAGAATCAACGGATTGATTCCGGGCAGCGGCACGAAGCTGAGGAAGCGGAAAACGATCAGGGCGCCGACGGTGAACCAGATGCGGTTCTTGAGTTCGGTCGCCTTGGAAAAATTGGCGAGACTGAGCGTGCTCGCGATATTGTCGGCGCGTGAAGCCATGAGATGGTCAAGCCTTGGATGGGGCCGCACACATCCGTGTCGCATGAGCGGCGGCAGTCACTCCGGTTCTGGAGGACCCCATATAAGAGACGGGCGGGGTCTCTGGAACCCCGCCCGTCAATTCATGTGCGAATTATTCCGCAGCAGCCTTGGGAGCGGGCAGTTCGATCGAACCACCAGCGGCCTCGACGGCAGCGCGGGCGCCCTTCGACACGCCGGTCACCTTGAAGGCAACCTTCGAGGTGAACTCACCCTTGGCCAGCAGACGCACGCCGTCCTTGCCGCCACGGGCCAGACCAGCGGCCTTCAGGGCGGCGTGATCGACCACGCCCGAGATGTCCAGCTTGCCGGCTTCGATGAACTTCTGGATCAGGCCCAGGTTCACCTCGGCATAGTCCTTGCCGAAGGGGTTGTTGAAGCCGCGCTTCGGCAGACGCATGTGGAGCGGCATCTGGCCGCCTTCGAAGCCGTTCACCGAGACGCCCGAACGCGCCTTGGCACCCTTCTGACCACGGCCGGCAGTCTTGCCCTTGCCCGAGCCGATGCCACGGCCGACGCGCATGCGACGGTGACGGGCGCCATAATTGTCGAAGAGTTCGTTGAGCTTGGTCATAAAATGCACTCGCTTTCGCTATTGTCGCGCTGAAAGAAGCGCGTGACCGACTGGCCGCGCGCTGAATGGAAGCGGGGCCCATAGGGCAAGCGCGGGGCTTTGTCACCCCCCTGCCCCACATCCGCCAAAGAAAAAGGCCCCGGCGTTTCCGCCGAGGCCCTGTTCTTCCACATCAAGGCAGTGATCAGTCGACCACGGCCACCAGATGCGGCAGCTTGGCGATCGTGCCGCGCACTTCAGGGGTGTCCTGCAGCTCGACGACGCGATGCATCTTGTTGAGGCCCAGACCGATCAGCATCTTGCGCTGATGCTCGGGACGGCGGATCGGCGAACCGATCTGCTTGAGCTTGATGGTTGCCATTGCGCTTACTCCGTAATCGCAGCGGCAGTAGCTTCAAGCTCCGCCTCGCTGTGGTGATGACCATCGCGCGACAGCAGGTCGGTGACCTTCTTGCCGCGACGCTGCGCCACCGACTTGGGCGAGGTCTGCTCACCCAGAGCCGCGAAGGTAGCGCGGATCATGTTGTAGGGGTTCGAGGTGCCGACCGACTTGGTCACCACGTCATGAACGCCCAGGCTCTCGAAGACAGCGCGCATCGGGCCGCCCGCGATGATGCCCGTACCGGCCGGAGCCGAACGCAGGTTCACCTTGCCGGCGCCGAAGTGGCCCTTGCCGTCGTGATGAAGGGTACGACCCTCCTTCAGAGCGACGCGGATCATCTTCTTCTTGGCCGAAGCGGTTGCCTTGGTGATGGCTTCAGGCACTTCGCGCGCCTTGCCATGACCGAAGCCCACGCGGCCCTTGCCGTCGCCGACCACCACGAGAGCGGCAAAACCGAAGCGCTTACCGCCCTTGACGGTCTTCGAGACGCGGTTGATGTGAACCAGCTTCTCGATCAGCTCTTCGCCCTGCTCTTCCTCGGGCTTGCCACGACGATCATCGCGACGACCGCGGCGTTCGCCACGCTCGCCACCACGCTCACCGCCGCGACCGCGACCACGACGACCCTCGCGCTGCTCACCACCCTCGGGGGCAGCGGCTGCGACGGTCTCGACTTCCTGGTTGGTTTCGTCAGCCATGATCAGAACTCCAGCCCGCCTTCACGGGCGGCATCGGCCAGCGCCTTGACGCGGCCATGGAACAGGAAACCACCGCGATCGAACACGACAGTCGTGATGCCGGCAGCCTTGGCGGCCTCGGCCAGCTCCTTGCCCACGGCAGTCGCCGAAGCCACGTTGGCGCCGATGTCCTTGGAACCCTTCTTGAGCGAAGAGGCCGAGGCAACGGTGCGACCCGAAGCGTCGTCGATGATCTGGGCGTAGATGTGGCGGCCGGTGCGATGCACGGACAGGCGAGGACGCCCACCGGCACGCGCCTTGAGCGCGGTGCGAACGCGCCGACGGCGGCGCGCAAAAAGTGACAGCTTGGCCATTACTTCTTCTTCCCTTCCTTGCGGAAGATGAACTCGCCGCGATACTTGATACCCTTGCCCTTGTAGGGTTCGGGCTTGCGCCAGCGACGGATCTCCGCGGCCACCTGGCCAACCTTCTGCTTGTCGATGCCCGAGATTTCGACCGTGGTGTTATCCGGGGTCTTGATCTCGATGCCCTCGGGCACAGGGAAGTTGACGTCGTGGCTGTAGCCCAGCTGCAGCTTCAGGGTCTTGCCCTGGGCCGTGGCACGGTAGCCAACGCCGGTGATGAGCAGGGTCTTGCTGTAGCCCTCGGTCACGCCGGTGACGAGGTTCGACACCAGCGTGCGCTGCAGACCCCAGAACGCGCGAGCGCGCTTGGTGTCGTTGGCGGGCTGCACCGAAATCGCGCCATCTTCGATCGCGTAGGTGATCTCGTCAGCCAGACCCAGCGTGAGCGTGCCCTTGGCACCCTTCACGGTGAGCACACCATCATTGATGGTGGCGGTGACGCCGGCCGGAATAGCGACCGGCTTCTTGCCGATGCGGCTCATTAGAACACCTCCGCCAGCACTTCGCCACCGACGTTGGCAGCGCGCGCTTCGGCATCCGAAAGCACGCCACGCGGCGTCGAGACGATGGTGATGCCAAGGCCGTTGCGCACCACGGGAAGCTCCTTGCTGCCCGAGTACACCCGGCGACCGGGCTTGGAGACGCGAGCGACGTGCTTGATGGCGGGCTCGCCCTCGAAGTACTTCAGCTCGATGCGCAGCTGCGGATGGAGGCCAGTGGCATCCTCCGTGAAACCGCGGATGTAACCCTCGCGCTGGAGAACTTCCAGCACGCGGGCGCGCAGCTTGGACGCGGGCGAAAGGACGGAATCCTTCTTCGCCTGCTGCCCGTTGCGGATGCGGGTGAGCATATCACCCAGGGGATCGGTCAAAGCCATCGAAGTATCCTTACCAGCTCGACTTGGTCACGCCGGGGATCAGGCCCTTGTTGGCCAGATCACGCAGCTCAACACGGCACAGGCCGAACTTGCGATAATAGCCGCGCGGGCGGCCGGTAGTGGCGCAGCGGTTGCGAACGCGCGTAGGATTCGCGTTGCGCGGAATTTCCGCCAGCTTCAGACGGGCGATGAGACGCTCGGTATCATCAGCCGACTGGTCAGCCGCCACAGCCTTCAGCTTGGCATACTTCGCAGCATACTTCTTGACGAGGGCCTTACGACGCTCGTTCTTGTTGATCGAACTCAGTTTCGCCATGGACTTAAGCTCTCTTTCTTAAACCTTGCGAGGGCGCACTCAGGCGGCCTGCTTGGCTTCTTCTTCCTGAGGGAAGGGGAAGCCGAAAAGACGCAGCAGCTCACGAGCTTCTTCGTCGGTGTTGGCCGTGGTGGTCACGATGATGTCCATCCCACGAACCTTGTCGATCTGGTCGTAGCTGATTTCCGGGAAGATGATCTGCTCCTTCAGACCCATGGCATAGTTGCCACGGCCATCGAAGCTCTTCGGGTTCAGGCCACGGAAGTCGCGGATGCGGGGCATCGCGACCGTGATCAGACGGTCCAGGAATTCATACATGCGCTCGCGACGCAGCGTGACCTTGCAGCCGATCGCCATGCCTTCGCGCAGCTTGAACTGGGCAACCGACTTCTTCGCGCGCGTCACGACCGGCTTCTGGCCAGCGATCAGCTCCATTTCGGCGGCGGCAGTCGTGACCTTCTTGCGGTCCTGAGTGCCCTCGCCCACGCCCATGTTGAGCGTGATCTTGGAGATGCGCGGGATCTGCAGGGCGTTGGTATAACCGAACTTCTCGGTCATCGCCTTGGCGATCTCGGCGTCGTACTTGCCCTTCAGGCGGGGCGTATACTTATCAGCCATCGATCTTCTCCCCGGACTTGACCGCAACGCGGACCTTCTTGCCGTCGATCGTCTCGAAGCGCACGCGGGTGGCCGCGCCGGTCTTCGGATCGGCCAGACCGACCTTGCTGATCGCCATGGGAGCCTCGCGACGGTCGATGCCGCCCTGAGGGTTCGCCTGGCTGGGCTTGCGGTGACGCGCGGCGATGTTCACGCCGGCAACCACGATCTTGTCCTCCTTGGGGAGAACCTGCAGGACGGTGCCGGTGCGGCCCTTGTCCTTGCCCGAGCGCACAACAACGTTGTCGCCCTTCTTGATCTTAGCAGCGGACATTACAGCACCTCCGGAGCCAGCGAGATGATCTTCATGTAGCCCTTGGCGCGCAGTTCGCGAACCACGGGGCCAAAGATACGCGTGCCGATGGGCTCCGCGTTCTTGTTGATCAGCACAGCTGCGTTACCGTCGAAACGGATAACAGAACCGTCGGGACGACGGACGTCCTTACGGGTGCGCACGATCACCGCACGGTGAACGTCGCCCTTCTTGACCTTGGCGCGCGGTTGGGCTTCCTTGATCGACACCACGATGATGTCGCCAACGCCCGCAACGCGACGCTTCGATCCGCCCAGCACCTTAATGCACTGGACACGCTTGGCACCGCTGTTGTCAGCAACGTCAAGCTGGGATTGCATCTGGATCATTGATCCGGTTCCTTACGCTAGGCTTGCCGGAACCAGTCCGGCAGTTCCAAAAAACGAGCCGGCGCCCTAGCCGCAAAACGGCCAGAGCACCAGCGATTTTTTCAACGCGCTGTTGAGGCTTAAACGTCGGCTTCGACAGCCGCCGTCTTGCCCGACTGAACCCGGTCGATGACCTTCCAGGTTTTCAGCTTCGAGATGGGCGCGGTCTCCTCGATGCGGACGACCTCGCCAATCTTCACAGCATTGTCTTCGTCGTGAGCGTGATACTTCTTCGAACGACGGATGATCTTCCCGTACATGGGATGCTTCACCTTACGCTCGACCTTCACGACCACGGTCTTGTCGGTCTTGTCGGAAACAACCGTCCCGATCAGAATACGCTTGGGCATGGTTGTCTCCTTACGCCTTCGCTGCAGCCGAACGCTCGGTCTGGAGCGTCTTGATGCGGGCGATGTCGCGGCGTACTTCCTTGATGCGGGCCGGACGCTCCAGCTGGTTCGTGGCCGCCTGGAAGCGCAGGTTGAAGGCCTCGCGCTTCAGGTTGCCCAGATCCTCGGTGAGCTGGTCGTCGCTCTTGGCGCGCAGATCAGTGACCTTGGTCATTATTCGCCTCCCAGATGCGAGGTGTCGCCAAGCTTGGCAACAACCTTGGTCTTGATCGGCAGCTTCATGGCGGCGCGCTCGAAAGCCTCCGCAGCCAGCTTGCCTTCAACACCATCGACTTCGAACAGGATGCGGCCCGGCTTCACGCGAGCTGCCCAATATTCGATCGAACCCTTGCCCTTGCCCTGACGGACTTCGGCAGGCTTCTTCGACACGGGCACGTCGGGGAACACGCGGATCCACAGACGGCCCTGACGACGCAGGTGGCGGGTGATGGCGCGACGCGCGGCTTCGATCTGGCGAGCGGTGATACGCTCGGGTTCCAGGGCCTTGAGGCCGTAGGAACCGAAGTTCAGATCGGTGCCGCCCTTGGCTTCACCCTTGATGCGGCCCTTGAAGGCCTTGCGGAACTTGGTTTTCTTCGGTTGCAACATGATCTGTTACCTCAAGCCCTCAGCGCGACGGACGCACGCCGGAGGTCTGAGCCTCCATGTTGAGACGATCCTGCGCCATCGGGTCGTGACCAAGGATTTCACCCTTGAAGATCCAGACCTTGATACCGATGATGCCATAGGCGGTCAGCGCCTCGGCGTCGGCATAATCGATGTTGGCACGCAGGGTGTGCAGCGGCACGCGACCTTCGCGATACCACTCCACACGCGCGATTTCGGCGCCGCCCAGACGACCCGAGCAGGTGATCTTGATGCCTTCGGCGCCAAGACGCAGAGCCGACTGCACCGCACGCTTCATGGCGCGACGGAAGGCGATACGACGGATCAGCTGATCCGCGATACCCTGAGCGACGAGCTTCGAATCGACTTCCGGCTTGCGGATTTCGACGATGTTCAGCTTGACGTCGCTGCCGGTCATCTTGGCCAGCTGCGAACGCAGCTTCTCGATGTCGGCGCCCTTCTTGCCGATGATGACGCCCGGACGGGCGGCATAGATCGACACGCGGCACAGCTTGGCAGGACGCTCGATCACCACCTTGGAGATCGCGGCCTGCGGCAGCGTCTTCATGATGAACTTGCGGATCTTGAGGTCTTCCTCAAGAAGCTTGCCGTAGCTGCGACCTTCCGCATACCAGCGGCTGTCCCAGGTGCGGTTGATCTGCAGACGCAGACCGATGGGGTTGGACTTATGACCCATGGATCAAGCCTCCTGCTGAACTTCGCGCACCACGATGCGCAGACGGCTGAAGGGCTTCAGAATGCGGGTGGACTTGCCACGGCCGCGGGTATGAAAGCGCTTCATCGTGATCGACTTGCCGACCGACGCCTCGACGACGACGAGGTTGTCGACGTCCAGGTTGTGGTTGTTCTCGGCGTTGGCGATGGCCGAAGCCAGCACCTTCTTCGCTTCAACAGCCATGGCCTTCTTCGAGAAGGTCAGGACGTTGAGCGCGTCTTCCGCCTTGCGGTTGCGGATCAGCGCAGCCACCAGGTTCAGCTTCTGGGCCGAGCCACGGATCTGCGTGCCGACCGACAGGGCCTCGTTGTCGCCAACGCGACGGGGAGCTTTAGGCTTGCTCATCAGCGCTTGCCCTTCTTGTCAGCGGCGTGACCCGGGAACGTGCGCGTGGGCGCGAATTCACCAAGCTTGTGGCCGACCATGTCCTCGTTGACGGACACGGGGATGAACTTGTGCCCGTTGTAGACGTTAAACGTCAGACCAACGAACTGCGGCAGGATCGTCGAACGGCGCGACCAGGTCTTCACCGGGGCAGCGCGCGAGCCAGCATCCTGCGCGGCTTCCGCCTTCTTGAGCAGGTGCAGGTCGACGAAAGGACCTTTCCAAACGGAACGAGCCATTGTCGATTACCTCTTCTTCTTGGCGTGGCGCGAGCGGATGATCATATTGTCCGTCCGCTTGTTGTGGCGCGTGCGAGCACCCTTGGTCGGCTTGCCCCAAGGCGTAACCGGGTGACGACCACCCGAAGTACGGCCTTCACCACCACCGTGCGGGTGGTCGACGGGGTTCTTGGCCACACCGCGGGTCAGCGGGCGCTTGCCCAGCCAACGGTTGCGACCGGCCTTCGCCAGGTGCTGGTTGGCGTTGTCGGGGTTCGACACGGCGCCAACGGTGCCCATGCAATCGCCACGCAGGTAACGCTGCTCGCCCGAGTTCAGGCGAACGATCACCATGCCACGGTCACGACCCACGACCTGCACATAGGTGCCGGCCGAACGTGCGATCTGACCACCCTTGCCCGGCTTCATCTCCACGTTGTGGATGATGGTGCCGACCGGGATCTGCGACAGGAGCATGGCGTTGCCAGGCTTCACGTCGGTCTTCTCGCCCGCGACGATGACATCGCCCACGGCCAGACGCTGAGGCGCCAGGATGTAGGTCTGCTCGCCGTCCTCGTACTTCACCAGAGCGATGAAGGCCGTGCGGTTGGGATCGTATTCCAGACGCTCCACGGTCGCGGGGGCATCCCAGCGACGACGCTTGAAGTCGATGAAACGATACTTCTGCTTGTGACCGCCGGCGATACCGCGCGAGGTCACATGGCCCTTGTTGTTGCGGCCACCGGTCTTGCTCTTACCTTCGGTAAGCGCCTTGACCGGCTTGCCCTTCCACAGGGACGACTTGTCGACCAGAACGAGGCCACGACGGGCCGGGCTGGTCGGGTTATAGCTCTTAAGTGCCATGGCCCGTTAGATCCCGCTCGTGACGTCGATCGACTGGCCGGGAGCCAGCGTCACGACCGCCTTCTTGACGTCGCTGCGCTTGTAGGGCTTGCCCTTCCAGCGCTTGGTCTTGCCCTTCTGGGTCAGCGTGTTCACGCCAACGACCTTGACGTCGAAGAGCGCTTCCACAGCTGCCTTGATTTCGGGCTTGGTCGCCTTGTCAGCCACCTTGAACACCACGGCGTTATGCTCGGAGAGCAGCGTGGTCTTCTCGGTGATGTGGGGCGCCACGATCACGTCATAGTGACGCGTGTCGATACCGTTAGCCATTGAAACGGGCCTCCAGCTTTTCGACAGCGGCGCGGGTCAGCACCAGCGTGTCATGCTTCAGGATGTCGTAAACGTTGGCGCCAACGGCGGGCAGAACGTTCACGCCGACGAGGTTGCCAGCAGCCTGAGCGAAACCGGCGTTGACGGCTTCACCGTCGATCACCAGCACCTTGCCGGCAATGCCAGCCTTGGCGAACGTGGCGGCCAGACCCTTGGTCTTGGCTTCGGCCAGTTCCAGGCTGTCGACCACGATCAGGCCATTGTCGACCTTCGAGGACAGGGCGAGCTTGAGGCCAAGCGCGCGGATCTTCTTGTTCAGCGAGATGTTGAACTCGCGAACGCGCGGACCCATCGCCTTACCACCGCCGATGAAGACGGGAGCCTTGCGATCGCCGTGACGGGCGGAACCGCCGCCCTTCTGGTTGCCGAACTTCTTGCCGGTGCGGGCAACGTCCGAACGCTCGCGGGCGCCACGGGCGATGCCGCGACGGTTCTCGAGCTGCCAGGTGACAACGCGGTGCAGGATGTCAGCGCGCGGCTCGAGGCCGAACACAGCATCGTTCAGTTCGATTTCGCCAGCAGCGGCCGAACCGTCGAGATTCTTGATCTGGACCTTCACGGCTTAACCCTCCTGACCAGCGTCGGCTTCGACAGCCGGAGCAGCATCGTTGGCGGTCTTGAGACCGGCAGGATACGGCGCCTCGGCGTGACGCGAAACCTTGACCGCATCGCGAACCAGCAACCAGCCGTTCTTGGCGCCGGGCACGGAGCCCTTCACGAAGATCAGGCCGCGATCGCTGTCGGTGCGAACGACTTCGAGATTCTGCTGGGTGCGCTGACGGTCACCCATGTGGCCGGCCATCTTCTTGTTCTTGAAGACCTTGCCGGGATCCTGACGGTTGCCCGTCGAACCATGCGCACGGTGAGAGATCGACACACCATGGGTGGCGCGCATACCGCCGAAGCCCCAGCGCTTCATGGCGCCGGCAAAGCCCTTACCCTGGGTGTGACCCGTGATGTCCACCAGCTGGCCATCGACGAAATGCGAGGCGGCGATCGTTGCACCCACATCGAGCAGGGCATCGTCGGCGACGCGGAATTCGGCGACTTCCATCTTCAGCGGCACTTCAGCCTTGGCGAAATGCTCACGCTGCGGCTTGGCGACATTCTTCTGCTTGGCGGCGCCCGCACCCAGCTGGACCGCGACGTAACCGTCACGCTCAGCAGTGCGAACCGAAACCACCTGGCAATCTTCCAGCGACAGAACCGTCACGGGGACGTGCCGACCGTCTTCCTGGAAAAGGCGGGTCATCCCCACCTTCTTAGCGATCACGCCGGTGCGCATGATCCATACTCCTTAAATGCACAGAGGCCTGCGGAGGCCCATCCCCCACAGGCATGTTTTACAGCCCTGTTTTTAAACGAGCCCCGTCCGGGCTGCGCGCCACCACGCAAAAAGCGTTGTGGCAAGACGGGGGACGCTTGCCCGGCTTTGCCCGAAGGCCCCTGCCGGAGGTATCCCTTGATCATCGCGTTCCTGGGGGCCGGAAAACCCCGCCAGACTCAGCCAAAAGACGAATCAGGCAACGCGAGATGGGGGCCCTTAGCAGGCCCCCGCGGCTTACGCCAGCTTGATTTCAACGTTAACGCCAGCGGCAAGATCGAGCTTCATCAGAGCATCGACGGTGGCGGCGTTGGGCTGCACGATGTCCAGGAGGCGCTTGTAGGTGCGCACTTCAAACTGTTCACGCGACTTCTTGTCGATGTGAGGGCCACGGTTGACCGTGAACTTCTCGATCTTGGTCGGCAGAGGAATGGGGCCACGAATGAGGGCGCCGGTGCGACGGGCGGTGTCGGCGATTTCGCCGGTGGCCTGATCAAGCACGCGGTGGTCGAACGCCTTGAGGCGAATGCGGATGTTCTGAGCTTCCATGTCCTGCTACCGATGAGAAAGAGCAAAAAAATCATTTCCCCCGGCCTTCATCCCTTTTGGGGAACCGGGGGAAACGAGAAAAAACCGTCAGCCCGAGTGGAGCGAATCACACTCGGGCTGCGCGGCCTATATTACTTGGTGATCTTCGCGACAACCCCCGAACCGACGGTGCGGCCGCCTTCGCGGATTGCGAAGCGCAGACCTTCGTCCATCGCGATCGGAGCGATCAGCTCGACCTTCAGCTGCACGTTGTCGCCGGGCATGACCATCTCGGTGCCCTCGGGCAGCGTGACCGAACCCGTGACGTCGGTGGTGCGGAAGTAGAACTGCGGGCGGTAGTTGGCGAAGAACGGCGTGTGACGGCCACCTTCATCCTTCGACAGCACGTAGACTTCCGATTCGAAGTTGGTGTGCGGGGTGCAGGTGCCGGGCTTGGCCAGAACCTGGCCACGCTCAACGTCTTCACGCTTGATGCCGCGGCACAGGGCGCCGATGTTGTCGCCGGCTTCACCCTGGTCGAGCAGCTTGCGGAACATTTCCACGCCGGTCACGGTGGTCTTGGCGGTGGCCTTCAGACCGATGATCTCGACTTCCTCGCCAACCTTGACGATGCCGGTCTCGACGCGGCCGGTCACAACCGTACCACGACCCGAGATCGAGAACACGTCTTCGACGGGCATCAGGAACGGACGGTCGGTCGGACGGGGGGGCTGCGGGATGTAGCTGTCGACAGCGGCCATCAGAGCCTGGATCGATTCCTTGCCGATCTTGTCGTCGCGGCCTTCCAGAGCGGCCAGAGCCGAACCCTTGACGATAGGAATGTCGTCACCGGGGAAGTCGTACGACGACAGCAGCTCGCGCACTTCCAGCTCGACCAGCTCGAGGATTTCCTCGTCGTCGACCTGGTCAACCTTGTTCATGTACACGACCAGGGCGGGCACGCCGACCTGACGGGCCAGCAGGATGTGCTCGCGGGTCTGGGGCATCGGGCCGTCAGCAGCGTTCACCACCAGGATCGCGCCGTCCATCTGGGCGGCACCGGTGATCATGTTCTTCACATAGTCAGCGTGACCGGGGCAGTCGACGTGAGCGTAGTGACGGTTCTCGGTCTCGTATTCCACGTGGGCGGTCGAGATCGTGATGCCGCGCTCGCGCTCTTCGGGAGCCTTGTCGATGTTGGCATAGTCGGTGAAGGTGGCGCCACCGGTTTCGGCCAGCACCTTGGTGATGGCGGCGGTCAGCGTGGTCTTGCCGTGGTCAACGTGACCGATGGTGCCGATGTTGCAGTGCGGCTTGTTCCGCTCAAACTTAGCCTTAGCCATGTTTCAAACCTTCTTTTCGTTCGAATGTCAATTTTCAACGGGACGGCACCTGCCAGACTCACGCCTGAAAATCAGGCGCCGCCCCTAGCCTGATCTGATCGATCAGGCAAGCGTGTCGTTATGTCTGATCCGTCAGGCCCGATTTCAAGGGGGACGAAACCGCCCTCACCCTGTCACCGGGCCTGAACTGGATCAGGCCATCTTCGCCTTCAGTTCGGTCGCCACGTTCGAGGGAACCTCGTCGTAATGCGAGAACTGCATGCTGTACTGCGCACGGCCCTGCGTGAACGAGCGAAGGCTGTTCACGTAGCCGAACATGTTGGCCAGCGGGGTCATGGCCTCGACAACCTGTGCGTTGCCGCGGCTGTCGGTGCCCTGGATCTGACCACGGCGGCTGTTGAGATCGCCGATCACGTCGCCCATGAATTCCTCAGGGGTAACGACTTCGACCTTCATGATCGGCTCGAGCAGCTTGATGCCGGCCTTCTGGGCGACTTCACGCATGGCGCCACGGGCGCAGATTTCGAAGGCCAGAGCCGACGAGTCGACGTCGTGGTAGGCACCGTCATAGAGCAGCACTTCGAAGTCGATGATCGGGAAGCCGATCAGCGAACCCGTCAGAGCGGTTTCACGGAAGCCCTTTTCAATGGCGGGGATGTATTCCTTCGGAATGTTACCGCCCTTGATCTCGTCCTTGAAGACGAAGCCCGAACCGCGCTCGCCCGGCGTGACCTTGACCTTCACGCGACCGAACTGACCCGTACCACCCGACTGCTTCTTGTGGGTGAAGTCCAGATCGACCGGCTTGCCGAGATATTCGCGGTAAGCCACCTGCGGCGCGCCGACGTTGGCCTCGACCTTGAACTCGCGCTTCATGCGATCGACGATGATGTCGAGGTGAAGCTCGCCCATGCCCTTGATGATCGTCTGGCCCGATTCGTGATCGGTCGAGACGCGGAACGAGGGATCCTCGGCCGACAGGCGGTTCAGGGCAACGCCCATCTTCTCCTGGTCAGCCTTGGTCTTAGGCTCCACCGACAGCTCGATCACGGGCTCGGGGAATTCCATGCGCTCCAGCACGATGGGCTGACGCTCGGCGCACAGCGTGTCGCCGGTGGTCGTTTCCTTCATGCCGGCAAGGGCGATGATGTCGCCCGCGAAGGCTTCTTCGATGTCCTTGCGCTCGTTCGCATGCATTTCCAGCATACGACCGACCTTTTCCTTCTTGTCCTTCACCGAGTTCAGGTAGGTGCCCTTGGTGAGCGTACCCGAATAGATGCGGATGAAGGTGAGCGAGCCCACGAAGGGATCGTTCATGACCTTGAAGGCCAGGGCCGAGAACGGCGCGTCGTCCGTCGGGGGACGGCTGTCCTTCTCGTCGCTGTCCATCTTGACGCCCTGGACGTCAGGAATGTCGAGCGGCGAAGGCAGATAGTCGACCACGGCGTCGAGCAGGGGCTGCACGCCCTTGTTCTTGAACGCCGAACCGCAGCACACGGGCACGAACGACTGGTTCAGCGTGCCCTTGCGGATCAGCTTCTTCAGCGTCTCGGCGTCGGGCTCGTTGCCTTCCAGATAGGCTTCCATCGCGTCATCGTCCTGCTCGACGGCGAGCTCGATGAGGCGCGAGCGGTACTCGGCGGCTTCGTCGGCCAGGTCGGCGGGGATTTCTTCGTAGAAGAACTCGGCGCCCAGCGACTCGTCTTTCCAGATGATCGCGCGGTTGTGCACCAGATCGACCAGACCCTTCAGATCGGCTTCGAGACCGATCGGAATGTAGAGCACGGCCGGCTTGGCGCCCAGACGATCGATGATCGACTGCACGCAATACTTGAAGTTGGCACCGGTGCGGTCCAGCTTGTTGATGAAGCACATGCGCGGAACGCCGTACTTGTCAGCCTGGCGCCACACGGTTTCCGACTGCGGCTCCACGCCGGCAACGCCGTCGAAGCAGGCAACCGCACCGTCGAGCACGCGCAGCGAACGCTCGACTTCAATCGTGAAGTCGACGTGGCCGGGGGTGTCGATGATGTTGATGCGGTGGTCGTTCCAGAAGCAGGTGGTGGCGGCCGACGTGATCGTGATGCCGCGCTCCTGCTCCTGCTCCATCCAGTCCATCGTGGCGGCGCCGTCATGGACTTCGCCGATCTTGTAGGACTTGCCGGTGTAGTAAAGGATGCGTTCGGTCGTCGTGGTCTTGCCAGCGTCGATATGCGCCATGATGCCGATATTACGGTACATCGAGAGCGGATGGCTGCGTGCCATGGTTGCTTCCTCGGGTTCGGGTTGGAGCCGGTAAGGCCCCTGCCCTTAGGTTCAGTACTGTGACATCCGTGTGACGGGCCCGCAAAACAGGCCCGTCAGACAGAAGATTGCCAGCGCCAGATTACCAGCGATAGTGGCTGAACGCGCGGTTGGCGTCGGCCATACGGTGGGTGTCTTCGCGCTTCTTCACGGCGTTGCCGCGGTTGTTGGCAGCATCGAGCAGCTCAGCCGACAGGCGGGCCGACATGGTGGTCTCGCTGCGGTTGCGCGCGGCGGTGATCAGCCAGCGGATGGCCAGGGCCTGGGCGCGCTCGGGGCGCACTTCGACGGGGACCTGATAGGTCGCACCACCGACGCGGCGGCTGCGCACTTCGATCTGCGGCTTCACATTGTTCAGCGCATCGTGGAACAGCTGAACGGGGTCAGCCTTCGCACGGGTCTGCATGGTTTCCAGAGCGCCATAGACGATGCTCTCGGCAACCGACTTCTTGCCGTCCAGCATGAGGTTGTTCATGAACTTGGACAGAACCTGATCGCCATGCATGGGATCGGGCAGGATTTCCCGCTTCTCGGGACGACGACGACGTGACATCGTATGAATTCCTTATCTTATACGGCTCGCGGCAAGCGGCCTGAATAGAGGCAGGGCTTGTTCAGCCCTTCGCCTTCTTACTTGGCCAGATTACTTCGGACGCTTGGCGCCGTACTTCGAACGGCTCTGCTTGCGGTTCTTCACGCCCTGGGTATCCAGAACGCCGCGCAGCACGTGGTAACGCACGCCGGGAAGATCGCGCACACGACCGCCGCGGATCAGCACAACCGAGTGCTCCTGCAGGTTGTGGCCTTCACCGGGGATGTACGAAATGACTTCGCGGCTGTTGGTCAGACGGATCTTGGCGACCTTGCGGAGAGCCGAGTTCGGCTTCTTCGGGGTGGTCGTGTACACGCGGGTGCAGACGCCGCGCTTCTGCGGGTTCTGCTCCATCGCCGGGACCTTGGACTTGGTCTTCTGCGGCTCGCGACCCTTGCGGATCAGCTGGTTGATTGTAGGCATGAAGGGACTTCACCTTGTTAGATGATACCATCGACACAGGTGAAGACGAAAGGCCGCACAGCGAATCGCGCAAGGAGGAACCCTGCCGATAGAACCGATGCGAACCGAAACGCTCCACCCCTGCCAGCGGCACCGGGTTACTTTGACGGATAACGCTGGGCTTTCAGCGGGTTGTCCCCACAAACGCCCGGCACGCACCGGCAATGTTCAGCTCATTGACGACAGGGCCAGCGGCATGCCGTCCCATCGCGAACAGCGCGGCCCTTAGGCCTGTTGGCGCCTCAGGTCAAGCGCGGCCATGGCGGGCAAGCGTTGCGCATTGCCTTACAAGCGCCCGGCAGTTAAGGGAAACGCCATTCGCATGGACCCGGTGAAATTCCGGGTGGCTCTTCCGGCCGCCGATCCGCCGGACAACGCCCAAGCCTTTTGGGCCTCGCCGCAGACATCTCCCTTCGCCTCTCTGGCGACGCCTGCGGCCCAATCACACGCGGATTTTGCATGACTGCCCTTACCCTTGCCCGTTACCGCGCCGAATGGTTCGGCGGGGCCAGCGCCGCTCGGCGCGACATCCTTGCCGGCATGGTCGGCACCTTCGCGCTCATCCCCGAGGTGATCGCTTTTTCCTTCGTGGCGGGCGTCGATCCGCAGGTAGGGCTGTTCGCCTCCTTCGTGATCGGCATCGTCATCGCCTTTGCCGGAGGACGCCCGGCGATGATCTCGGGCGCGGCAGGCTCGGTGGCGCTGGTGGCCGCCGCGCTGGTTCATGCCCATGGCCTGCCCTATCTGCTGACCGCCACGGTGATGGCCGGGCTTTTTCAGATCCTCTTCGGCCTGCTGGGGCTGGATGTGCTGCTGCGCTTCGTGTCCCGCTCGGTCCGGACAGGCTTTGTCAACGCACTGGCGATCCTGATCTTTTCCGCACAGGTGCCCCAGATGCTGGGCGTCGACTGGCACACCTATGCGATGATCGCGCTGGGCCTTGCCATCATCTACCTGCTCCCGCGCCTGACCACCGCGATCCCCTCGCCCCTGATCTGCATCGTGGTGCTGACGGTGGTGAGCATCGCCATCCCCATGCCGATCCGCACCGTGGCCGATCTGGGCCGCCTGCCCTCATCGCTGCCAAGCTTCGCCCTGCCCGCCATCCCGCTTAGCCTTGAGACGCTCAAGATCGTCGCCCCCTACGCCTTCGCCATGGCAGCGGTGGGCCTGCTGGAATCGATGATGACCGCCAGCGTGGTGGATGACCTGACCGAAACCACCAGCTCCAAGGCCCGCGAATGCACCGGCCTTGGGTTGGCGAATGTGGCGGTCGGCCTGTTCGGCGGCATCGCGGGCTGTGGCATGATCGGGCAGACTGTGGGCAATGTGCGCTATGGCGGGCGCGGCAGGCTCTCCACGCTGGTGGCGGGCGTCTTCCTGCTGCTGGTGATGGTGCCCCTGCGCCCCTGGGCCGAAAAGGTGCCCGTCGCTGCGCTGGTGGCGATCATGATCATGGTCTCGATCAGCACCTTCTCATGGAGCTCGATCAGCGACCTGGCCCGCCATCCCAAGGTCTCTGGCATCGTGATGCTGGCGACCGTGGCAGTGACAGTTGCCACGCATGATTTGTCCGCAGGCGTCGGCGTGGGCGTGCTGCTCTCGGGCGTGTTCTTCGCCTTCAAGGTCACGCGGCTGATGGCGGTGCAGGTGGGCTACGATGCCCCCACCGACACCCGCCGCTACACCGTCTCCGGCCAGATCTTCTTCGCCAGCGCGGATATCTTCGCCGACCACTTCGATCTGCGCGACACGGCGGCGCATGTCCGCATCGACCTCACGCAAGCGCATTTGTGGGACATCACCGCCGTCGGCGCGCTGGAGGATGTCGTCACCCGCATGCGCCGCCATGGCATCGCGGTGGAGCTGATCGGGCTGAACGAGGCAAGCGCGATTCTGGTGGATCGGCATGCGCCTCTGGTGCGGGATGTGCAGGGGGTTTGAAAAGGTGAATGCGAGGGCCATCGCCCTCGCGCTCCCTTTACTGTCTACGTTGCGCCTCGGGTTCGGCCTTGCGCCCAGCTTGCCGCGCCGCAGGCTAGAAAGATTGCTGCCTGCGGCACGCAGGTGGAGAGCCCGCGCGCAACATTTCGGTACCACCGCCTTCTCTTCGGAAGACGTTATGGGAGCGCGAGGGGGTAACCCCCTCGCTTTTTCTCTTCTTACCTTAAATCCACCACTTTCACTTTGGGCAACTCAACAGCCCCCGGCTGCTTCGCCCAATCCCGCGCGGGCAGCACCCCGCCGTTCGCGCGCAGAGCCTCCACCCGCGCCAGATCGACCTCAGCGAAAACCCACTGCGAAGAATCCATCGCACCGATGGCGATCACGCCGTCGGGCGGGAAACGCCAGTCGCCGCCCTTGGGCCCATCGGGCGGGCCATAGAGCCCCGCAGCGCCATGGTTCACATCCAGCGCCGGCGACCACGGCGCCAGACCCACGGTCGGCGATTGCGCGACATACATTTGCCCCTCCAGCGCGCGGGCCTGAGAACCGATCCGCACCCGCCAATAGCCTTGGGGCGTGTCGGTGCAGCTTGGCACCAGCAAAAGCTGCGCGCCTGCTTCCACCGCCGCACGGGCGATCAGGGGGAATTCGCTGTCATAGCAGATGGCGATGGCGATGCGGCCCAGCGCGGTCTCGAAGAGATGCAGCGGGGCGCTCACGGCGCTGGCGGGGAAGACGCCCCATTCCTCGGCCTCGAAGCGGGTCATCATCAGCTTGTCCTGATGGCCGGCCTTGCCTTGCGGCGTGAAGAGCCGCGCACGGTTGAGGTAATGGCCTTCCACCAGCACCGGCCCGCTGGCCGCCAGAATGTGCAGGCCATGGCGCGCGGCCAGATCGGCATGCAGCGCGTCCGCCCGCTCCATCAACCCGGCCACCGTCGCCAGCGAGCCGTGGAGGTCGCTCTGCGTCGCCGCATCCAGACTGGCCAGTTCCATCGCGCCATATTCAGGGAACACCGCGAGAGCCGCGCCCCCGGCGGCGGCCTGCTTCACCCAGCGGGTCAGCTTGGCTTCATAGGCGGCCCAGTCGGGAAATTGGTCGATCGGGTATTGGGCCAGAGCGATGGTGTAAGCGGGCATCAGAGCGTCTTGATCCAATATTGCATCGGCTTTTCGCTGGGTTCGGTCTCGCCATGGTCTTTCCAGGCGAAATTGGTGATCAGGCCCTCGACAGGCTCATAGCCGCGCTTGCGCCAGAACGGATCGAGCGGCTGGAAATCGGCAGGGCGCGCGGGATGGTCCAGCGGGCGGATCACGCCGCAAAAGGTCGCGGCCTTGGCGCCGAGGCGTCTGGCCTGCTCCTCGCGGTGGTCGAAGAAGGCATGGCCGATGCCGCGCCCGCGATACTCGGGCAGCAGCACGCTTTCGCCGAAATAGAACAGGCTGGCGGTGTCGATCCCGCGCGCCTCGAAGGCTTGACGGTAGGTTTCCTTCTGCTCGACCATCGGCGAGGCAGTGGCGACGCCCACGATCCGCTCACCATCATAGGCGCCGATCAGCACGGCTTTTTCCGAAGCGCCGAAATCGCGCAGATAGTCCGATTCCGCGTTGGGATCGCCGTGGTAGAGGTACGGCCATTCGGCAAAGACCGCGCAGCGCAGCCGGGCAAGGTCTGGGATGGCGGCGCGCAGGGCATCGCCCGCAAGGGGGTGGATCGCGATCTGGGTCATGCCCCATTCCCTAACCCGGCGATGGGGCGATGGCGAGCCCCCTTCCCCCTCGCCCGCGCAGGGCCTATGGTGCCGCCATGGCCGAGATCATCAATCTGCGCCTGGCCCGCAAGGCCAAGGCCCGCGACGCTGCCGAAAAGACCGCCGCAACCAACCGCGCCAAATTCGGCGCCACCAAGGGCGAGCGCCAGATTCGCGCGGCGGAAGCGGCCCGCGTGACGCGTATCGTCGATGGCGCAAAGCTGGAGAAGGACTGATGCGCACCACCAACGATGGCGCCACGGTGCGGCTCTATCACCTTGATGGCGACAGCGAGGGCGGCGCGGCCTCCACCCTGTTCTACGGCCCGCTGTCTCAGGCGCTGATCGTGGCCGATCAGCAGCCGCAGGAGGTGCAGGAAGGCCTTTACCTCGCCACCGACAATGATGTGATCGCCTATCTGGACCTTGTCGGCGAGGATTTCCGCGACTGACGCCTGACCCCGCAAAAAACAAGCGGGCGGACCGGGGAGGGATTGCGGTCCGCCCGCCAGGGGACGACGTTCAAGGTCATGCGCAAAGCGGCCCGGGAATGTGTGGCGCCGTTTGCGAGACTCGGTTTAAACGAGTCGCGGTTGTGTTCCGCCTAAGCGCGCCTAAGGGCTTGCCACAGGGCCCAGTCAGCCCTCCGCCAGCCCCAGAGGCGTGGCCGAGCGGCTGGTGTCATCCGGCATGATGTCCCGCCCGATCGGCGGCAGGGCACGCGCCACGCAATCGGGCCGATGGCACAGGCGGCAGGTGATGCCGATCGGCGTGGCCGGAACGCTGCGCGGATTGAGCCCCTGCGCATAGGCCAGACGCGGCGCATGCTCCGCCGCGCAGGCCAGCGCCACGGCGCGGATCGCGCGAGGCCGGTTGTAGCCGCCGCCGCCCGCCTCCACCGTGCGCGCGATGGAAAAGAAGCGCTGCCCATCCGGCAGTTCCAGCCATTGCGTCACCACCTGCAAGGGCGTGGCGAAAACCTGATGCACGCTCCACAGCGGACAGCCGCCGCCATGCGCGGCGAAGGGAAAGCCCGCCCCATCCAGCCGCTTGGAAACATTCCCTGCCCCATCGACGCGGATGAAGAAGAAGGGCACATGCGCGCTGCCATTCTGCCCACTCGGCCTGCCCAAAGTGGTGAAGCGATGCGCGGTCTGCTCGAAGCTGGTGCCGAAAACGCGGGCCACCGCCTCGATATCATAGGCCCGTTCCTCCACCACGCGGGCGAAGCGGTCGTAAGGCATCAGGATCGCGCCCGCCGTATAGCTGGCCAGCGCCCGCTTCACGAGATGCACCGCCGTGCGGGCCGCGCCTTCTTCCTGCTCGTCGCCCATAGCGCGGGCAATCTCGGTGATCTGCGCGCGGCACTCATGCCACACGATCTGCAGCGCGATCTGGAAAGCGCGGGTGGCCGGATAAAGCCCCTCATCCAGCAGCAGTTGCCGGTTGTGCCGGTCAAACCGCCGGATCGAGCCCATCATCACGTAGGGCGGCAGGAACCGCGTGCGAATGCCATGCGTGCGCGCCAGCCATGTGGCCCCATCTCCCTCCCGCGCAATGGCGGCAGCGAGATTTTCCGCGCTCGCCTCCAGCGTGGGGAAATGGTTGCGATGGGCGGCCAGAAAGCGTCGCGCCTCGACCACCGGATCGGGCAGGCCCGCGCCCAGCTCCGCCTGCCGGTCGGCCAGCGCTGCCTGCTCGCGCGTGTAGGCGCCGTAAAGCCGCAGCAAAGCTTCCGACATGCCGGGAAAGGAGGTCGCCAGATCGGCCACCTCCAGCGCGGGCATATCGATGCCGGCGAAGATGGGATCGCGCAGCACCTCGGTCAGGCGGCGGTTGTAATCTGCACCGTCATCAGCCGCCAGCTCCGAAATATCGAGCTGATAGGTGCGCGCCAGCCGCAGCAGCAGATCGGCGGTGACCGGGCGCTGGTTGCGCTCCATCAGGGCGACGTAAGAGGGCGAAATCTCCAGATCGGCGGCCATGGCCTGCTGGGTCAGCCCCAGCTCGCGGCGCAGGCGCTTGATGCGCGGGCCCATATACAGCGGGCGCGCCGACCGACCGGCAAGCTGGGTCGAGGTCGGCGGAGTAATGGGCAGGATCGTCATGGCTCCATAAAGCTTAGAAGGTTAAGAAGAGAAAT
>NZ_BCZE01000075.1 GCF_001598555.1 Novosphingobium rosa NBRC 15208
CCGGTCGCCGCGCCTGCCTATGTCGGGTTCGGGCGCAAGGGCCTGCCGAAATAGCGGCAGGCCCTTGCGCCCCTAGCCCTGCTGTTCCCATGCCCGGATCTCGGCATTGATTCGGTCAAGCAAAGGCTGCACCTCGGCGCGGGTGACGCGCTGACGCAGGCGGCGATCCAGCGTGGTGGTCATGCCAAGGAAAGATGAGGCGCAATGCTGGAGGATATGCTCGGCATCGCTCTCGCTCACGGCCAGGCGCTGGGCGATGAACTCGCGGAACGCCTTATGGGCGATGGGCGTGGCCAGAATGATGCTAGGCTGGGTATCGAAGGTGATCTCACGATAACGCCCCACGCGCGATCGGGTGGAAAGCGTGCCCTCCAGCCGGATATCGCGTGAGGAAGCCGCCACCTCGATCACGATCTCATCTTCATCCAGCACCCAGCAGCCGCGCGCCGGGTTCCAGTAGCGCAGATCCTCGGCGGGGATGGTGAGGCTGACGCGGCGGGTTTCGCCGGGGGCCAGCGGGGTCTTCACAAAGCCCTTCAACTCATGCACCGGACGGCTGACGCGCGGGCTGCCATAGCGCACATAAAGCTGCGAGATTTCCTTGCCCGCCACCGCGCCGCTGTTGGTGAGATCGAAGCTGACGGTCAGCGTCTCGCCCTCGCGGATTTCGCTGCGATCAAGGGTGAGGTTGGCATACTCAAACGCAGCGTAACCCAGCCCATGGCCGAAGGGGAACAGCACCGGCGCCTCACGCGAGTCATAGCTGCGATAGCCGACAAACAGCCCCTCAGCATAGACATGCCGCCCATTCTCGCCCGGATAGGAGAGATAGCCCGGGATGTCCTTCATGGTCAGCGGAAAGCTGGTGGTCAGCTTGCCCGAAGGATTGACCGCGCCGAACAGAATATCCGCCACCGCGCTGCCCATCGCCTGCCCCGAGAAGAAGGTGCCCAGCACGGCGGGCACCCGGTCGATCCATGGCATCACCACGGCATCGGGGCTGGAAATCACCACCACCGTGCGCGGGTTCACCGCTGCCACCGCCGCGATCAGCGCATCCTGCCCCTCGGCAAGGTTCATCGAGCGGCGGTCAGAGCCTTCGCCATCCCAGCCCACCTCGCTGTTGACGAACAGCACCGCGACATCCGCCTCCTTCGCGCCCGCCACCGCTTCGGCCAAGGCATCGGCATGGCCGCTGCCGGGGAAATAGCGCAGATCGGCGCCCGGTACGGCGTCACGGATCGCATCGAAAGGCTGATCGACGCGGGTGGGCGAGGTGGTCGCGCAGCCCGATCCCTGAATGACGGCATCCTTAGCGCTCTTGCCGATCACCGCGATCACGCCGGGCTGTGAGGGCGAAAGCGGCAGCACACCGCCCTCATTCTTCAGCAGCACAATGGACTCGCCGGCCAGCTTTCGGGCCAGCGCATGATGCGCGCCGTGATCCGCCGGTTCCACCGCAATCGCCCGCCCTTCATCGGCCCGGCGCACCAGCGCGATCATCCGGGCGCAGGCGGTATCGACAACCTCCAGCGCGAGCTTGCCGGAACGCACCGCCGCCAGCAGTTCATCGCGCCGCGTCTGGCTTTCGGGCATATCCAGATCATTGCCCGCCGCCAGCGAGGCCGGGCGGTCCTTGATGCCATGCCAGTCGGACATGACCAGCCCCTGATAGCCCCATTCATCGCGCAACACCTGCGTGAGCAGCCAGTGACTCTCCGCCGCCTGCTCGCCGTTCAGACGGTTGTAGCTGCTCATCACCGTCCAGGGATCGCTCCTGGCGATGGCGCGCTCATAGCCCAGCAGGTAGATTTCGCGCAGCGCCCGCTCATCCACGATGGAATCCATCGAGGTCCGCTCCATCTCGCTGTTGTTGCAGGCGAAATGCTTGAGCGAGGCCCCCACGCCCTGGCTCTGCAAGCCGTTGATCATGGCGGCGGCGAAATCGCCCGTCACCACCGGATCTTCCGAGAAATATTCGTAAGCCCGCCCGCCCAGCGGCGTGCGGCGGATGTTGACGCCCGGCCCCAGCAGCACATCGACGCCCAAACTGCGGCACTCGCGCCCCAGCGCCTCGCCCATGGCATGGGCCAGATCAAGATCCCAGGAACAGGCCATGCTCGATCCGTTGGGGAAGCAGGTGGCCGGCTTCATCGAACCAAAAGCGATCTCGACATCATTGGCCTTGCGGTTGACGGTCTCCAGAAAGGCATCGAGGTCGATGCCAGCCGCCTGCTGCTCGTCGATCTGCGAGATGGAATAGCGCACACCGTAAGTTCCGTCGGTCATGACCAGACCGCGCACGCCGAGGCCTTCGATGCCATGGGTGCGCCACATGCCCTTGCCGGTCAGCAGATCGGCCTTTTCCTCCAGCGTCATGCGTTCGACCAGCGCGGGAATGGTGTCCGTCATCGTGCCCAGTTCATCAGCCATTGCATCTTGTTCCATCATTGCGTCGGCCAGCCTTGCCGCCATTCTGCCCGCTTGGCCCTTTGCCGCCCTTTGCGCCATTCGCTTTCGCTGAAGCGCGGCTTTGGAAAAGGCAAATGGATCGAAACCGCCCGCGCGCGCATGAGGGGCCTCAATTCGGGAGCCCTACCATGCACAGCATCGACATGCTGACCACTTTGATCGCCTACCCCACCGTCAGCGGCACGTCCAATGCGGCGCTGATCGATCATGTCGAGGCTTATTTGCGTGGGCTTGGCGCCACCACCGCGCACGTGGCCGGGCCTTTCCCGGGGAGCTGGAACCTGTTCGCCTCGCTGGGGCCCAGCGAAAAGCGCGGCATCCTGCTTTCGGGCCACAGCGATGTGGTCCCGGTGGAGGGCCAGCCCTGGACATATGATCCCTTCACCCTGACGCAGCGGGACGGCCGCCTTTATGGCCGCGGCACCGCCGATATGAAGGGCTTTCTGGCCTGCGCGCTGTCGGCCTTCGCCCGCGCGGCCCAGCGCAAGGACGATCTGATCGCGCCCCTGCAACTCGCGATTTCCTGCGAGGAAGAGGTCGGCTGCGTCGGCGTGCGCTCGCTGTTGCCCGAGCTGGAAGCGATGCCAGCCCAGCCTCTGCTCTGCCTGATCGGCGAGCCGACCTCAATGCGTCTGGCCACCGGGCACAAGGGCAAGCTGGCGCTGAAGGTCTCCTGCAAGGGCCGCGCAGCGCATTCGGCCCTGCCCGCGCTGGGCCTCAACGCCATCCATCTGGCGGCTGAATTCACCACCGCCGTGCGCGCCGAACAGGCCCGCATCGAAGCCGAAGGCCTCCGCGACGAAGCCTTCGAGGTGCCTTTCTCCACCCTGCATATCGGCACGATCAACGGCGGCGTAGCACTGAACATCGTGCCCGATCACTGCGCTCTCGCACTGGAGCTGCGCACCATTCCCGGCGAGGATGCCGATGCCGTGCTGGCCAATCTGCGCGCCGCCGCCGAAGCCATCCTGGCCCCCTATGCCGCCAGCGTCCCCGAAGCGGCGATCACCCTTGAGGTGGTCAACGCTTACCCCGGCCTCGACAGCGGCGATGGCGACTGGCTGACCTTTATGTCCGGCATTTCGGGCGCCAATCAGCAGATCAAGCTGGCCTTCGGCACCGAGGGTGGCCTCTTCGACCAGAGCCTCGACAGCCCGGTCATCATCTGCGGCCCCGGCTCGATGGATCAGGGCCACAAGCCCGATGAATTCGTCACGCTGGACCAGTTGACCCGCTGCGATGCCATGCTCGACGCCCTGATCGACCGCCTGTGCGACGGACGCCTGCCAGGTTAACTTACCAGCTCATCATCCCGGGAATCGAATGGGTGGAGATGGACTTGCGGCAATGCTCCTCGAAGGCCTCGACCGCGCGCGTCTTGCGGATGTTGCGCGCGGTCACCATCCCCAGCCGCATCGGCGGAAAATCGTCGTCGAGGTAGAGATAGGCCAGATTGCGGCCATTGAGCGCCGTCAGGCTCTTGGGCCGCGCGGTCAGCAGCGAAAAGCCAAGGCCGCTCGCCACATAGGAGCGCACCGTTTCGGGCTGGGCGCTGCGCGCGATGATGTTCACCGGCAGACCCGCCTTGTGGAACAGCGACATGAAATAGTCACGGCTGACCGGCAGATCGAGCAGCACAAAGGGCTGCCCCGCCAGATCCTTCAGGCTGAGGCTGCCGCTCTTGGCGAGACCATGCCCAGCGGGCAGCAGCACATAGGTGGGCAGCAGGGCCAGTTGCTCGAAATCGAGGTCGATGCCCTCCTGCTGATAGGTGAGCGCAATATCCAGCTCGGCCTTGCGCACCTTGGAAACCAGTTCGGACTCATCGTCCTCCACCATCTCCAGCGAGACCTTGGGATGCATCTCGCTGAAACTGACGCAGAGTTCAGGCAGGATCAGCGGCGCGAAGGTACGGAAGGCCCCTACCCGCAAAGGCCCGCCAACCGAGGTGGTGATCTCCTCGGCCAGATCATGCAGGGATTCGGCCTGATGCAGCAGATCGCGCGCCGCCACCAGCAGGCGCTGCCCGGCGGGTGTCAGCGAGAGGCCCTGCGCATGATGGCGATAGAAGAGCTGCACCTCGAACTCGGCCTCCAGCTGGGAGATCGCCGAGGAAATCGAGGGCTGCGAGATATGCACCCTTTCGGAGGCCAGCGTGATGCTGTTTGCCTCACCCGCTGCAACGAAATAACTCAACTGTTTCAGCGTGAAGCGCATGGATCTCCGGTCCGGCCAACGAAAAGCCTGACCCGGCTCTAGCACAGGGGGCACGGAAAGGCACGCCTCGGCAGGCCGGACGCCCGGCCAGCCGAGGCGCTTCTCCTCAGAGATCACTTAAGGGTCTCCGGGCACGCCATAGGACGGCGCCTGCGTGGGATCGATACCGCGCGTCACATAATCCAGCATCTGCGGCTCCCACACAGCCCAGAGCCGGTGCAGATCGGCGATGGGGGTGTCACTCCAGTCGACGCGCAGATCCACCAGCGGCCAGGCCTCACGGTCGGCCACCAGCAGGCCGGCGGAATGAATCGGCCCTTCCTCGCCGCCCACAGCCAGCGCGGCATCGAGCGCTGCCAGCAGCCGCACCGCCAGATGATCCTGCGGACGCGCGGCGAAGGCCTCGACCATAGCGCCGGGCAGATCGGGGCTGACCAGCATATTGCCCGCCGCCACCGCATCCACGCCCGCAAAATGCCCGTGATTGCCCAGAGCCCGCTCCCCGCTATGGGCGGCGGTGCGGCCCTGCGCATCGACTGCCGTCAGCTGGCGATAGGGCGCGGTTTCCCCCGCGCGGGCGTAAAGCACGGCGATGGTTTCCGCCGCATCCCGCCCCTGCGCCAGCAGATCGAGCCCCGCCGGGCCCAGGCGCGGATCGGTGATGTTCTGCGTGGCCACCGCCCCCACCCCGGCGCGGACATGCGCGCAGCGCGCCGCCACAGCGGGACTGGAAGACGAAACCGCAACGCCGAACATGCCGGTGCGCGCGCAGCGCGCCGCGATGGAGAAGGTCATTGCGGGATCACCGCCGTGGCCTCGATCTCCACCAGCCATTCGGGCCGCGCCAGAGCGCTGACAACCAGACCCGTCGAGACCGGGAAGACGCCCTTCAGCCAGCGCCCCATCTCGCGATAGACATCCTCGCGGTAGCGGATGTCGATCAGATAGACCACCACGCGGCAGACATGCGAGAGGTCGCCGCCGGCCTCTTCCATCAGCATCTTGATGTTTTCCATGGCCTTGCGGGCCTGGAGCGTGGCGTCGCCGATATGCAGGCTCTCGCGCGTGTCGAGGTCCTGCGCGATCTGGCCACGCACGAAAACGGTGCGGCCGCTGGCGACCACCGCCTGGCACAGGTCGTTGTCCAGCTTCTGCTCGGGATAGGTTTCGGCGGTGTTGAAGGGGCGGATGCGGGTATGGGTGGGCATGAGGGTTCTCCGTGGAAGGGGATCAGGCGGGCTGGTTGGCTTCTGCGATATGACCGGCAAGCTTTTCGGCATCGCCCCACACGCCCCAGATGAAAGCCGAGGCGCGGCGCGTAAGCCAGGGCAGGCCAAGGAAATAGAGGCCGGGCACGGAGGTCACGCCGCCCTGATGCACGGGCTTGCCGGTGGGATCGCAGACATCGAACTTCAGCCAGTCGAAATCGAAGCTGAAGCCGGTGGCCCAGACGATCGAGGTGATGCCTTCTGCTTTCAGATCAAGCTCCAGCGCCGGGTCAGTCATGCAGGCCGGATCGGGCAGCGTGGCGCGCGCTTCGGGCTCTTCGGGGAAGGTGAGGCCTTCCCGCTCGATATAGGCATCGGCCTCGTCCAGCACCGAGAGGTAATCGGCATCGCCCGCCGCAATGCTGTCGACCAGATCGGGGGCGAAGCGCATCACGCCGCCCTCCGTGCCCTGCGCCATGCCCAACAGCACCATGCCGCGACTGGCCAGCTCGCGGAAATCGACGGTATGGCCGCCCCGCGCACCGCTGACGGCGATGGTCACATGCTCCTTGCCGGGCGTCATCCTGGTGGCGTTCCAATGGCCCAGCGCGCCCAGCCACCAGCAGAAATCCTGCCCGCGATAACGGCGCGGCGGTCGATTGTGCGGCCCCACCGAGAGATAGACCTTGCGCCCGGCGCGCAGCAGTTCATCAGCAATCTGCACGCCCGAGGAGCCCGCGCCCACCACCAGCACCGCGCCTTCGGGCAGCTGCTGCGGGTTGCGATAGTTGATCGAGTGGATCTGCTCGATGCCATCGACAGCGGGGACAATCGGCGGAATGCTGGGGCGCTGGAACGGCCCCGTCGCCACCACCACCTCCCGGGCGCTGATCGCCCCGCGCGAGGTTTCGATATGAAAGCCCACGCCATCGGCGGCGTGGGCCACGCTGGTCACCGCCACACCCTCGCGGATGGGGGAGTCGATCTGGGCGGCGAAGGCCTCGAAATAGGCGGCCACCTCATCCTTGGTGGCGAAGCTTTCGGGGTCCAGTTCGGCAAATTCGCGGTCGGGGAAACGGTCGTGCCAGGCCGGACCATTGGCGACCAGCGTATCCCAGCGGCGCGTGCGCCAGCTTTCGGCGATGCGGTCACGCTCGACCACCAGATGCGGCAGGCCGCGTTTGGTCAGATGCGCGCTCATCGCCAGGCCGGCCTGGCCACCGCCGATGATCAGCGTATCGACCGCGGGAATTGTCATGTCTTGACCCTTTTACTGCCCATGTGTCTGACGGGAGCGTCAGCGTGACAGCCGGTATCGCGACGATTGGGGATCGGAAAAATAATGATTTGATGCAGCCCTGCTTAGGCTTTTCCTAAGCAGGGCTCACAAGGGGCAGATCAGCTTTCCAGCCGCTCCACCTGATCCCATGCCAGCTTCATCAATTCAGGCAAGACAGCGACACGCTCTTTGGCCTGAGCGGATGAGGCCGTGCCCCGGATCACCCGCCCCTTGATGCCATGGAAGATTGCGGCAAGCCGGAAGAAGTTGAAGGCCATGTAAAAGCCGTAAGTCGGCATGTCCGCCAGCCCGCGCCGTGTGCAATAGGCTTCCAGATAGGCCCGCTCGTCAGGGATACCCAGCGCGGCGATGTCCGCCCCGCCCAGCCCCGCCACGATATGCGGCGGCATGCGGTACATCATCGCGTGATAGGCGAAATCAGCCCCCGGATGCCCCAGCGTGGACAATTCCCAGTCCAGCACCGCCAGCACTTTGGGCTGTGTGGGGTGAAAGATCAGATTGTCGATGCGGAAATCGCCATGGACGATGCTGGTTTCATCGCCCGGCGGGATGTTGGCGGGCAACCATGCGACGAGCCGGTCCATGGCGGGATCGCGGCCGGCATCCGTGTCGTCCAGATATTGCTTCGACCAGCGGGCGATCTGACGCTCGAAATAATTGCCGGGGCGGCCATAGTCCCCGAGCCCCACCGCCGCGTAATCCACGCTGTGAAGCTGCGCAATGGTGGCGTTCATCGCATCGAACAGGGCGGCGCGTTCGGTGTTGGACACGTCAGGAATGGCCGCGTCCCAGAAGATGCGGCCCTCCACCATCTCCATCACATAGAAGATCGTGCCGATCACCGAAGGGTCGGTGCAAACCCTATGGATCTGGGCGACCGGGAAACCTGCCCTGGCCAGCCCGGTCAGCACCTTCGCCTCACGGTCCACCGCATGTGCGCCCTTCAGCAGCGCTCCGGGCGGCTGCTTGCGCAGCACATAGCTGCGCTCCGGTGTCACCAGCCGATAGGTCGGGTTGGACTGGCCGCCCTTGAACTGCTCTATGGTGAGTGGGCCGCGATAATCCTCGACATGCGCGCGCATCCAGCCATCAAGCGCCATAACATCAAGGGCATAGCCCTCCCGCACCGCCGTGGTGCCGCTGTTGGCTTCTGCTGCGCTGCTCATGCCTGCGCTGCCTTCCAGTCGCGCTTGATTTTCTTGGCGAGGCTCCATTTGTGAACTTCGGTGGGCCCGTCATAGATACGGAAAGCGCGGATTTCGCGGAAGGCCTGCTCGACGATGGTGTCCTGGCTGACGCCATTGCCGCCCATCACCTGAACGCATTTGTCCACCACGCGGAACAGCGCATCCGAGACCGCCACTTTCGCCATCGAGCTTTCCGCCGTGCCCAGCGATCCGCTATCCAGCACGCCCGCGCACCAGTCGATGATGAGTTCGGCCTGCTTCAGGTCGATCAGGTTCTCCGCCAGCATGAAGCCGACGCCTTCGTGATCGACCAGCGGCTTGCCGAAAGCGTGGCGGCGGTTGGCGTAATCGCTGGCGATCTCCTGGGCGCGGGTCGCCAGCCCCAGCCAGCGCATGCAATGCGAGAGGCGCGCCGGGCTGAGCCGCACCTGCGCATATTGGAAACCCTCTCCCGAAGCGCCCAGCATCTGCTCGGGCGAGACGCGCAGATCGACAAGATCGACCACCGCATGGCCGCCGGGCATCGAGCTGTCGATGGTGTCGAGCACGCGCAGCATACGGATCGCGGGATCGGGCAGATCGACCAGAAACATGCAGGCCCCATCCCCGGATTTGGCCATGACGATGCCGACCCTGGCCCCTTGCGCTCCGGTGATGAACTTCTTGCGCCCGTTGATGATCCAGTGGTTGCCATCGAGCCGGCAGGTGGTCTGCATCATCGAGGGATCGGAACCCGCGCCGCCGTCTTCCGCCGGTTCGGTCATGAAGAAGGCCGAGCGCGCCTCCCCGCGCACCAATGGATCGAGGAAGCGGGCCTTCTGCTCGGCGCTGCCGACCTTGCCCAGAAGATACATGTTGCCCTCGTCGGGCGCCGCCGTGTTGCAGGCCAGCGGCCCGAGCGGCGACAGGCCGGACTGGCGCAGCACGATGGCCGTCTCGCGCTGGGTAAGGTGAGAACCATCCTCCAGAATATGGGGCGTCAGCACGCCAGCGATCCGCGCTTTCTCCCGCAATTCCATCACCAGCGCATCGGTGGGCCCGTGATGGTCGCGGCGGCCGTCTTTCTCATAAGGCGCCACCACAGTGCGCACGAAATCCTCCACTCGCGCCGCGATGGCTTCTGCACGCTTGCTCATTGTTTCTCCTTCACAATCCGCTCACAAGATGGCCGCCATCCGCCGCGATCACCGACCCGGTCATATAGGCCGAGGCATCCGAGGCCAGCAGCAGCAGCGGCCCGTCCAGATCCTCCAGCCGCCCCAGCCTGCGCTGCGGAATGCGGCGGATCATGGCCTTGCCGGGATCACTGTCCCAGAACTCTTCATTGAGATCGGTTGCGATATAGCCGGGCGCCAGAGCATTCACGCGCACGCCATATCGCGCCCATTCCAGCGCCAGCGTCCTGGTCAGCTGGATCACGCCCGCCTTGGACACGGCATAGGAGACCACCCCGCCGCCCTGCCGCAGCCCCAGGATCGAGGCGATGTTGACGATCGACCCGCCGCGCCCATGCGCCTGCATCGCCCGCGCCGCGGCCTGGGCCAGCAGGAAACTGCCCTTCAGATTGGTGTCGATCACCGCATCCCAATCGGCCTCGGCATGATCCAGAGCGCTGCTTTCCCGCACCACGCCGGCATTGTTGATCAGAATATCCAGGCCGGCGATCATGGGGGCCATGTCTCTCACGCTGGTCGGATCGGAGACATCGAGGCGTAGCGTGCGGCAGCTCCCGCCCTCCTCCTCGATCTGCGCGGCGACCTGCGCCAGCGCCTCCTCGCGCCGGGCGGCGAGCAGCACCTGCGCGCCCGACCGCGCCAGCAGTCTGGCGAAATGCGCGCCAAGGCCCGAGGACGCGCCAGTCACCAGCGCCTGTTTTCCGGAAAGATCCACCGTCATCTGCATCAGAACACCTTGATCAGGCTGGCATAGACGGCGTTGGTCATCGTGACGTTCCTTCCCTCGATGCTGCGCGAATAGCGGGCCACCAGCGACAGCTTCTTGTTCACCGCATAAAGCGTGCCGACACCCCAAGTCGTCTCATGCCCATCGGAAAAGGGGATGTCCGCACCACCAACATAGCGGCTTTTCTTGTTCTGCTGCCAATCGAAGGCGACGAAAGGTTCGAATTTCGATTTGGACCGCCAGCTGGCACGGATGTTGAAGTGATAGCTGTTGCCCGGCGCGATGTTCGGCCCGTCGACAACCTGCTGCCGCCCTCGAAAGATCGCCCCGATATCACCGGTCAGGCTCAGATGCTTCTTGATTTCCGCATCGAAGAAGAAGCTGGAATAATTGGCCCAGTAATGGTTCGTGATGTTGCTGCTGCCCACCGGAATGCTGGCAAAGGTCTGGAAACCCAGCACGGTGTTCTTAGTGGGCTTCACCCATATGGCCGGGCCGGTCAGCGTGTCGCCGAAGCCGGTCTTGTTCAGCCCGGGCCCATCCAGATGCACGGTGGGCTGGATCACCTCATAGGCAAAGCCAACATTGGGCAGACCGTCAAACGTCCAGAAGTGGACAAGCTTGGTCAGGCTGGCGTAAAGATCGGTATCCGGGCCCTTGATCCGGTGACCGGCATTGTCGAACTGCTGCGTGCCATTGTTGTACTCACCATATTCGACCACCGCGTTGAAGGGGCGATAGCCGTCGGTGGGCAGATCATACTCATGCGGATTGATCACCGCGAAGGTGATGTCCGAAGCCCTGGCCTGCGCGACACAGCCCATCGCCAAAGCGATGCTGACACAGGTGGCAATCCTCTCATAGGTCATGGCGCAAATCCTCCCCTGCCGGAGGCGCGCTTGCCGCGTCTCTCCGGTCGGTATGGCCGATGGATGGAGAGCCGGTGCCTGCCTGCAACAGGGAGGCACCGGCGTCCTGCTCAAGGAGTCGGAATGAACCGGTCGCCGCGTTCAAGCTGCGGGGCGATGGCATCCATCACGACATCATAATCCGGCGTCTCGCGGATTTCCTGCTGGCCGGGATATTTGAGCTTGCGGTTGATCTCCGGGCTCCAGAAATAGGCCCCCGCGACCGTGCGGGCGACGACATCGAAGCCCCCGCCCGGCAAGGCCTGCAAGGCGCCCAGCGCATCGGCGGGCGCCTCCTCCGGCAGGCCCTCCAGCGCTTTGACGAAGGGCGGCAGCATGTCGTCGCGCGCGGTCAGCGCCTCGGGCAGCCAGTGATCCAGCAGGCCCGCCTGCGTGGCCGAAGGCATGTCGAGCGCCTTGTCCTCGGGGATCAGCGCATCGGCGGCCCAGGCGATGCGGGCGCGGTAGCGCTCGATCACCGCCTGTGCGGCCTGCTTACGCTCGGCGAGGGTGGTGTCGGGAAGTTTGACGGATGTGTACATGATTTCTCTCCTCATCCTTCCGTTCAGGCGGTCTGCAGGCTGATTTTCTGCTCGCCGGCCTTTTGCGCGATCAGCTCCGCGCCGCGCAACGCCAAAGCGGCAACGGTGCCGGTGGGGTTCACACAGCTGCCGGTGGGCATCACGCTGCCATCGAAGATGAACAGGTTCTGGCAGTCATGCGCGCGGCATTCGCCATCCACCACCGAAGTGCGCGGATCGCGGCCCATCACGCAGGTGCCCAGCATATGCCAGCCGGTTTCCCGCACGAAAGGCGCTTCCAGAATGTCGTAAGCGCCCGATTCCCGCAGCGACTGCGCCGCTTTTTCGACATTGAACTTGGTCATGCGCCGGGTGTTTTCATTGTTCTTGTAGATCATCTTGGGCGCGGGCATGCCGTCTTCATCGACAAGACTGTCATCCAGCACGACCCGATTGTCCTCATCGGGAAGATCCTCGATGATGATCGTCCAGTCCATCGAGCGGCCGAAGCGCTGCTTCACCGTGCGGTGGAAGTCCTCGCCCCAGCCCGCGGCATCGCCCCAGGGGAAAGCGCCAATGGTGTTGAGCGGGCCGCCCGTGCCCATCAGCTGCCATTTGGCGCCGCGCACGAAATCGGTGTCCTTGCGCGTTTCGGCGAATTCCAGCGAATAGAGGCGTTGACCGAAGGGCCCCTGCCAGGTCTCGAAGAAATCGTCGTAAAGGCCGATCACCGTGGCGATGGGGTGCATCATCAGCCGCTTGCCGACCATGCCCGAGGAGTTGGCCAGCCCATCGGGATGCGAGGCCGATTTGGAATTGAGCAGCAAACGCGGCGTGCCCAGACCATTGGCGCAGATCACCACGATGCGGCCCGGCTGGAAGTGGGTCTGCCCGGTATCGCGGTCGACATAGGTGACACCCGTGGCCAGCCCCTCCTTGTCGGTTTCCACGCGCAGCACGCGCGCCTTGGGCACCAGATCGACGCCCAGCCCGCGCGCCACCGGCCAATGGGTGCGGTCCACAGAGGCCTTGGCCCCCGCAAAACAACCCCACAGGCAGGCGCCGCGCCGGATGCAGGGCTCCAGATTGCCATGCTTCACGCTGGCGATGGCATTGACACCCGGCCACCAGTGCCAGCCGAGCCGGTCATGCGCGGCGATCATCTTCTTTTCCATATCGCCCAGATTGAAAGGCGGCAGCGGAATGTCATGATAGGGATAGGTGGGATCGCCCGCCACGCCGGAGACCGAAAAATCCTCGCTCACCCGGTCATAATAAGGGGCAAGGTCTTCATAGCTGATCGGCCAGTCATCGGCGACACCATCCAGCGTCTTGACACGGAAGTCGCTGGGCTTGAAGCGATGCCATGCGGCGGCGTAAAGCATCGAACTGCCACCCACGCCATTCCACATCAGGGGCGAGACTTCGGATTCCGTATCATTGACCGGATAGTCCGAAGACGCCTGCCGCTTGTTGGGGTTCCAGGTGTAGAAACGGTCCTTGGTGAATTCGAAATCGAGCCCGTCGCTCTTGATGAGCGTGTAATCGGGGTATTCGCCCTGCTCCAGACAAATCACCGACATGCCGGCTTCGGCGAAGCGCTTGGCGGCAACCGCGCCACTTGGCCCCGCGCCAACGATCACGACATCATAGGTCTTTGCGTCATTCCCTCGCATCCTCTCTCTCCTTGTTGATGGACGCAGTGCCTCGATCGCAACATCACCGATGTCACGAGATCTGGCGCGGCACTGGCGTCATGATCGCGAGGCTTGTCTGATGCCCCGTCAATGGTCCGCGAGGCCTCGGGCCTCAGGGATGGTTCAACCCTGCATGTAAACCACATGCGTCTCGGTGTATTCGTAGAGGCCGTGCTTGCCGTCCGCCCCGCCGATGCCCGATTTACGGCGACCGGCGTGGAAGCCCTGCATGGCCTCGAAATGTTCGCGGTTGATGTAGGTCTCGCCGAAGCGCAATTCGCGCATGGCTTGTTGGGCAGCGCTCAGGCTCTTGGTGAAGATCGATGAGGTGAGCCCGTATTCGCTGTTGTTGGCCAGGGTGATGCCTTCATCAAGACTGTCAATGGCCTGCACGGGGATCACTGGACCGAAGATCTCGTCACGCATCACCGCCATATCGGCGGTGCAATTGGCGAGCACCGTGGGTTCATAGTGCCAGCCCTTGCGGTCGGCGATCCTGCCCCCGGTGAGCGCTTCGGCGCCATCCTTCAGCGCCTTGTCGACCAATGCCGCCACCTTGTCGCGGCCCGCCTTGTTGATCAGCGGCCCCATCGCGACATCGCGATCCGCCATCGGATCGCCAAAGGTCGTCGCCTTCATATGGGCCGCCAGCTTTTCGGAAAACTCTGCCACCACCGAACGTTCGACATAGATCCGCTCGGCGCAGTTGCAGAGCTGGCCGGTGTTCAGCACGCGGCTGTCATAGACCGCCTTGGCCGCCAGATCGAGATCGGCGTCGGCCAGCACGATGGCCGGGGCCTTGCCGCCCAACTCCAGATTGACGCGGGTGAGGTTTCTGGCCGCCGCCTCCATGATCCGCGCGCCGGTCGCCACGCTGCCGGTGAAGCTGATCAGGCCGACATCCTTGTGGCGGCTCAGCGCATCGCCCGTGCTGCCGCCACGCCCGCTCAGGATGTTGGCGACACCGGCGGGCAGATCGGTCTGCGCCATCAACTCGGCGAAGAGGAAGGCGTTGACCGGCGTTTCCTCGCTCGACTTGATGACGACGGTGTTGCCCGTCACCAGCGCCGGGGCCAGCTTGCGGGCAATCAGGAAGAAAGGGAAATTCCAGGGCAGAATGCCTGCCGTCACGCCGATCGGCTTGCGAAACAGCATGATGGTTTCATTGGGACGGTCGCTGGCGATGATCTCGCCCTCGATGCGGCGCGCCCATTCCGCCATGTAGTCCATATAATCGGCGGTGAAATTCACCTCCAGCGTGGAGAGGCCCAGCGGCTTGCCCTGCTCCCGCGTGATGGTCTGGGCGATGCGGTCCACATTCTGGCGGATCTTCGCGGCAATCTGGCGGATATGGGTGGCGCGGGCCTGCGGTGGCAGCTTTTCCCATGCGGGCTGGGCTGCTTTGGCGGCCTGCACCGCGCGGTCCACCTCTGCGGCCGGCGTGTCGGGGGCGGTGGCGATCACCTCCTGCGTTGCGGGATTTTCGATCTCGAACAGATCGGAGCTTCCAGCATCGACAAAGGCGCCATCGATATAATTCCGGGGGGTTATCGTCGCCATCTCGGATCACTCTCCATTGTCTACGGCCCGCTTCTGTGGCTGGCCTGTTGTCTTGAAGGTGGAGGCAGCCAAAGCGGCATCCTCCAGACGCGATTGTTCCTTTCCGGCCCCGCGAGGCGGAGCCCTTCCGTTCCATTGCCGTGGCTTATTGTGAACCCGCGCCTGACAGGATCAGGTCTTGCGCCGCCGTTCCTTGCCTGTGGGCGGGGTGTCCTTTCCTCCACCTGCGCCCTGCGCCTCCTGATAGGCCTTCAACCGCGCGATATAGCGGTCGGCCGCCTTGACAATATGGTCACGCGCGACCTTCTCGGCGGCGCGCGCGTCCCCGCGTGACACCGCATCGAGGATCGCCTCATGCTGGTCCCAGATCTGGCGCGGCGTCTCGTCGCGCATCAGCACTTCGGCCATCACGCGCTGCAGGTGCCGCCAGTGCGGGCCTGTCGCCTCCTTGATGACCTTGTTGCCGGAAATCTCGTAAAGGAACTGGTGGAAGCGCATATCGGCATCGATCAGCATGGGGATCGAACCTTCCGCCTCCGCCAGACGACCCGCGCGGATCAGCGCCGGACCATCCTTGCGCGCCTGCTCCGCCCCGCGCTGCGCTGCGAGCCGACAGGCCAGCCCCTCGCTCACCGAACGAACCTCGTAAATATCGCGCACGAAATCCACATCGATGGGCGCCACGATCAGGCCGCGCCCGGGCGCTTCCTGCACAAACCCTTCGGCCCGCAGCAGCAGCAAGGCCTGCTGCACCGGCTGACGCGACACGCCAAGCTGCGCGGCGATCTCCTCCTGAATCAGGCGCTGATTGGGCTGCAGCCGCCCTTCGACGACCTCCGCGACGATCGCCTCGAAGACCTGTTCGACCAGCGTGGGTTGTTCCGTCAGCAGCCGCACAGTCGCGTCCTCATCCTTTTGTCATGAACGGTATGCCCGATTCGTAACGCAACTGCCACCCCCTGTCCAGAGCATTCGGAACTCTGAATTCAGAATACAGAATGTGTTGCCAGCAGAATGATTGTGGCATAGGCCTAGGGACAGCAACCGGCCGGGACAGAGCCAGGTGCAGGAGAGAAAACCGCCGATACGGCGCGCCATCCGGCCCGAATCTGTCATCGCGAATCACCAGACCAAAGCGGCAAGAGGATTGAGCGCCATGACCACCACAACCTCCCCCTTCCCGGATCAGACCACAGCACCCTTGGGTGACGAACAGAGCTGCGCGGCGCTGATCGCGCGCTTTCTGGAAGCGCGCGGCATCGACCGGATCTTCGGCCTGCAAGGCGGCCATATCCAGCCGATCTGGGACCATTGCGCGCGGCTCGGCATCCGCATCGTCGATGTGCGAGACGAAGGCGCGGCGGTGCACATGGCCCATGCCCATGCCGAGCTGACCGGCACGCTGGGCGTGGTGATGGTCACCGCCGGCCCCGGCGTCACCAACACGGTGACGGCGATCGCCAATGCCTCGCTGGCGCGCATGCCGGTGCTGGTGATCGGCGGCTGCGCCCCGCGCCCGCAGATCAACATGGGCCCGTTGCAGGACATTCCCCATGTCGAGATTTTGAAACCCGTTACCCGTGTCTCGCGCACCCTGCGCGTCTCCGAACAGGTGCTGCGCGAGCTGGACGAAGCGGTCTCCCGCGCGTTTGGCGATGGCGGCGAGCCGGGCCCGGTTTACGTCGAAATCCCCACCGACGTGCTGCGCGAGGACATCCACCCCGCGCTGATCCTTGAGGAATGGCTTTCCCCCACCCGCACGCGCGAGATCGTCCCCTCCCCCGACTCGGTGACGCAGGCGGTGGAGGCGCTGTGGTCGGCCAAGCGCCCGCTGGTCATCACCGGACGCGGCGCGCGTGGGCTGGGTGACAGCCTGCCCCGCCTGCTCGACGCAACCGGCGCGGTCTATCTCGACACGCAGGAATCGCGCGGACTGCTGGCGCCGGACCATCCCGCCGGGGTCGGCGCGATGCGGGCCGCCGCGATGGGGCAAGCCGATCTGGTGCTCGTGATCGGGCGCAAGCTGGATTACCAGCTCGGCTATGGCTCGCCCGCCGTCTATCCCGGCGCGCGCTTCGTGCGCATCGCCGACAATGTGGGCGAGTTGATCGACAACCGCCGGGGCACGCCGGAAATCCTCGCCACGCCGAAACTGGCGCTGGAAGCCATCATTGCCGCAGCAGGCGACCGTAAACCCGCCGCCGACCGCGCATGGACCACAGGCCTGCGCCGCAAACATGAGGAACGCAGCGCCCCCAAGGAACTGCCCGCCACCGGCCCAGACGGCAAGATCAACCCGGCGCGCATCTTTGCCGCCATTGCCGAAAAGGCCGCCCCCGATGCGATCGGCATTGCCGATGGCGGCGATCTGCTCAGCTTCGCGCGCATTGGTCTCGCCACCACGACCTATATGGATTCGGGCACCTTTGGCTGCCTTGGCGTCGGCGTGCCCTATGCCATCGCCGCCGCGCTGGCCTATCCCGGGCGGCAGGTGATCTCGATCAATGGCGACGGTTCCTTCGGCTTCAACGCCATGGAGGTGGACACCGCCGTGCGCCATGGCGCCAAGGCCGTCTTCATCATCTCGAACAACGCCGCCTGGAACATCGAGCGCCACGATCAGGCGACGAATTATGGCGGCCGCGTGGTCGGCACCACCCTGCGCCATTCGGACTATGCCGCGCTGGCACGCGCGCTGGGCGCCCATGGCGAACGCGTTGAGAAGGCTGAAGACCTTCCCGCCGCGCTGGAGCGCGCGCTGGCCCATGCGCCGGCGGTGATCGATGTCGTCACCTCGGGGGAGATCCCTTCGTCGGACGCCAACAAGGGCCTGGGCTTCGTGCCCGACTATCAGGCGCTCACCGCCTGGAACGATGCCGAAGTGAAGCGTCGCGAACGCTGAAGGAGGGGGCTGATGTTCAGCAAGGAAGCCGTGGACCGCGCCGAAGCGCGCACCTTATACGAAACATTTCAGGACACTGTGCAGCGCTGGGGGCCGCGAGCCGCCTATGCGGTGCCGCCCATGGCCGGGCGCCCCTACCATCCCGATGGTTTCGAGATCAGCTGGGACGACACCGCCGCCGGGGTCGAGGCGATGCGCCAGCGCTACGGCGCGGCGGGCTATGGGCTGGGGCACAGGGTGGCGATCCTGTTCCACCAGCGACCCGAATTCCTGTTTCACTTTTTCGCGCTGAACGTGCTGGGCGTCAGCGTGGTGCCGGTCAATCCTGATTACCGTGTCGATGAAATCGCCTATCTGCTGGAGCATAGCGAGGCCCGGCTGTTGCTGGGCATAGACAGCCGCCTGAACGATCTGCGCGAAGCCGCCGCTCTGGCGCCGCTGGCGCCGCCTGTGGTGTCCTTCGACCAGATGCCGGATGCGCTGCCCACTGCTGGCACGCCAGCCGGACAGGGCACGCCCGGCCCGGATACGGAAGCGGCGATGCTCTACACCTCCGGCACCACCGGCCGGCCCAAGGGATGCATACTCACCAATCTCTATTTTCATCATTTCGGGGGCTGGTATCTCACGCGCGGCGGACTGCTCGATATGCGCGAGGGTAAGGAGCGGATGTACAACCCCTTGCCGCTCCATCACGCCAACTGCCTGTCGATCTCGATGCCCGCCATGCTGATGTCGGGCGGATGTCTGGTCTTCCCCGACCGGTTCCATCCCAAAAGCTGGTGGGCAGACCTTCTCGCCTGCAAGGTCACCTGCGTGCATATGCAGGGGATCATCCCCAATCTTCTGCTGAAATTGCCCGAAACGCGGGAGGAAAAAGCGCATCATGTCCGCTTCGGCTTTTGCGCCGGGATCGAGCCCGATCACCATGCGGCCTTTGAAAGGCGCTTTGGCTTTCCGGTGGTCGAAATGTGGTCGATGTCCGAAGTCGGTCGCTTTCTCACCGACAACATCGAGCCGCGCAAGATCGGCACCCGCGCCTTCGGCAGGGCGGATATCGGCTGCGAGGCGCGGATCGTCGATGAGAAGGGCAACGTCTGCCTCCCCGGCCAGCCCGGCGAACTGCTGATCCGCCACAGCGAGGCCACCCCGCGCCGGGGCTTCTTCTCCAGCTATTACAAGAATGACGCCGCCACCGACGAGGCCTGGGCTGATGGCTGGTTCCACACCGGCGATGTCGTGGTGGAGGATGCCAGCGGCATGATGTTCTTTATGGACCGCCGCAAGAACATCATCCGCCGCGCCGGAGAGAACATCGCCGCCGCCGAGGTGGAGGCCTGCCTCTGCGCGCATCCTGCGGTCAAGCAGGCCGCCGCCATCGCCGTGCCGGACGACATCCGCGAGGAGGAGATCATGGCCTGCATCGTCCCGCAGGATCCGCAGGCCGATGCCGAGGCGCTGTCGCGCGAATTGCTGGACTGGTGCATGGAGAAGATGGCCTATTTCAAGGCTCCGGCCTGGTATTTGCTGATGGGGGAACTGCCCACCGGCACCTCACAAAAGCTGCAGAAGATCGCCCTGTTCCCCGCCGGTACGGACCCGCGCATCCAGCAAGGCGCCGTCGATCTGCGCAGCTTCAAAAAACCGCATGCCGCGGCCAAAGCGGTGGCGGCGGTGAACGGGCCAGGCTAACGCTTTGATAAGGGGCCGGTGAAGGGGACATCTCCTTCACCGGCCAGTGTCAGATTCGCCCATCATGGATGGACAAGCCTTCGGGTCGCGCGGCAACAATGCAGCGTTGAGGCCAATGGGTCGATCCGTGAATTTTACGGGTATCGAACCGCCCATGGATCGGGCAGGGTCAGGCTGGCATGTCGACGCCAGAACCTCACCGCTTTCAACAGCTTGCACCCATGCTGCGCGCTTTTGCCTGTCGCCGGGCGGATGCCTTGCTGCTGCCGGCCTATGCGGCGGGCTTTGCCTTTCTTCACTGGGTGGCGCTGCCATGGGGCGGGGATGGCTTCTTCTCGCTGTGGTATCCGGCGGCCGGTTTGCGCTTTGCCGTCCTGTGGCGCTGGGGCACGCGCCTGACGCCATGGCTGATGGCCACGGAGCTGGTGGTGGATGCGCTGACCGGGCAGGTCGTTCTTGCCGGGCCCGATGTATGGCACGATGTGCTGGGCGTGATCCGCCCGGCCCTGACCTGCGGGCTGGTGCTGGCCGCCCTGCATCGTCTGGCGGCGCGGCGGCGCGGGCCCCACCTCTTGCCGCCGATGATCTTCGGCCTGGCCGCGGTGGGCGCGCCGATCCTCACCGCCCTGCTGGTGCAGCCCATCCAGCTGATCCTGCCGCGCAGCCAGTCCACCTTCGGCCATGGCATCGATCTGGTGATCGCCCTGTGCAGTCTGGTGGTGGGAGATCTGCTGGGCATTCTGGTGCTGGCCCCCTTGCTGCTCTCGCTCGACAAGGTGATCGCGCGCAAACTGACCCTGAACCTGCCGCGCCTGACGGCCTGGCCCGTGCTGGAGGGTGGCGGCGTTCTGGCGGTCAGCACATTTGCCAGCTGGATCCTGTGGCGCGCGGGCATGGGGGTGCAGGCCGCGCCGGGGCTGCTGGCGGGCGCATGGATCGGGCTGCGTTTCGGGCAACGCGGCGCATGGCTGGCGATCTTCGCGCAGGTGGTGATGCTGCTCCCCTATTCCGCGCAACACGTGACCTATACGCAGCGCCTTGGCCTGCATCTGGGGCTGGCCTCCACGGTGATCGTGACATGGCTGGCGGGCAGCTATTGCGATGCCCAGCGCTGGGCGCAGGCCAGCCTCGACCGGCGCAACCGCATGCTGTTTCAGGCCGAGCGGCTCAAGACCCTGCGAGCCATGTCGGTCGCGGTGATCCATGAGATCAGCCAACCGCTCTCCACGCTGGCGATCGAGGCGCGGCATCTGAACGAAACTTGCCGCGATGCGTCTCCCGAAGCCGCCGCCAGCGCAGCGCTGGTTGACCGCAAGGCGCGCGAACTCTCCGACATGGTGCGGCGCCTGCGCCGTTTCGGCGGGCGTGACGTGGACGAGCCCTCACCCGTACCGGTGGCCCAGCTGGTGCAGACCGCCCGCCAGATCGTGGCCCCCGAACTGCGCGCGCTCGGGGCATGGCTCGATGCCGATCCGGTGGCCGAGGACATTTTCGTGCAGGCGCAGGAAGTCGAGCTGACTCAGGCGCTGGTCAATCTGCTGCGCAACGCCATGGCCGCGCATGCGCGGGTGGCTCAGTCCGAGAGCGATATGCGGCTCGATGTGCGGGTCGAAGGCAGCGAAGTCTGCCTCGAGATCGTGAACGCCGCCACGGCGGCAGACGTCAGCGGCAATGGCATGGGCGTGGGGCTGGCCATCGCCCGGACCATCATCGAGGCCCACGGCGGCAGGCTGTCACGCAGGGACGCGCCCGGGCAGGTGCGCTTCCTTCTCTTCCTGCCCATCCTCGGAGCCAGTGCATGACCGTCCAGCCCCCTTCCTGCGTGGCCGTGCTCGATGACGACGCCGATTTCGCCGCAGCCGTCGCGCGGCTGCTGGTGCGGCAGGGCTTGGAGGCCAGCTTTTTCACCAAACCGGCTGCTTTGCTGGGCGGGATGATGGCCACAAGGTTCAGTTGCGTGGTCAGCGACATCCAGATGGCCGAAACCGATGGCTTCACCCTTGCCGAGCATCTGCGCGCCCGCGACCCCTGCGTGGCGCTGGTGTTCATGACCGCCTGGCCCACCACCGCCCATGCCGTGGATGCGGTGCGCCGCCATGGCGGCCTGGACTATCTGGAAAAGCCGCTGGACGAGAGCCGCCTGATCGTCGCGGTGCACGAGGGGCTGGCATGGTCGGCGCGCAAGTGGCAGGTCGAGCAGGCCACCGGTGCCTTCACCCGCCGCGAGCGGGAGGTGTTCGATGTGCTGGTGAAGGGGCACAGCAACAAGGAAGTCGCCGATCTTTTGGGGATTTCGGTGCGTACGGTCGAGGATCATCGCGCGGCCATCGTGAGCAAGACCCGCGCCAATGGGCTTGCCCAGCTTGTCGCCCTCAGCCGTGGAGAGGGTTGAAACGGGGCGACGCGATCCCCAATCTGTACATTCCAGCCATAGGGGCACCCTGCGCGATCTTCTCCGCCGATGGCAGGCCGGTGGACAATTGCGCATGTGGCCCCTAGGGCCCCGACCACCTACAAGAGCCGCCGACTCATCGGCCAGGAATGTTCACGCCAATGCCCCCATCCACGATCATCGCCGAACGGCCCAGCCCGGCCACGCCCGCGATGCCCGCCTCCCCCGCCCGGCAGAGCGCCGAGGATCAGGCCCTGCTGGCAACCGCCGCAAAGGTGGCGCGCGGTTTCAGCGGCCCCAAGCCGATGATCTACTGGGGCGACCTGCTGGCCACGATCATCGTCGGCTATGGCGCGCTGCTGGCGCTGATCAACCGGCCTCTGGACATGGCGGCGGCTGGGCTCTTCGTGGTGGCGGTGCTTGCGCTCTACCGGGCCGAAAGCTTTATTCATGAGCTGACGCATATTCCGTATCGCAAGATGCGCGGCTTTCATATCGGCTGGAACCTGCTGGTCGGCATTCCCCTGCTGACGCCCTCTTTCCTTTATGAAGGCGTTCACACGCAGCATCATCTGCGCACCTGCTACGGCACGGCGCGCGATCCGGAATATCTGCCGCTGGCCGGGGCCGGATGGCTGCGGGTGGCTGGCTTCACCGCCCTTGCCGCGCTGGCGCCCATCGGCCTGATCCTGCGCTTTGCGCTGCTCGCCCCCGCCGGGCTGGTGAGCCGCAACTGGCGCAGCGCCATCGAGGCGCGCTTCTCCGCGCTGGCCATCAACCCGGATTATCGCCGCGCCCGCCCCGCGCCGGAGGCCTATCGCCGCTGGCTGCTGCTCGAAACCCTGTGCACGATCTGGGCCCTGTCCATCGTGGCCCTGCTGGTGACGCATACGGTCTCGGTGCGCAGCGCTGCTCTGGTGGTCGCCGTGGTGATGGGCGTCGCGCTGATCAATCAGGTCCGCACGCTGGCGGCCCATCTCTGGCAGAACGAGAGCGGCGAGGTCATGAGCCTTACCGCGCAATTCGCCGACTCGGTCAACGTGCCGCCGCCCGCGATGCTGCCGATGCTTTGGGCGCCGGTGGGGCTGCGCTATCATGGGCTGCACCATCTGCTGCCGTCGGTGGCCTATCATGATCTGGGCAAGGCCCATCGCCTGCTGGCCAGCCATTTCGCCAAGGGCGAGACCTATCACGGCAGCAGCCATCGCAGCCTGTGGGCCACCGTGCGGCGCTGGGTGGGCTAAGCCCAAACGGGCTGGCTCATCCGGATCGCGGCTGTTCAAGAAGCGACACGCCCCGGATCGCCCTGTGGCGATGACTGAGGCGTCATTTGATCCGCGTGGTCATTTTATTGCTTCGCTGCGCCATGCCGCCTCATCGCCGAACAGGCCATATCTTCTTCATCGCAGCGCAGTTCCGCGCTGCATGAAGGAGAAAGACCATGATCCGCATCACCCCCTCCCACCTGATCCGCCGGGTTGCCGTTCTCGCGCTGGGCTTCGCCGCTGTTGACGCTCAGGCGACTACCCCTCACAGCTTCCGCGACATCGACTTCAGCGCCAACGGAACCGAGCTGCCGCTGGCCGAACAGGCATTCGCCCGGCAACTGGCCCCCAGCGGGGCCCCGGTTGCTCAGGCCAGCGCCGCGCTGCGCAAGGCAGGCGCGCATCAGCTGCGGACTGCGCCCAACGGTGATCTGCGCTTCGCCTATGCCACCACCGATGTCGCCTATGATCTGCTGCGCGATACGCAACTGGTGATCCGGGTTGCGCAGCAGAACGGACAGGTCACTTCGGTCACGGTCGCGCAGACGACCTACGGCGGCTGATCGGCCCGAAGCATCCTGACGGATAGGCAGGCGGCCACCTGAACGCTCGGGATTGCCGCCAGCCCCTTAAATGCGAGGCATTGCGCAAAGACATCGCGCGCAATGTGAAACAATCAGAATATCTTATAATTTGAAGTCCTCAATTGTTCTTGCCGCCCCTTCTTTCCAAGCCTGTCCCCATAAACAACATGGGGACTGCAGTGACGATCTCGACCTTTTCATGGCTGGCCGCCACCGGCCTGACCATCGCCCATCCCGCCCTCGCTCTGGCCGCCGATGGGAACGTGGCCCCTGCGGCAACCGCCGTCAGCGATAGCGCCAGTGATGAAGGCTCCGCGATCATCGTCACCGGCACCCGCGCGCGCGGCATCACCCAGGCCGAAAGCCCCACGCCGATCAAGGTGCTGGACAGCGCCGCTCTGGGCAAAGTCGGCCAGCCCAGCGTCAATCAGGCGCTGGCGCAGCTGATCCCCTCCTTCAGCGCGCAAAGCGTGGGCGGCGGCAATGATATGAACAATCTGACGCTGGGGGCCAAATTGCGCGGCCTCAGTCCCAATCACACTTTGGTGCTGATCAATGGCAAGCGCCGCCATGGCACCGCCAATTTCAGCGTGGGCGGCGGGGCCTACGCCGGAGGCGCGGCGCCCGATCTCGATCTGATCGCGCCGGACTCCATCGACCATATCGAAGTGCTGGAACAAGGCGCCGCCGCGCAATATGGCTCCGACGCCATCGCCGGGGTGATCAACATCATCCTGAAAGACAAGAATGCGGGCGGCGCGCTGGATGCCACCGGCGGCTCCTATTACAACACCGGTGGGCTGACGGGGGCGGCCTCTTTCAATGTCGGCACGAAGCTTGGCGAGAAAGGGTTCCTCAACCTCACCGCCTTCCAGCGCTATCAGGACTACAATCTGACCGGCGGGCTGGACAAGCGCGTCACCGATCTCGACGGCACGCTGCTGCCCTCGCTCAGCGCGGCGCAGAAGGCGCTTTATACCGGCGTGGCGAAATATCCCTACGTCAATCAGGATCACTACACGCGCTCGATCCTCACCACCCTGCAGTACAACGCCGGTTACGATCTGGGCGTTGTGCAGCTTTACAGCTTCGGCAGCTATGGCCACCGGGTGGCCTATTCCAAGCAGAATGTGCGCCTGCCCGACCGCATCATCGCCTCTTCGGTGCTGGGTGTGGCGGGCAAGCTTGGCGCGGCGGACGCCATCCTTTTCGCCCCCAACGGCTTCACCCCCAATGAAAGCATCCGCGAGGACGATCTGGCCTTCACCGCAGGCGCGCGCGGGCAGCTGGCGGGCTTCAACATCGATCTGAGCGGCACATGGGGCCAGGATCATGACAATGTCTACACGCTGGATTCCGCCAATGCCCAGCTCTTCGTTAACACCCATGCCACGCCGACCGATTTCTACGACGGTTCCTGGCGCGCCACCGAATGGACCTTGAACGCCGACATCAACCGCGATCTGGACATCGGCCTGCCCAAGCCGCTGACGCTGGCCTTCGGCGCGGAATATCGCAAGAACGTCTATGCCATCGGAGCGGGATCGCCCGAAAGCTATGAGCTGGGCGGGGCGCAAGCCTATCCCGGCTTTACCCCCATCGATGCGGGCAGCCACAACCGGCACAATGTGGCGCTCTATGCCGATATCACCGCCCATCCGACGGCCAAATGGCTGATCGAACCGGCGGTGCGCTGGGAGCATTATTCCGACTTCGGCGACACCACCACCTGGAAGGTGACCAGCCGCTATGACCTCAGCCCGGCGTTTGGCCTGCGCGGCACGGCCAGCACAGGCTTTCGCGCGCCCACGCTGGCCGAGGAGTATTTCTCCGCCACCAACCTTTCGCCCACCACAGCGACCGTGCAACTGCCTGCCAATTCGGCGGCCTCCAAGCTGCTGGGCTTCCAGAATCTGAAGCCGGAGAAATCCACCAATTACAGCCTCGGACTGGTGCTGCGCCCCGCCCCGCGCCTGACGATCACGCTGGACGCCTATCAAATCAGGGTGCGCAACCGCATTCTGAACACCAGCACGCTTTACGGCACGGGCGGGGCCGTCACCTATCCGCTGGTGACGCAGGCGATCATCGCCAATGGCAATGTGCTGGACCCTACAGTGGCCACCACCGGCGTCTCGATCTACACCAACGCCGCCGACACGCGCACCCGCGGGGTGGACGCCGTGGTCAGCTATGCCAGCGATTTCGGGGATCTGGGCAAGGTGAACTGGACGCTGGCGGGCACCTACAACAAGACCAAGGCCACGAAAATCTACAGCCCCAGCGCGCTGATCCCTGTCAGCAGCACCTTCAGCGCCACCGCGCAATCCTCGCTGGAAAGCAGCACGCCGACCCTGAAGGTGATCACCGGGGCCGACTGGCTGCTGGGCAGGCTGGACATCAACGCGCGCGGCACGCTCTATGCCGCCACGCGCACCTATGTGACGCCGGGCACCGGCCTCTATCTGCAGCGCGTCCCGCCCGCCTATATCGTCGATCTGGATGTCGGCTATCAGCTGCGCAAGGGGCTGAAGCTGTCGGTGGGGGCGAACAATCTGTTCAACGTCCGGCCGCCGATTTCAAGCGCCACGGCCACCGGCAGCAGCCTGCTCAACCTGCGCATCGCCACCGCGCCCTACGGCATCAACGGCGGCTATTATTACGGCAAGGTGGCCCTCACCTTCTGAGAAAAGCGCGATGCGAGGCATGGCGCTCCCTCATTTCGATCAGAGGCGGGCGACCCTATAAATGGGATTTCCCCCGCAACGGCGAGGTGGTGGAACTGTTTCCGGCGTGGAGCGACGAGGCCTTTCCACTTTACGCCATCTATCCATCGCGCCGCCATCGGCCCGCGAAGGTGCAGGTGGTTCTGGATTTTATCGCTCGCCGGATCGCTGAAGAGTTGCGGCAGTAGGCGGGAGAAAGAAAATGCGAGGGTGGCATCTTTGTTGGTAGCATGTCTCAAAAACATGCTCCGGGCCCTCGCATCTTATTTAATCCCTTACTCCTGCTCCAAATCCCCCAAAGCCTCTCGCAAAGGCCCGAGCCAGGCATCCCAGGCCTGCCAATTCTCTGTACCCTGCCGGAAGATGGGCGTGCGCACCTGCTCGGACGAGGGCGTGCGCACCGGGCGCTGCGTTTTGTGGAACTGAAGACAGGCTTCCTCGAAAGGCAGGCTCAGCCCCGCCAGCAGAGCCCTGATCTGCCCCTCGCTGTCCTCCACAAGGCTTTCATAACGGACGCGATGCACCGCGCCGGGCAGTACGGCATCGAAATGGGCCATCAGCCGCACATAATCGCGGTAATAATGGCCCAGATCGGCCAGATCATAAGCGAAATGCTGCCCGCGCGCGAAATGCTGGCGGAAATTGGCCACGCCCGCCGACAGCGGATGGCGCCGCACATCGACGATCCGCGCGTTCGGCAGGATTGCCTTGATAAAGCCGGCATAAAGCCAGTTGTTGGGCAGCTTGTCGATGAAGAACGGACGGTCGGTTTTGCGCTGGGGGGAAACGCGACGCAGGTAATCCTCGCCCAGTGCGCGCAGTTGATCCGCCGACAGGTCATGCGGATCATCGCCCGGACTGCCCCAGAGTTCGGGAATATCGGGCAATTCGGCGATAGCCTCGATCTGGCTGTGGCTGGCCAGAATCTGTTCGACCAGCGTGGAGCCCGCGCGCGGCAGGCCGACGATAAAGATCGGATCGGGCGCAGGGCAGCCCTGCCCCTGCCGCGCAGCAAAAAACGCTGCATCGAAGCGGGCGATCATGGCATCGACGCGCTTTGTCGTCTCACCGGCATCGTAGTGGATCAGGGCGCGGCGATGGGCGTTGCCATCACGATAGGCGGCGAAGGCTTGCGCTGGATCCCCTGCATCCTCCCACGCCTTGCCGCTGGCGAATTCGAGATGGAAACGGTCCTCGGGCGCCAGATCCTTGCGTTCCAGCGCCTGCGCCATTGTTGTGCGATCCTCGTCATCAAAGCGCACCGTCTTCAGATTGGCCAGCGACCACCATGCCTCGCCAAAGCCCGGCTCCAGCGCAACGGCCTTGCGGTAGGCCGCCACAGCCTCCTCCAGCCGCCCCACCGTCTTGAGCACATGGCCGCAAGACATCCACACCCGCGCATGCCCGGGAAAGCGCGCCAGCATATCCTCATAGAGCGCCAGCGCCGCCTCGAACTCGCCCAACCGGTTGAGGACTGCGGCACGCAGGTTGGGATTGCCTTCCTCACGCTCCACATCCAGTCGGTCGAGCTGCTCCAGAGCCTCGCTGGCGCGGTTGGTGCGATAGAGCATGGTCGCCAGATTGACACGCGCCGCGCTGAAATCCGGCGCCAGCTCCAGCGTGCGGCGCAACAAGGTTTCGGCATCGCGCGCCCGACCGATCCGCGCCGCCAGTTCGGCCAGCATGCGGATCGCGGCGACATCGAAGGGATCGGCCTTCAGATGGTTCTTGAGCAGCGGCTCGGCCTCATTCAGCCGGTTCTCGCGCAGCGCCAGTGCGGCACGCAGCAGCATGGGATCGCGGGTGGCAGCAGCAAGGCGGTCGGACAAATCTGAGGTCGTCATCGCCCCGAACTATGCTGTTTTGGCCACGGTTTGGCAAATAGCAACGCGCGGCATACAGCCTGCGTCATTTACCCCTTGCAATCAGAAGCGACACAGTCTGTGATAAAAATACAATAGAAATGCAACAGGGTGGACATATCATGCGCGAACGCGTCGCCGGGGTTTCGATGCGCCGTCTCTCGAAGGCGACTCTCGCCTCGCTGCTGGGAGGCACCATGCTGGCCTCCTCGCCGGCTTTGGCACAGCAGGCCGCCAATTCCGACGCTCCCGCTGACATCGTTGTCACCGCGCAAAAGCGCGAGGAAAGCCTGCAGCAGGTTCCCATCAGCATTCAGGCGCTGAGCGCCGCGAAGATGGAGCAGCATCAGGTCGCCAGCTTTGACGATTACGCCAAGCTACTGCCCAGCGTCAGCTTCCAGTCCTATGGTCCGGGCCAGTCGCAGATCTACTTCCGCGGCGTCACCTCGGGCAGCGACTACAATGGCGCTTTTGGCGGCTCGCAGCCGACCAGCGCGCTCTATCTCGACGAAATGCCGCTGACCACCATCGGCGGCGCGGTCGATCTGCATATCTATGACATGCAGCGCGTCGAGGCTCTGTCCGGCCCGCAGGGCACTTTGTTCGGCTCCAGTTCGCTGTCGGGCACGCTGCGCCTGATCACCAACAAGCCCACCCACAAGTTCGAAGCCGGGATCGACGTGTCCGGCACCACCTTCGGCAAGGGCCGCAACTCCAGCGGCGGCAGCTTCGACGCCTTCATCAACATTCCCATCAGCCAGTCCGTCGCCTTCCGCGCCTCGGGCTTCTACCAGCGTGATGGCGGCTACATCAGCAATGTGCCGGGCACGCGCAACTATCCGGCCACCGACGTTAACGGCAACCCGACCATCGTGCCGGTCAGCAATGCCAAATATGTGAAGAAGAATTACAACGATGTCGAAACCTGGGGCGGCCGCGCGGCTCTCGGCATCGATCTGGACGAGAACTGGACCGTCACGCCCAGCGTGATCTACCAGAACCAGAAGGCGCACGGCACCTTCCTTTACGGGCCGCTGACGGGCAATGATCCGCTCAGCCCCTCGGTCGGCGACCTGAAAGTGCAGGATTACACGCCCGAACTGAACCGCGACCAGTGGGTGCAGGCGGCCATGACCATCCATGGCAAGCTGGGCAATTGGGATGTGACCTATGCGGGCGGCTATTTCAGCCGCTTCGTCGACACCACCGCCGATTATTCGGACTACACCGTCTCCTACTATGAGTCGCTTGGGCCCGCCTACACCAGCTTCATCGGCGCCAACGGGCAAAATCTGGACCCGAGCCAGATCTATCACGTCCACCACCACTACACCAAGCAGAGCCACGAGTTCCGCGTGTCCTCGCCCTCCACGGACCGCTTCCGCCTGACCGCTGGCCTGTTCATGCAGCGCCAGAGCGACGAGGTGAAAGCCGATTACATCATTCCGGGTCTGGCGACAGCGCAGGGCAATCCGGCGGTGCCGCGCTGCGGGGATGACATCTTCTGCTCGCGCATCACCCGCATCGACCGCGACTATGCCGCCTTTGCCGATGCCTCTTACGATATTCTGCCGAACCTGACCCTCTCGGCGGGCATTCGCGGCTTTATCGCCAACAACACGGCTTCGGGCTTCTCCGGCACGGCGAGCCGGGTGGGCACCGCCGCCTGCCCCGTCACCAGCGACCAGAACCTGCCCTGCCTGCTCTACAACAAAAAGGCGGTCGAGGCCGGGCAGACCCATCGCGTCACGCTCAACTGGAAGGTGGATCGCGACCATCTGGTCTATGCCACCTATTCCACCGGCTATCGCCCGGGCGGCATCAACCGTCTGGTGCAGGTGGCGCCTTACGAGGCCGATACGCTGACCAACTATGAGGTTGGCGTGAAGACCAGCTGGTTCAACCGGCATCTCACGGTCAACCTCGCCCTGTTCGACGAGGAGTGGAACAAGATGCAGATCGGGCTGACCACGCCCGATTCCAATGGCACGCTCAGCATCTACAATGTCGGCAGTGCGCGGATCAGGGGTGTGGAGGGCGATGCCAGCCTGAGCCTTGGCCATCTGACGATCTCGGGATCGGGGGCCTACACCGATGCCAAGACCCGCAAGGACTTCTGCAACATCGGCGCCAGCGGCAACCCGGATTGCAGCCAGGGCGTCTATATTCCCTCCGGCACGCGTCTGCCGGTGCAGCCCAAGTTCAAGGGCAATGTGACGGCGCGCTACAGCTTCGATCTGGGCGGTTACCGGCCCTATGTGCAGGCCAGCGCCAGCCATCAGTCGGGCACGGATGCCTATTTCGTGCAGCCGGTGGCGGGCGCGCTATGGCAGACGGCGGGCTTCACAACCTTCGACTTCGCGCTGGGCGCCAAGGCGGGGCAATGGTCGTGGGAGGCTTTCGTGCTCAACGCTTTCGACAAGCGCGGCATCCTCAGCCTCAACACGGTCTGCATTCCCTCCACCTGTGCGCAATTCGCCCGCGCCTATGCCACGCGGCCTCAGGAGTTCGGCATCAAGCTGGGGCGCAAGTTCTAGGCGTTTAAGCCTGGCGGCTCGCCCCCTCGCCGAACAGACGCGAGGGCAGGCCAGCCGCCAGCAGCGCGCAGGCCAACAGCACCGGCTCCAGCAGCAAGGTCGCGCCCAGCACGCCTGACCTGCCCGTGACATGGGGCGAGGCGAAATAACCGCCGCCGATCAGCGCCACACCCAACGCCGTGCCCAATTGCTGCCCGGTCTTGAGCAAGCCGCTGGCCGCGCCCGCATGGCCGGAGTCGACATGGGCCACCGTCACCGGCCCGACACTGCCCGAGGCCATGCCCATCCCCATCCCGGCCAGCGCAACCAGCGGCAGCAGCGCCATCAACGGCCACTGAGTGAGCCCGATGGCCAGCAACAGTGTGCCGCCCGAGACAGCCATCGTCAGCGCCCCGGCCACCAGCACCCAGCGGCCATAGCGCGGCAGCAGCCGACGCCCGATGCCGCCGATCCCCAGCATCACGCCAAGGCTGAAGGGCATATGCAGCAAGCCGGTCTGCAGGGGCGAGAGGCCGCGCTCACGCTGCAGGGCAAAAGCGAAGATCAGCAGAAAACCGCCCGTCGCCAGCGCGAAACTGGCCGCGATGGCGAGGCCCAGGCGGAAGGTCGGCACGGTGAACAACTCAGGCGAGAACAACACGGCGCGCCCTTGCCCGGACCGGCGTTTCACATGACGCCAACCCAAAGCGTAAAGCACCACCGCCCCCAGCAGACTGCCCAGTTCCAGAACTCCGGCGCCGCTATGCTCCATGGCGATCAACGGCCAGACCAGCGCGGCAGTCGCCAGCGCGAACAGAGCCGTCCCCGCCAGATCAAGCCCTCCGCCATGAGGAGAGCGCATGGCGGGCAGAAAGCGCAGCCCCATCAGCATGGCGATCAACCCCACCGGCGCATTGACCAGAAAGATCATCCGCCAGCCAAGGCCAAACAGATCGGCATGGATCAGCACACCGCCCAGAATGGGCCCGGCGATCGCTGCCAGCCCGCCGATCACCCCGAAGAGCGCCATTTTGTGAACCCGCTCCAGCGGATCGAACAGGATCTGCATCAGCGCCAGAGACTGCGGCGCCATCATGGCCCCGGTCACGCCTTGCAGGATGCGCGCCACCACCAGCTGCGTGCCACTGCCCGCCACGCCGCACAGCACCGAGGCCAGCGTGAAACCGGCCACGCCGGTGACGAACATGCGGCGATAACCCAGCGCATCGCCCAGCCTGCCGCCCAGCATCAGGCACATGGCAAAGGCCAGCGCATAGCCCGCCGCCACCCATTCGGAGGTTTGCGGACTGGCGGCATAATCGGCCTGAATGGCAGGCAGCGCGGTGTTGACGATGGTGAGATCGACGATCTCCAGCACCAGCGCGATCACCAGAGTCAGCACGGCCAGAGTTTTCCGGCCGTGCGACAGGGTTGGAACAGTCATGATGGAAGGCCCCCCGCCTTCTTGGCTGACGCCGTTATTTCAGGCTTTGCAGATAGGCGACCACGGCGGCGCGGCGTTTGGCATCGGAAATGGCAATCACCATCCGCGTGCCGGGCACCATCTTGGCCGGAGCGGTCAGAAAGCGGTCAAGATTGGCGGCATTCCACACCAGACCCGAAGCTTTCAGCGCGGGCGAATAGCTGGCAAAATCCGTGCTGCCTGCCTTGCGCCCGGCCACGCCGAAGACATTGGGCGCGATGGCGGGCTTGGCGCCCTTGGCGTTGACATGGCACATCTGGCACTGCTGCTTGAAGATGGCCGCGCCCTCCGCAGCGGGCTGGGCGAATGCCATTGCAGGCGTGAGCAGAGCGGCCAGCGCGAGCGGCATGGTACGAAACAGGGTCATGGTGGGTCTATCCAATCGTGGGGGGATCGGGCGCATCAGATCGCGCCCGCTTTCATCCGGGTGACGGCGTAATCCGCCGCACGGGCGGTCAGCGCCATATAGGTCAGCGAGGGGTTCTGGCAGGCGCTGGACGACATCTGCGCGCCATCGGTGACGAACAGATTGTCGATCTGATGGGCCTGGCTCCATTTGTTGAGCACGCTGCTGGCCGGGTCATGGCCCATGCGCGCGCCGCCCATCTCGTGGATCGCGGTGCCGCCGGGGCCGGGGCGGTCGAAGCCGAAGATCACATGCCCGCCCGCTGCCGTCAGCATGGAGGCGGCTTCCTTCTTGGCATCGGCCAGAGCGGCGAGTTCCTCCTTGCCATGGTTGAAGCTGATCTCCAACTGAGGCACGCCCAGCGGATCGAGCTTCTTCGACAGCGCTAGACGGTTGGTCACGCGCGGCACGCTCTCGGCAAAGACCACCAGCACCATGCGCCATGCACCGGGTTCGCGCAGGTGGTTCTTGTAATCCTCGCCGATGCCTGCCTCGCGGGCGCCCGCCGTCCATGTCGATTGCAGCGCGCCGCCCTGGAAGGAATAGCCGCGCGTAAAACCATCGCCATCCAGCTTGTCGAGGTTGCGGAAGCGCGGGATCACGATGCCGGTGGGGCGGTTGCCGAAAGTGGTGTGATCCTCGAAGCCCGGCATGATTGCCGCCGCCGAAAGCGTGTTGGCGTGGTCCATGATATGGGTGCCCAGCACGCCGCTGCCATTGGCCAGACCGCCCGGCATCGCCTCACTGGCCGAATTGAGCAGCAGATGCACCGAGTTGAAGGCGCCGGCATTCAGGAACACCATGCGCGCCGTGGCGCTCTTGCGCGCCTTGGTCTGCGTGTCGATCCAGCGCACGCCGGTGACGCGCCTGGTGGCGGGATCGTAATCGACCTTCTCCACCTGAGCATTGGTGATGACGGTCAGCCGCCCGGTCGCGGTGGCGGCGGGCAAGGTGCTGGATTGCGTCGAGAAATAGGCGCCGAAGGAACAGCCGCGCATGCAGATGTTGCGATACTGGCAGGGGCCGCGCCCCAGTTCCGGCTTGGCCTCGGTGAGGTTGGCGGTCCGGCCCACGGTGAGGCAGCGGTCCGGCCATTGCTTCAGGATTTTCTCGCGCACCGTCTGCTCAACAATGTTGAGCGCCATCGGCGGCTGGAAATGGCCGTCGGGAAGCTGGGCCAGGCCTTCCTTCGCGCCCGAAACGCCGACGAACTCTTCCACCTTATCGTACCATGGGGCCAGATCGGCATAGCGGATGGGCCAATCGGCGCCGTGGCCATCGCGCTTGTTGGCGCCAAAGTCATAGTCGGACCAGCGATAGCACTGGCGGCCCCACGTCAGCGAACGCCCGCCCATCTGATAGGAGCGGAACCATGTGAACGCGCCCTCGCCCACTTCGTAAGGGTTCTGGGCATCGTTGACGAAGTGGTTCTGGGTGAATTCGGTGAAGTGACGGTTCAATTGCTGCACCGGATAGTCACGCGCATAGAGTGCGGCATCGCCCTCGCCGCGAAAGGGCATCTCCCACGGCGTTTTCATCTCGGTGGTGTAATCGGCGCCATGTTCGATGGGACGGCCACGCTCCAGCATCAGCACCTTCAGACCGGCCTCGGTCAGTTGCTTGGCGGCGAAGCCCCCGGTGATGCCGGAGCCGACGACGATAACGTCAAAATCGTGATTGGTCATGGGCTTATCCAAAATCCACCGCAGTCCAGTCGCTGGAGAAGGCGCGGTCGCCCTTGTGCAGCGGAATGTCATTGTCCCAGCGGCCCGGAACCGCTTCGTAGCGCAGCTCCTTCGAGCCGCCTTCCTCGCTGGTGTAATAGCCGGTGAGGATCAGCGTCTTGATCGCGCGCCATGGCGAGGGTTGCGCAGGCGGCGGTCCGGCGGGAAAGGCCTCGGCGTCCAGCGCGGCGAGCAAGGCGCGTCGCTGGGCCGGGGGCTGGGCCATAAAGTCGCCTTTGGCGCGACGGTTGAGGTCTTGCTGCAGCCACAGATCATGGCGCAGCGAGCCATCGGCGCGCAGCGGCCATCCGGCGGGCGCATCCTTCACCGGCGCGCGCGTGCCCTTCAGCCCATGCGCCAGAGCGAGGCTGAGAAAAGCCCCGCCCCCCACCTCGCCCGCACCAGCGGTTGTGGTGCGCGGGATGACCAGCTGGCTGACCTCTTTCAGCAGAGCGCTTTGCTGCGCGGTAGGGGCTTCTCCGGCGGGCAGAGCCGCCAGCAAGCGACCGGGCGTGGTGCCCAGCGCTGCGGCCAGCAGGCCCGCCGCGCTCAGAAATTCGCGTCGGTTCCAGGGGGTCATGGCTGAAGTCCCATCAGCTTTTGGTTGAGGATGCGATCCGCGCCAGATTTGGCGAAATCGTCGAAGGCA
>NZ_BCZE01000076.1 GCF_001598555.1 Novosphingobium rosa NBRC 15208
ATCGATGATGTCGGCGCGGTCGATCACGCCACGCAGCGCCGGATCGGCATGATAAGAGGCAACAACGCTGCCATTGGCAGAGGTGACGAAACGCGGCAGCGCCAAATCCCCGGCACGCGCCGCCTGCACATCATGCAGCATCATCGCGCCCAGCTGCGCGCAGGTGGCCTTGGTGACGGTGAGGCCGCCGATGGTCTGCGTCGGCGCGGCCACCTCATTTCCCCCTGACACCGTTTCCTCCTGCCAAGCAAGACTAGGACTGCATTGTAAAATCATAGCTCTATCGCAAGTCTTTGCCAACACAAAGCCCCGCGACCGGGCGCCGATCCATAGCAGGCCTCTCCTATGGTGCAACGCGATGGTGCAATGCAACAGGCGACAGCCCGAAGCACGCCGCGACGGGCCGAAACCGGGCCCGGTTGACAGCGGCAGGCGATCACGCAAGGGAGAAGCTGCAAGAAAACGGCGCTGTCCCGCCGCCGGTTGTCGTGAGTATGCCCCCCATGAAAATTGCTGTTTTTGGCCTGGGTTATGTCGGCCTGTCCAATGCGGTGCTGCTGGCCCAGCATCATGAGGTGGTGGCCGTCGACATTTCCGCCGACCGCGTGGCCATGCTGAACGCCCGCAAGGCGCCGATCGTCGATTCCGAGCTGGAAGAGTTTCTGGCCAGCAAGCCTTTGAACCTCACCGCCACGCTGGATGCGGCGCAGGCGCTGGAGGGGGCTGATTTCGTGGTGGTGGCCACGCCCACCAATTACGATGTCGACACCAGCCATTTCGACACCTCCTCGGTCGAGGCGGTGATCCGCATCGCCACGGCGGCCAACCCGCAAGCCACCATCGTCGTCAAATCGACGATCCCCGTGGGCTTCATCGAGGATGTGCGGCGGCGGCTGGGCACGCAGAATGTGATCTTCAGCCCCGAATTCCTGCGCGAGGGCAAGGCGCTGCACGACAATCTCTACCCCTCACGCATCATCGTGGGCGAACGGTCAGAGCGGGCGGAGGTCTTCGCCAATCTGCTGCGCGAGGGCGCGGTGAAGCAGGATGTGGAAATGCTCTTCACCGATCCCAGCGAGGCCGAGGCGATCAAGCTTTTCGCCAACACCTATCTCGCCATGCGCGTCGCCTTCTTCAACGAGCTGGACAGCTTCGCCATCGCCGGCGGCATGGACACGCGCCAGATCATCGATGGCGTGGGTCTCGATCCGCGCATCGGCGATCATTACAACAACCCCAGCTTCGGCTATGGCGGCTATTGCCTGCCCAAGGACACCAAGCAGCTGCTGGCCAATTACTCCGACGTGCCGCAGAATCTGATCCGCGCCATCGTGGACGCCAACCGCACCCGCAAGGATTTTCTGGCCGACCTCATCATCGCCAAAAAGCCCAAGGTGGTGGGCGTCTACCGCCTGACGATGAAGGCCGGATCGGACAATTTCCGCCAGTCCTCGATCCAGGGGATCATGAAGCGGATCAAGGCCAAGGGCATCAAGGTGGTGATCTATGAGCCGGAAATGGCGCAGGATGAGTTCTATGGCTCGGAGGTGATGCGCGACCTGCCCGCCTTCAAGGCGGCCAGCGACGTTATCATCGCCAACCGCATGGCCGCCGCCATCCGGGATGTGGAGGAGAAGGTCTTCACCCGCGATCTGTTCGGATCGGACTGAGCGGGCCTGATCAGATCGTTTTCGTCACCCCGACAAAGAAGCCCCGGCGCGCGCCCCATTGCGGCGCGCCCACGCCCACACCCGCACCGTCGCGGATCTGATAGGCATGATCGCCGACATTGATGATGTCGAAGCGCAGCTCCACCCCGGGCCGCTCAAGCTTGTAGCTGGCTGACAGATTGACCTGCGCATAGGCGGGCAGATGCGCGCCATTGGGGATCTCGCTGCCATCGGCCGCCACGCCCGCCGTGCGCAGGCCCGAGCCATAGATCAGGCTCGATCCCAGCTTCAGCCCCTTCATCGCGCCCTGCTTGAAGGCATAGTTCACGCCTGCCGAGCCGGTGTAGGTCTGGTCGTGGTCGAGATAGATGTAGTGGTTGGCGATATAGGCCAGTTCCGCCGCGCTGAAGTTGAACTGGCTGGAGCTGATGCCCTTGCCCTCCGCCTTCGCCATGGCGATGTTGCCATAGATCGACCATGGCCCATGGTTGTAGCTGGTGTTGAACTCCACGCCCCGGATGCGGCCCTTGGCGTAGTTGAAGGGCGTCTGGATGATCGGCGCGCCGAACTGGCCCTCATCGATCAGATTGGTCGAGAGGCGGTAATAGGCATCGATGCCCAGGCTGAAACCACCCTTGATCTTCTGCTCGAATCCGACATCGAAATAATGCTGGCGCTCGGCATAGGGCGTCGTGTCGAGCGTGTTGCTTGCCGCCGCGCTGGTGCCCGCCACCTTGGCCAGATTGGTGCCGCCGACCAGTTCGAACGGCGGGGGCGAGAAATAGCGGGCATAGCCCAGATGGATCGCGGTGCGCGTGGCCGGCTCCCACACCATGTTCACGCGCGGCGAGAACTGGCTCTCGGTGCGATAGGCGGCATAGCGGTCGAAACGCCCGCCATAATTGACCGTGACGGTATCGCCCAGCTTCCACTCATCCTGCAGATAGAGGCTGGTGGTCCAGGCGTTGCTGGCGCTGTTGTCGAGAATATCCACCGGCTGGCCGGTCTGCGCGCCGCTGTCATCCACGGGGAAAGCCCATGTGCCGGTGCGGCTGATGGCGTGATCGTGCTGCACATAGAAGCCGAAGCGCACCGTATGCGCATGGCTGACGCGCCACACGCCATCCATCTGGCCCGAGAGCGCCAGATCGTTCTTGAAGGCATTCTGCGCCGTGCCGTTGAACAGCAGCTCCCCGGTGACATCGGGGCGATAGATCAGCTCCGAATAGCGCGCCGCCACCGAGGTCTGCAACGTCAGCGCGCCGGTGTGGCGCAGCCAGGCCAGCTGCCCGAAGCCGGTGCGCTCCAGCTGCTGCTCGTTGAGATTGTCGGAGAGGTAATCGCTCTGGCCACCCACCTCATAGCCCGGCCCGGTCTGTGCGGCGGAAAGCCCGCGCGGATTGGGGATCTGGAAATGCTGGTTGGCGAAACCGCCCAGAAAACTGATGCGATTGTCGGGGTCGAGAATATGGTCGATATAGGCGAAAGCCTGCCCCTGATCGGTCTTGTCATGCAGCGGGGTGGAGCTGCCATCAACGCTCTCGATCCCCAGCCTGTTGTGCTTGAAATCGCCCGAGACGAAGTAATTGGTGTTCCCCGAGGAACCGCCATAATCGAAGCTGGGGTTGATCGAACCATGGCTGCCGCCATAGAGCGAAACCTCACCGCCCTTGGCGAACATGCCGCTCTTGGTGGTGATGTCCATCACGCCCGCCGTGCGCAGCCCATATTGCGCGGGCAGAGCGCCGGTCAGCAGGGCGAAATGGTCGATCAGCCGGGGCGACAGCGTCTGGCCGAAGACCGCCAACCCTTCAGGCAGGATCGTGCCGTTGACGCGATATTGCAGATTGGCGTGATCGTCCCGCACATGGAACTGCCCGCCGCCATCCTGCGAAACGCCGGGGATCTGCAGCAGGATCTGGTTGAACTGCTGGTTGTCGCCGCCGGGCAAGGCCTGAATCGCCGCCTGACTGACCCCATAGGAATCAGCGCCCAGCGCAGGCTGAATGGCGGCCCGCGCCTCATCCAGACGGCGGGCGGTGACCACGATGGTGTGTTCAGGGGCGGTATGCTCAGGCGTGCTTGCGGGCTTGTCCTGAGCCGGGGCCGCAGGCTGGCTCTGGGCCAGCGCCGCGCCGGGCAGGCTGATCATGGCAACACAGGAAAGCAACAGGGGGCGCAAACGGTCATCCTTCGCGGCGGGGGCCGAACAGTCCCGGGGCTTTACATGTCATGAGACAAAGTCACCATCCGTCATTCCTCTACCCCAAAGGACTGGACGCATGGCAACCGGGGCCATCGGAGATGCTCGTATTAGAACATAAAATTCCCATAAAAAAGAGGGCGCCCGCAAGAACGCCCTCTCCTTCCTTGCCAGACCGGATTTCGCGGGATTACGCGGCCGGCTGCTCGGCCTCGCGCTTGCCTGCGGCGGCCTCGCGGCTTTCCAGCATCGCCTCGCCCTTTTCAGAGAGCAGCATACCGATCAGCGCCGCCATGGGATTGGCCCCCGCGCCCAGCGCGCCACCCTCGCCACCAGACGCGCCGGTCTGGATCTGGATGCGGGGCACGATGTCCACGCCCGACTTCTCCAGCGCCTCGGCCAGCCGCTCGACCACCTGACGGGTCAGCTGATAGCGCGCGCCGCCCGAAGCCTCGGCCTGACGGGCGATGGTTTCGGCGGTGGCGAGACCGGTCTTGGTGATGCGCTCGGCCTCGGCGCTGGCGATGGCCACCATGCGCGCGGCCTCGCCCTCACCGATGGTGCGCACGCGGTCGGATTCGGCGCGGGCCTGCATGCGGGTCTGCTCGGCGGCCTGAGTCGCCATCTTCAGGCTGGCCTTGCCCTCATTCTCGCGCACGATGATCGAGAGTTCGGACTGGGTGATCGAGGTCTGCTGATCGGCGCGCGCCTGCGCCTCACGCAGCGCCTTCTCGCTTTCGGCGGCGATGCGCTGCTTTTCATAGGTGGTCACGCGTTCCTCGGCGACCTGACGTTCGCGCAGCTGCTGCAACACCTTCTCGATCTGGTCGTTGCCACCCGTGGCGCGGGGCGTGCCGATCAGCACCTCCTGCAGCTCCAGATTGTAGCCGAGGAATTTGGCGCGCATCTCCTCGCTGGCCTGAAGCTGAATGTCGCTGCGTTCCTGAAGCAGCTCGATCAGCGTCTTCTTCTGGGCGATGTTCTTGAAATAGGCCGAGACCATCGGGTCCAGCGTCTGCTCGACCAGCTTCTTGATGTCGCCGAAGCGCTGCACCACCAGCGGCGCCTTGCGGTAATCGATATGCACCACCACCGAGAGCGGCAGATTGGGTTCGAAGGCATCGCGGGTGATCAGCGAGACTTCCGACAGATTCTCGTCGAACTTGTGCTGCCCGGTGATGTCGCTCTGCCACTTGAGGATGAAGTTGGTGGTGGGCACGATCAGAATCTTGCCCGCATAGGTGTTGAAGGCATATTTGCCGGGCAGCAAAGGCTCGCTCCACACGCCGCGCGATCCGCGCGCCACCAGCTCGCCATGGCGGTAATCCTCGCCCGAGGTGTCGCCCGTATCGGCGCCGGTGTAGCTGATCACCACGCCGACATGGCCGACCTCGATGATGGTCTTGCCGACCATCTCCACCGTGGCAAACAGCCGGTTGATGAAATAGCTGCCCTCGACCAGCACCTGCAGCTGACGACCGCGTCGGCCACCCGCCGCGATGAACTTTTCCGGGTCCTGAAAGGAGTTGTGGAAGCTGGCGCTCTGCTTCTGATCGGTGCCCACTTCCGGCGCGATAATATGGTCGGCGGTCAGCGCCGGGCCGTCATGCACGGTGACGATGCCGATCTGGTCCGAGGCATCGCGGATCACCACTGCCTCGAAGCCATTCCGCCCGGCGATCAGGTTTTGCATCTGGTTGAACAGCTCGCCATCGCTGTAGTTCAGCATCAGGCCATGGATCTGCTCACGCGTCAGCACCACGAATTGCGCGGTGTTGATGGCATAGGTGCCCTCACGCAAGATGGTGCGCTGCGGCCCCTTCTGCCCGCCATGCGTCAGGAAGGCGCGCACATCGAGGAAATCGGCGGTGGCGGCATTGCTGGCCAGCGTCTGGGTGGGGCCCAGCGGCGCACCGTCACGCGCGAAAATATAGCCGATCTGCCCCTGCGGGATGGTGACCAGCGACTGCGAGTGAATGCGGTACTGGAAGGGGAAGAAGAAGTGGAAGCCGCCGCGCAGCACATCGGGCTGGTAACCGGCCTCGCCTTCCAGAGCGATCAGGCCAGCGCTCACCGATCCGGCACGGCTCCACAGCTTTTCGACCACGGCAACCCGGTTGTTGCCGACATAGCGCACCATGCGCGAAACCAGAAAAAGCACGAACACAAACAAGCCTAGCCCGGCGGTGCCGCCGAGCGTGATGACGTTTTGCATGGGGGATGACATCCTGTGGTGTCTTTTTGAAAGCCGCCAAGGTTGAGCGGCCACCTTTCATTTACGACTGTTCAAATAGCGATTCCAGTAAAATCGGAGTCTCTACTTTGGTCGTATTTCAGGTAATCTTATATCTTGTCTTCACCGTAGCGCGCCTCGACATAGGTGGCCATGACCAGCGCCTTATCCTGAGCCTGCCTGGCCTGATCGCGCGCCTGCTGCTCAAGGGCGGCGGCGATGCGGGTCAAGGCGGCGGCGCTTAGCTCGCGCAGGGATACGGCGTCCTCCGCCTGCACGGCGCCGCGCCCGGCCTCGACCATGGCGGAGAGGTCGCGCAGCAGTGCTTGCGTCGCCGAATCGCCCAGATCAGGACGCAGGCCCGCGATGCGATCCAGCGCTGCATCGCCCTCTGGCCCGAAGGCCCCGCGCCCGCGCGCCAGAGCCTGACGCAGGTTGTGCGCAGCCTGAGCTTCCGCCTGATCACCCGTGTTTAAGGGTTCCGCCGTGAACCGGTCCGCCAGCGCCGCCAGACCCGTCGCGCCCAGCCCAACCGCGCCATAGAGCGCCAGAAACCAGCCGCTCATACCCGGCACATGGGCCAGCCATAGGTCCAGCCCGCCATGCGTCTGAGTGGCAAAGCGCCAGCCATCCACCCCCAGCGCCAGCAGATAGGCCGGCACCACCGCATGCACCGCTCCGCCGCCCACCAGCTTCCATAGCGGAATTTTTCGACGCCTCGCGGTCATGGGGTGGTTTTAGCACTGTAGGGGCCAAGAAAGAAGAAAGATGCGAGGGGGTTACCCCCTCGCGCTCCCATGACGTCTTCCGACGATAGAGCAGTAAGCGCCCAACCTCTCCACCAGCGCAAGGCGAAGCGCCGCAGGCAGATTATCCCAAAAAATGGGCTGTGCGGGCGATTTAACGCCTGCGGCGTGGCGAGCTTTCTCAACGCCGAACCCGGTGCGCAACGCAGACATTAACGGGAGCGCGAGGGCGCCTTAGCTTGTCGCATGCGACAAGCGCACGCTTATGGCCCTCTCATTTTCTCTTCACTCCTTGTTCACAACACCCCCTGTGGCCATACCGCAACGCAACAAAGCCACACTGCGACACCCCGGCCACAGCTCAACTCGGCGCGTTTTCGACGAGCCGATGAACCGTTGTTCAAACACGATGACTGCCCAGCGCGGGGGCTGTCCCGCACCGCACAAACCGCTAACAAGACTGCATCGCCGGGGTCGGTGGTTAACAAGGGATTTCGGCGTGTCGCGTAACTTCTTCGGTGCAATCAAGAACTTGCGCAACATTGTCATGGTTATCGCGGGCGCAGCCGGTCTTACCGCCGCCCTTCCCGCCCAGGCCCACACGCAGTGCGCTCCTTATGCTCGTGAGATTTCCGGCATCGAGCTGCATGGCGATGCCAAGGATTGGTGGGCGCAGGCCAACGGCGTTTACGCTCGTGGCAACACCCCCCGCGAAGGTTCGGTTCTGGCGTTTCGTGCGACCCACGCGATGCGCTCGGGCCATGTCGCCACCGTCACCAAGATCGTCGATGCCCGCCACGTGATGCTTGACCACGCCAACTGGTCGCGCCCCGGCATGATCGAGCATGCCGCTCTGGCCGAAGACGTTTCGGCCAATGGCGACTGGAGCGAAGTGCGCGTGTGGTACGCCCCGATCCACGCTCTGGGCCTGCGCGCCACGCCCGCTTTCGGCTTCATCTACAACAGCGCCCCCAAGGACGAGAGCGTTCGCCTCGCCATGCGCGACTAAGCAACGCGCGACCGATCCGCGATCCGCGGACCCAGTTTTCCCGACTTTTTTCCATTCATCCATACTGTAACACCGTCATGGCTTGATGGTGGCGGATGGCGGCTTATGGTCGCTTCATCTTGAACTACGGATGGATCATGATTTCGTTCCCCACAATCAGCAGACTGGTTCTGGCCGCCGCTCTCGCATCGGCAGGCTGCATCGCCCATGCCGCACAGCCCACACATGCCGCGCAGCCCGCGCGCGAACCGGAGCATCCCCGCGAAGCCGAAACCTTCACGCCGCCTGCCGCCATGGGCACGGTCGCGCTGACCTTCGACGATCTGCCCGGCCTCAGCCTCACCGCCGATCAGCCCTATCTCGATTACATCAACCTTATGCTGCTGCGCGGGCTGAAGAAGCATCATTTCCCGGCCATCGGCTTCGTCAATGAAAGCAAGCTGGACCGCCCAACGCGCAACCAGCAGATCGCCAATGTGAAGCGCTGGCTGGATGCGGGGATGGATCTGGGCAACCACACCTACAGCCATGAATCGCCCAACGATCTGGGCGCCGAGCGCTACACCGCCGACATCGCCAAGGGCGAGCCGGTGACCAAAGCCCTGCTGGCCCAGCACGGCAAGACCATGCGCTATTTCCGCCATCCCTATCTGGAGACCGGATCGCCCGGCCCGGTGAAGGACGCCATCGACAGCTGGCTGGCCAGCCATGGCTACACCATCGCCCCGGTCACCATCGATGCCGATGACTGGGAATTCGCGCAGGTCTATGACGATGCCATCTATCGCCATGACGAGCCGCGCCGCCTGCAGGTCCAGCGCGAATATCTCGCCTATACCGAGCGGACGATCGGCTGGTATCAGCGCGCGGCCCATGCGGTGTTCGGGCGGCAGATCGCCTATGTGATGCTGCTGCATGACACGCGCCTCAACGCCGACAGTTTCGAGGCGCTGGCGCAGATCCTGCAGCGCCGCCGCCTGAAACCCGTCACGCTGGAACAGGCGCTGAAAGACCCGGCCTATCGCACCCGCGATCCCTACACCGGCAAGGACGGCATCGACTGGGTGGAGCGCTGGTCCGATGAACTGCACAAGACCATGCCCTGGTCGACATGGCAGGATCCGCCCAAGCGGATCGAAGACGAGTATGAAAAGACCGAACACGATCGGCACTGACAGCTGAACAAGGTGGCGGCCTGTCCGATTGACAGGCCGCCAGTCCTCACGCAATCTTGTTTCATCGCCGGAATATTTTCCGTCCGGCATCAGCGCTGGCGCTTCCGCGCCCTTTCAGCTGGAGACATGATTTGCCCCATAGTTTCAGGCTTCTCGCCTCCGTCGCCTTATTCACTCTTTCCGCGCCGCTGATGGCCCAGACTGCTCCGGCGCCCGCGCCGCCTGCCGCCTCCACCCCGGCGGCCAGCGCATCGGCCTGGGGTGTCGATCTTTCGGCGCGCGATCTTTCGGTCAAGCCGGGCGACGATTTCGACGACTATGCCAGCGGCAGCTGGAAAAAGCGCACCACCATCCCCGCCGACCGCCCCTCGACCGGCACCTTCTACAATCTGAGCGAGGCGGTGCAGGCGCAGGTGCGCGACATCATCACCGCCGCCCCCAAGGACAGCCAGATCGGCGCGCTCTACACCAGCTTCATGGATGAGGCGCGGCTGGAAACCATCGGGCTGAAGCCGCTTCAGGCCGATCTGGCGCTGGTCAAGGCCCTGCCCGACAAAAGCGCCTTCGCCCGCTTCATGGGCGAAACCCAAAGCCGCTTCGGCAGCACGCTGATCGCCGGTTCCGTGGGGCCGGACACGGCCAATGCCGAAGTGAACGTGCTCTATATCGACCAGTCGGGTCTGGGCCTGCCCGATCGCGACTATTACCTCAACGACCAGTTCAAGCCCCAGCGCGAGGCCTATCGCGCCTATGTCCAGCGCGTGCTGACCGCCGTGGGCCAGAGCGATCCGGCGGCGGGCGCCGATGCGATTCTCGCCTTTGAGACCCAGATCGCGAAAATCCATTGGGATCAGGCCTCTCAGCGCGATCTCACCCGCACCAACAACCCCTATTCCACCGCCCAGCTGGCCAGCCATGCGCCGGGTCTGGACTGGAAGGCGTGGTTCGCAGGGCTGAAGGTCGGCCCGCAGCAGCGCATGATCGTGGGGCCCAACACCGCGATCAAGGGGCTGGCCAAGCTTTATGCCGATACGCCGTTGGCCACGCTGAAGCTGTGGCAAGCCTTCCATATCGCCGATCAGGCCGCGCCCTATCTCAACAAGGCGATGGTCGACAGCCGCTTCGCCTATGTGAAGACGCTGGCCGGGGTGAGCGAGAACCGCCCCCGCTGGAAGCGCGGCATCGATCTGGTCAACGGTTCGCTCGGTGAGCTGGTCGGGCAGGTCTATGTGGCGCGCCACTTCACCCCCGAGGCTAAGGCCAAGATGGAGGTGCTGGTCGCCAATCTGAAGAGCGCCATGGCCCATCGCATCGAGACCAACAGCTGGATGAGCGCCCCCACCAAACAGGCCGCCATCACCAAGCTGTCCAAGATGGACGTGATGGTCGGCTATCCGGACTTCTGGCGCAACTACAGCGGCTTGAAGGTGGATGCGGGCGATCTCTACGGCAATGTCGAGCGCGCCGCCGCCTTCAACGAGGCCTATGATCTGGAAGACCTCGGCAAGAAGGTGAACCGCAAGAAATGGGGCATGACGCCTCAGACGGTGAACGCCTACAATGGCGGGGGCGAGAACAAGATCGTCTTCCCGGCGGGCATTCTGCAGCCGCCCTTCTTCAACCCCGACGCCGATGATGCCGTCAATTACGGCAGCATCGGCGCGATCATCGGCCATGAGATCAGCCACGGCTTCGACGATCAGGGCCGTCGCATCGACGACACCGGCGCGGTGCGCGACTGGTGGACCGCCGAGGACGCCAGGCGCTTCGAGGCCGAAACCAAAGTCTTCGGCGAGGAATATGGCCGCTTCGAAGCCGCCCCCGGCGCCTTCCTCAAGCCCGAGCAGACGATGGGTGAGAACATCGCCGATTTCGCAGGGATTCAGGTGGCGCTCGATGCCTATCACACCGCGCTGGGCGGCAAGCCTGCCCCGGTGCTGGATGGCCTCACCGGCGATCAGCGCTTCTTCCTGGCCTATGCCCAGAACTGGCGCGCACTGCAGCGTGAGGATGCCTTGCGCAATCAGGTGGCGGTCGATCCGCACAGCCCGGCGCGGTTCCGCGTGCTGGGCCCGCTGCCCAATGTCGATGGCTGGTACAAGGCCTGGGACGTGAAGCCGGGCGACAAGATGTACATCGCGCCCGACAAGCGCGCGAAGATCTGGTAAGCAAGACGGGCGGGGCTGAGGTTTAGACCTTCAGCCCCGTCAGCCATTCGCGGATCATCGCCTGACCCGCCGCTACCGCGCTGGGGCCATGCAGGGCATGGGCAGCACGCAAATCGGCCTCTGTGCCACCGGCCTCCACCACGCTTTCGGGCCATTGCGCGATCCAGGCGTCGAAACGCGGGTCCAGCCCCATTTCGGCATGGAACTGAAGGGCAAGCAGATTGGGCCCCCGGCGAAAGGCCTGATGCTTGTAGACATGGCTGGAGGCCAGCAACTCCACCCCCTCGGGCAGGGTGAAAGTGTCGCCATGCCAGTGCAGCACCGGCACATCGGCCAGATGGCGCAGCGGGCTGGCCGGATCATGCACCGTCACGGCATGGAACCCCACCTCCTTGCGCGGCCCGGCATAGACATCCGCGCCCAGCGCCGCCGCGATCATCTGCGCGCCGAAGCACACGCCCAGCGTAGGGCGATCCGCCGCCAGCCGCCGCGCCAGCTGCTTCAACTGGCAGGTGATCCACGGATATTGCGCCTGTTCATAGACACCCATCGGACCGCCCATCATGATCAGCAGATCGGGCCCGCACAGATCGAGGGTGGAAAAAGCCGGATCGGTGACATCGATGCGATCGACCTTGAAGCCGGCGGCCTCGATCGGCGCGCGGTAACCGGCCACGCCTTCATGCGGCACATGGCGGATGATCAGCGCATCGCCGCTCATGCGGAGCGACCGGAAACAGGGCGAAGCTGCGGAATCGTGACGGAACGGGCCATCGCCAAACCATAGCCAGCTTTGGCGCGGCGGCTCAATGAGGAAAGCCGGGCCGAGGGACTAGACTTTGTTGGCCTGCGCAAAGCGCCGGTTTGGGCAGGGCTGACCGGCATAGATTTTCTTGCACCACAGGCAGCAGGTCTTGCGTGATTTAACTCAACTCATTCAGTAGAGAAACCATGTCCGATCCGCAGGCCTTCTCCTCCACGCAAGGCCTGCGGATCGGGCCGCGGCTTTTGATCCTCGTGTCAGCTTGCTCCGCGTCATCAACCGCTAAAGCGTGCGAACCCAAGGAATTCCGGCCTTTTCGGCCAGTTTCGGGGCCCAGCGCGAAACGCGTCTCGATCTGTCTGACTGCCTTGAAAGGAACCGGAATCATGCCTCACCATCCCTTCGCCCTTGCCCGCCATGCGGGCCGACCTGCTCCCGTGCCGCCGCTGCCCCATCCCTCATGGCGCGGCGATCACGCCGCCGCAGCGCGGCACGGAACCCAGATCGAGCCCGAAGAGTTCTGGCAGAGGCTGGGATTGTGATCGCACCTCCCCCATATAGGCTTCCATGACTCCGCACCCCGCCTCGCCCTTCGCCCTTGCGACGGAAGACTCCCCCGCGGTGACTGGCCTTGACGGCTCGGCGCAGGAGGACGGCTTCGACCTGACCGCCATCACCCATGCCCTGCGCGATGCCCGCAAGGGCTGGCGCGGGCGCCTGCCCTGCGAAGGGCGCGCGGGCGATCTGGATTATGGCGCGCATGGCTTCCCCTCGCGCCACGCGCTGGCCCATGTGGTGGAAACGCTTTCGGCGGCGCTGTTCCCCATGCGCCTTGGCCCCTCGGACCTGACGGTCGACAATGAGGACGCCTTCGTCGCCGCCTCGCTGCGCACCGCGCTGCCGCTGCTGGCGCGTCAGGTGGCGATGGAGTTGGCTTACGTGCGCGAGGGCTGCAAGCCCTCCACCGACCATCACGACCGCGCCCGCCGCATCATCGCGCAGGTTGCGCAGCGCCTGCCCGAGATCCGCCGCCTGCTCGACAGCGATCTGGAGGCCGCCTTCGCCGGAGACCCCGCCGCGCGCAGCGTCGATGAAATCCTGCTGTGCTATCCCTTCGTCACCGCCGTGATCCATCACCGTCTGGCGCATGAGTTGTATCTGGGCGGCGCCACGCTGGTGGCGCGCATCATCGCCGAGATCGCCCATTCGCGCACCGGCATCGACATCCACCCCGGCGCCACCATCGGCGAGAGCTTCTTCATCGACCATGGCACCGGCGTGGTGATCGGCCAGACGGCGATCATCGGGCGCCGGGTGCGGCTCTATCAGGCGGTCACGCTGGGCGCGCGCAGCTTCGCGCAGGACGCCGACGGCCATCTGGTGAAGGATATCGCCCGCCATCCCATCATCGAGGATGACGTGACCATCTATGCCGGGGCCACCATTCTGGGCCGGATCACCATCGGCGCGGGATCGGTGATCGGCGGCAACGTCTGGCTGACCCGCAGCATCGCCCCGGGCAGTCAGGTGAGGCAGGTCAAACCCAGCGTGGACATCGAGACCACCGATCCTTTCGCCTGAACCATCACACCATAAACGTCGCAACACCGTGAAAGTCCGCAAGTGAACCAGACCACCGCCCCCCGCCCCGCGCCCAAAAGGCGCGGTTTTGCCTTTCAGATCATCGCGGCGATTGCCGTGGGTCTGGCACTGGGCCTGCTGGCGCGGGCGACGGGCGCTCACCCGGGCGACAAGAGCCATCCGCTGGCCATGGCGCTGAATCTGGTCGGCTCCAGCTTTATCACTCTGCTGCGCGCCACGGTGGCGCCGCTGGTGTTTGCCGCCATCGTCGCCAGCGTGGCGCGTCTTGGCGAGTTGAACAATGCGGCGCGTCTGGCGGCGCAGACCTTCCTGTGGTTCGCTATCACCGCGCTGATCGCCGTCAGCATCGGCATCATCCTGGGCCTGACCTTGCAACCCGGCCTGCACAGCGGCGCCGTCGCCACTGATGCCGCCCAGCCGCATACCGTCGGCAGCTGGCTGGACTTTATCAAGGGCCTGATCCCCGCCAACATTCTGGGTCTGGCCGCCAGCACCAAGGTGGATGGCGCCAGCGCCAGCACGGCGGTGGATTTCAACATCCTGCAGGTGGTGGTGATCGCTCTGGCCATCGGCAGCGCGGCGCTGCACTCCGGTGAGGCCGGGCAGCGCTTTCTGGGCTGGACCAGCGACCTGCTGGTGGTGCTGCGCAAGCTGCTGGGCTGGGTCATCCGCCTTGCCCCCATCGGCACGGCGGCGCTGATCGGCAATGCGGTGGTGCAGTATGGCTGGGATACGCTCTCCCGCCTCGGCCTGTTTGCCGGAGCGCTCTATCTGGGCCTCGCGCTGGTGGTGGGCGTGGTTTATCCGGGGCTGCTGGCGGCGCATGGGCTGTCGCCGCGCCGGTTCTACGCCAAGGCGTGGCCCGCGATGCAGCTGGCTTTCGTCTCGCGCTCCTCCGCCGCCGCCCTGCCGCTGGCTGAAGTGGCTGCCGAAGAGCTGGGCGTGCCGCGCGCCTATGCCTCCTTCGCCGTGCCCATCGCGTCCACCACCAAGATGGATGGTTGCGCGGCGGTCTATCCCGCCGTCGCCGCGATCTTCATCGCGCAGTTCTACGGCATCACGCTGGCGCCCTTGCAGTATGGCCTGATCGTGGCGGTTTCGGTCCTGGGTTCGGCGGCCACCGCCGGCGTCACCGGCGCGGTGGTGATGCTGACGCTCACCCTCTCCACGCTGGGCCTGCCGCTGGAGGGCGTGGGCCTGCTGCTGGCCATCGACCCCATCCTCGATATGGGCCGCACGGCGGTGAATGTGACGGGTCAGATCCTGATCCCCACCATCGTCGCCCGCCGCGAGGGCCTGCTGGACGAGGCCCGCTACAATGGCGATCATGTGGAAGACGCGCTGATCGCCTGATCGGCAAAACGCCCTTGGACAGCGATGTCAGGGCAGCCTAGTCTGCCCCGATGCTTCGCTCCCCCCTGCGCGCCGCTCTGGCCCTCGCCCTGTCCTGCTCCCCTCTGGCGCTGCATGCCGGGGAGCCCACACCGAATGAGGCCGCCGACCCGATGGTCGGCACCGGGGGCGAAGGCCACACCTTCCCCGGCGCCAGCGCGCCCTTCGGCATGGTGCAGCTTTCGCCCGATACCGACACCAGCTGCGAAATCCGCGCCTGCTACGGCCATGCGGCGGGCTATCGTTACGACGATCCGACGATTCAGGGCTTCTCCCACACCCATTTCTCGGGCGCGGGCCATTCCGATCTGGGCGATCTTCTGGTCATGCCTCAAGCCGGTGAGGTGAAACTCGATCCGGGCGATCCCAAGGTTCCCGGTTCCGGCTATCGCAGCCGCTTCTCGCACAGCACCGAAGTCGCCCACCCCGGCTATTACGCGGTGACTTTGGCGGACAACAACATTCGCGCCGAGATGACCACCGGCACCCGCGTCGGCGTGCATCGCTACACCTTCCAGCCCGGCACCCATGCGCGGCTGGTGATCGATCTGCGGACCTCGCTCTACAACTATCCCGGTAAGGTGTTGTGGTCGGGCCTGCATCTGCATCCCGATGGCACACTGACCGGCTTTCGCGAGACCCGAGGCTGGGCGCCGGGCCGCAAGCTGTTCTTCGCCATGCGCTTTTCCGCGCCTTTGGTCGGCCATGAGCTGATCGACCGCGACGCCAATGTGCCCTATCGCGGCTTCAAGGGCCCGGGCCGCACCAGCGCCGATCTCTCCGAAAAGCTAGGCAAGGCGCTGGAGGCATCGCTGGATTTCGGCACAATCAGCGGGCCTTTGGAGGTGAAGGTCGCACTGTCGGGCGTGGACGAAGCAGGCGCCATCGCCAATCTGGAAAGCGAGCAGGGCAATTTCGACGCCATCCGCGCCCAGACCGACACCGCATGGGCCAAGGCGCTGGGCGCCGTGCAGATCGAGGCGCCGGAGGCCATGCGCCGCAACCTCTACACCGCGCTCTACCACAGCCTGCTGGCACCCAGCGTCTGGAGCGACGTCGATGGCCGCTACCGCGGGCCGGACGATCAGGTGCATCAGGCCAAGGGCTTCACCTTCCGCTCGACCTTTTCCCTGTGGGACACGTTCCGCGCCGAGCATCCGTTGCTCACCCTGATTCAGCCCGAACAGACCACCGCCGATGTGGTCAACTCTCTGGTCGAAAGCCAGAAATACAGCCCCGATGGCATCCTGCCCGTCTGGCAATTCGCGGGCCGCGAGACCTGGTGCATGATCGGCTATCACGCCGTACCGGTGATCGCCGACGCCTATCTCAAGGGCCTCAAGGGCTTTGATGCCAATGCCGCGCTCGATGCCATGGTCGCCAGCGCCACCCATGCGCAATATGGTGGCCTCGGCGACTATATGAAGCTGGGCTACGTCCCCATCGACCGTGAGCCGGAAGCCGCCTCCAAAACCGCCGAATATGCCTTCGACGACTGGACCATCGCCCAGATGGCCCGCAAGATGGGCCGCGCCGACATCGCCGCCACCTTCGAAAAGCGCGCCAACAACTGGCGCAACAGCTTCGATGTCAAAACCGGCTGGCTGCGCGCCCGCAAGGCCGATGGCTCCTTCCGCACCCCCTTCGACCCCACCGCCATCAACTACGGATCGGACTACACCGAGGGCAACGCCTGGCAATACAGCTGGTTCGCCCCGCAGGATCAGGCCGGTCTGTTCAAGATCCTCGGCGGCGACGCCAAAACCATCACCAAACTCGACGCCATGTTCGATTTCGACAATTCGAAAGTGGATTACAGCCACGCCGAGGACATCGCGGGCCTTATCGGCCAGTATATCCACGGCAATGAGCCCAGCCACCATGTCGCCTATCTCTACGCCTATGCCGGGGCGCCGTGGCGCACGCAGGCCCGCCTGAAGCAGATCGTCGACAGCCAGTACAAGCCCACGCCCGAGGGTCTGGCCGGCAATGATGACCTTGGCCAGATGTCGGCCTGGCTGGTGTTCACCGGGCTGGGCTTCTATCCCGTCGCGCCCGGCTCGAATCAGTATGTGATCGGGCGGCCCTTCGTGTCGCGCGCGGCGATCACCCTGCCCAACGGCAAGCAGTTCACCGTGGTGACCGACGGCCTGTCCGACGCGCATCCCTATGTCGGCAAGGTGACGCTGAACGGCCAGCCGCTGACCCGCAGCTATATCACGGACGCGGAAGTGCGTTCCGGCGGGGAGCTCCGTTTCACCATGCAGGCCCAGCCAAACAAGGCTTGGGGTGCATCGGCAGCGGCTCGGCCTTTTTCGAGTTCTACGGCCAAGCAGCAGTAAGGTAGATGCGAGGGGGTTACCCCCTCGCGCTCCCAAAACGTCTTCCGACGCACGGGCAGCAGCGCCGAATTGTAGCGCCCAGCCTCTTCACCTGCGCCGCTTAAAGCGCCGCAGGCAGGGAATATCGATAGGCTGCACTGGGACTTAAAGCATGCGGCGCCGCAACGTTGCTCCAAGGCCGAACCCGATGCGCAACGCAGACACTAAAGGGAGCGCGAGGGTTATGACCCTCGCATTCTCTCTTCCTTATTTCCCTGAAAACCGCCCGAAATAACTATCCTTGTTCCACGCGGGCCGGGCCGCGGCATCCGCCACATGCCGCACCACCGCCGTGACGTAATCCGCGAAAGCAGCCGCCACCGGACGGATCACCGGCTGGTTCGCGTCATCGCGCGGCGAGTGATAAATCCCCGCGCGCCATGCCTTTTCCACCTCGGCCTCAGGCGTATCGCGCTTGAAGCCCAGCTTCATGAACAGCGAGGGCACGCCAGCGCGGATAAAGCTGTACTGGTCGCTGCGGATGAAGACGTTCCGGTCGGGGAAGGGATCGGGCACGATGGGCAGGCCCAGCTTCGCCGAGACCGCCGCCGCATCCTTGCCCAGCGAGCTTTCCTCGTAACCGATGGGCGTCACGCTGGTGAGAGGAAAGATCGGCAGCGGCATATCGAAATTGATATCGGCCACCAGAGAGGCCTTGGGCACGCTGGGGCGCATCGCGAAATAGCGCGAGCCCAGCAGGCCGCCTTCCTCCGCTGTGGGGAAGAGGAACAGCACCGAGCGGCGCGGGCGCTTTCCGGCCTTCAGGTCGCGGGCGATGGTCAGGGCGCTGGCCACGCCGACGCCATTGTCCAGCGCGCCATTGTAGATGGCGTCGCCCTTCACCGGCTCGCCCACGCCCAACCCGTCGAGATGCGCGGAGATCACCACATTCTGCTTGCTCAACACCGGGTCGCTGCCCGGCAGGCGGGCGACGATGTTGGCGCTGTGCAGCACCGTCTGCGTGGCGGCGATATGGGTGGAGAGGCGCGTCGCCAGATCGAAATGCGGCAGGGAGGCGGATGAGTCGGCCAGCGCGGCCAGTTCGCTGAAGCTATGGCCCGATCCGGCCAGCAGGGCCTCGGCCTTGGCGGGGTTCAACGAGGCGGCGAGGAAAGGCGCCGCCACATCGCGCAGCCCATCGTCCTTCAGCATCAGCGATGGGCGGGCCGAAAGACCGATCTGGCGCGCCCAGGGGATTTCCGTCTGCTTGGGGGTGGCAAGCTGGATCAGGCCCACGGCGCCCAGCCTGGCCAGAATGGCGGTGCGCTCGCTGCGGGCATTGGCCTTGCGCGATCCCGAGACATTCTCCGGCCCGCCCGGCACCACCACCACGATCTTGCCCTTCACATCGATCCCGGCGAAATCGTCATGGCCGACATCGGGCATGGAGAGGCCATAGCCCGCGAAGACCATGGGCGCCGTCAGATCGACCGGCATGGCATGCGCGCCACGGAAATAGAGGTCGTTCGGCACAGACAGCGGCATGGCGAGCGGAACCGCACCCGTGCCGCTCAGCAGCTGGGCGTGGCTGGCGGCGGCATCGAAGCGCTGGGCCACCAGATCGACGGGCTGGTAAAAGCCATTGGTGCCCGCCGGTTCCAGTCCGATGGCCTGCAACTGCTTCACCAGCCAGGCCGCCGCGCGATCATAGCCGGGCGATCCGGCGCCGCGGCCCTGATAGCTGTCGTCGGCCAGCTCCTTCACCACCGCCCACAGCGCGGTGACCTTGGGTGCCTCCCCCGGCCCCGGAGCAGCGGCGGGCGTAGAGGTCTGAGCCTCTGCCGCGCCGGCCACCATCAGGCTGGCAAGGGCGATGGTGGAAAACAGGTGCCGCCGCATGGAATCCCTTTCGTGTCAGTCCCGCGCACCATGCACGGTGCGCTCCCGGCGCCAATGGCTCAAATACCCCAGCCTTGCCCGGTGGCAGAAAGCCGCCCCTTATCCGTTACGCCTGCCCGCTCCGGTTCAGCACCCGCGCAAACAGGTCCAGCATCCAGCCTGTGGTCTGCACAAACAGCGCGGGATCATAGCGATAGCCCTCATCGCGCAGGAAGGCATGGGCGCCATTGACCTCATGCCACTCATAACGCGCGCCAACCTCCTCCAGCCGCGCGCGGATCGCCTCGCGCCCGGCGAAGGGCACATGCGGATCCTGCCTGCCCCAGACGAACAGCGTTTCGGCCTTCAGCTCGGCCAGCCGGGCCATCGTGTCGTCATTCTTGCCCTGCCCCAGCGTGTCCGAATGGACATCGGTGGGATAGAAGCAGGCGCTGGCCTGCACGCGCGGGTCAAGCGCCGCGCGCAGGGCCAGATGCCCGCCAAGGCAAACGCCCACAGTGGCCAGCCGCCCGGTGCAGGCCGGATGGTTCTGCAGGAAATCCAGCACGGCGCGGGCATCGGCATCGTAACCGGCCACCGGCTTGGTGAATTTCAGATCGTTGCCCCGGTCCGTGCCGGGCTGGTCATAGGCCAGCACCGTGCCGGGGGCCTCATATTCGTGATAGACCTCCGGCACGGCCACAACATAGCCATGGCCCGCGATAAAGGCGGCCAAGCGGCGGATGGGGGCCGTCACCTGATAGATCTCGGAATAGAGCACCACGCCGGGGAAGCGGCCCTCTACCGCCGGGCGGAAGACATGGGTGCGCATCACGCCATCGGGCATGGGCAGGTCGGTCGGGTCGTCGTTGAGGAGGATCATTTGGGTGTTGTGGCGGGGGTTAAGGGTTTGGGCAAGTTAGAAGGATGATGCGAGGGGGTTACCCCCTCGCGCTCCCATGACGTCTTCCGACGCAAGGGTGGTGGCGCCGAAATGACGCGCCCCGGCTCTCCACTTGCGCAACTCAAGGCGCCGCAGGCATCAGTTTTTCCTGCCTGCGGCGCGGCAAGCTGGGCGCAACGCCGAACCCGATGCGCCACGTAGACACTAAAGGGAGCGCGAGGGTGTAACACCCTCGCATTCTCTCTTTTATTCCAAACCTTAAAGCATCGACCCTGTTTCAATAAACCGCTGATGCCAGCTCAAGGCCTCACCGGGCAGAGACGGGCTCTGCAACCCGTAAGATCCCTTCAAGGCCCGCGCGTAATAATCTTCCAGCATCGGGCGATAGGTCGGGTGCGCACAATTGGCGATGATCACCTGCGCCCGCTGGCGGGGCGAAAGCCCGCGCAGATCCGCCAGCCCCTGCTCGGTGACGATCACCTGCACGTCCTGCGTGATATGATCCACGTGGGAAGCCTGAGGCACGATGGCACTGATCTTGCCGCCCTTGGCCGTGCTGGGCGTCATGAAGATCGAGACATAGGCGTTGCGGGCGAAGTCTCCGCTGCCGCCGATGCCGTTCTGGATGCGGCTGCCCATCACATGCGTCGAGTTGACGTTGCCATAGATGTCGGCCTCGATCAGGCCGTTCATGGCGATGCAGCCCAGGCGGCGGATCAGCTCGGGGTGGTTGCTGATTTCCTGCGGGCGCAGGATCATCTTGTCGCGGTAGCGGGCCATATCGGCATTCACCCGCGCCGCCGCCTCGGGGCTGAGCGAGAAGGCGGTGGCCGAGGCCATGCGCAGTTTGCCGGTGTCGAGCAGGTCGATCATGCCGTCCTGAATGACCTCGGTGAAGCTGGTCATGTTGGTGAAGGGGCTATCAACCAGCCCGGACAGCACAGCATTGGCGATGTTGCCCACGCCCGACTGCAGGGGCAGCAAATTAACCGGCATGCGGCCCACCTTCACCTCATGGGCGAAGAAGTCCATCAGATGGGCGGCGATGGCATTGGCCGAGGCATCGGGCGCGCTGAAGGGCAGGTTGCGGTCCGGCGCGTCGGTTTCCACCACGGCCACCACCTTGGCGGGATCGACGGTGAAATAGTTCGATCCGATGCGGTCGTCGGCGCGCAGCAGGGGGATGGGCACACGCTGCGGGGGCAGCTGGGTGCCGTAATAGATGTCGTGGATGCCCTCCAGCGCGGGGGACTGCCAGCTGTTGACCTCAAGGATGACCTTGTCGGCGCGGTCCAGCCATGTCTTGTTGTTGCCCACCGAGGAGGAGGGAATCAGCGAGCCATCGGGGTTGATCCCCGCCACCTCGACCAGCGCAACATCCAGCTTGCCCAGAAAACCCTGCCACGCCATCGGCGCGACCTGGCTCAGATGCATGTCGAAGTAATCCATCTGGCCGCTGTTGATCTTTTCGCGGGCGATGGGGTCCGAATTGTAAGGCAGGCGGAATTCGATGCCGTCCACCTTGGCCAGCGCCGCATCCAGTTCGGGGCCGGTCGAGGCGCCCGTCCAGACGCGGACGCGGAAGTCGTCTCCGGCGGCATGGGCTGCCTCGATGCGCTCGGCCAGCGCAATGGGCACGGCCTTGGGATAGCCCGAGCCGGTGAAGCCGCTCATCCCCACCGTGTCGCCGGGGCGGATCATGGCGGCGGCTTGCGCGGCGCTGGTGACTTTGGCGCGCAGGGCGGGATTGGCGATACGGGTCACGAAACGGCACTCCTCAAGCGATCATCTTATGGAGTCAGGCCTGCGCTTCATGGGGCGTGAAAACAAGCCGCCTCCAGCCTAAAGTCCGGGTCGGACAGACCAAGGTATGGGGCCTGTTGCGGGGCATCTTTCTTGTGGCTGACTATGGCCTTTTCACCCCGCTCTGCTTTATGAACCAAAGGAACAACAGCTTGGCCTGTTTTCGGAGGTTCGATGCGCATTTCCCTCACCCCGCTGGCCGCTGGCTGCCTGATGCTGGCTGCTCCTTTGTGGGCTCAGGATGCCGGCATGCCGGCCGCCGCGCCGGTCTGCACCGGACCTGTGACCCCCACCGGTGCGCTGGCGCCTTGGGTCAGCCCCGCGCCGCTGACCGCCGGGGCCGATGGCGCACATGCCGCGCTGCTGAAACTCGGACAGGCGGCACAGATCGCCTTGCTGCCCACGCCTGCGGTGACCTATCCCCTGCAGCCGGAGAAGCCGGGCGGCTCGGTCAGCCATGGCGGGGTGATGGCGCTGGAGGTGGCTCAGGCGGGCAATTACCGCATCGCGCTGTCCTCGGGGGCGTGGCTGGATGTGGTGGGGGCCGATGGCGCGCAGCGCTCGGTGGCGCATGGCCATGGGCCGGACTGCAGCGGCATCCGCAAGATGGTCGATTTCGCGCTGAAGCCGGGGCGTTACACGGTGCAGGTCTCGGCCAATGGCGCCGACACGATCCGCGTGCTGGCCGTCGCCCTGCCGTGAAAGGTGTGAGGCTGCTGGCGCTGGCGCTGCTGACTTTGGGCACGACAGCGCTGGCCGGACAATTGCACCAGAGTGAAAACACGGCGCGAGTCGAGCTGGGCCACCGCCTGTTCTATGATGCCGACCTCTCGCGCGATGGCACCATGGCCTGCGCCACCTGCCATGAGCAGTTCCATGCCTTTGCCGATGGCAACCGCACCCATCCCGGCGTCACTGACGAACCGGGGCGGCGCAATGTGCCGGGGCTGGGCAATGTGGGGCTGTTCTCGCCGCTGACATGGGCCGATCCGCGCCAGACGACGCTGGCGGGGCAGGTTTCGGTGCCGGTGCTGGGCACGCATCCGGTGGAAATGGGGATGAAGGGTCAGGAGGGCGAGATCATCAAGCGCCTCTCGGCCAATCCCTGCTATCGCATGCTGTTCGCGCAGGCTTTTCCCGCCACGGATGGCGCTTTGACCTATGACCGCATGGCGGAGGCGCTGGGCAGTTTCGAGGCCATGCTGATCTCGCGCGGCAGTCCCTATGACCAAGGGGTGTTGTCCGCTCAGGCGCGCGCGGGGCAGAAGATCATCCGCCGCGATTGTGCCGCATGCCATGCCGGGCCGGACTTCACCGATCTGCGCTTTCACGCGCTGGAAGCCCCCCAGCCGCGCGATCTGGGTGTCTTCGAGATCACCGGCAAGGTGGAGGACAAGGGCGCTTTCCGCACGCCGTCTTTGCGCAATGTGATGGTGACAGCACCCTATTTCCACGATGGCGCCAGCCCGACTCTGGCCGCTGCCATCGCCCGCCATGGCCTGCATTATGCCGCCCCCGATCAGGCGGCGATCGAGGCTTTTCTTGCCGCGCTGACCGATCAGGGTTTTCTGACCAATCCCGCGCTGTCCTTGCCCAAACCGGGCTGCCCAAAGGCGCTTTGAGGGATCAATCCTCGCGCCGCCGCGCCCCGACAAAAATGCCCGTCAGCACCATGCCAACCAGACCGATCACCGTGGTGGCGGTGCTGCCCACCAGATATTTCAGCACCTCATCAGGCAGCTTGAAGCCGGTGACCTGGCAGCCATCCAGCAGCAGAATCAGCGCCACCACACCGCAATAGACGCACATGAAGGTGAAGGATTTGCGCGCATAGGGCTCGATCAGCTCATCGAGAATCTGGATGGTGCGGACATGCTTGCGCGTCGCATCCAGCTCTTGCCGCAGCGCTTCTTTTTCATTGCTGACCCGCGCCAGAGCATCGCGCAGATCGCTTTCGGACACCGGGACGGCATTGCGTGACGGATGCACTTACCCGGTGGGGGCGGTGTCGATGTCATGGAGCGTGACCTGAGGGAGGTTACTGTCGTCCGGCAAGGGCCAGATCTACGAAGTAGCGTTGAATCTCGCCTTCATCGAGGGCGGCGTTGCGCCCGCGTCCGAAATAGGTGTTGCTCCAGGGCGTGCCGCTATGGTGAGTCATCTGCGACAGCTCGTTGCCGCTGTAATCGCCATAGCGCTTCCAGACATGTTCGATCACATCGCGCTCTTCCTGCGAGAGCGGCGCCTCATAAGGGCCATCGCTGGGGCGGCACAGCAGCTTACTGTCGGCGTCATAGCCGTAATCGCGCAGGTGGTTCCAGATCTTGCGATAGACCGGGCCGCCATCCCAAGCCTCGATGCGGGCATCGGTGAGCGGGTTGTGGTTGATGGCCAGATTCCAGCCGTTCGCCATATAGACGAGCTTCTGTAACCACATCTGGTTGAAGGGCCGATTGCCTGAGAGCTTGATGAACTCATTGGCAATGGCGCGCGGATCATGACCGGGCATCGCTTCCTCTCAGGCGGATCATAACCGCTCTCCTGAAACAGGTAATATGTGGCAAAAAGTCAAGATTTGTACCGGTGATGATCAAGGCGAGGCTGGTCTGTGTGAAGCAACAAGCCCCCCCTTTTGCAGGGGGCACGAATGTTTCCGGCAGCTGCGCTGCGCCCATCCAAGCCTTAGCATAGGTTGGGGGAACGAGGGCCTTCTGTTACAACCACTCGTTCCAACCCGGAGAAATATCTGGCCAACCAATTGACCACAAAATTGGACCACGAGCCTCCCCTTCAAAGTGAGATCATCCTAGTCGACAAAGCATTTTGCATGATCCTGTCAATCATGCAGGGCAGCACCCTCTCGCCCGGACTCACGCCACCCAACCGGGTTCTCAATCCAACGATCTATGGCTGACTCCCGCCAACCAGCGCTATGCGTTCCAATGGCAATCTGCCGAGGGAAACTGCCATCGGCGATCTTGCGATAAATCGTCGATCGGGAAAGCCCCGTTCGAGCCAAAACCGTTTTCAGACGAATGATACGATCGGCAATTTGCTGCTGAACCACACCCGATCGATGTGGGACGACAGATCCTGAAACCGAAGAAGGTCCCGTCGATCCGAGATCGCTTGAAACGGGTTGCCGCAGGTCCCGCCGGGGAGGCATATGCCCTCTCATTTCGGGTCACCGTCGGCCAGAAGGCCACGTTCCATGAGGATTGTCCTTGCTTCCTTCAGCCCCTGTTCCAACACCTCAGGGATTTCTGTCCCCACATAGGTCGCCAGGATCGACAGGATCTGTATCGAGGTTCCAAGCATGTCATCGCATGACGCGCCTGCTTGTCGCTGCTCGTCATCGACAGCCTGGATCAGGAGATCACGGCAGTAGAGTGAAAGAGGCACACCAGCATCATCAGCTTGTTTGATGAGCAGATCAAAAATCGCCTGATCAAGGCGAATATCGATTTTATGCATAATACAGAAGCTCCTTGAAAAGAGCCTCCGACAGGTTGGTGAAGCAACAGAACCGTAACCGACCCAGCTCGTCTTTTCAAGCGGGTTAGTTGCCCTGATCTCGGTCGAGAGATGACCTCGAGGAACCCGAAAATCGACACAAGAGCAAGCCATCTGCGGTGGCCGTGATTTTCTTGCTTGTGATGCAGGCCTCACAAGGGAAAGGTCTCTATTTTCATATACATGAAAAAGCGGCACCCATCTTGTGATGCGTGCCTCACAGGCCAACTACAAATTTGTGTGGCACGCATCACACGGTTAATTCATTGAAGTAGCATCATTATATCGCACAGCACCCGTGCGTACGGTGCATTACAACTTACGCCCCTTCCGGCGTGCGTCAGGCCCTCCGCATGAGCTTGCGAATGCGCCCGATCAATTGACGAAGCGGGAGGCAACCCGCTGACCTTTCAGCTAGATCAAATCAGGTTTGAACGGCAGTCATGCCGTCACCTTGGAACCCTGGAGCTACCCAGAAGCACCATGCCCCCGGAAGCCTCAATGTGCCCCAAGCATCACGCCGAGATCGGCCCGGGCTCAACCATTTTCGAGAAGGCAGGATGACAAAGATGCACACCTTTCCCCTACCTCCTGCGATCGCCCACTTGCTCGAAGCCAGGAACAAGGTGCGTAGCCATTATGAAGAAATCCTTCGGGCGCAAGGCAGTCAGGTCGAGCTGAAATTCACCCTCGCGGCAACCTGGTGGGCGACATCGGCGAAGCCATTGCGGCAGAGCTTTTTGGCGTCAGGCTAGTTGAAACGAAATCGACCGAGGGGATCGATGGCTATGCCAGGGATGGCCGGACGGTTCAGGTAAAAGCGACCGGAACGAAGCGTGGCCCAGCCTTCCGCCAGACTGAAACGCGGGCCCATCACCTGCTCTTCTTCTGCCTCGATTTCGAAGCGACCACCGGCTCCGTCGCCTACAATGGACCGGAGCATTACGTCACGGATTTCCTGCCCGAGGCGTTTTCCGGCCAGCGCGTGGTAAGCCGTGCTCAGATCGCCCAGGCGACCCAGCAAGTCAAAGAAGGTGAGCCGTTACCACTCCTTGAGGTCGTCCGAAATCTTTGAACGCCCTTCGTCGCTCATAGTGAAAGGATCGCATCCAATTTCAGATGGTTGCTCAACCTGACCTGCTCAACTGGAACCGCCAAACAGGTTAGCCTCACGTCAGGCCAGATCATTATCAATCAGCGCAAAGCCTGTGGTCATGCGCACCTTGGCCAGAAGCCCCCGGAGGAGTGAGCATATTTCATCAGGCTCAAATCCGGGATCGTCCGGATGGCCGTATTGGAATTTGCTGTGCGCGTTCCATCGCCAGTATGGGGTCAAGACGGCGGCAAGGCGAGCCATTCGACGGCAGTGATGATTTAGCCCTGTGGCGTTGGCATAGGCCAGTGAATGGGCTACCAAATATCCTATTCGGGCAGCGCACCAACTGTCCGGAACGCCAGCCTTCAAAATGTGTGCTGAGAGCGCAAATTGGGCAGTCATCCCCGCACTGTAGTAAAGATGGCTGATCCTGTCCCTTGGCCAGAAATCACGGACGGGATAGAACATCTCGGCAGTTTTATACCGGTGTTTTGCGAGGTCATCCCCGTCCGCCGTCGGGCGCAAGTTCATGGGCGGATCTCCCAGCCTTTCGAACAGGTCCGCTAACGACACATTTTTCGTTATGGCTGTGGCGAGTTGCCGCCGATCATAAGGTTTGTGCGTCACCCATTTGAGAAAGCTTCCAGATCGGTGTGGGAAGGCGTCATTCTCCATAAGCACCTCTGTTGCGCATCTGCGCTGAGAAAAGATGTGACTGTGCCCGCCATGCGATCATGGCTGAAAAGAGCTTGTTCACGGTGTCTCGGTGGTTTGCGTCTGGGGCGCAGCGCCTCCGGCGCCAGGACAACGCCAGCGCCCGGTGGAGGAAAAAGGAGTGGAACCTTGCTGCCGCCAGCGGGGGACGCACAACACAGAGACAGGCTATTTTTGCGCAATCTCCGGCCCCCATCGATCCGGGTCATTCCAAAATTTCTGGGGTATGGCATGGCCAGTCACATCACTGATCCGCATCAGCAACGCTCTCAACAAGGACCGGATTTCCTCAGGGGTGAAACCACCATCCTTGGGCACACCACGCGACGCAATCGACATGGTATTCCATTTCCAATAGGGGTTCAGCACCATCGCCAAATGGCCCATATTCGGGCAATTGTGGCTGAGGCCGGTCGCGTTTGCATATTTTAGCGACTGGGCGATCTTGTACCCTATATGGGCAGCACACCAGCGATCCGGAAAGCCGACATCAAGCAAGTGGGATGACAAGGCCAACTGGGCTGTGATGCCTGCCTTATAGAAGGTGTCCGTAACCCCCGCGATCTCGGTCGCACGACGGGACGGGAAGAATTCCAGTGCCGTATGAAAGCGGCATTCGCTAAGTTCACGCCCCTCCCTGGAGCGTATCAGCTTCAGCGGCTGGTGCCCGGAATGTACAGCCAGTTCTTCAAGTTCATCATCATTGGGTGATGACGATTCCGTTATGAACGCCGGCGGCGGTCGACGCCTTTTCGCTCGCCGCTTTGGCGTGGGATTCGACGTGGGGGCAGGCTCAACCATATGCACCTCCGTTCCGCATCATCGCGGGTTGGCGGAAGCGAGGGACTGATGCGGTGAAAAGGTCCCGTAACTCCCGCGCGCTGAGCGCGGGAGGTGCCGGGGCTGGTAACACGTCGAGACATGCGCCGCTGCCTTTAGCACCGAGGTACCTGGACATGCGCAACGCCACCCCGGGCAACGGAAGTCGCCCAGGAATCGCTTTCTCGACGGGATTACCAGTCCCGGCGCTGCCCTTTGCGCAACGCCCGAGAAGCATAGCAGCAACCCGACAAATCTCCAAATCACCGTAGGGATTGGAATAAAATCAGGGCGCAGCCACCGAACGGCGTGCTAGGATTTGGGACGCGATGGAGATCATTGGCGAGCACAGAGGGACCAATGAACAGGCCCGAGATCGACCCTGATCTGATTGATGAAGCGGTGTTGGCTTTGATGCACCTCACGCTGCACGATGACGGCAGCCCCACACCCATATGGCGCGCCTGGAAGTCCTTTGATTGGAGTGCCCTTGCGAGGCTCCACCACAAAGGCCTGATCCTTGATCCGGTGGGCAAGGCCAGGTCGCTTATCCTGACCGAGGAGGGACAGCGCCTTAGCGAAGAGGCATTCTATCGGCTGTTTTCCAGCCGGGAGCCTCACCTCGAAACGGGTGACGATGGCGGGCAAGAAAAGGCCCCTTGAGACTTGCTCAAGGGGCCGAAGCTCGCGGCGAGAATAGGCAATGAAGGGCGTCCTCCCTCCCTTTATGGATCATCCAGCAGTCCCACCAGCTGCACGAGAGCTTCCGCCAGATGGGCTTGAACTTCCTTCTGAGATACCCCCAGCCGGAAAGCGATATCGGCATAATTCATGTCGTCCCTCGCCGATAAGAGATAGACAAGACGGAGCACCATCGGGAGCTGATCGAGCGCGGCAATCAGCCGCTCTGGATCGCGGTTCATGCCGCCTGCTCCAGGAATGGGAGGTCATCCTCATCTTTAGTCCCATCGTACTCGGCAAGGGCATCAGCAACTCTGGCAGCCTGATCAACCGTCCCGACACCGCCCCGCGCGGTATAAGCCGAAGGCGGGAACACCATCCAGCGCGGTACCCAGTCCTGCCGCTTCTCGCGCCCCTCCACTCCCTCAAGATGGTCACGGATGATGGACTTGAGGACTTTGCCCTTCTCCCCGGCATTGGCACCCGCGATGACTTCGCCCGCGACCTCCTCCACTATGGCCGCCAGCACGTCACGATCGCGCAGCACCTCGAAAAAGGCATCATCAGCCTGCCAATAGGGCGCCATGTCCATCCCGATATGCTGCCCGACCGCTTCGACAATGGCACTGCCGCTCGCCAGCGTCTCGCCCATCACCACAGGAATGACGGAAAGCACCTCTTCATCCCCTAGCGCCAACAGCCGGGCAAAGACCGCAACCAGATTGCTCCCATACCCCTTGGCACTCAGCGCCCCGCCCGTCACCGTAGGTTCCTCCGCCGAGAAACCCAACAAAGCCAGAACCCTGCGCCGCGCGACATCGAAATCAGCCTCGCCCCGGCTGTTCTCCACGCTCTCGCGGATGCCGTCATGGCGCGTCGTCTGGGGCTCCACCCTGACAGACCACAGCGGCGATCCGGCAATGGCATGCGCCACCATCAACCGCAGGGCCACGCCTGCATGCCCGACCAATGCAGCCCGCAAGGCGGCATGGCGATGCAGGTCGATGTAGTTTTGCATCGTGCCGGTGATCTCCGGGCGAGCGGGCTTTTCCTCGGTCGAGGCAGGCTCGCCCCGCTCGATGCGGCGGGCTTCCGTCGTGGTGATGTAGCCTTCATGAAAGACCACCTCCCCATCCCGGTGCAGATCGATATAGACGCGCCCGCCTTTGCGCTTGGGGGCCTTCTCATGCTCCCAATGGTGGAAATGCTCTGATGTCGGCACGATGACCACATCACCCCATCCAGCTTCGAGATAGGCTTGACGGCGAGTTTCGATGGCCCCGTTCTGCGCTGCCCAGAAGGTCTCGCCATCAGCGAAATAGCGATCCTCCCCGAAGAGATCGGCAATGATCCCGACCATGCCCTCGGTGTCGAACAGGGCGTGCTTGACCGGAATTGACTGTCCACCCAGGAGCCAGGCCTTGAGGTGATGGCCGCAAGGCGCATGGCCTTGCGGATCATCGAACAGGGCCAGCCAGTCCCGCTGCCTGCTCTTGCTGGCCATGGTCAGATGGCGAATCGTCGGACCATCGATCCTGTCCCGGCGGTAGAGGTCACGAATGCGAGGCAGGAGATTGCCCAGCGCTAGGATGCGCTTCACCCCGATCTCGGGCAGACCGAAGGTGATCGCAACCTCAGAGAGGCTGCGCCCCTCTTTCACCAGCCGGGTAAAGCTTTCCCAGCGGGTCACCTCATCGGGATCTTAGGTCATACGTCAACTGTCCTCCGATGCATTTTTCTGGCGGATATCCGTCAGTTTTGCGGCTTGTTATCGAGTGACGCTGTCCTTCGAGGATCGGCGACTGACGGCACGGCACGATTACCCCGCGCTGCCGCACGGTGGGCAGAATATCGGACACATCAGGTGCCTTTTTGGAAAAGCGCATGTTCGCCTTGCTGACAGACAGCTTGCCAAGATCGATAAAGTCGAGTTTCATCAGCGTTACTCCAAGCGAGTGCCGGTCCGTTCTGACCTTCCACGATCGACGGACCGGTTTTCAGATGGGCGGGAGAACGCCCGCCCGCGCTTCTCGCGGTTGACCTCAGTGGGGCCGCGAAACAGGGGATGCGTCCAATCGGCGCAAAGCGATCTCTGCCTGAGCAATCGAGCCCAACTGGTGAGCCGTCTCCGTCCAGACCGACAGGGGATGGGGTGTCGAGAAATAGAGATCGCGCTCGATCTGCAGGCCAAAAGGCAGGCGTACCGATCCGATCTCATGCAGGCTGAAGGAACCGAGTTCCGGGCAACCAAAACCCAGATCGGCAAGGCCAAAGTATGTGGAGCACCGTGTTATGTTGAGCCGGGTCTTTCCGGTGCCGCATTGCGCGGCACCGGCGTTTGATTGCTTCACATAATTATCGGCCATGGCTGGCCTCCAGCATCGCCAGCAGGCGATCAGAGACCCCGGTGAACGTGCCGCGCTTGATCTGCGGCGGAACGCCTGCATCGAGGATGTCGAGCTTTTCGCTTGGGTCGATCCGCAGATAGATCTCGGTGCTTGTCACGCTGCTGTGGCCAAGCCACAGCGCCACGCGCCGGATATCGCCGGTCGCCTCCAGGGTGTGGATGGCGCAGGTGTGTCGCAGGACGTGTGGCGTTACTCTTTTGCGCGCAAGGCTCGGGGCTGAACGTTGCGCTGTCCCGATGTGCACAGCGAGCCGATTGGCGAAGCCGTGACGGCTCATCGCCTCTCGGCGAGCATTGAGGAACACGGCATTGTCGGAGGTCGCGGGACGTATCCGGAGCCAGTCCCGCAAGACCGTTTGCGTCTCTTTCCACAGCGGCAACACACGCTCGCGGCGGCCCTTTCCGAGCACGTGGATGGTATCGATCGCGGGTCTGGTGACGTCGTCAAGCTGGAGCCCGGTCAACTCCGAGACGCGCAGGCCGCAGGCATAGGCTAGGTGCAGCATCGCCCGGTCGCGGATGCCGGATCGCGTGTGTCGATCCGGTGCATCGAGCACGGTCTGCAACTCGGCGCGCGTCAGATAATCGACCAGTGGTTCTTCGACTCGCTTCGCGGGCAAGGCCTGCACCTGCGTGGCGACGTGGAGGCATGCAGGTGCCCGATATTCGAGGAAGCGGAAGAAGGACCGGATCGCTGCCAACCTCGCGTTGCGGGTGCGCGGCGTGTTTTGGCGGCCGGTCTCGATATGATCGAGGAAGGCGAGGATCATATCTGCGTTCAGTTGCTCGATCTCAAGCGCGCAAGGTCGGACGCGCAGCCGTTTTGCGGCAAAGCTGACCAGCAACTGGAAGCCATAGGCGTAGCTGTCGATCGTGTGGCGACTGGCGCCGCGATCACGTGGCAGATGCTCAAGCAGGAACGCGCTGAGGTGTGGTGCGAGGGCTGTCATGCCGCACCGCCTTTCCGGAAGGCCTCGGTCGCCTGCGCGATCTGGCGGACCAGCACCGGGGTCGCTTCCAGATACCAGTAGGTGTCGGAGAGACAGGCGTGGCCGAGGTAGGTGCTAAGCGCGAGCATGTGGCGATTGATCGCTGCGCGATCACCGCCACATTGTTCGAGTGAACGGATCGCGAAGCTGTGACGAAGATCATGCAACCGCGGGCCGCTCTCGCTCACCGGGCCGCGCAGGCCAAGCTGTCGCGCGAGCCGAATGAACGTTCGGCTCACCGTTGCGTGATCGGGAGGCTCACCCGTCGATAGCACGAAGATGTGCGGGCTTTGGCCGCCGATCCGACGCCTGAGCATCAGATAGTCGGCGAGCGCGCTCCGCGTGCTTTCATGGATCGGGACAAGCCGGCTCTTGTGGAACTTGGTCTCGCGGATCACCAGCCCGTCGGGCGTAACATCGCCGTCGCACAGCGCTACCGCTTCGGACACGCGCAGTCCCGTCGCACCAAGCAGTCCGAACAGATGGTGATAGGTGTAGGGCGTGATCGATGCGATCGGCGGGACTGATAGCGCGGCGTCCATGATCTGCGCGATGTCCGCCGTGCTCAGGATATGCGGACGAGGCCGTGGCCGCTTCCCCCTCCCGAACATGTCGCGCGGAGGTATCTCGTTGCGGTTATCTTCGGCGTGCATGGAGACCGCAAAGGCGCGTGCGACCCGCAGGCGCTCGCGCGATCCAAGACTCGATGGCGCTGCTGACGACCATTCGATGATCCGGCTCGCGAGCGTATGTTCGTCCCCGCGCTCATCGGCTAGCGCGGCATATTTGTTGAGCATTTGCGCCTGGTCGACGAAGCTGTAGCCAAGCCCCTGCTTGATCGCGACGTAGCGCTGGACATGGGCAGTCATCAGCATGACGCACCTCCGATCCACGGCTGCACGATCTGGCCGAGCATCGCTGTATCGACCTTGGCATAGATCGCGGTCGTCTCCGGCGAACGGTGCCGAAGCACCGCGCCCACGGCATCGAGCGTCGCACCAGTCCGCAGCATGTTCGTCGCGGCCGAGTGGCGGAGTAGATAAGCGCCGCGCAGATTAGCATTGTCCACGCCTGCACGGGCGAGCGCATCCCGCACGATGGTTGCGATCGGCGATGAACATGCGAACGGCACGAACGGCGCGATCACACGCAGGAACACCTTGCTGGACGCGGCGATTGGTCGGGCGTGCTCGATATAGGCAAGCAGGGCGTCACCAGCATCCTGCGGGAGTGGCAACGCCACGGCATGCCGTGTTTTCCCAGCCACGCGTATCAGCGCGTTATCCCAGTCGATATCGCCCAGGTCGAGGTTCGCCACATCGCCGCCGCGAAGGGCAAGGCGCGCTAGCAGCAGCAGGATCGCACGGTCGCGAAGCCCCCGGGCGGTGCCCGGATCGCATGACGCGATCACGCGCTCCACATCGTCATTCAGGATGTAGCGCGGCAACGTCGCAAGCCGCCATCGCGGTATCCGGGGGACCGCGCCGACCAGCGCTGGCGGGCACGCGCCGGATGCCGAGAGGAACCGCAGATACATCCGCAACGAGCCACACATCAATTGGACGCTGGCCCGCGACGCCTGCTCCAGATTCCTCAGGATCACCCTGTTGATCAGCGCGGCGTCATAGCGCGTCGGATCGTTACCCAACTGCGGCAGCAATGTGCTGATCGCATGGACATGCCGTAGGTTCGTGACGTCGCTGGTGCCGCGATGTTGGCGCAGCCATTCGCGGAACGGGCGAAGCCGGTTATCGCTTTTCTCGCCCCAGATCGATTTTGGGGTCAGCCCTAGGTCGGCCAGATAGCGGGCGAAGCGCCGGATCGAGGCGACGTAGCTGCGATTCCGCTGACTGCCATGCCTGAACGCCCCCGGACACGTACAGTGATGCGTGGCGAAGCGATCCACGACCTCATAATCGACCGATGATAGCGCGACACGCTGATCGGCGAGCCACACCGCGAAGTGACGGCAACAGTGGCTGTAATGGAGAACGGTGCCTTCGGCGTAACCCTGCTGCCGGAGGTGATCCATGAAGGCATCCACGCGCTCGCGCAGATCATCGCGATAATTAGCGTATGACATTTTGCTGTTCCTTTCGTCCTGAGACGATCGGAGCATGCGCGTTATGTTGAGTGCGTGGCCTAGAAAGCTGAACCGGCCCGCCACGTTTTGCGGCCAGCTCAACATATCACCGGGCTTCACATAGTTCGGCTTATGTTGAGCTTCACATAAACCAAAGAGCGTATCGCCATCCTCGGCCAGTTCCGATGCCAGCCAGATGGCCGATCCCACCGGATTGAACAGCTTGAGCAAGGGGACTGGATCAGGCTCGGGCCGGTCATCTCGGCGGGCAGCAAGTTGACGTCCGGTGTTGACGCTCAGCGCCACGCGAAGGCGTTCAGGAAGCAGGATCATGCCGCCGCCCTCCCGCCGCTGGTCGCCGGGCTGCCTGGCCCCAATGCCGAGGCTTCCGCATGGCGGGCCAGCAGCCAATCGGCTGCCTTGCTTGCCTGACTGGCTGCCCGAAAGATCGCGCGATTGTCCTCACGCAACACCTCAAGCCATGAGCCGATATAATCGGCATGCCGTACAGTCGGCACGATACCCAGCGCGGCACAGAGGAAGGCCGAACCCATTTCCGCGATCAGTTCCTCGCGGGCATAGTCCTTCGAGCCAAACGCATTCCTGAGATCACGCCCCAGCCGGGATGCGTGGCCCGTGG
>NZ_BCZE01000077.1 GCF_001598555.1 Novosphingobium rosa NBRC 15208
AAATGGTGGAGCCTAGCGGGATCGAACCGCTGACCTCCTGCATGCCATGCAGGCGCTCTCCCAGCTGAGCTAAGGCCCCGTAACCATTTGAACCGAAACATCCCTGGGTGGTTTGTTCCGTCCCTGCCTTCCGGCCGGGCCGCCCCACTAGGAGGCAGGCCCAACCTTGGCAAGAGATTTTTTCGCGAAGCTGTCAGAAAAATGAAAACCCCGCGAAAAACTCTTAAACTTCGTCCGGCTCGTCGTCGTGACCGGCCACGCCCAGATCGTCGTCGCCGCCCAGATCGACGTCATTGTCCGGCGAATCGCCGTCATCGTCGATGTCCAGATCGTCCTCATCCGCCAGATCGCCATCGGGCGTTGCGGATTCCTTCTTCTGGATTTCCTCATAGGGGATGGGCTGCTTGCTCTTGAGCACCGGCTCGGGCGTCCAGGCATAGCCGCATTCGATGCAGGTAACCGGGTCGCTGTTGCCCAGGTCATAAAAGCGGGTGCCGCATTTCGGGCAGCCGTGCTTGGCGCCCCATTCTGGCTTGACCATGCTGTTCCTCACTGATGCCGCCGTTAATCTGGCGGGCCGCGCGCAGAGGCGCGGAAAAATATCGTCATGACGCATTGCGAGAGAAGCGCAAGCCCCCCGAAGCGCGTCGCGCCTTGCCATAGCTGGTTCGCGCTGTCAAAAGCCGCGCGATTGGTGGCCCAACAGCAGATATCTGGTGACGGGGCCCCTCCCTGTCAACGCCGACCAGAAAGATCGCCCGTGAGCCATTCCAGCCAGCCCCGCCCCCACACCTTCACCGCTGGCGGGGCGCTGAAAGGCACGATCCGCGTGCCCGGCGACAAGTCGATCAGCCACCGCTCGATCATGCTGGGCGCGCTGGCCATCGGCGAGACCCGCGTGACGGGCCTGCTGGAGGGCGAAGATGTGATGTCCACCGCCGCCGCGATGCGCGCCATGGGCGCGACCATCGAAAAGCAGCCGGACGGCGAATGGGTGATCAACGGCGTGGGCGTGGGCGGCTTGCTCCAGCCCGAAACCGCGCTGGACATGGGCAATTCGGGCACCTCGACGCGCCTGCTGATGGGGCTGGTGTCCAGCCATGCCATCACCGCCACCTTTGTGGGCGATGCCAGCCTGTCGAAGCGCCCGATGGGCCGGGTGATCGATCCGCTCTCCAGCATGGGCGCGCAGTTCACGGCCTCCGAGGGTGGCCGCCTGCCCCTCACGATGCAGGGCGCCCAGCCCGCCGTGCCGATCACCTACCGCCTGCCGGTGGCCAGCGCTCAGGTGAAGAGCGCGATTCTGCTGGCCGGGCTCAACACGCCGGGCATCACTACGGTGATCGAGCCCGTCCCCACCCGCGACCATTCCGAACGCATGCTCCAAGGTTTCGGCGCCGATCTCACGGTCGAAGAGGAGAATGGGGAACGCGTGATTCGCATCCGTGGCGAGGCCAATCTGACCGGCCAGACCATCACCGTCCCCGGCGACCCCTCCTCCGCCGCCTTCTTCATCGTGGCCGCGCTGATCGTGCCGGGCAGCGATGTGCTGATCGAGAACGTCGGCCTCAACCCCACCCGCGCCGGGATCGTCACCGTGCTACGCCAGATGGGCGGCAGCATCGAGGAGGTGAGCCCCCGCATCGTCGGCGGCGAGCCCGTCGCCGATCTGCGCGTGCGCCATTCCGCACTGAAAGGCATCAACGTCGATCCGGCGGTGGTGCCTAGCATGGTCGATGAGTTCCCGGTGCTGTTCGTGGCTGCCGCTCTGGCGGAGGGCCGCACGGTCTGCACCGGGCTTGAAGAGCTGCGCGTCAAGGAATCGGACCGCATCACAGTGATGCGCGAGGCGCTCGAACTGGCCGGCGCCACCCTGCACGAAACCGAGGACGGCATGGTGATCGACGGCACGGCGGGCGCGCCTCTGCCTGGCGGCAACAAGGCCCCGGTCGTCACCCATCTGGACCACCGCATCGCCATGAGCATGGCCGTGGCCGGTCTGGCCAGCACCGGCGGCGTGGCGATCGACGATGTCAGCCCCATCGCCACCAGCTTCCCCAATTTCATGCCGCTGATGGCCGGGTTGGTCGCGGCTTGAGCGCGCCAGGCGCCCTGCATGAGGCGCCCCTGCGGACAAGCATGTGGGCGGACCTCGCCCCAGGAATAAGGATTCTGTGATGATTATCGCCGTCGATGGCCCCACGGCCTCGGGCAAGGGCACGATTGCCAAGGCTCTGGCCGCGCATTTCAACCTGCCGCATCTCGATACGGGCCTGCTGTATCGCGCGGTGGGGCGACAGGTGGCGCTCGATGGCGGCAATCCGGACGATGCGGGCGATGCGCTGGCCGCCTGCTCCTTCCCCGATTCGCTGCTGGAGGATCCCGAACTGCGCAGCGAGGCCAGCGGCGGTCTGGCGAGTCGCGTCTCGGTGCATCCTGCGGTGCGGCAGGCGCTCTATGACCGCCAGCGGGCCTTTGCCACGCAGGCAGGCGGCGCGGTGCTGGACGGGCGCGACATCGGCACGGTGATCGCGCCAGAGGCCCCCGCCAAGCTGTTCATCGTCGCCAGCGTGGACGCCCGCGCCCAGCGCCGTTTTCTGGAAATGCAGGCCCAGGGCCGCGCCATCACGCTGGAGGAGATCGCCGCTGATCTGGAAGCCCGCGACCGCCGCGACCGGGAACGCGCCGAAGCGCCGCTGCGCGCGGCTGACGATGCCGTGACGCTCGACACCTCGGATCTGGGCAAGGATGCCGCCATCGCCGCAGCCATCGCCCTGGTGGACAAAGCCTTCGCCTGAACCTTTGGCGCCTGAAAGGAAATGGCGGGGTTTTCACCCCGCCATCCCTGCGTCGATCTCAACCCTGAGACATCTCAGGAATGAACCATCTTACTGATGGAATTTGGCCTGCCCTTCGTTGTTCTGCACGGGCTTGGGCTTGGGGTGATGGCGATGCTTGGCCTTCTTGGGATGGTGGCGGCGCCATTCGGCCGCTTCCAGCTTGTGCAGACGCGAGCTGAGCGCGGTGATCTGATCGCCATTGGCCTGAGCGGCATTCGCCGTGGCCTGCGCCTGCTGGGCCGCAGCACCGGCACCCTGCGCCGCGCTGCCCGCCGCATCGGCGGAACCCTGTGCGCGCTGAGCCGCAGCACCGGCCGCATCGGCGCTACCCTGGGCGCGGGCCGCATCGGCCTGGCCCTTCTGGCCTTCGACGAAAGCCTGATCGGCGCGTGCCTGCGCCCGCTTCACCGAACCCGTGGTGGCGCAACCGCCAAGAGCCAGCGAACCGGCCACCACGATCAACGCGAACTTGCCAAAATGTGCCTTCATAAGGTCGTATCCTCTTGTGACAGAATGTCGCGAACCGTCGTAAGAATGGCACCCGCCAGCCTAGCCCGAACATGAACGAGCAACAAAACGCGGGATCAGATGCCCCGTTACAAAGATGAACCGAGATTTTCGGGGGCGAATCATCGGGAATCGCTCAATCGACGGCCCCAAACCCGCCTATTTCCTTGCGTTTCATGCCGGATTGGCTTAGTGCGCGGCCCGTTCCGACCGGCGTGAGTCTGTCGGAATACCCATGACGGCATACGGCCCCATGGGTGGTTCGGCCCTTTTTGGCCCATCTGCCGCATGGTGTGGCAGCTGGAGGAAAGACCGGCGGAGACAACCGCCTGGCCGGAAACATCGACACCAAGGACTCTTTTATGAGCACCCCCTCGCGCGACGATTTTGCCGCGCTTCTTGATGAAACCCTGGGCGGCGCCGCCGCCGGCGGCTTTGAAGGCCGCGTGGTCAAGGGCACCATCACCGCCATCGAAAACGACAAGGCCGTCATCGACGTGGGCCTGAAGAGCGAGGGCCGCGTGGCCCTGCGCGAATTCGCCGCCCCCGGCCAGCCGCATGGCCTGAAGGTCGGCGACGAAGTCGAGGTTTACGTTGACCGCGTCGAGAACGCCGAAGGCGAAGCCATGCTGTCGCGCGACCGTGCGCGCCGCGAAGCCGCCTGGGACAAGCTCGAGAACGAGTTCGGCGAAGGCAAGCGCGTTGAAGGCGTGATCTTCGGCCGCGTGAAGGGTGGCTTCACCGTCGATCTCGACGGCGCCGTAGCCTTCCTGCCCGGTTCGCAGGTCGACATCCGCCCCGTGCGTGACGTCACCCCGCTGATGGACGTGCCGCAGCCCTTCCAGATCCTGAAGATGGACCGTCGCCGCGGCAACATCGTCGTGTCGCGCCGCGCCGTGCTGGAAGAGACCCGCGCCGAGCAGCGTTCGGGCCTGATCCAGAACCTGGCCGAAGGCCAGATCATCGATGGCGTCGTCAAGAACATCACCGATTACGGTGCGTTCGTGGACCTGGGCGGCATCGACGGCCTGCTGCATGTCACCGACATGAGCTACAAGCGCGTCAACCACCCGAGCGAAGTGATCGCCATCGGCGACACCGTCCGCGTGCAGATCGTCCGCATCAACCACGACACGCAGCGCATCAGCCTCGGCATGAAGCAGCTTGAGTCGGATCCGTGGGATGGCGTGGCCGCCAAGTACCCCGTCGGCGCCAAGCTGCGCGGCACCGTCACCAACATCACCGAATACGGCGCCTTCGTGGAGCTGGAGCCCGGCATCGAAGGCCTGGTTCACGTTTCGGAAATGTCCTGGACCAAGAAGAACGTCCACCCCGGCAAGATCGTCTCGACCTCGCAGGAAGTCGACGTGCTGGTGCTGGAAGTCGATTCGGACAAGCGCCGCATCTCGCTCGGCCTCAAGCAGGCCCAGCAGAACCCCTGGGAAGCTTTCGCCGAGCGTCACCCCGTCGGTTCGACCGTCGAGGGCGAAGTCAAGAACGCGACCGAATTCGGTCTGTTCATCGGCCTGGATGGCGACGTGGACGGCATGGTCCACATGTCGGACATCGCCTGGGGCATCTCGGGTGAAGACGCGCTGGCCCTGCACCGCAAGGGTGAGCAGGTTTCGGCTGTCGTTCTCGACGTCGATGTCGAGAAGGAGCGCATCTCGCTCGGCATGAAGCAGCTCGAGAAGGGCGCTCCGGCCGCTGGCGGCGTGGCCGCTTCGGGCTCGAACCTGAAGCGCAACGAAGTCGTCACCGTGACGGTTCTGGAAGTGCGCGATGGCGGTCTGGAAGTCCAGGCTGGCGAAGATGGTGCCACCGGCTTCATCAAGCGTTCGGACCTGGGTCGCGACCGCGACGAGCAGCGCCCCGACCGTTTCCAGGCCGGTCAGAAGATCGACGCCATGGTCACCGGTTTCGACCGCTCGAAGAAGCCCAGCTTCTCGATCAAGGCGCGTCAGCTGCACGAAGAGAAGGAAGCTGTGGAACAGTACGGTTCCTCGGATGCCGGCGCTTCGCTGGGCGACATCCTGGGCGCCGCTCTGAAGGGCGCCAAGTAAGCTTTAACGCTTACCGGCACCTTCAGGCCGCAGCCTGAAACAGAAGACCCGCCCGGACATGCTCCGGGCGGGTTTTTCTTTGGCCAGAGCATGCTTATAGTGGCCGTCATGCAAGCCAGCTGCCAATGCGGCGCCCTGAGCGCCACCCTGCCCGGCCCCTGTGACCAGATCGTCGCCTGCCACTGCCGCGCCTGCCAGAGGCGCAGCGGATCGCCCTTCGGCGTGGTGGCCTATTATCCGGCGGATCAGATCGCCCTGACCGGGGAGCCCTCCTCCTACACTCGCATCGCGGACAGCGGGGGCAGCTTCACCACCTTCTTCTGCCCCACCTGCGGCACGACCCTGTGGTGCACCATCGACCTCAAGCCCGGCATGATCGGCATCCCCGTGGGCACCATCGAGGAGAAGATCGGCTTTGCCCCCGTCCGCTCGGTCTGGGAGGAGAGCATGCATCCATGGGTGACCCTGCCCGCCGACATCCCCCATTATCCCAAAGGACGCGCGTCATGACCCCACCGCTGACAGTGCACCAGTTCCCCTGCCTCTCCGACAATTACGGCTTCCTGCTGCATGACAAGGCCAGCGGCGAAACCGCCGCCATCGACACGCCCGATGGCGAGGAATACCTGCGTCAGGCCGGGTTGAAGGGCTGGCGCATCACCCAGATCTGGAACACCCACTGGCACAAGGACCACGCCGGCGGAAACCTGACGATCAAGCAGGCCACCGGCGCCACCATCACCGCCCCCGCCGGAGACGCCGCCAGGATCGAGGGCGTGGATCGCACGGTGGATCAGGGCGACACGGTTTCACTGGGCGGCTTCACAGGCCATGTCATCAATGTGGGCGGCCATACGCTGGGCCATATCGCCTACCATCTGCCCGAGGCGGGAATCGCCTTCGTGGGCGATTCGCTGTTCGCTCTGGGCTGCGGGCGGATGTTCGAGGGCACGCCGCAGCAGTTCTGGGCCAGCCTCTCGCGCCTGAAGGCCCTGCCCGCGCAGACGCAGATCTATTGCGCGCATGAGTACACACAGTCGAACGCACGTTTCGCGGTGCATGCCGATCCGGAGAATGGCGCTCTGGCGGATTACGCGGCGGCGGTGGATGCGGCGCGGTCGGCAGGCCGGGCCACGGTGCCCTTCGTGCTGGAGCGCGAGCTGGAAACCAATCCGTTCCTCAGAGCCGACGACAGCGCTTTGGCGGAGCGTTGGGGGGGCGGAGATGCCGTGACGGTGTTCGCTGCGCTCAGAGAGGCTAAGAACTCGTTTTAAGAGAAAAGGAAGATGCGAGGGGGTTACCCCCTCGCGCTCCCAGAACGTCTTCCGACGATAGGGGCGTGGCACCCGATCCTTGTGCCTGACCTGTCCACCTGCACCACCTGGGGCGCCGCAGGCATGAAAGCCAATAGGACTCGCTGTAGTTTCCTGCCTGCGGCGCAGCAAACTGAGCGCAAGGCCGAACCCGATGCGCAACGTAGACATTCATGGGAGCGCGAGGGGATAATCCCCTCGCATTTCCCTTCTGACTTTCTGACCCCCGAAACGAAAAAACCCCCGCCAAACGGCGAGGGCTTTTCACGTTCGCAAACCGAGCGACAAATCAGATCGAAGCGATCGCCTCGTCTACCTGGGCCTTGTCGTTGGCAGCAGAATAACCGCCAGCGATCAGGCCGCGCGCGGCGCTGGTCGCGGCCTCGGCGGCCTTGACGCGCAGCTGGGCGACGGCGCCACGCTCGGCGGCCTCGATCTTCTCGGAGGCCATCTTCTCGCGGCGGGCGATCACCTCGGTGGTGTCGGCCTCGGCCTTGGCGACGATGGCTTCCGCCTCCGCCTTGGCGTGAGCGAGCATGGCCGCCGCGTCCTTCTCGGCGTTGGCGATGCGCGTGGCGTATTCGGCCTTCAGCGCCTCGGCGTCGGCGCGCAGCGCCTTAGCTTCGTCAAGCTGCTTGCGGATCTCGGCAATGGAATTGTCGAGGCCCTTGGTCAGCACGCCCGGCACCTTGAGCACCAGCATGACGACGATCAGCACCGCCATGGAGAGCGCCACCCACATCGGCGGGGTCAGGCCCAGCGCGGTGGGTTCGGCGGCTTCGCTGGCGGCTTCGGCCAGAACGATCAGGCTCAGGTCAGCCATGGAGAGCTTCCTTCACAGCGGCGCGGGCGGAGTCTTCGCCCACGGTGATACCGGCCAGACGCTGGGCGATGTCGCCAGCGGCCTGAGCGGCCACGGTTTCGATTTCGGCCATGGCGCTGGTCACGGCGGCACCGATGCGCGCTTCGGCATCGGCGACGCGGGCGTCGATGACGCTGGCGGCGGCGTGCAGGCGGGCTTCGGAGGCCTGAGCGGCATCGTGCTTGGCGGCGGCGATCAGGGCGTGGGCCTGGGCGCGCTGCTGGGCGGCGGTGGCCTGCCAACCGGCATCGGCACCTTCGGCGGCGCGGCGGGCAGCCTCGGCGTGAGCGAGATCGGCGGCGATCTGGCTGTCACGGGCGGCCATGGTTTCCATCACCTTGGGCACCATGCCCTTGCCGATGACGAAAAACACGAAGCCGAAGAAAATCAGCACCCAGAAGATCTGGCTGGCATAGGTTTCGGCGAGCTGGGATATCTGGGGCATCGTCAGTGTCCGGTGTCGTAGGCGCCTGATCCGCATCAGGAGATTCCTGGGGGATTTCAGCGCAGGCGTAAGCCGGGGAAGCTGGATAGAAAGGAGCCGGGGCGTGCAGGGGAAACCCGCAAGCCCCGGCCCTTTTCGAACCTGCTTAGGCGACGAAGATCAGGATCATCGCGACGACGAACGACAGCAGACCCAGAAGTTCGGCGGCGGCGAAGCCGATGAACAGGCGGCCCTGCTGGCCGTCGGCAGCGCCGGGGTTGCGCAGAGCGCTTTCCAGGAACGAACCGAAGACGTTACCCACGCCGATGGCGGCGATACCGGCACCGATGGCGGCCAGACCGGCACCGACGAGCTTGGCGGCAGTTGCGTCCATTTCAGTAACTCCTTGTTTCGTAAATTCTTGCAGGTTGAACAGTAACTTAGTGAAGATTCTCGGCGTCGTTGAGATACAGCGAGGTCAACAGCGCGAAAACATAGGCCTGAATGCCGGCGACCAGGATTTCCAGGGCGCAGATGGCAATCATCAGAAGGAAGCTGGGCAGACCCACCACGCCGCCCCACAGCAGGCCCGAATTGGCCGAGCTGATGACGAAGCTGGAGAGCACCTCAAGCAGAACGTGGCCAGCCATCATCGCGACGAAAAGACGCAGCGCGAGAGAGAAAGGACGCACGAGGAACGAGATCAGCTCGATGATCGGGATCAGCCACAGCAGCCACACCGGCGTGCCATGCGGCACGAAGAGGCTGAAGAAATGCAGCTTGTGCTTGGCGAAGCCGACGATCAGCACGATCGAGAAAGACAGGATCGCCAGCACGCCCGTGACCGAGAAGTGGCTGGTGAAGGTGAAGGGATGCACGCCAAGCAGGCTCAGCGGCAGCAGGCCCAGAATGTTGGCGAACAGGATGAACATGAACAGCGAGAAGATGTAAGGCACATACTTCTTGCCATTGGGGCCGATGTTGGCGGCCAGCAGGCCATCGATGAAGCCGGTCATGGTCTCGACCGCCATCTGCCAGCGGCCGGGCACCAGCGCACGCTTCATGCCGCCTTGCACGAAAACCCACAGCGCGATGGTGGTGATCGCCATCCACAGCGCGGAATTGGTGAAGGCAATGTTGTGACCGGCGATGGCCCAATGATCGGTGCCGAAAAGCGGCTCGATCTTGAACTGCGCCATGGGATCGACACGACCGTGTTCCGCCACGTTTTACGCCCTCATACCTATGTGGGCCCTGCCCGAGGGTGGCTGAAAATGCCGCTTGCGAGGCATTGTCCTGCCGCCGATCGCCCGCTCCTGTGCGAGAGATCAGCCCTGAGAAGAGCCGGAAATCCGGAAGATGTTTCTGAAAGCGACAAAAGCGCCGAGCGCCATCACCACCAGCAGACCCCAGTGCGACTTCCTCCCAATGGCCTGGTCAATGACCCAGCCAATGAAAGCTCCGCCGCCGATCCCCCCGATCAGCTCGGCCAGAACACGGCTTCCCATGCGGTAATTCGCATCGGCCTCCGCGCCCGCCGTCGGCTTGGTCCGCGCTTCCTCGCGCTCGCGTACGGCTTTGATCCGTTCGTCGATCGCTGTCATGCGCTGGTCTTCGCCAACAGGGTTCCGTGCGTTTGTATCGTCTTCCATGTCTTTCGTCCCGGCCACTAAGGCCCTGAGGCGTGTAACACATGGGCAACGCTCGCCCGCCCGGGGCGCTGTGGCCCTTAAGCGGGGGGTGCATCCAAGTCAACCGCCCGTGGCGGTCGGTTCGGGGTCGAAAGTGGGATGCGGGGCGGCGGATGCAAGGGGCGCGGCGCGGCAGCAAGCAAATAAATTGCCGGAAAGCGACTGATTCCCGGCCCTTCAAGGGGGTTTCGGCAAGGGAAAGCGGCGCGCAAGGAGTTGTAAACGCTTTGCACAGCTGATGACAATTTCGCGGCAAAGCCATGACGCGGCCCGCCGCAGAAAAGCCCGATGCCAGCCTTGCCTGTCTATGGCGAACTGGCTCGCAGCCCCATACGCGAATCGCCCGATTGCCGTTCATGCTGGCAACCGGGCGATGCACTGTGTTTACAAAAGCTGACGATCAGCCGGGGCAGCGCGCATCCCGCAGCGGCTTGTCTCCGCCGCGCGTGTGCCACTGGCCATCGGTGCCCATGTACTTCTCGCCGGGGCTGGTCTTCTCGATCAGGTTACAGCCGGTGGTGAAGGCATAGGCCTCGATCGTCACGCCCTGCTCCTTGGCGTGCTGGGCATAGACCGACTTGCGCTTGATGTTGAGATCCTCGACCATGCGGGCCACCGGCGCGGGCGCCGCGCCCACCGTGCCGAGATAGCCGGTGGGCAGCTCACCCACCTGCCCCGCCGAGCGCGCGGCGGCATAGGCCGGATCGCGGTCCTGCGCGGAGGCGGGCGCGCTCAGGGCAACAGCCGCCAGAGCAGCAGCAATCATGAAACCCTTGGCCATCAGAAGATATCCTTGTTCTTGTCCACCGTCTGCTGGACATCGGGCGCCAGCTTGTAGACCACATCCTGTTCGATCTTGATGTTCAGCTCGATAACGATCGCCTTGTCGGGCGCGTTGAGCGTGATGCACCCTGCCACCATCACCGAGCCTGCCATCACAGCCGCCAGCGCGCAAGCGCGTCGCCCGAGAGCGGGGTTCCTGAGTGCCCGACGGGTCGCGTCGCGCGCGGCGAAGCTGATGCTCTTCATGGACGATGCTCGCTGACTGGAGGCTGAATGCCGGTGGGTTGAGGGGGTTGTGCCGGATTTGCGGCAGGCTGAGAAGGCCCAGGCGACGAAGTCGTTGGCGCGACAGGTTTACCATCGGCACCCACCAGACCCACGCTGCGCGGATCGGCCACGGCCTTGGCGTCATAGAGGCTGCGCACCGAACCGATCAGACTGTAGAAAGGCGCGCGCAGGTTGACGTTGAACTGGATCGGCAGCTTGCCGATCTGCTTGGTCAGGAAATTGCGCGAGGCCTTCTTGCCCTGCGTCAGACCGCGCAGTTCAACCCGACTGACCAGTTCACCGGCCAGATCGCCGTTCATATCGATGCGCATCTGCTGATATTTGAGATCGCGCAGCGTGCGGAACGCGAAATTGGCCGTGGGCGAGAGGTTCTTGTAGGTCAGCGCGCCGATATAGGCCACCGTGCCGCCCGGCGGCCGCGCCGTGAGGTAACCGGCCACCACATGGCCGCCCTTGTCGTCGAAGACCAGCGGCAGATGGCCATCGAACAGGCCCGTCGCGTTCAGATTCGACATGTCCATATGGGCGAGGAATTCCGCCGCATCGATCCCCTCGACATCGAGCGAGAACTTGCGCGCCTCCACCTCGCCGAAGCGCAGCACGAAGGGCTCCATCCACATGCGCCCGTTGAGGAAGGGCCATTCGGCGCGGCTGACGCGCAGCTGGCGGTTGGGCTCCAGCGCGAAGATCACATCGCCATTGTCGGCCTCGATGCCGGGATTGATCGCGCCCACTGTGACATGCTGGTTGGGCGCGGTGACCATGTTCAGCAGATCGGTGAAGGTCACCGTGCCCTTCACGCCGCGCACGGGGCCCGCCGCGCTGGCGAAATCGAAGCCCTCACTGGAAACATGGCCGCTGGAACGAATACGCCCGCCCGCCCATGCGATATGCGCGTCGGCACTCAGCACGCCAGAGGCATCGGCGATCATACCGGTGCTCAGCTTGCTGATGTCCTGCGGCTGCAGCCCCTTGTCGAAGCGCAGCGCGGGGGCTTTGGCATCCAGCGTGCCGCGCGAGGCGGAGAGATCATGCGTCAGGCTGACCTGCGCCAGCACGCGGTCGCTGGCGGCGGAGCGCACCTCACCCTGCGCCGAGAAGACGCCCTTCACCAGCTTCGCCGCCACATCGCGCGCCACCAGCGGCTGGAACCGCGCATCGGGCGGCGTCACGCCGGGGCGAACCGGAGGCAGACGGTCGGAGACGGCCAGCGAAGCGCCATCCATCACCAGCGCGCCATCGGCCCAGCGCCACGGGCTGTTGAAAGCGCCGATGTCCATCGTCAGCGCGGCCAGAGCCAGCGAACCGCCCTCTGCCGTGCCATGGATCCCTGCCGGGTCGCGCAATTCGGCGGTCAGCCTGTCGATATGCGCGCGGGTGGTGTCGGCCCCGCCGCCCAGCGTGAGGGCGATATCCTGCACCTGCGCATGCCGCTCGCCGAGCGTGAGCGCGCCGGTGGCGACATGCAGCGCCTCGCCCGAGAGCGTGCCCACCAGCGACAGATTGGGCACGCTGGCGCCCCAGTGGAGCGCGCTGCGGCCCACGGCGAGCACGGCGCGCGGGGCGCCCTCGCCCGGGCAGAGATCGAAGCTGCCCGCCGCAAGATCGAGCGAAGAGAAGGTGGCCCCGGCATAATGCACCGGCGCGCAGGCACGGCCCAGCACCAGACCATCGCGCGCAGTCCAGTCGCCCGCAATCGGCAGGCCCAGTTCGCGCACCGATCCGCCCGGCACCGCGCCCGAGACCAGCACCTGACCCGCCAGCGCCACGCGCCCGCCGCGCTCCTCGATATGCAGCGCGGGCACGGTGATCGCCGCGCCATCGGCGGCCCATGGCGCAATCGCCAGCTGGGCGCTCTGCCCGCCGCCGCGCGCGCCGCCAGTTATTGGGGCCACGCGCAGATTGACCGTGGGCAGATCGCCGCCGGTCAGCGCCAGATTGCCGGTCAGCCCGCCGCCGTTCACCATCAGGCGCGAGCCCTCAAGATGCGCGCGCGGGCCAGACCAGCGCGCCGTGGGGATGACCAGGCTGAAGCCGCGATCGCCGCGGCGCATGGTCCAGCTGCCTTTCAGCTTGCTGCTCTGCCCCTCATGCATCAGCCCCGCCGAGAGCCGCGCCAGCAGCGGCGCGACCAGCGTGCCCTGCGTCGACTGCCGCCAGCCGGCCAGCGTGGCCATCACCTGCGAATCGGGCGTGACGCCCTCTCCGGTGAAGCCGCCCTCGGCGGTCAGATGGTCGAAATCCGCGTCGCCGCTGATGCGCCCGTCGACGCCGATCCGGCGCGCCGCGATGCCCGGCAGATTGACGCCCTGCCCCGCCAGCTCCCAGCCCGCCGCGATGCGCCCATGGCGCATGGTCAGCTGGGCATGGCCGCCCAGCGCCCGGGCCGCGCCGGTGCTGGTGGTCAGATGGACCGGCGCCAGATCGAGCAGCACCTCGCCGCCCGAAAGATTGGCATCGCCCCTGGCATCGATGGCGACGCGCGCCGGGTCCAGCTTCAGGCCCTTGAGATTGCAATGCAGCCCGGTGAGATCAAGCGGCCCGGTCAGCCGGGGCTTGCCCTGCGCCACCGACAGGCGGCCATCCAGACTGGCCCCGCCCTCGCAGCCCTGCCCCGCCAGATGCGGCGCACGCAAAGCCAGCGTTCCGGCGAAACCGTTGCGCAGATGCCCCGCCCCTGCCGCCGTCAGCGCGGCGACGCCCGCAGGCGTTTCGAAACGCGCCTGCGCATCGCGCAGCACCAGCTCCACATTGGGCAGGCCCGAAGGCCCCGAGGAGGAGGACAGCAGCCGGTCCAGCTCGCCCAGCGTCAACTTGCCGTTCCGCCAGCGCCCGGCCAGCCGCACATGCTCCAGCGTGACGCGGCCAAGGCCCTTGATGTCGCTGCCGGTCGAAACCTCGATGTCCAGCCGCCCGGCGGTGAAATCGGGATGGGCCGGATCGCCCACGCTGACATCGGCCAGTTCGATGTGAGTCGCGCCCACCTCGGCCACGCGGTAGCGCGCGGGCAGTTTCCACGCCTCAAGCTGGTGATCGATCAGCTTTTTAGCGATGGCATCGCGCCAGATCCAGCCCGCGCCCAGCGCCAGCACCAGAACGGCGCTGACCCCGCCCGCGCTCATCAGCGCGCGGCGGCGCCAGCGTGAGCGCGCAGGAACAGCCACGTCGGGCTCGCCCGCCATGTTATCCTGTTCATCAGTCTGGGTATTGCCCCCGAGATCGATCATTCTCGCCCTCTTGCGCGAGAGGCCGCCGAAAGGCAATGCTTGTCCTACCGGCATAGCTATGGGGCGGGCGGCAGCGGCGATGGATGAAGCAGACAGACTGCGTGATGCGAGACCCCATCCCGAATTGTTCGAGGATGCCTTCGCGGCGATGGCATCGCCAAGGCCCGAAGTGCCCGCAACAAAAGCGGAAAAACCCAAAGAGGCCGCCACCACCGAGGGCCACCGCGGCCGCTTGCGCAAGCGCCTGCTGGAGGGCGGCGCGGAGGCTTTGGCCGATTACGAGATCCTGGAATATCTCCTCGCCACCGCCATCCCGCGCCGGGATACGAAGCCGCTGGCCAAGGCGCTGATCGCCCGCTTCGGATCGCTGGCCGGCGTGTTCAACGCCGATCCCGGAGCGCTGGTGGGCCACCCCGGCATGGGCGAGACCAGCGCGGCGGCGGTGCGGATCGTCTCGCTGGCCACACGCCGATTGGCCCGCACGCGGGCCTCAGAAAAGCCGCTGCTCGATACGTGGAGCAAGCTGATCGAGTATCTCACAATCGATATGGCGCATCTCTCCGTGGAGCGGGTGCGGGTGCTGTATCTGGACCTCAAGAACCGCCTGATTCGCGACGAGCATGTCGCCGACGGCAGCATCGACGAAGCCGCCATCCACCCGCGCGAGGTGATCCGCCGGGCGCTGGATCTGGGCGCGGCGGCGCTGATTCTGGTGCACAACCACCCCTCCGGCAACCCCGAGCCCAGCCGCGCCGATATCCAGATGACCAACCGAATTGCCGAGGCGGGCAGGTTGCTGTCGATCACGGTGCATGACCACATCATCATCGGGCGTGAGGGGCATGTCTCGCTGCGGGCGAAGGGGTTGATTTGAGGGGTTTAGGAAGGAAGTTAAGATGCGAGGGCCATCGCCCTCGCGCTCCCTTTACTGTCTGCGTTGCGCCCCGACTAAGCCGAGGCGCGCGTATTCAGGGCGCAACAGGCTTTGGCGCTCAAAGGGCATTCAATGATTGCCTGCGGCGCATCGATGGAGCGCCGTCCCTGTGCCATCTCTAAATGCAGTCATTCCAAATGGGACGACATTGCAGGCACTCTGCCTGCATGTCATCTTGGAGTAATGAAGCTCATTGAGAAATTCTCCAGCCCAGATGCCAGGCGCGAGTTATGCCTTTATCCGCGACCCGATAGGCTATTCTGGTTTGAGGAAACCTACGAGGCATTTAACCAATTTATGGGGCATTATTGGCGTCCGGGCGCTTAGTCTGGATTACACGCGGATGAGATTACCGCGAGAGCTGAAATTCATACCGCCATTCCATGGTTGCGTAAAAAGGATGAATAACCGCTCCCCAAACTTTGCGGCCATCCCCCTTCCGCGAAGCGGCATAAAATAGCAGCGACATCGCGCCCAACGCCGAACCCAAAGCGCAAACGCTGACAAAAAAGGGATTGCAAAGGGCGATGGCCCTTTGCCCGCCGGAGGCAAACCCCAAAAACCCGACTCCAACCTTGCCTTTCGCGCCTTCTCCCCCTAGCGCCCGGCGCAATTCCTTGCCCATTCGGAGAGCGCCCATGGTCCCTCGTTATGCCCGGCCCCAGATGACCGCCATCTGGGAAGCAGAAGCCCGCTACAAGATCTGGTTCGAGATCGAGGCGCATGCCACGCAGAAACTGGGCGAGCTGGGCGTCGTTCCCGCCAGCGGCCCCAAGGCCCTGTGGGACTGGTGGGCGACCAACCCCTCCATCGACGTTGCCGCCATCGACGCCAAGGAAGCCATCCTCAAGCATGACGTGATCGCCTTCCTCGACTGGGTGGCCGAGCAGGTCGGCCCCGAGGCGCGCTTCATGCATCAGGGCATGACCAGCTCGGACGTGCTGGACACCACGCTGGCCGTGCAGCTGGCCCGCGCCGCCGACATTCTGATCGCCGACGTTGATCTGCTGCTCGAAGCCATCAAGCGCCGCGCTTTCGAGCACAAATACACCCCCACCATCGGCCGCAGCCACGGCATCCACGCTGAGCCGACCACCTTCGGCAAGAAGCTGGCCGAGGCCTATGCCGAGTTCACCCGCAACCGCGCCCGTCTGGTCGCCGCGCGTGAGGACATCGCCACCTGCGCGATTTCGGGCGCTGTGGGCACCTTCGCCAACATCGATCCCTCGGTCGAGGTCTATGTGGCCGAACAGATGGGCCTGTCGGTGGAGCCCGTTTCCACGCAGGTGATCCCGCGTGACCGCCATGCGATGTTCTTCGCCACGCTGGGCGTGGTCGCCAGCAGCATCGAGCGTCTGGCCGTGGAAATCCGCCATCTGCAGCGCACCGAGGTTCTGGAGGCCGAAGAGTATTTCTCGCCCGGCCAGAAGGGCTCGTCGGCGATGCCGCACAAGCGCAACCCGGTGCTGACCGAAAACCTGACGGGTCTGGCCCGCGTGGTGCGCGGCGCCGTGACCCCCGCGCTGGAAAATGTGGCGCTGTGGCATGAGCGCGATATCTCGCATTCTTCCGTGGAGCGCTTCATCGGCCCGGATGCCACCATCACGCTGGACTTTGCCCTCGCCCGCCTCACCTCGGTGGTCGACAAGCTGGTGGTCTATCCCGAGCGCATGCAGAAGAACCTCGACCGCATGGGCGGTCTGGTTCACTCGCAGCGCGTGCTGCTGGCGCTGACGCAAGCCGGTCTGGAGCGCGATGCCTCCTACCGTCTGGTGCAGCGCAACGCGATGAAGGTGTGGGAGAGCGATGGCCAGCTTTCGCTGCTCGAACTGCTCAAGGCCGATCCCGAAGTCTCGGCCAAGATGACCGACGCGGAGCTGGAAGAGCGCTTCAACCTCGATTACCACTTCAAGGCGGTGGATGTGATCTTCGATCGCGTCTTCGGCAAGTAAGCTGAAACGGGGCGGGGTCTGGCCGCAAGGCACCCCGCCCTTTTCTTTACACGCAATCGCGCCTAGCATCCCCTCCCGGGCCCACAGGGTCATGGGTCGTAAGGCACGCAGACTGGTTATTGGAAGGGGTCACCCATGCAGTTCATCCGCACCGCTCTGGCGGTTATCGCCGGGATCGTCCTGCTGATCTTTTCGGTCAACAACTGGAAGCCGGTCGAGGTGCGGATCTGGGACACGCTGGTGCTGGACACCAAGCTGCCCGCCGTGGTGGTGGTCTCCTTCCTGCTGGGTCTGGTGCCGATGTGGCTGATTTCCAAGGCCGGGCGCTGGCGTTTGAAGCGCCGCATCCAGACGCTGGAAAATGCCGTGCTGGCCGCCAGCCAGACGGTGATCGCGCCATCCGCCCCCGCTCACGAACCAGAGCCCACCCCTGCTGTCGATCTCAGCAAATAATTTCATCGGACAAGAACCCATGCACAGCAACCCGCTCTATCTCGCCCTGGACCTGCCCCGCCTCGATGCCGCCGAAGCCTTGGCGCGCAAGGTGAAGGCGCATATCGGCGGGATCAAGCTGGGGCTGGAGTTCTTCTGCGCTCATGGCCATCACGGCGTGCATGAGCTGGCCAAGATCGGCCTGCCGATCTTCCTCGACCTCAAGCTGCATGACATTCCCAACACGGTGGCGGGCGCGATGCAGGCGATCCATGTGCTGCAGCCCAGCATCGTGACGATCCATGCCGCCGGTGGCCGCGCCATGATGGAGGACGCCAAGGCCGCCGCTGGCGAGCATACCAAAGTGGTCGCCGTCACCGTGCTGACCAGCCTGGACGATGGCGATCTGGCGGGCATTGGCGTGAACAGCAATGCTCACGATCAGGCTTTGCGTCTGGCCGATCTGGCGCAGAGCGCGGGGATCGACGGCATTGTTTGCTCGGGCCACGAAGTGGGCGCCGTGAAGGAGCGCTGGAAGGACGGCTTCCTGGTGGTGCCCGGCCTGCGCCCCGCCGATGGCGTGCTGGGCGACCAGAAGCGTTCGGTCACCCCGCGCGCCGCGCGCGATGCCGGGGCCAGCGTGCTGGTGGTGGGCCGACCCATTTCTCGCGCGGAAGACCCGCTGGCCGCCGCCCGCGCCATTGAGGGGACGCTGTGAACGACGTCCGGCTCGCCAAGGCCGATGATCTGCCCGCGCTCAAGGCGCTGGTGGAAAGCGCCTATCGCGGCGATGCGGCACGCGGCGGCTGGACTCACGAGGCCGATCTGCTCGAAGGTGAGCGCATCACCGCCGAAGACCTCGCCGCGCAGCTGGCGGAGCCCGCCATGCGCGTGCTGGTGCTGCCCGGCGAGGATGGGACGCTGCCCGCCACGATCAGCATCACCGATCTGGGAGAAGGCGTGGCCTATCTCGGCATGTTCGCTGTCGATCCCGCGCTTCAGGCGGGCGGCATCGGGCGGCGGATGATCGCGGCGGCGGAGGACTGGGCCCGGAACGAGTTCGGCGCACACACCATGCGGATGACGGTGATCTCCAACCGCGTCGAGCTGATCGCCTGGTATATCCGTCGCGGTTATGTGGACACAGGGCGCACCAGCCCCTTCCCGATCCCGGAGATCACGCATCTTTCGATGGTGGTGCTGGAAAAGCCTCTGCGTTAAGGGGGCGGCATGAACGCTCCCCTCATCAAGATCTGCGGCCTGTCCACCAGCGAGAGCATCGATGCCGCTCTGGCCGCAAAGGCCAGCCATATCGGCCTGGTGTTCTTCCCCAAGAGCCCGCGCAATGTCTCCATCGAGCAGGCCGCCGCCCTGGCGCTGCATGCGCGCGGGCGGGCGAAGGTGGTGGGGCTTTTCGTCGATCCCGAGGATGCGCTGCTCTCCAGCGTGCGCGCTTCGGTGCCGCTCGATATCCTGCAACTGCATGGCAAGGAGGCCCCGGCCCGCGTTGCAGACATCCGAGCGGCGCATGGGCTGGAAATCTGGAAAGCCATTGGCGTGCGCAAGACCGCCGATCTGGAAGCGGCCCAGCCCTATGTCGGCGCGGCAGGCAGCATCCTTTACGATGCCAAGCCGCCCGAAGGCTCGCTGCTGCCCGGCGGCACCGGCCTGCGCATCGACTGGGGGCTGATGCGGGGCTGGCGCCATCCGCTGCCCTGGCTGCTGGCAGGCGGGCTCGATCCGGCCAATGTGGCCGAGGCCATGAGCATCACCGGGGCCACCGGCGTGGACGTGTCCTCGGGCGTGGAAAGCGCGCCCGGCGTGAAGGATTTGGCCAAGATCGCCGCGTTCTGCCGCGCTGCTCTGGCCTGAAAACGGCAAGAGGCGGCCGGATGGAACCGACCGCCTCCCTCGCGACCCGCCCGCGACCAACGCGGGGGGCTAGCGCTATTTTTTTGGCCGCATCGTTCCTGCGAAAAACCGGTTACCACTTTTTCGCACGATGCTCCCGGTCACATCAGAACTTGATACCGGCGCCGACCAGCACCTGATTGTTCTGGTTGCTGTCATTGCCGTTGAAGATGTGACGGTATTCCACCTTGCCGTAGTAAGGGCCGAAGCTGTGCTCCACGCCGCCGCCCAGATGGGCGCCGTCCTGGTAGCTGCTGCCATAGCTGTAACCGCTGATGACATAGAGCTTGTCCTTGGGCGTGGCATGGATACCGAAGCGCGCGCTGGTCGAGCCCACGGCATTGGCGCGGCTGACCAGGGTCTTGTCGATGGCCTGCTCGACACCGATGAACGCGCCGCCCGGCAGATTGTAGTCATAGCCGATGGCACCACCGATGGTGCCCTTTGCGGCCTGACCGTCCTGCCAGTTGACGCCGGAACGGATTTCAGCGCGGACGTCGCCTGCTTCGCCAGCGAAGGCGGGGGCAACGAAGGCACCCACGGAGAGCGCTGCCGCTGCTGCGATGAGAACCTGACGCATAGTAGTAACTCCCTGATAATATAGGCATTTAACGCCTGACAACCGTTTGCGCCACGCCGGCTGTCACATGACTGAATGTCATTTTCATATTCCAGTCATATTTGTCGCATTGCAGCATGAAAGGCGCGCAATTCCGCCATTGAGGCAGGCGCTGCCGTAAATGTCGCAATCTGTTCAGATGGTTCGCGGCGATTTTACCGTTGCGCAGGTGCAACAGGTCTTTGACGGTCTGGACAGACGCGCGCGCGCATGGCAGGCGCTGATCCCACTATGAACGCCACCACGCCCAACTCATTCCGCAATCAGCCTGACGAACGCGGCCATTTCGGTCAGTTCGGCGGCCGATACGTCGCCGAAACGCTGATGCCGCTGATTCTGGACCTTGAGGCCGAATATAAGCGCGCCAAGGCCGATCCGGCTTTTCAGGCCGAGTTCGACGATCTGCTCGAACATTATGTCGGCCGCCCCAGCCCGCTGTATTTCGCGCCCCGGCTGACGGAAGAGCTTGGCGGCGCCCAGATCTGGTTCAAGCGTGAAGAGCTGAATCACACCGGCGCCCACAAGATCAACAATTGCATCGGCCAGATCCTGCTGGCGATCCGCATGGGCAAGACGCGCATCATCGCGGAAACCGGCGCGGGCCAGCATGGCGTGGCCACCGCAACGGTTTGCGCGCGTTTCGGCATCCCCTGCGTGATCTATATGGGCGCGCTGGACGTTGAGCGGCAGAAGCCCAACGTCTTCCGCATGAAGCTGCTGGGCGCGCAGGTGGTGCCGGTCGAATCGGGCGCCCGCACCCTGAAGGATGCGATGAACGAGGCGCTGCGCGACTGGGTCGCCAATGTGCATGACACCTTCTACATCATCGGCACCGCCGCCGGTCCGCACCCCTATCCAGAGCTGGTCCGCGATTTCCAGAGCGTGATCGGCAAGGAAGCCCGCGCCCAGATGCTCGGCCGCACCGGCAAGCTGCCCGATCTGCTGATCGCGGCGGTGGGCGGCGGCTCGAACGCCATCGGCCTGTTCCACCCCTTCCTCGACGATGCCAGCGTGCAGATGCTCGGCGTGGAGGCGGGCGGCCACGGCGTGGACACCGACCAGCATGCCGCCAGCCTGACCGGCGGCGTGCCCGGCATCCTGCACGGCAACAAGACCTATCTGCTGCAGGACGAGGACGGCCAGATCACCGAGGCCCATTCGATCAGCGCGGGCCTCGACTATCCCGGCATCGGTCCGGAGCACAGCTGGCTGCATGACATCGGCCGCGTGAAATACCTGCCGATCAACGACGATGAAGCCATGCAGGCCTTTCAGGACTGCTGCCGCCTCGAAGGCATCATTCCCGCCCTGGAAAGCGCCCATGCGCTGGCCGCGCTGCCCAAGGTGGCCAAACAGTATGGCAAGGACCAGATCATTCTGGTCAATGTCTCGGGCCGCGGCGACAAGGACATCTTCACCGTCGCCGACAAGCTGGGCACCACGATCTGATGCTTCGCCAGCGCACTCTGATCGTCCTGGCGGTCTTGTGCCTGGCGACCTCGCTGGTCGCGCGGGAGCTGGACCAGCACCTGATCGAAGCCCATGCCACGGTGGCCACCGCTGGCGCCGCCACGCAGGATCCCGGCCTGCCGGCGGCCAAGCTGTGGGCCAATTACAACCATATCTCGCGCAATCCGATCCTGATCGACACGGTCAGCATCGTCTCGCTGGTGCTGGGCGTCAGTTTTGCTCTGGCCGCATTATGGAAACATCTGAAATGACTCGCCTCTCCGCTGCCTTCGCCAAGGGGCGCCCCGCGCTCGTCACCTTCATCACCGGCGGCGATCCCACGCCCTCCGCCACCGGCGCCATCCTCGATGCGCTGGTCGAAGGCGGCGCCGATGTGATCGAGCTGGGCATGCCCTTCACCGATCCCATGGCCGATGGCCCGGCGATTCAGGCGGCCAATCTGCGCTCGCTGGGGGCCGGCACGAAAACGGCGGACATTTTCGCCATCGCCAAGGGCTTCCGCCAGCGCCACCCGGAAATTCCGCTGGTGCTGATGGGCTATGCCAACCCGATGGTCGCGCGCGGCGCCGAGTGGTTCGCCGATGCCTGCGCCGATGCGGGCGTGGACGGCATCATCTGCGTCGATATCCCGGCAGAGGAAGATGGCGAGCTGGGCCCGGCCCTGCGCGCCAAGGGCGTGTCCTTCATCCGCCTGGCGACTCCGACCACCGATGCCGCCCGCCTGCCCGCCGTGCTGGAAGGGTCGAGCGGGTTCCTCTATTACGTCTCGGTCGCCGGGATCACCGGCAAGCAGCAGGCCCAGCTGGCCAGCATCGAGCAGGCCGTTGCGCATCTGAAGTCGGGCACCGACCTGCCCGTGGTCGTCGGCTTTGGCGTGCGCACCCCGGCGCAAGCTGCTGATATTGCTCAGCATGGCGATGGCGTGGTGGTCGGCTCGGCCATCGTCGATCTCATCGCCGAACATGGCGCGCATGCCACCGGACCGGTGCGCGAACTGGTCTCCAGCCTCGCCGCGGCGGTGCATGGCGCCCGCGCGATTTCCGATCTGGCCTGACGCGGCAAAATCCTCTAGGGGGCGCCCATGAGCTGGCTCAATCGTGTTCGCAATTCGCTCTCCTCGCTCGGCGCGGCGAAGGAGCAGATCCCCGATAATCTCTGGATCAAGTGCCCCAATTGCGGGGAGATGCTGTTCACCAAGGATTACGAGGCCAACCTTTCCGTCTGCCCGCGTTGCGACCATCATGGCCGCATCGGCACCGACGCACGCCTGTCGCAGATCCTCGACGCGGGCTTCCAGTTGCTGCCGAGCCCGCGCGTCAAGGACGACCCGCTGAAGTTCCGCGATTCGAAGAAGTACACCGATCGCCTCAAGGCCGCCCGCGCCGCCAATCCGCACCACGATGCGCTGACCAACGCGCTGGGCACGATTGACGGCCACCGCGCGGTGGTGGGCGTGCAGGACTTCTTCTTCATGGCCGGATCGATGGGCGTGGCCGTGGGCGCCGCCTTCGTCTCGGGCGTGGAGCGCGCGATCAAGGAACGCGCGCCCTACATCATCTGCACCGCCGCCGGTGGCGCGCGCATGCAGGAAGGCATCCTCAGTCTGATGCAGATGCCCAAGGCCACGGTGGCCCTGCGCCGCCTGCGCGCGGCGGGTCTGCCCTATATTGTGGTGCTGACCGATCCCACCACCGGCGGCGTCACCGCCAGCTATGCCATGCTGGGCGACATCCATATCGCCGAGCCGGGCTGCCTGATCGGCTTTGCGGGCCAGCGCGTGATTCAGGACACGATCCGCGAAAAGCTGCCCGAGGGCTTCCAGCGCGCCGAATATCTCCACGCCCATGGCATGGTCGATATGGTGGTGCGCCGCCCCGAGCTGAAGGCCACGCTGGCCATGCTGCTGTCCTACATGTGCAACAAGGCGGCCTGATTCCGCCGTTCTCAACGCCTTCGAAAGCCTGACCCAGATGCGCGATTTCGCCACCTCCGATCATCCCGGCGTGGCCGCGCAGCTGGCTCGGCTGGGTGCCCTCACCCTGCCGGAAGGGCGGCTGGGGCTGGAGATCATCCACGCCCTGCTGGGGGCTCTGGGCGATCCGCAGCATCGCCTGCCCCCGGTGTTCCATGTCGCGGGCACCAATGGCAAGGGCAGCACCTGCGCCTATCTGCGCGCCATGCTGGAAGCGCAGGGCCTGCGCGTCCACAGCGCCACCAAGCCGCATCTGGTGCGCTACAACGAGCGCATCCGCATCGCGGGCGAGCTGATCTCCGATGAAGCACTCGCCAACCTGCTGGAGCGCGTGCTGGATGCCGCCGAAGGTCTGGGCGCGGATTATGCCCCCAGCTTCTTCGAGGTGACCACCGCCGCCCTGCTGCTGGCCTTTGCGGAAAACCCCGCCGATGCCTGCGTGATCGAGGTCGGCCTTGGCGGCCGGCTTGACGCCACCAACGTCTTCACCCGGCCCGCCGCCTGCGGCATCGCCACGCTGGGCATCGACCATGAGGCCTTCCTGCTGCGGCCGGAAGAGGGCGCGCCCGAAGAGCCCCTGACCCGCATCGCCTTTGAAAAGGCGGGAATCGCGCGCAAGGATTCCCCGCTGGTCACCCAGCCCTACCCCTATCACGCCGCCGCCGAGGTGAAGCGCATCGCCGCCGCCGCCGGCGCGCCGCTGTTCATGCGTGGCGAGGGCTGGGATGCCGCCATTGCCGAAACCATCGCCTATCGCGACGAACAGGGCGACCTCACCCTGCCACTGCCCACGCTGGTGGGACTGCATCAGGCGGAGAATGCCGCTCTGGCCGTCGCCATGCTGCGCCATCAGAGCGCGGTCATCGTCAGCCCCGAAGCCATGGCCAAGGGCATCCGCCGCGCCAAATGGCCCGCGCGGCTGCAACGCCTCGGCAAGGGGCCGCTGACCGAACTGGCCGGGCGCCGGGAAATCTGGCTCGATGGCGGGCATAATCCCGATGCGGGCCTCGCCATTGCGCGGCATTTCGCCCATCACGCGCCGGTGCATCTGGTGCTGGGCATGCTGGCCAATAAAGATCCTGCCGCGCTGCTCAAGCCTCTGTCGGACTGTCTTATCAGCGTCTCGGTGGTGCCAGCGCCCGGTCACGACGCCCATCGACCCGAGGATTTCGCGGGCCATACCACCCTGCCCGTCGCGGCCTTCCCCGATGTGGCGCAGGCCATCGCCGCCCTGCCGCCCGAGGGCGATGTGCTGATCGCGGGTTCGCTCTATCTGGCGGGCGAGGTGCTGCGTCTCAACCGCGAGTTTCCCGATTAATCGGGCTTGGCGGCGCGTGCCTTGCGCGCGTCATGCGCCCATTCGGTCAGCACGAAGACCGTGGTGATGACGCCGGTCAGCGCGGTGATGCGGAACACCGGGCCATAGCCATAATGGTCGAAGGCCTCGCCCGCCACGCCGCGCCCCAGCGTGCCCACCAGCGACACCATGGACGAGAGCAGCGCATACTGGATCGCCGTATAGCGCCGGTCCACCTGCGAGGAGAGATAGGCGACGAAAGCCGTCAGCGCCATGCCGGTGGAAATGTTCTCATAGCAGATGGCGATCAGCAGCCGCAGCATCGGGGCGTCAGCGCCCAGTGACGCGGCGAACACATCCAGCCGCGTGGCGTGTGAAAAGGCATCCAGCCCGCGCGCGCCATCGGCCAGATCGGCATAGAGCAGATTGCCCAGCGGCGGCAGGATCGCGCCCAGAAACACCGTGGGGAAGCGGCCCACCTTGGTGAAGAGATAGCCGCCCAGCGAGATGCCCGTCATCGTCATGATGATGCCGAAGATCTTGGAGGCGAAGGCCACCTGATCCTTGGTGTAATGCATCTGCTCGAGATAGAAGGGATAAGCGAAGCTGGCCCAGATGTTGTAGCACAGCGCATAGGTCAGGATAAAACCGAGCAGGCTGAGTACCCACCAGCCGCGCCGCGAGACCAGCTCCTCCAGCGGCGAGATCAGCGCGGAAAAGGCATGATCGCCCACCGCACGCAGCAGCCCGGTGCGCTCCACGGGCACCGAAACGCCCTGCCGCCGCAGCCGATGCGCCAGAGCGGCCACGATCATCGGCATCACCACCGTCGCCACCACGATCAGCGGGCCCTGCGTGCGGGTAAAATCGCCCACCGAGAGCGGTTTGGCGCCGGGCGCCAGCGGCGAGAGCATTGCCACCATGAATCTGACGATGCTCACCACCGCCCAGCCCCAGCACAGCAGCACCACGCCCAGCAGCGCCGTGCGCAGCCTGGGCGCCAGCCAGCCATCGCCCGCGATATCGGCGGCGACCGCGCCCTCGGGGCGTTCGGTACTGTCAGGCGCGACGCTGCACAGGGCGGAGGTCAGCGCCAGCACGCCGGCCATCACCATAAAGACCTGGGGCCAGCTCATCCGCGCCGCCATGAACAGCGCAAAGGCGCCGCCCACGATGGACGCCGTGCGATAGCCGAACTGATAGAGCGCCGTCAGCAATTCGAGCGGCGTGTCCTCATCCGCCGCCTCGATCCGCCAGCCGTTGATGGCGATGTCCTGCGTGGCCGAGGCAAAGGCGCAGACGAAGGCCACCAGCGCGAAAGGCCCGATGGCCACCGCCGGATTCATCAGCGACAGCGCCAGAATCCCCGCCACCAGCACGGCCTGGCAGGGCAGGATCCAGCCTTTGCGCCGCCCCAGACGGTGCAGGCCGGGCAGCCGCACCCGGTCCACCAGCGGCGCCCAGAGGAACATGAAGGAATAGCACAGGCCGATCCACGACAGCACGCCGATGGTCGCCAGCTTCACCCCCACCTCGCCCAGCCAGGCGTTGAGCGTGCCGATCAGCAGGGCAAAAGGCAGGCCGCTGGCAAAGCCCAGCCCCAGCATGCAGGCCGCCTTGCGGGTGGCAAGCGCCGCGCGCAGCAGCGCCAGTCCTTTCGGGCGAGCAGGCTTTTGTGTGGTGTCTGAGGCGGTGCTGGCCATGAATTGTCCCTGATTGAGCCACCAGACTAGGCAAGGCAGCCCCGCAAGGCCAGAGGTGATGCCATCATGGCACACGCAAAGGTGTGCATGGTTTTGACCTTCGGGCTTAAGCGGCGTAAGGGGCGCCTCATGGCATTTACCCCCAAACCTCCTCGCGGCCCGGGCCGCCCGTCTCGTCCTGCCCGCCCCGCTGGTAAAAGCGGCGCTCAGCGCTATGGCGCCCCCCGTGCGCGCGATGAAAGCGCAGCCCCCGAAAAACGCCAGCGCGGCACGTTGAAACCCGTCGCCAAGGGCGAAGGCTGGAGCCCGGACACCACGCCCGAAACCCGCCTCGACGATCGTCGGGGGCGCGGCGGACGCGATGATCGCGGCGGCGACCGTGGCGGCCAGAAGAAGGCCGCCTGGGGCGACCGCACCCGCGAGCGCCATGATGCCCAGCGTGGCGAGGGCCGTGGACGTTCGGGAGGCGGCTTCGGCGGGCGTGATGAGCGCGCCGGTGGCGAACGCCCGCGCGGCGCGTTTGGCGATAAGCCGCGCGGCAACTTTGGGGACAAGCCCCGGGGCGACTTCGGTGACCGCCCTCGCGGCAACTTCGGCGACAAGCCGCGCGGTGGCTTCGGGGATAAGCCTCGTGGCGACTTCGGCGACCGCCCGCGCGGCAACTTCGGCGACAAACCGCGCGGTGGCTTCGGGGATAAGCCCCGTGGCGACTTCGGCGACAAGCCCCGCGGTGACTTCGGCGACCGTCCTCGCGGCAACTTCGGTGACAAGCCTCGCGGCGATGATCGCCGTGGCGGCTTTGGCGGCGAACGCAAAGCCTCCTTCGGAGACAAGGCCCGCGCCCGCCGCGCCGATCAGCGCGAAGAGCGCGGCGAACGCAGCTTCGGCGGTCCCCGCACTGGCGGCTTCGAGCGCCGCGACGAGCGCCCGCGTGGCGGATTCGGCGGCGGTTTCGGCGATCGGCCCCGTCAGGACCGTGGCCGCATTCATTCCGATCGCGACACCCAGCGCGAAGAGCCCACCCCCTATCAGCGCATCGCCAGCCTTCAGGATTTCGCCATCGATCCCGAGGGTGAGCGCATCGCCAAGCTGCTGGCCCGCGCCGGCATCGCCAGCCGCCGCGAGGTGGAGCGCATGATCGTCGACGGGCGCGTGGCGCTCGATGGCGAGCTGGTGCTCACGCCCGTCACCATCCTGACCTCGCTGAAAGGCCTGACCGTGGATGGCAAGCCGGTCGATGAGCCCGAAGTGGGCCGCCTCTGGGCCTTCCACAAGCCCGATGGCCTGATCACCGCCGAGCGCGATCCCGCCGGCCGCCCCACCATCTACAACGCGCTGCGCAATGCGCTGCCGCCCGGCACGCCGCGCCTGATGCCGGTGGGCCGCCTCGACATGAACACCGAAGGCCTGCTGCTGCTCACCAATGATGGCGAGTTGAAGCGCGCCATGGAACTGCCGTCGAGCGGCGTGCCGCGCACCTATCGCGCCCGCACCTTCGGCGACATCAGCCAGCCGCAGCTTGAAGAGCTGATGCAGGGCATCGAGATCGACGGTTTCCAGTATGGCCCGATCAACGCCAATATGGAGCGCCGCACGGGCCGCAACCAGTGGATCGAGGTGACGCTGACCGAAGGCAAGAACCGCGAAGTGCGCCGCGTGCTGGAGCATCTGGGGCTGCAGGTCAGCCGCCTGCTGCGCATCGCCTATGGCCCCTTCCTGCTGGGCGATCTGCCGCGCGGCGCGGCTGTGGCGCTGCCGCAGAATGTGGTCGAGCAGTTCCGCAAGGGGCTCAAGGCCTGATGCGGATCGTGGCCGGGCAATGGCGCGGGCGCAAGCTGCTCGCGCCCGAGGGCGATACCACCCGTCCCACCGCCGACCGCACGCGCGAGACGCTGTTTTCCATGCTGACCTCGCGCCTCGGCAGCTTCGAAGGGCTGCGCGTGGCGGATCTGTTCGCAGGGTCGGGCGCGCTGGGGCTGGAGGCTCTGTCGCGCGGGGCGGCCCATGCCATGTTCGCCGAGCAGGATCCCAAGGCAATCCGCGCGATTCGCGGCAACATCGCCAATCTGCATGCGCAGGCGGAATGCGATGTGCGCGTGGGTTCGGTGATGGCGCTGGGCGTGTCCAAGCAGCCTTACGATCTGGTCCTGCTCGATCCGCCCTACAAGACCAGCGCGGGTGTCGTCGCCATCGACAAGCTGCGCCGTCTGGGCTGGATGCATGACGGCACCTGGGTCTGCATCGAGACCGAGGCGCGCGAAGCGCCGCGCGTGCGCGGCTTCGAGGTGATGGCCGAGCGCGTGGTGGGCAAGGCCTGCCTCACGCTGATGCGCCCGGAACCGAGCGAAACCCCTGCCGAAACGAAGGCCGAGGCTTAAGCCACCACGACTTAAGCCACCATAAGGCGGGCGCGCTGGCCGCGCGCCCAGCCGATGCCGATCAGCGTGACCACACCTGCCACGGCGGGCAGCAGGCCGATGTAATTGCCCATATGGCGGTCCACCAGACTCTGGGCCAGACCGGGGGTGAAGGCGCCGCCGATGATGCCGCCCGCGTTAAAGGCCATCGAAATCCCCGAATAGCGCACGGAAACCGGGAACAGCTCGGTGAGCCAGCCGGTCAGCGGGCCATAGGACATGCCCATCACGAACAGCGTCACCGACAGGGTGACAAAGGCGATGCCCAGATGCCCCGAGGACAGGCCCGCCCAGAAGAACAGCCCGATCACCGCGCCAAGCCCCGCGCCCCAGGCCAGAACCTTGCCTTCGGAATAGCGGTCCGACCAGATGGCGGCGGCGATGATCCCGGCGGTCAGGAACAGATTGGCGGCCAACTGCACGGCGAGGAAATTCTGCCGCCCATAGCCCAACGGCCCCGCGCCCTGCGCCAGCGCAAAGGCGGTGGAGAGGTAGAACAGCGCAAAACACGCCACCACGCCAGCGCTGCCCGCCAGCAGCCCGCGCCAGTGGTCGCTGAGCAGCACGCCCAACGGCACGGCGGGGGGCGCCTCATGCTTGAGCGCTTCCTGAAACTCGGGGGTTTCGGCGATCTTCAGGCGCACCCACAGGCCGATCGCCACCAGCAAGGCCGAGAGCAGGAAGGGCACGCGCCAGCCCCAGGCCTTGAAATCGGCATCGCTCATGGTGAGCCCAAGGATCAGGAACAGGCCATTGGCGCAGAGGAAGCCCACCGGAGCGCCCAGCTGAGGCGCGCAGCCAAAGCGCGCCTTCCAGCCCGGAGGCGCATATTCCACCGCCAGCAGCGCCGCCCCGCCCCACTCGCCGCCAAGGCCAAAACCCTGACCGAAGCGGCAGATGCACAGCAGCACCGGCGCCAGCAGCCCGGCTTGCGCGTAAGAGGGCAGAAACGCCACCGCCACCGTGGAGGCGCCCATCAGCATCAGCGAGGCGACCAGCGTGGACTTGCGCCCGATCCTGTCCCCGAAATGGCCGAAAGCGATGGCGCCCACGGGCCGCGCGATGAACGCGCCGCCAAACACCATGAAGGCCGCGATCTGCTGCACAGAGGCATCGAATTTGGGGAAGAACATCGGCCCGAAGACCAGCGCCGTCGCCGTGGCGAAGACGTAATAGTCGTAGAATTCCACCGAGGTGCCGACAAGGGCGGCAAGCAGAATACGGGCGTTCTGACGCAGGGGATGGGGCTGGGTGCCGAGGGGGGTATGCATCCGCCCTCGCTCCATCCACGGCGGCGCTTTGTCAATGCGAAAAGGGCACCGCAAGCGCGATGCCCTTTTCATTTGTTACCGATTGCTGCGCTTATCGGCCGCCGGGATTGCGGCAGTTGTCCTGCACGCGGGCCGAGCAGACCGGATAGCTCTTGTTCATGGCATCGGCGGGGGGAGCGCTCAGCGCGCCGGCATAAGGCCCGGCATGATAGCCCGGATCATTGGGCTGGGTGGCGGGCACGGGGTCATTGGCGGCGGCAGGGTCGGCGCTGGCGGCCACGGGCTCATCGCCGCGCGGATTGGCCTGAACCTGAACAGTGCCCTGAGCATGGGCGGCACCAGAAAGCGCCGAACCCATCAGCAGCAAAGGCAGGGCTGCATAAGACATGATACGCATCGGGGTTACTCCATCTCAAATCTGTGCGACTCGATCCCGGTCGGTGTCCCGAGCCTGTTTTGTCGCACGGCCGCCATGATCCGGCCCTGAATGCACCGTTCATCAGGCGTTATCGGTTGCCAGACTCGCGCCTGTTCCCTAGGCGTTCCCATGTGACTGATACCATGCCCTCTCCCTACGCCACCGAGCCCGACTGGCTTGCCCGCCTCAACCCGCCCCAGCGTGAGGCGGTGCTGACCACCGAGGGCCCCGTGCTGATGCTGGCGGGCGCGGGCACCGGCAAGACGGCGGCGCTGACGGCGCGTCTGGCCAATCTGGTGGCGCTGCGGCTGGCTTGGCCTTCGGAGATCCTCTGCGTCACCTTCACCAACAAGGCGGCGCGGGAGATGCGCGAGCGGGTCGGCCATCTGATCGGCCCGGCGGTGGAGGGCATGCCATGGCTGGGCACCTTCCACGCCATCGCCGCCAAGATGCTGCGCCGCCATGCCGAACTGGTGGGGCTGCAGAGCAACTTCACGATTCTGGATACGGACGACCAGCTTCGCCTGCTCAAGCAGCTGATTCAGGCCGAGGGCGTGGATGACAAGCGCTGGCCCGCCAAGCTGCTGGCCGGCTGCATCGACCGCTGGAAGAACAAGGGCCTGGCCCCCGCCGATGTCGATGCCTTCGAGAGCGAGGCTTACGCCAACGGCAAGGGCCAGCATTTCTACCGCCTCTATCAGGCGCGGCTGCTGGCGCTCAACACCTGCGATTTCGGCGATCTGCTGCTGCATATGCTGACCATCTTCCGCCAGCACCGCGATGTGCTGGAGGAGTATCAGCGCCGCTTCAAATACATCATGGTGGACGAATATCAGGACACCAATTCGGTGCAGTATCTCTGGCTGCGCCTGCTGGCCATGGCGCGCCACAACATCTGCGTGGTGGGTGACGATGACCAGTCGATCTATTCATGGCGCGGCGCGGAAGTGGCCAACATCCTGAAGTTCGAGCAGGATTTTCCCGGCGCCAAGGTGATCAAGCTGGAGCAGAACTATCGCTCCACGCCGCATATCCTTGCCGCCGCCTCGGGCCTGATCCGCGAGAACAGCGAGCGCCTCGGCAAGACGCTGTGGACCGAGGCCACCGGCGGCGACAAGCTGCGCGTGATCGGCGTGTGGGACGCGCCCGAGGAAGCGCGCCGCGTCGGCGAGGAAATCGAGCGCCTGCAGCGCGAGGGCCTGCCCCTCACCAAGGTGGCCATTCTGGTCCGCGCCCAGTTCCAGACGCGCGAGTTTGAAGACCGGTTTATCTCTATCGGCCTGCCCTATCGCATCGTCGGCGGCTTCCGCTTCTATGAGCGCGCCGAAATCCGCGATGCACTGGCCTATCTGCGCCTGATCGCCCAGCCCAATGACGATCTGGCCTTCGAGCGCATCTACAACACCCCCAAGCGCGGCCTTGGCGACAAGACGCTGGAAAAGCTGCACCGCTTCGCCCGCGCCGCCAACATCCCCCTCGCCCTCGCCGCGATCCAGATCTGCGACACCGATGAGATCCCCGCCCGCGCGCGCGGCACCATCCTGGCTCTGATGCGCAACTTCGCCCGCTGGCGCGATGAGGAGAAGGTCAACAGCCCGGCCAATCTGGCGCGCATGATGCTCGACGAATCGGGCTACACCGGCGCGCTGCAGGCCGAAAAAAGCGCCGAGGCCGCCGGGCGTCTGGAAAACCTCTCCGAACTGGTGCGCGCCATGGAGGATTACGAGGACCTTGGCGCTTTCCTCGAGCATGTCTCGCTGGTGATGGACAATGACGCCAACGAGGATGCGGAGAAGGTCACCATCATGACCATCCACGCCGCCAAGGGTCTGGAATTCGACCATGTTTTCCTGCCCGGCTGGGAGGAAGGCGTGTTCCCCTCGCAGCGCTCGCTGGACGAAGGCGGGCTGGCCTCGCTGGAGGAAGAGCGCCGCCTCGCCTATGTGGCGATCACCCGCGCGCGGCGGCTCTGCACCATCCTGCATGCCGCCAACCGGCGCATCTATGGCCAGTGGACCAGCTCCATTCCCAGCCGCTTCGTGGCCGAACTGCCCAAGGACCATATCAACGAGGAATCGAGCCTGACCGGCGGCGCCAGCATGTGGCGCGCCCAATGGAGCGAGCGCGACGACCCCTTCGCCCACCTCGCCCGCGACAAGCCCGAGCGCAGCCAGAGCCGCGGCCCCGGCTGGCAACGCGCCGCCACGCAAACCTTCGACACCACGCCACGCCGCATCCCCGAAAGCACCCGCAGCGCGGCCAGCTTCGCCACGAAAGCCCGCTTGGACATTCGCCCCGGGGACCGCGTCAGCCACGACAAGTTTGGGGATGGTGTCGTTGCCGCGCAGGACGGCAACCGGCTGGAGATCGATTTCGAGACCGCCGGGCGCAAGCGCGTGCTGGACAGCTTCGTGCGGAAGGTGGGTTAGCACCGTCGGGCAAGGTCCGGCGGCCTAACCATTTCCTCATGCCTTGCCTTTAAAAAGGCGGCATGGCCCATCCCGCGACCACGCCGCCCCCGATCACACCCTCCGCGATCACGCCGCGCATGTCGCTCTGGCTGGATGCCATTCGGGCCGCCGCCGCGCTCGCCGTGATGGCCGGCCATGGCGTGCAGCAGGGGCTCTACAGCGGGCCATGGCCCTTCTCGATCGCGCTTCAGCAGAATGCCATGGTGGTCTTTTTCGTGCTCTCCGGCCTGATGATCGCGGGCAGCACTGACAGCAAGCCCGCCAGCGCCGCCGATTATGCGCTGGCCCGCATGCTGCGCATCCTGCCGGTGGCGCTGCCCGCGCTGGCGCTGTCACTGCTGGCCGCCGCATGGGCCCAGAGCCGGGGCGTGAACCTTGGCGATCCGGACACCTCCGCCACCATGCCGCTATGGCCCGACACGCTGCGGGCCATGCTCTTCCTCAGCGACAGCTGGCATCTGGGCCTGTGGTACAATCCGCCATGGTGGTCGCTGTGCTACGAGGTGTGGTTCTATGCCCTGTTCGGCGCGCTGACCTTCCTGAAAGGCGCCAGGCGCATCGCCACCGTTGCGGTGATGGCGCTGGTCGCCGGGCCCAACATCCTGCTGATGCTGCCGGTCTGGTGGACGGGGGTGTGGATCGCCCGCAACCCGGCCCTGTGGCGCATGACGCGCGCGCAGGCCTGGCTCCGGCTATGGTTGAGCATCGCCATGCTGGGGGTGCAGCCGCAGATCGCCGTGCCAATGCAGAAGGTGTTTGTTCTGGCGGCCCCATGGGCGCTGGGCCATGCGCTTTATGCGCCCAGCTATCTGGTGCTGGCTCTGGCGCTGGCGCTGGGCCTGACCGGGCTAAGCCATCTGGCCGATAGCGCCCTGCCCGACATCACCCGCCTTGCCGGTCCGGTCCGGCGCGCGGCGGGCATGTCCTTCTCGCTTTATGTGCTGCACTGGCCGCTGATCGGCGTGCTGAAAATCCTGCACATCGCCGCCGGGGCCAACATCTTTGCCTATGCCGCGCTGCTGGCCATCATCGTGGCGGCCAGCACCCTTTTCGCCATGGCGACAGAAGCGCAGCGGCCCGCCCTGCGCGCCCGGATCGCAGCCTTCAGGGCGCGCCGCCCGACCATGGCCGCAGCGGCGTCCTGACCGGTTGGTCGGCGCGGGCTAAGCCTTAGCCCGCCCGGCCTCAGTCGAGCGCGGAAACGCCCAGGAATTCAGGGATCGGGCCGTTCCATTCGCCCGGCTTGCTCGGCGGATCGTCATTCTGCCAGCGCGAGCGGCGGTCGTCCTGACGACCACGGCTGCGATCGTCGCGGCGAGCATCTTCACGGCGCGGAGCCTCGCGGCGCGGTTCGTCACGATAACGATCCTGACGTTCAGCCTGACGCTCTGAACGACGCGGCGCCTCGCGAACAGGCTCCTCGGCGCGAACCTCTTCACGCGGCGTTTCGGCCCTGCCGCCACGCGGCGCGTCGGAATTGCCACCACGCGGCTTGCGCTCACGGGTCTTCTTTTCCGCAGCGGGCTTCTCGGCGGAGGGCTTGCTCTCGCGCTTCTCGCGCACCGGCTTCTCCTCATCCGAGCTGCCGCCCAGATCGACCTTGATCTCGGGGATCGCGCCGCCGGTCAACTTCTCGACATTGGCGATCGCCTCGGCATCCTCGCTGGAATAGAGCGTGAAGGCCCGGCCCGTCGCGCCGCCGCGCCCGGTGCGCCCGATGCGGTGGACATAATCGTCCGGATGCCACGGCGTGTCGAAATTGAAGACGTGCGAAACGCCCTTCACGTCGATGCCGCGCGCCGCCACATCGCTGGCGACCAGAATGTTGATCGTGCCCGCCTTGAAACGGTCCAGCTCGGCGATGCGGCTCGACTGGTCCATGTCGCCATGGATTTCGCCCGCC
>NZ_BCZE01000078.1 GCF_001598555.1 Novosphingobium rosa NBRC 15208
TTCCGTCTCCCGACGATGGGGCAGCGGCTCCCGATCGTAGCGCCCAACCTGTCTGCGGCGCTATGAATCCGTGCCCGCCCGATAGGTGGCCCATAAGGCAGACATTAAAGGGAGCGCGAGGGCGATGGCCCTCGCATCTTGTTTTCTTCCCTTTCCTACCTTCCCAAAAAAGCACATATTAACCATCTGCCTGCTTGCTGAGAGAGGAGATGGCCAATGCATCGCATGGTACTTCTGGCAGCTTTAAGCGCCCTGCCCGCTGTGGCCCAAGCCGCCGAACGCCCGCTACCTCCACCGCCCGCTCCAATGACGGCGGCCTATTTGCGACCCTTCGCTCCGGACCAGAGAATCAACTGGCTGAACGAATGCCGCAACCGCCTGACTCGCGGCGCGCAGCCTGATTTCACCGCCATCGATCAAGGGTGCCAAGCATGGCTGCACTATTACGAATCCGGCGGCGCGCCTGATCCGACCTATGGTTACGCCGTGCCGATGCAAACGAGCGGCGGCATGGAATGCATCCCCTGCCCGCCCCCGGCCAGACCGCATCCGCGACCGCGCCGGGTGGTGCATGACAAGCGCATCAAACTCTGATCAGATTCCGCCGCCGGTCAGGCGCTGGCAGACCAGATCCAGCTGATCCAACGTGCGATAACGGATTGTCACCGTTCCCGAACGCGGATCGGTGTCGGCGGTGATCTTCACCGACAGGCCAAGGAAATCTTCAAGGTGAGCCTGTACGGCAGCAATATCCGCATTGTCCGCAGCCTCGCCTGAATCGCGCGCGCGCCGCGGAGCGGCAGGGGTTTCCCCCTTGTTGCGACGGCGGATCAGGCCCTCCACATCGCGCACGGAGAGGCCCTTATCCACGGCCTGAGTCGCCAGCGCGGTGGCATCCTCGGCGCCGATCAGGGCGCGGGCGTGGCCCATGGAGAGATCACCCTTCTCCACCAGCAGGATCACCGGATCGGGCAGACTCAGCAGGCGCTGGATGTTGGCGACATGGCTGCGGCTCTTATCGACCATGCGGGCGATATCGGCCTGAGTCATACTCTCATGCTCGGCGAGGCGCTGATAGGCGCGCGCTTCTTCGATGGGGTTAAGGTCTTCGCGCTGCAGGTTCTCGATCAGCGCCAGAGCCATCACTTCGCGCTCGGTCAGCGTGCGGACCAATGCCGGAATTTCATGTACCTGCGCGCGCTGCGAGGCACGCCAGCGGCGCTCACCGGCAACAAGCTGATAACGCCCATCACTCAGCGGGCGCACGATCACCGGCTGAATCACACCGCGCGCGGCGATCGAGGCAGCCAGTTCGTCCAGCGCGGCATCGTCGAAATGGCGACGTGGCTGGTCCGGATGCGGCTCGATGGACGAAACTGGTAGCATGGCCATGCCACCCTCGACGCGGGTGGCTTGCTGGCTTTCCACGTGAACGGGCAGATTACCGCTGCTGCCGGAATTGGCCTGCACCAGCGGTTCCTCGCGCCGCGTCTCACCGAGCAGCGCCTGAAGGCCGCGCCCCAGCGCCGGCACCTTGCGGCGCGGTGCAACGGGGGCTTCAGGGGTCGGGGCGGGCGCGGTATCCTCGCTCATGCGGCTTTCCTTTGTTCTGGCAGGCGGGCAATCAATTCGCGGGCGAGCGCCATATAGGCTTTGCTGCCCGCGCAATGCTGGTCATAAATGAGGGCCGGAAGGCCGTGGCTGGGCGCTTCGGAAAGGCGCACGTTGCGCGGAATCGCGGTGTCGAACACCAGATTGCCCAGCACCTGGCGCACATCGGCGGAGACCTGATCGGTCAGGCGGTTCCGGCGGTCAAACATCGTCAGCGCAACGCCGATGATGCCGAGGTCAGCGTTGAAACGCTGTTGCACGCGCTCCACCGTCTGGAGCAACTGGCTCAGACCTTCCAGCGCGAAGAACTCGCATTGCAGCGGCACCAGCAACGTATCGGCGGCGGTCAGCGCATTGAGAGTCAGCAGGCCCAGCGAAGGCGGGCAGTCGATAAAGCAGATGTCATAGCCGCCCGCAGCCGCCACCGCATCGAGTGACAGCGCATGGCGCAGCCGGTCGGTGCGGTGATCCACCGCCACCAGCTCCACCTCGGCGCCAGACAGATCGACCGTGGCAGGCACGATATCCAGCCCCGGGATACGGGTCTGCATGATGCAGTCGTTGAGGTTCGCCTCGCCCATCAGCAGATCGTAGGAAGACCATTCGCGATCTTCACGCGCCACGCCGGTGCCGGTCGAGGCATTGCCCTGAGGGTCGAGATCGACCAGCAGAGTCTTCCATCCGGTGGCGGCGAGCGCCGTGGCCATATTGATGGCGGTGGTGGTCTTGCCCACCCCGCCCTTCTGGTTGGCAATGGCAACGCGGATCATCGGTTCATCCTCGTCTGTGGCGTGGAGCGCCATGGGTATCTGAATCGGCGGATAGGCCGGTCGGTCTTTACGCACGTTTGGATTTGGCGCGCTTTTTCCCGTCCGTGGGCCCCTCAAGGCGCCCCATGATGATCCCAGCCTCGCCATCGGTGATCGATGGTTCCACGTGGAACATATGCCGCCATCCGGTCAGCTCCGCCAATTCTTGCCCTGCCGACCGCCCTTTGGGCAACAGCCATGTGGTCGCCTTTGTGGAAAACCGGGCAGATAGTTCAAGGAGGCGCGGCAATGGTGCAAAGGCGCGGGCCGAAATCACCGATACGGCTTGGCTCTCCACCAGTTCCAGACGACTGCCGATAACCTTGGCCGCCTTCAGATCCAGATCGTCACAGACGCGCTGAAGCCAATCGACGCGACGTGCCCGTGATTCAACCATCCACACAGCCATCTCGGGACGCATCAGCGCGATGACAAGACCCGGGAAACCGGCCCCCGTTCCCATGTCCAGCCACGGTCCCGATGTTTCACGTGAAACATCGGGCCAAGCGACATGGGTAAGAAGCTGGGCTGAATCGACGATATGGCGGCGCCAGACTTCGGCCAGCGATCCGCTCGACACCAGATTCTGATGCTCGTTTTCCTCTTTCAGCATCGCCACAAGACGTTCCGCCCGCGCCTTTGCGGCGCTATCGAAACCGGGCAATTGCTCCAGCCATGCGAGGGCTGCCGCCTCATCAGCGATCATGCCGAAAGCCTCCGCGCATGGACCAGTAGGGCTGCGAGCGCGGCAGGCGTAATCCCCGGCACGCGGCCCGCCGCAGCGAGCGTGGTAGGGCGGGCCTTGCCAAGCCGCTCGACCATTTCACGGGAGAGGCCGGGCGTGTCGGCATAGGGGAAATTCTCTGGCAGAGCCAAACCATCATGCGCGCGCATGTCCTTCAATTCACGATCCTGCCGTTCCAGATAGGGAGCATAGGCGGCGTCCTCCGCCACCTCCGCCGCCAGATCGGCATCGTCTCCCAGACCATCTTCGATCCAGGGTTCCAGCGTGTCGAGAGTCACGCCACCAAAACGGAGCCATTCGCGCAAAGGCAGACGGCCGACATCCTCACGAACGGGCACGCCGCTGCGCGCCAGTTCAGCGCTGGTCACAAGGTGATCGAGCTTGGCCGAAAAAGCCTCGCGATCCGCCTCGCGCTTTTCATACCAGGCGCGGCGTTCCTCACCGATGCAACCGGCCGCCAGCGCCAGAGGCGTCAGGCGAGTCACCGCATTGTTGGCACGCAATCTCAGGCGATATTCAGCGCGTGCCGTCAGCATGCGATAGGGTTCGGAGACGCCCTGCAGAGTCAGATCGTCCACCATCACCGCCATATAGGCATTGGCGCGGTCCAACGGCGCAGGCGCCCTGCCCAGCACAGCAGCCGCAGCATGCATGCCCGCGATCAAACCCTGCGCGGCGGCTTCCTCATAACCGGTGGTGCCGTTGATTTGCCCGGCGCAATAGAGGCCGGGCATCGCCCTCACCTCAAGGCTGGGATAGAGCGCGCGCGGATCGATATGGTCATACTCGACCGCATAGCCGGGCACCGCCATCTCAACCTCTTCCAACCCTTCCATGGTGCGCAGCATCGCGAGCTGCACATCGGCGGGCAAGGAGGTGGACACCCCATTGGGGTAGACCAGCGGCGTATCGAGACCTTCGGGTTCGAGGAAAATCTGATGGCCGTCACGGTCGGCGAAGCGGTGAATCTTGTCCTCGATGCTCGGGCAATAGCGCGGGCCGGTGGCTCCGATCGCGCCGCTGAACAAAGGCGAGCGATGGAGGTTGGTGCGGATCACATCATGCGTTGCGGGATTGGTGCGGGTGATGGCGCAGAAGACCTGCGGATTCACCCGCGCCTTTTCCATGGGCGACATGCACCACTGGATCGTTTCGGAAAGCTGTGATTCCAGACGCGCCCAATCGATGCTGCGGCCATCAAGGCGCGGCGGCGTCCCCGTCTTCAGCCGCGCCATCGGCAAAGCGGCATCACGAATCTGCGCCGCCAGTCGCTGTGCCGAAGCCTCGCCGATGCGGCCGCCGACCATGCGCTCTTCGCCCCGAAACAGCGTGCCGCCAAGGAAGGTGCCGGTGCAGAGGATCACCGCCGAAGCGTTGATTGTGGAACCATCGGCCAGCTGCAGACCGGTGACTTTGCCGCCCTGCTGAATCAGCGCAGCCGCCTCGCCCTGCACCAGAGCCAGATCGCCCTGGTGAGCCAACAGCTTTTGCACCGCCGCCTTGAAGCGCTTGCGGTCGGCCTGCACGCGCGGGCCTTGCACGGCGCTGCCCTTGCTGCGGTTGAGCATGCGGTAATGGATCGCGCCCGCATCGGCGGCGCGGGCGATGATGCCGTCAAAGGCATCGACCTCGCGCACCAGATGGCCCTTGCCCAGACCGCCGATGGCCGGGTTGCAGCTCATGGCGCCAATGGCGTCGAGATCGAAACTGACCAGCGCCACCTTCGCGCCCATGCGCGCGGCAACGGCAGCGGCCTCGACCCCTGCATGGCCTCCGCCGATCACAACCACATCGAAATTCTGCATGGGCCCGCCCTACATGAGGGCGAGGCTCAGGTCAAAAGGCGTGTTTCACGTGGAACATCATTTGCCGATGCAGAAGCGACCGAACAGCGTATCGAGCATATCCTCCGTGGTGGCGCGGCCCAGCAAGCGGTCAAGCGAGACGCGGGCAACGCGCAGTCCTTCGCCCACCAACAGTGGATCATCCTGCCGCGCCTCGGCTTCCCGAAGCGCTGACACCACCGCGGCAAGCGCTGTATGCTGGCGTTGATTCAGTGCCGCTTCGCCTGGGCGAGGAAGCGCTGCTCTCGCATGAGACACCAGATCGCGACGCAAATCATCCACACCCTCGCCGCTCTTTGCCGAGACCCGATGACGGGGATGACTCTTGGCCTGATGATCGATGCGATCGATCTGGGCTTCGATGTCCCACAGGCGCTCTTCGGCATCCGGCTCCTGCCCTTCTTCGCCCAGCCACAGAATCAGGTCGGCCTGATCGACAATCGCCCGCGCCCGCTCGATGCCAATGGCTTCCACCACATCATCGGTTTCATCGCGCAGACCTGCTGTGTCGAAGAAGCGGAAAGGCACGCCCTGAATCGCCACGGGATGGGTCAGCACATCGCGCGTCGTTCCGGCGATGGGTGCGGTGATGGCGGCCTCGCTTTCCACCAGCGCGTTGAACAGAGTCGACTTGCCGGCGTTCGGCGGCCCGGCGATCACCACGCGAAACCCCTCGCGCAAAGCCTCGGCGCGCGGACGATCCAACCATTGCGCGATGGTGAAACGCAGATCGGCCACCCTCAACGATACATCCGCAGGCAGGCCACCGACATCATCCTCATCGGCAAAATCCAGCGCGGCCTCGACCAGCGCCGAAAGCGATAACACCTCCTGCCGCCAGCCATCCACCAAAGCCGACAAGGCACCGCCTGCCGAAGCCATAGCGCTCTGCCGATGCAGTTCGGTTTCGGCAGCGAGCAGATCAGCCAGACCCTCGGCCTCGGCCAGATCGATGCGACCATTCGTGAAAGCGCGGCGGGTAAACTCACCCGGTTCGGCCTTGCGCAGACCGGGCAACTGACTCAGCGCATGCTCCACCGCTGCGATCACCGCGCGGCCGCCATGGCAATGCAGTTCGGCCAGATCCTCACCGGTCGCCGTCTTCGGTCCAGGGAACCACAGCAGCAGCGCATGGTCCAGCACCTGGCCCTCGCCATCGCGCAGCGCTCCATAGCTGGCGCGGCGCGGCGCGGGCAGCCTTCCGGCCAAAGTCCGCAAGGCCTCCCCCGCCTGAGGGCCGCTGATCCTGATCACGGCAATCGCCGCTGGAGCCGCCCCGCTGGAGGGCGCGAAAATCGTATCCTGCATCCGCAGGCGTTTATCAGCCCTTGGGCTTGCCCGCCATGCCCACGCCCGCCTCGATCAGCTGCTGGAACATCTTCAGCCCCATCTGGCCCATCGGCGCGAATTGCTTGGTATATTCGGCCAGCTGCTCCAGACTGCCGCCGCCGCCCTGCATCGCCTTGATCACGGCATCGATATACATCTCGTTGGCGCGCGTCACATCGGGCAGACCCAGAAAGCGCCGTGCCTCTTCCGGGCTGCAATCAATCTCAAGATTGAGCTTCATAAGGCCTCTCCCTAAACTGCCCTGAACTGTTCAACACAGCTGACACAGCCCGAGCCGACTGTCCATTCATCTGTCCTTCATTCGTAACAATCGGCCCCTCCACGGAGTTCCCCATGACAACCAACACACTTATCCCCAGCCTTGACCACACGGGCGAGATTCCCGCCTATGTCGCAAAGCCCGAAGGCGCCCCGCGCGGCACGGTGATCGTGGTGCCCGAGATCTTCGGCGTGAACCCCGGCATCGTTTCGAAGGCCGACGACTGGGCGAACAAAGGCTATGTCGCCATCGCTCCCGACGTGTTCTGGCGTCAGGAAGCGGGCGTGGAGCTGGACCACGATGTGCCCGAGGAGATGACTCGCGCCCTGTCCATGATGAGCGCCCACGACTTTCCCGCCGGTGTGGACGATATCCGCGCGCTGATCGCATGGGCGCGTGCTCAGAATCCGGAGGTGAAAGTAGGTCTGGTGGGGTTCTGCATGGGCGGTCTGGTGGCGTATCAGGCGGCAGCGCGGACCGAGATCGACGCTGCTGTCGGCTATTACGGCGTGGGTCTCGATCAGCTGCTGGGCGAGGCCAAGAACATCAGAGGGCAGCTGCTGCTCCATATCCCCACCGCCGATGCCTTCACCTCGCCCGAGCAGCAGAAGGCGATTCACGCCGGGCTGGATTCGGTGCCGAATGTGACTCTGTATGATTATGAGGGGCTTGGTCACGGTTTCGCGGAAACCAAAGGGAGCCGTCGCGATGAGGCTGGAGCCGTGTTGGCCGATGCGCGAACGGTTGAGTTTATTGCGAAGTTTGTGGGGTAAGAAGGAAGGATAAGATGCGAGGGCCATCGCCCTCGCGCTCCCGTTAATGTCTGCGTTGCGCTTCGGGTTCGGCCTTGCGCCCAGATGGCCGCGCCGCAGGCTTTCAGCCGATAGAAAGTGCCGAGATCTCCTGCCTGCGGCGCCTTTTGTCGCGCTGGTGGAGAGTTTAGGCACAAGGGTCGAGCGCCAGTGCGCTTTCGTCGGAAGTCGTTATGGGAGCGGAGGGCCCGGAGCATTCCTCTTGAGGAATGTGACCAACCAAAGATTCTCCCCTCTCATCTTCCTTCTTCACGCCCTGAATCAAAAAAGGGGCAGGATTTCTCCCGCCCCTTTCCTGAATCTGAGACCTGATGAATCTTACTGATTCATCGTCGCGAAGAAATCTTCGTTGGTCTTGGAATCCTTCATCTTGTCGAGCAGGAACTCCATCGCATCGACGGTGCCCATCTGCATGAGGATGCGGCGCAGCACCCACATCTTGGAGAGGTTGCCCTTCTCCACCAGCAGTTCTTCCTTGCGGGTGCCGCTCTTGCCCACGTCCAGCGCGGGGAAGATGCGCTTGTCGGCCACCTTGCGGTCCAGCACGATTTCGCTGTTGCCGGTGCCCTTGAACTCTTCGAAGATCACTTCGTCCATGCGGCTGCCGGTGTCGATCAGCGCGGTGGCGATGATCGAGAGCGAGCCGCCTTCCTCGATGTTACGCGCGGCGCCGAAGAAGCGCTTGGGGCGCTGCAGGGCGTTGGCGTCCACACCGCCGGTCAGCACCTTGCCCGACGAAGGCACCACGGTGTTGTAGGCGCGGCCAAGGCGGGTGATCGAGTCCAGCAGGATGACCACGTCGCGCTTGTGCTCGACCAGGCGCTTGGCCTTTTCGATCACCATTTCGGCAACCTGCACGTGGCGCGTCGCGGGCTCGTCAAAGGTGGAGGAGATGACCTCGCCCTTCACGCTGCGCTGCATGTCGGTGACTTCCTCGGGGCGCTCATCGACCAGCAGCACCAGCAGGAACACCTCGGGATGGTTGTCGGTGATGGCCTTGGCCATGTTCTGCAGCAGCACGGTCTTACCCGTGCGCGGCGGCGCCACGATCAGCGCGCGCTGGCCCTTGCCCTGCGGCGAGATCAGGTCGATCACGCGCGCCGACTTGTCCTTGACCGTCGGGTCCAGCGTATCCAGCTTCAGGCGGTTGTTCGGATAAAGCGGCGTGAGGTTGTCGAAGTTGACGCGGTGGCGCACGGCCTCCGGGCTGTCAAAGTTCACCGCGACCAGCTTGGTGATCGCGAAATATCGTTCGCCATCCTTGGGAGCGCGAACCTCGCCCTCGACCGTATCGCCCGTGCGCAGGCCCCATTTGCGAACCTGATTGGGCGACACGTAAATATCATCCGGACCGGCGAGATAGTTCGCCTCGGGGCTGCGCAGGAAGCCGAAGCCATCCGGCAGCACCTCGATGGTGCCGATGCCGAGGATCTCTTCGCCATCCTCGGCCAGTTCCTTCAGGATCGCAAACATCAGGTCCTGACGGCGCAGTGTGCTGGCGCTCTCGACGCCCAGTTCCTCAGCCATTTCGACCAGCTCGGCCGAAGTTTTTTTCTTCAATTCTTTCAAATGCATAAATAATTTCCGCAAGGAGGTTTTCGGCCGGCGGGTCCATCGGGCCTGGAGAAGGCGGACCTTTTGCACGCTATGCTCGCGCGCAAACCATTGCCGGTGAGGGCTTAGCGCATATTCTTTTCGCGCTTGGCCGTCAACGGAATGGCGGTGGGTGGAAGGGATTTGAAGGGAGATTGAAAAGAGAAATGCGAGGGCCATCGCCCTCGCGCTCCCTTTAATGTCTGCGTTGCGCCAAGGGCTCAGCCGCAGAGCAACGTCGCCGCGCCGCAGGCAGGGCATGATAGCTCAGCGTCAAAGAGTTAAAGCCTGCGGCGCCAGCAGATGGAGAGCCAAGGCGCAACGATGCGGTGCTCCTGCCCTATCGCCGGAAGACGTCATGGGAGCACGAGGGGTAACCCCCTCGCATCTTCCTACTTCAAAATCTTAAAACGGCCGCACAATCACCAAAATCACGATAATCGCCGCAGCCACTCCCGGCACCTCGTTGAGCAAACGCAGAGTCTTCCCCGGCAGCTTGCGGTCGCCCTTGGCCAGACCCTTGGCATAGCCCGCCAACCACACGTGATAGCCCGTCAGCACCAGCACCATCGCCAGCTTGGCGTGGAACCAGCCTTGCGAGAAGGCGCCCACCGTATGGGCCAGCAGCAGCCCGAAGACCCACACGGCCACCAGCGAGGGCCACATGATGATCTTGAGCAGCTTGCTCTCGCGGTCGATCCAGCGGCGCTCTTCCTCGGTGCCGGGCAGGTTTTCCTGATGGTAGACGAAATAGCGCGGCAGCATGAAAAGCCCCGCCATCCAGAAGATGACGAAGATGATATGGCCGGCCTTAAGCCAGGCGTAGGTCATCGAGAGTATCCAATCCATACAGGCCTATATAGGTTATCGGTGCCAGTTGCGCACCACCTGAAGCAACTGTTCGACGTGCGCAAGGGGCGTCGTCTGGCCGATGCCATGGCCCAGGTTGAAGACATGGGGGCGGTCGGCAAAGGCCTCCAGCACCTCGATGGTGCGCTTTTCCAGCTGTTCGCCGCCTGAAAGCAGCAGCAGTGGGTCGAGATTGCCTTGCACCGGCATGCCTGCGGGAAGTTCGCGCGCGGCCCAGAGCGGGTCGATGGTTTCATCCACGCCCACGGCATTCACGCCGGTTTCGCGCGCATAAGCCGCCAGCTTCTCGCCGGAACCCTTTGGGAAGCCGATCACGGGCACATCGGGGTGCAGCGCCTGAATTCGCGCGGCAATTGCGGCGTTGGGGGCAATCACCCAGCGCTCGTATTCACGCGGGGCCAGACTGCCTGCCCAACTGTCGAACAGCTGCACCGCCTCGGCGCCGGCTTTGATCTGGCCATCGAGATACTCAACGGTCACCTCGATGATGGCATCGATGATCGCCTGGAAGGCCTCAGGATCGCGGTAAGCATAGGCGCGGGTCTCATGCTGGTCCCTGCTGCCCTCGCCATTCACCATGTACGTAGCGACCGTCCAGGGGCTTCCTGCAAAGCCCAGCATAGTCACCTCTTCCTTCAGCGAGGCTCTGACCAGACGCACCGTCTCGTAGATGGGCAGCAGACGGTCTGGAACCCCCTGCAAAGCCTGCAAGCTGTGATCCACAAGCCGGGGTGAGAGATGAGGCCCTTCGCCCGCGAGAAACGCCAGATCCTGACCCATCGCATAAGGCACGATCAGAATGTCCGAAAACAGGATCGCGCCATCGAAGCCGAAACGGCGCAGAGGCTGCAAGGTGATCTCCGCTGCTGCCTCGCTGTCATAGACCAGCGGCAGGAACCCGCCCTTCTCCGCGCGAAGCGCGCGATATTCAGGAAGATAACGCCCGGCTTGCCGCATCAGCCAGATGGGACGGCGAGAGAGGTTCTCTCCTTTGAGGGTGGCGAGCAAAGGACCGGGCATTGTGAGTCATTCCTGATCAAAGAGGATTCATGAAAGGATGATGAAGGTTGTTGGGCCTGTGGATAGCGGGAATTACGGGCATCTGCCTGAATTATGCCGGGCTGAACAGAGCAAAGCGATCTGCGACTCCGTGACTCCGATCGTCAAGGAATCCTTATGCGCACTATCCCCAGCCTGTGGGTAACACTGCCCACATGTGCGCAGGGCCCGGATTGAGTCCGGGTTAGCGGGGGTGGACTCTATCCCCCATTTTGTCGGTTCTCCTGTCCTGCCGTTTATGCCAAGGGATATCCACAAGGGCTGATGGCCCGCATTCGTTTCTCCCCAGCACTTTGGCTTGTTGTTTATGAACCGCCTGCATCTGCATCTCCTCTCGGATTCTACTGGCGAAACGCTGGAAATGATCGCCAAGGCGGCGCTCGCCCAGTTTGAGGATGTGGAGGTCAACCGCCATTTCTGGCCGATGGTGCGCAGCCAAGCGCATCTCGACCGGGTGATGGGCGATATCGCGGCCAATCCGGGGCTGGTGCTCTATACAATGGTCAGCCACGACATCCGCCGCATGCTGGAGGACCGTTGCCTGGCGATGAGCCTGCCCGCCGTGCCGGTGCTGGATTCCGTCACTGATGCGCTGGGCAATATGCTGGGGCAGCAGGCGAAGGGGCGCCCGGGCAAGCAGCATATTCTGGACGCGGCCTATTTCGCCCGCGTGGATGCGATTCACTTTTCCATCGCTCATGACGATGGCCTCAACTGGGAAAACTGGGAAGAGGCCGATATCGTGCTGGCGGGTGTCTCGCGCAGTTCGAAAACGCCGACCAGCATTTATCTGGCCAACCGCGGCTATAAGGTGGCGAATATCCCCATCGTGGTGGAAAGCCCGCCGCCCGCGCTGCTCTTCGGCCTGCGATCGCCTTTGGTTGTGGGGCTGACGACCGCGCCGGAACGTCTGGTTCAGGTGCGCCGCAACCGCCTGCTCTCGATGAATCAGCAGGCCGAGACTTCCTATGTGGATGTGGAAAGGGTGAAGACCGAGCTGCTCTACGCCCGTCGCATGTTTGCCGACAATGGTTGGCCGGTGATCGACGTCACCCGCCGCTCGATTGAGGAAACCGCCGCCGCGATCATTTCGCTGCTCAAGGATCGCAGTGCCCAGACCGTGGGCGCACAGGCCGGAAACCGCCCGATATGATTGATACTGTTCCTCTGGTGCTGGCGTCGAAAAGCGCTTCACGCCGCGCCATGCTGACCGCTGCTGGCGTGCCTTACACGATTCAGCCTGCCGACGTGGATGAGCGCGCGCTTGAATCCGCGCTGGCCGATGCAGCGCCTGCCGAAGTGGCGCTGGCTCTGGCCGAGGCCAAGGCTCTGGCCGTCTCCGAAAGCGAGCGCGATGCTTTGGTGCTGGGCAGTGACTCGCTGGTGGTGGTCGAGGGCCGCCGCTTCGACAAACCCACCAGCCGTGAGAATGCTGCTGATCATCTGCGCTTCTTCTCGGGCAAGGTGATGGAACTGCATTCCGGCGCGGCTTTGGCTCGTGCGGGGCAGATTGTGTGGGCCCATGGCGAAGTGGCCAAGCTGCATGTGCGCCTGCTGGATGAGGCTTTCATCACCCAGTATCTCGACGCCGAATGGCCCGAAGTGGCCGGATGTGTCGGTGTATTCCGTGTGGAAGGGCTGGGGATAAACCTGTTTGAATCTGTGGAAGGCAGCCATTTCACGGTGCTGGGTATGCCTTTGCTGCCAGTGCTGGGAGCCTTGCGGACTCAAAGGGTTATCGCATGACTCTCCCCTACGCAGAGGTGATCGGAGACCCCATCGCCCAGTCCAAATCGCCAATTATCCACAAGCACTGGCTGAGCGCGCTGGGTCTGCAGGGCGATTACCGCCACGCCCATGTCACCGCACAGGCCCTGCCCGCCTATATCGCGGCCCGCCGCCAGGATGAAAACTGGCGCGGCTGCAACGTCACCATGCCGCATAAGCAGACCGTGATGCCCCTGCTCGATGCGCTGGACCCGCTGGCCGAACAGGTTGGCGCGGTGAACACGGTGGTGCGCGGCAAGGATGGCCGGCTGACTGGTTACAACACCGATGCTCGCGGGAGCTTTGAGCCCCTGCTGCCGTATCTTGTTGATCTCCCGCGCCGGATTGTGTTGCTGGGCAATGGCGGCGCTGCACGGGCGATCCTGGCTGCTTTGACAGGCGCCGGGCAATCCGTAACCTTGGCTGCCCGTAACACCGAAAAGGCGCGTGCGCTGGCCGATGAGCTGGCGCCTGACGCGGCGGTTACCGATCTGGCGCGTTTCGCGCAGCCGGGGGTGGGTGATGTCGATCTCCTGATCAATGCCAGCCCGCTCGGCATGGTTGGCAATCCTCCTCTCGCCTTCGATCTTACCCATCTTTCCGAGCAGGCGGTGGTCTTCGACATCGTCACCGCGCCGCTGGAAACGCGCTTGCTGCAAGCGGCCTGCGCGGCTGGATTGGTGACCATCGACGGCCTAGCCATGCTGATCGAGCAGGCCGTGATGGCCTTCGCCCTTTTCTTCGGCGAGCTTCCTCCACGCGACGATGGCGATGCCGCCTTGCGCGCTTTGCTGACGGCATGAGCCGCCCTTTCGTCCTCGGGCTGACGGGCTCGATCGGCATGGGCAAATCGGCGGTGGCATCGATGATGGAGGAGATCGGCGTGCCGGTCTTCGACGCCGATGCGCAGGTCCGCCTGATGCAGGGCCCGGATGGCGTGTTGCTGCCCGCCATCGAGGCGGCCTTCCCCGGCACCACCGGCCCCGATGGCGTAGACCGCGCGAAGCTGGGCGCGGCGGTTTTCGGCGACGATGCGGCGCTGGCCAGACTCGAGGCCATCGTCCATCCCGCCGTCGCCAAGGCACGTGTGCGTTTCCTCAAAGATCACGCCGCCGCGCCACTGGTGGTCTATGATATTCCGCTGCTCTTCGAAAAAACGGGCCAGGCGGGAGTCGATGCCGTTGCGGTCGTTTCCGCCCCTGCCGAAGCGCAGCGCGAACGCGTGCTGGCCCGCCCCGGCATGACCGCGGAAAAATTCGCGCAAATCCTCGCCCGGCAGATGCCCGATGCGGAAAAACGCTCTCTTGCCAATCATATCATCGACACCGGCACGAGCCTTGCGGAGACCCGCGCGCAGGTCGTGGCGCTGATCGAACGGCTGAGCCCAACACGATAATAAAAGCGTCACAACCCCTTGTAAGCGGGCCTCGGCAGGACGATAGTCGAGGGAATGAGAGAGATTGTTTTCGACACTGAAACCACCGGACTCGACCCCAAAACAGGGGACAGACTCGTGGAAATCGGCTGTGTGGAAATGGTCAACCGGGTGCAGACCGGCGTCACATTTCACCAATATTTCAACCCTCAGCGCGATATGCCCGCCGAGGCCGAGAGGGTTCACGGCCTTTCCGAAGCCTTCCTTGCGGACAAGCCCCTGTTCAAGGATGAGGCGCAGGCCTTCCTCGACTTTATCGGCGACTCGCCGATGGTCGCGCATAACGCCGGATTCGACTTCGGATTCATCAACAATGAGCTGACGATGGTGGGTCTGCCCATCGTCGATGCCAGCCGTATGGTCGATACGGTGCGCATCGCGCGCGCCAGGCATCCCGGCGCGAAAAACTCGCTCGATGCGCTCTGCACGCGCTACGGCATCGATCGCAGCCACCGCACCAAGCATGGCGCGCTGCTCGACGCCGAGCTGCTGGCGCAGGTCTATGTCGAACTGCTGGGTGGCCGCCAGATCGGTCTGGAACTTGCCGCCGAGCAGGGACTTGTTGAATCCACCATCGTGGAAACCACTGTGAACACGCGGGAAAGGGTTTCGCGCCCCGCCCGCCCTCACCATGCCAGCGAAGCGGAATTGGCCGCTCACGCGAAGTTTTTGGAGTCGATCAAAACACCGCTTTGGCTTTCAGACTAAGAACGAATTCCCAACAACAGAACAGGAGTCAGGACCATGGACATTCGCGTTTCCGGCCATCAGATGGAAACCGGCGAAGCGCTGCGGGTCCACGTCGAGGACCGGCTGAACACCATCACGGACAAGCACTTCAACAAGGCGCTGTCTTCCGTGGTGACCTTCGGCAAGGCGCCCGGCGGTTCGTTCCGATGCGATATCGTGACTCATGTGCGCCAGGGACTCATCCTGAAAGGCGCCGGCATCGCCCATGATGCGCATCAGAGCCTGGATGCGGCCGCCATCAAGATCGAAACCCAGCTGCGCCGCTACAAGAAGCGCCTGAACGATCGCCATGAGCAGGCCAGCCATGCCGTGCAGGCGCAGGAAGCGGCCTACACCATCTTCGAGGAACCCATCCATGAAGAGGGCGAAGAGGTCACCGCCGAGGCTCCTCTGGTCATCGCCGAGCTGCGCGTGGACGTGCCCGAAGCGACGGTTTCTGATGCGGTGATGATGCTGGATCTGCGCAACACCAATGCCTTGCTGTTCAAAAATGCTGGCACCGGCAAGCATAATATGGTCTATCGACGGGGTGATGGCTCGATCGGCTGGGTCGAACCGTCGTAACAGACGAAACGCGTCGCTGCCCTGTCGGCTGCGGCGGGGTTAGTGGCCTTTCATGGAAGGGCGCGCGTCTGGTTGTGGCGAGTACCCAGCTTTAACGAGTACTCGGCATGACCTGATGCGCGATCTTCCGTGTTTTACGCGGGATAGCATGCATGCCAAACGCCTTTGCGTGTTCCAGCGAAACAAGCTATCGCCCCGCCCGACCCGACCAATCGGCGACGGGCATGATAAGGCAAGTTGAAGATTGGCGATGACAGCGCTGTTCACGCTCATGCCGGAGGCGGTCGGCACCATTTCGGCTGACAGCAAATCCGCCATCATCGAGCATCTCTCCGGGCGTTTCGCCAGCGTTTACGCGCTGGACGAGGCCGAAGTTCGCGACCGTATCGAGGAGCGCGAAAAGCTGGGCAGCACCGGCTTCGGGCGCGGTGTGGCCATTCCCCATGCGCGCATGCCCGATCTGGGCCGCCCGGTGGCAGTGGTGCTGCGGCTGGAATCGCCGGTGGCCTTCGAATCCGCCGACGATATGCCGGTGGACATCGTTTTCGGCCTGCTTTCGCCCGAACAGGCGGGGGCGGTGCATCTCCATGCGCTGGCGGCGATCAGCCGCATGATGCGCGACGACAAGATGCATGAGGCCCTGAACGACGCTCCCAGCGACGAGGCGCTCTATGCTCTCCTCGCCAACGTTCTCGACCGCGACGCGGCGTAAGATGAGCGTGGAGGATAAGGACGTGGACTCGGGGGCTGCGCTGCATTGGCGCGCGCTGGAGGGGCTTTACGCCTCTGCGCCGATCAATCAGCTGTTTTCCTCGCGGCTTGAGGTTGTCGGCGAAGGCCATGCCCGCATCCTCTTCGACATCGACCCCACCGTCTTCCATGCAGGCGGCGCGGCGCATGGCACGATCTATTTCAAGATGCTGGACGATGCGGCCTTTTACGCCGCCAACACGCTGGTCACCGACCGATTCCTGCTGACCACCTCCTTCAACCTGCTGTTTTCGCGCCCCGTGCGCGGCGGCAGGGTGACAGCGGAAGGGCGCTGGGTCAGCGGTCGCCGCCGCGTGCTGGTGGCCGAGGCGCGGCTGATCGACGAAGAGGGCGAAGAAGTCGGGCGCGGCACCGGCACCTTCATGCGCTCGCATATGGCGCTCTCCTCGCTGCCGGGTTACGGCGGATGAGCGAGACCCCTCGCCTGCCCGCTACCGTGGAGGTTTCGGCGCTGGTCAGGCAGGTGAATGCGCAAGGCGGTTTCGCCGCGGTGATCGCCAAGGGCGAGGCCGATGCAGGCACCATCCTGCTGCTGCTCTGTGAGAACGGTCAAGACCAGCGCGTTTATGAGCGCATGCCCATGGCCGATGGCACGCGGGGCTGGCATTGCGCCAAACGCCTTGATCCGGAAGACCCCCAACCTTTCCACGACTGGCTCGAACGCCGTCGCCAGCAGGATCGCGACTTGTGGATAGTTGAACTGGACATCCCGGCGGCGGAACGATTCATCGGATTGTCCGTTTAGGCGCGATTGACTCCGTAAAGCCCCTGGGGCACCTCGCCTCGTCCATAACGCGCAGGCGGCCAAGTTGACCGGGGGGTTGGCAGGCTGGCACGCAGACGGGGGGCTGCCGGCAGGATCGCTGGTGGATGGGAAGGGCCAGGTCGCGGCTTGTTTCTGTCTGCGCGTGCTGCGTCTGGAGGGCTCACCGCATTAGAAATTGCTTTCGATGCGTCAGCTGTTCACCCGTGCCAAGAGCCTGTCGCTGGCCGCGACTGTTCTGATCCTTACCGCCTCCGGTTCCGGCGCCTCTGCCCAGCAGCAGAACGAACCGACCCTGCAGACCGTGCCTGTTCCTGCCGCCGCCTCTTCGGCTTTTGGCACCGCGAACGCCGTTGCAACACAGCCTTCCCTCGACCTCGATCCGGCCCCTGCCGTGACAGCCGCGACGCTGACTCAACTTGTCGCCCGGCAGCCGCAGGCCGAAGAGGTCTCCTCCGAAATCAATTGCCTGGCCGGGGCCGTCTATTTCGAGGCGCGCAATGAAACGCTCGATGGTCAGCTGGCTGTGGCCCGTGTGGTCGTTGCCCGCTCGCGCTCGGGACGCTTCCCGGACAGCTATTGCGGCGTGGTTTACCAGCCCTCGCAGTTCTCCTTCATCCACGGCGGCGCGATGCCGGTGATCAACCATGCCTCGGCCGGTTGGCACCGCGCTCTGGCGATTGCCGAAATTGCTCACGACGGCAGCTGGCAGAGCCCCGTCGAAGGCGCGATGTTCTTCCATTCCGCGCGCATCTCGCCCCGCTGGCACCGCCAGCGCGTGGCCCGGATCGACAATCACGTTTTCTATCGCTGAGATAGTTCAGCTCTGCGCCAGCCAAGGCCTCCTGTTTCACGTGGAACAGGGGGCCTTGTTGTTTGCGGCCTGAGGGTTAGACCGGTGATCTGACCCCACACGGAGCCCCCCCTATGACCACCACGCCTTTCCGTCCGGTTCTTTATTTGAAAGACCGCTGCCCATGGTGCCTGAAGCTGCGGCTGTTTTTGCTGGAGGCGGGGATGATCGGTCGCTTCGAGCTGCGGGTCTTTGTGCCCGGCGATGATCTGGAGGCCGCGATGCGCGCCGAGCTGGAGCCGCATGTCGAGAAGGTTACCTTCCCCATCGCCCAGATTGCGCCGGGTCAGTATCTGACGGATTCCGGGGCGATCATCGATCATTACGCGCAAGAGGCTGGTGTGGATGTGGCCAGTCTGACGACGCTGGACCAATATGTGCGCGGGCCTTTGGCGACAATGGCCGCGCTCAGGAAGGAAATCGCCGAGTTGAAGGGGAAAGGGTAACAGCAGGAGGCGTTACGCCCCGCCTGCACAGCGAAAAGCGCCGGTTGCTCTGCGGTTGAACCCATAGCGCCCAAACCGACAAATGATAGAAGTGCGAGGGGGGACACCTACCCCCTCGCATCCACCTGCTTTTTACTTCCGCAACTCGATCCAGATCGGCGCATGATCGCTGGCCTTTTCCCGGCCGCGATGGTCCTTATCGACACCGCAAGCCACCAGACGATCCGCCGCCTCTGGCGAGAGCAGGGCATGATCGATGCGGAAGCCGTGATCGCGCTGCCATGCCCCGGCCTGATAGTCCCAATAGGTCCAGACGCCGCCATCGGGATTGTGGGTAGCGATGGCGTCCGTCCAGCCATCGTTGAGCAGGCGCAGATAGGCATCGCGCGATTCCGGCTGCATCAGCGCGTCGTCGGCCATGGCCTTGGGAGACCAGATGTCGCGGTCGGTGGGGATAACGTTGAAGTCGCCTGTCACCACAACCGGGATTTCCAGAGCGCGCAGCTCGGTCATGCGGTTGCGCAGGCGCTCCATCCAGCGCAGTTTGTAGTCGAATTTCGGGCCGGGCTGCGGGTTGCCGTTGGGAAGATAGATGCCTGCGACGCGGACGCCGAAAACATCGGCCTCGATGTAGCGCGAATGTTCGTCCTCGGGCTCTCCGGCCAGGCCGCGCTGGACTTCGACGGGCTTTTCGCCATCGGCCAGAATCGCCACGCCGTTGAAGCCTTTCTGGCCGTGCCAGATAGCGTGATAGCCGATCTTCTCGAACTCATCCGCCGGGAAGCCCTCGTCCTGGGTCTTGATCTCCTGCAGGCAGGCGACCGAGGGGCGCGTCTCTTCCAGCCACTCCAGCAGGCGCGGCAGGCGGGCCTTGATGCCGTTGATGTTGAAGCTGGCGATTTTCATTTCAGGGGATTCCTAGAAGAGAATAAGCAGGGGGCCATCGCCCCCTGCACCCCCGTTACGTCTTCCGACGAAAGGGTGCGCGGGGACAGTACCTTGTGCCCCGTCTCTACCGCCGGAGGCAACAATTGAAAGCCGCTTCGCGGCATGGCGCTGCGAGGAGAGGATGCGCAGCGTAGACATTCATGGGAGCGCGAGGGTTATGACCCTCGCATCTTCCTTTTCTTTCGACCAAAATCGCATTCCCCCCTGCCTCCAACGAGTCTAGACCTTGCGTCATGACCCAGACGATCCTTGCCCCCTTCCCCGCCCAGCGCCCTCGCCGCAGCCGCTCCACCCCCTGGAGCCGCGCGATGCACCGCGAGACCATCCTCACCCCCGCCAATCTGATCTGGCCGCTGTTCGTGGCCGATGGCAAAGGCGTGGAAGACCCCATTGCCAGCCTGCCCGGCGTCTCGCGCTGGAGCGTCGATCTGATGGTGGAGCGCGCGAAGGAGGCCGTCAGCCTCGGCATCCCCTGCCTCGCCCTGTTCCCCTACACGCAGAAGGAGCGCCGCAGCGAGGACGGCAAGGAAGCGCTCAACCCGGACAATCTGATGTGCCGCGCCATCCGCGCCATCAAGGACGCTTGTGGCGACGATATCGGCATCCTGACCGATGTGGCGCTTGATCCCTACACCTCGCATGGGCAGGACGGGCTGATCGACGACACCGGCTATGTGCTGAACGATGCCACGGTGGAAACGCTTGTCGGCCAGAGCCTGAATCAGGCCAATGCCGGCGCCGACATCATCGCTCCCAGCGATATGATGGATGGCCGCATTGCCGCCATTCGCGCGGCTCTGGAAGGCGCCAACCACCAGAACGTGCAGATCATGTCCTATGCCGCCAAATACGCCAGCGCCTTCTATGGTCCGTTCCGCGATGCTGTGGGCTCGCGCGGCCTGCTCAAGGGCGACAAGAAGACCTATCAGATGGACCCCGCCAACAGCGACGAGGCCCTGCGCGAAGTCGCCATCGATCTGGCCGAGGGTGCCGACAGCGTGATGGTCAAGCCCGGCCTGCCCTATCTGGACATCGCCCGCCGCGTGAAAGACGAATTCGGCGTGCCGGTCTTTGCCTATCAGGTCAGCGGCGAATATGCGATGATCGAGCATGCCGTGGCCGCCGGCGCCGCCGACCGTGACACGATGGTGCTGGAAACGCTGCTGGCCTTCCGCCGCGCGGGCTGCTCGGGCGTGTTGACGTACCATGCTGCCCATGCCGCCCGCCTGTTGAATGGCTGAGTTCCGCCTTGAGACCGAGCGGCTGATCCTGCGTTCGTGGCAGGACTCAGACCGCGCGGCCAGTTGGGCGATGGCGCAGGACGAGGAGGTCATGCGCTATCTCCTGACGCTGGACCGCGCCGGGGCGGATGCCATGGTCGATCGCTTCATGGCGATGGAGGCCGAGCATGGCCACACCTTCTGGGCGCTGGAGCGGCGCGCGGATGGAGCCTTCCTCGGCATGTGCGGCATGGCGCCGCCCCGTCCGCCGCTGGTGGAGTATGAGGTGGGCTGGCGCCTGATGCGCCACGCCTGGGGCCAGGGCTATGGGCAGGAGGCTGCCCGCGCCACGCTCGCCTGGGCCTGGGCCAATCGCCCGATGCAGACCATCGTGGCCATCACCGTGGTCGAGAACCGCGCCAGCTGGACCCTGATGGAGCGCCTCGGCATGGCCCGCGCGGCGGATGAGGATTTCGAGCATCCCGCCCTGCCCGAAGGCCATCCGCTCCGCCCCCATATCCTCTATCGCATTGGCAGGCCCGCATGACTCAGCGTTCCGACATCACCATCGCACCCTTCAAGGGCATCTGGCCGCGCATCCACGAAAGCGCCTTTATCGCTCCCGGCTGCCGCATCATCGGCGATGTCGAGATCGGGCCGGACGCCTCCATCTGGTACAATTGCGTGATCCGCGCGGACATCAACCATATCCGCATCGGCGCCCGCAGCAACGTTCAGGATGGCAGCGTGATCCACTGCGATTCCCCCAAGCCCAGCCGCCCGGCCGGCTTCCCCACGCTGATCGGCGATGATGTGCTGATCGGCCATATGGCCATGATCCACGGCTGCGTTCTGGAAGATCGCGCCTTCGTCGGCATGGGCGCGGTGGTGATGGACGGCGCGCGCGTCTCCAGCGACGCCATGCTGGCCGCAGGAGCCCTGCTGAGCCCTGGCAAGGTCATCCCGCCCCGAGAACTGTGGGTGGGCCGCCCAGCCGCATTCAGCCGCACCCTGAACGACCAGCAACTGGCCGCGATGCAGGACGGCGTGGCGCGCTATGTGACGAACGGTCGCTTGCATCGAGAGGCGCTGGAGGGCTGATGGCCCGTCCCAAGGCCGATTTGCCTGCGGTGGAAGCCATTCGGGCTCTGCTGGATGAGGAAGGCCGCCTGGCCTTGCGTGTGACGCCGGGTGCCCGTTCGGAAGGGCTTGAGGTCGCGGATGGGCGGCTGCTGGCCAAAGTTCGCGCCAAGCCGGAGGATGGCAAGGCCAATGCCGCCGTGATCGATCTGGTGGCGCAAGGGTTGGGTGTGGCGCCGTCGCGATTGACGTTGCTGCGTGGGGCGACTTCAAGGGACAAGTTATTGGGGTTGCAAGATTAAAAAAGACAATGCGAGGGGGTTACCCCCTCGCGCTCCCAGAACGTCTTCCGACGAAGCGGCGGTGGTTCCCGATCCGAGCGTACCAGCGCAAGGCAAGGCGCCGCAGGCAATCAAATCAAAATGACAGGAGGCTGGGCTGACGACTCATGCCTGCGGCGCGGCAAACTGAGCGCAACGCCGAACCCGATGCGCCAAGGCTGACATTAAACGGAGCGCGAGGGCAATGGCCCTCGCATTTTCCTTTTCTTCTCAAACCCTGAATCAAAAAAGGGCGCCACCCTCGCGAGTGGCGCCCCTTCTTGCGCGGTCCAGCGCTTACTCCTTGCCGTCGGCCTTGCTGGGGGCTTCGGGTGCATTCTTCTGGCCACGGGCCTTCTTGTTGACCACCTTGGGCGCGGCGGGCGTCAGCTGGAAGTTGAGGGCGGGCTTGCCATCCTCATCGTCCTTGATGGTGACGTTCACCTCGCCGCCGTGCGCCAGCTTGCCGAACAGCAGTTCTTCCGCCAGCGGCTGCTTGACCTTGTCCTGAATGAGGCGGGCCATGGGCCGCGCGCCATAGAGCTTGTCATAGCCGCGTTCACCCAGCCAGGCGCGCGCTTCGGCGTCGAACTGGATGTGGACGTTCTGGTCGGCCAGCTGCAGTTCCAGCTGCAGGATGAACTTGTCCACCACCATGCTGACCACCGTGGTGGGCAGATAGGCGAAGGGCACGATGGCATCCAGACGGTTGCGGAATTCCGGCGTGAACAGGTTCTTGACCGCTTCCTCGCCGGCGTCCGCCTTGGAGATGTCGCCAAAGCCGATGCCGTTGCGCGCCATGTCGCTGGCCCCCGCATTGGTGGTCATGATGAGAACCACATTGCGGAAATCCACCGTCTTGCCGTGGTGATCGGTCAGGCGGCCATTGTCCATCACCTGCAGCAGGATGTTGAACAGATCGGGGTGGGCCTTCTCGATCTCGTCGAGCAGCAGCACGCAATGGGGCTGCTGGTCGATGGCATCGGTGAGCAGACCGCCCTGATCGAAGCCGACATAGCCCGGAGGGGCACCGATCAGGCGCGAGACGGAGTGCCGCTCCATATATTCCGACATATCGAAACGCTGGAGCGGAATGCCCATGATCTCGGCCAGACGGCGCGCGACTTCGGTCTTGCCGACACCGGTCGGGCCGGAGAACAGGAACGAGCCAATCGGCTTGTCCGGATCGCGCAGACCCGCACGGCTCAGCTTCATCGCGCGGGACAGCACCTCGATGGCCTTGTCCTGCCCGAAGACCACGCGCTTGAGGTCACGCTCCAGATGCTCCAGCACCTTCTTGTCGTCGCTGGAAACGCTCTTGGGCGGGATGCGCGCCATGGTGGCGATCACCTGCTCGATCTCGCGGCCGGTGATCGTCTTCTTGCGCTTGCTCGGCGCCACCAGCATCTGCATCGCGCCCACTTCGTCGATCACGTCGATTGCCTTGTCGGGCAGCTTGCGGTCGTTGATGTAGCGCGCGGAGAGTTCCACCGCCGTCTTGATCGCTTCGGCGGTGTATTTCACCTTGTGGTGATCCTCAAACGCCGTGCGCAGGCCCTTGAGGATCTTGATGGTGTCCTCGATGCTGGGCTCGTTCACGTCGATCTTCTGGAACCGGCGCAGCAGGGCGCGGTCCTTCTCGAAGTGGTTGCGGAACTCCTTGTAGGTGGTCGAGCCGATGCAGCGGATCGTGCCGCCCGACAGCGCGGGCTTCAGCAGATTCGAGGCATCCATCGCGCCGCCGCTGGTGGCGCCCGCACCGATCACCGTGTGGATTTCATCGATGAAGAGCACGGCATGCGGCATCTTCTCCAGCTCGGAGACGACCTGCTTCAACCGTTCCTCGAAATCGCCGCGATAGCGCGTGCCCGCCAGCAGGCTGCCCATGTCGAGCGAATAGATCACCGCATTGGCCAGCACCTCGGGCACGTCGCCCTCGACGATCTTGCGCGCCAGACCCTCGGCGATGGCGGTCTTGCCCACGCCGGGATCGCCCACATAGAGCGGGTTGTTCTTGGAGCGGCGGCACAGAATCTGGATGGTGCGGTCCACCTCGGGCCCACGCCCGATCAGCGGGTCGACCTTGCCGCCCAGCGCCTTCTCGTTGAGGTTCACCGTGAACTGGTCGAGCGCGGAATCCTTCTTGTTGGCCGCGGCGCTCTTGGTCTCGGGCTTGTCCTCGTGCGGGGTTTCCTCGCTGCCCTTGGGGTGCTTGTCCTCGATGCGCTTGCCGCCCTTGCCAATGCCATGGCTGATGAAGCTGACGGCATCCAGGCGGCTCATATCCTGCTGCTGCAGGAAATAGACGGCATAGGAATCCCGCTCGGAGAACAGGGCCACCAGCACATTGGCGCCGGTGACGGTGTCCTTCCCGCTGGATTGCACATGCAGGATGGCACGCTGGATCACGCGCTGGAAACCGGCGGTTGGGGCGGGCTCCGCCTTATCCTTGGTTTTCAGACTCTGATATTCCTGATCCAGATATTGCTTCACCGCCTCGGACAGTTCGCCAAGGTCAACCCCGCAGGCATTCATCACCTGAGCCGCATCCACGTCATCGATCAGCGCGAGCAGCAGATGCTCAAGCGTTGCATATTCGTGGCTGCGCTCCGACGCATGCGCCAGCGCGGCGTGAAGGGTTTTTTCGAGGCTTTGGGCGAAACTGGGCATCTTGGCACTTTCGCTAGGAACTCAACATCCGTGAGTCGGCGCCGTTTGGACGGGCACCTGATGAAAACAGCGAGCGGGGCTGGAGGAATGAAACACCCGGAACGGGCGGGCGGTCCATGCTGCTTTGGCGGCGGCATGGGATGTGGTGCGGGGGCCGATCATGGAGTCGGCTCCATCAACAATCTCTATATGGGCCACCCTCGCCCAATTACGAGGGGGGCTGCAATCCAATGCGCTGGCCAATGCGCCGGAACGCCGGATGCCCATGTCTTGAATGACCGCGCCCGCGCTCATGATCTTGGCCTGAACAGGGCATCGGCGGCCAGTCTGGTGGCGCTGGCCCGCGCGGCATGGGCTTTGATGCGTTCGATCTCGATTTCGAGCAAACGGATGCGGGCGCTCAACTCATCCTGCGAATAGCGGTCAAGGCTTTCGCTGGCGAGCGCCTGGGCGGCGTCCTTGCTGACGCCACCGGACGGAACGGGGCGGTCATCGTCTTCCATTGGAAGTGCATCCTTGACGTCGCGGCGCTTGCTGTCAACAGCTTGCACGTTTACGGCAGGCAAGTGCGACTTTACCGAGCTTTGCGGGGTAGTGATGGCGGATATAGTCCCTGAATTCATGACAGTGGTCGGCTTCGAACACCCCGGCGGGCCCGAGGTGCTGCACCCGGGGCAAGCTCCTGTGCCGCATCCCGGCACGGGGCAGGTGTTGATCCGCGTGGCCTATGCCGGGGTGAATCGCCCCGATGTGATCCAGCGGCAGGGCAATTATCCCCCGCCGCCGGGCGCCTCGCCGATTCCCGGGCTGGAAATTTCGGGCAAGGTCGTCGCGCTGGGCAAGGGCACGGATGAGATCTGGCTGGGCCAGCAGGTCTGCGCGCTGGTGACGGGCGGCGGGTATGCCGAATATTGCGTGGCCGATTCCGCGCTGTGCCTGCCGGTGCCCCCCACCCTGCCGCTGGATCAGGCGGCGGCGATTCCCGAAACGCTCTTCACCGTCTGGCACAATGTGTTCGAGCGCGGTTGGGCGCGCGAGGGTGAGGCGATCCTGATTCACGGCGGCACCAGCGGCATCGGCACCACGGCGATTCAGCTGTGCAAGGCCTTCGACATGACGGTGATCGTCACCTGCGGCGGGCCGGAGAAATGTGCTCGCGCGCTGGAAATCGGCGCGGATCACGCCATCGACTACCGCGATCAGGATTTCGTGGAAGAGGTGAAGCGAATCACTGGCGGCCAGGGCGTGCAGCTGGTGCTGGATATGGTGGCGGGCGACTATGTGGCCCGGAACATCAAATGCCTTGCCGATGACGGCCGCCATATCACCATCGCCGTGCAGGGCGGGGCCAAGGCCGAGGTGCCGATGTGGCTGGTGATGACCAAGCGCCTGACTCTGACGGGATCGACGATGCGCGCCCGCGATGTGGCCTTCAAGGCGCTGGTGGCCGAGGACATTCAGCGCATCGTTTGGCCGCTGATCGAGCAGGGCGCGTGCCGCCCGATCATGGATCAGACCTTCGCGCTGGCCGCCGCCGCCGCCGCCCATGCGCGGATGGAAGCGGGCGACCATATCGGCAAGATCGTGCTAGAGGTGGCCCCGTGACCTTTGTTCTCCATGAAGACCCCTTCAGCGGCAATTGCTACAAGATCCGCCTGACCGCCGCGCTGGTCGGCGTGGCGCTGGAGCGCCGCTTCTACGACATCACCAGGGGCGAAACCCGCACCGAGGCTTTCCTGCGCGATGTCAACGCCAATGGCCGCATCCCGGTGCTGCAGATGGGCGACCAGTTCCTGCCCGAAAGCGGCGCGGCCTGCTGGTATCTCGCCCATGGCTCTTCGCTGATCCCCACGGACCGCTTCGCGCAGGCCGATATGCTGCGCTGGATGTTCTTCGAGCAGTACAACCACGAACCCAATGTGGCGACCTTGCGCTTCTGGCTCGGCAAGCTGGGGGCAGCGAACCTTTCTGATCTGCAGCGCAGCCAGCTTGCCGCCAAGACGGATGCCGGTAACGCGGCCCTGCGCCTGATGGATGAGCATCTCGCCACCCATGACTGGTTCGTGGGCAACAGCATCACGCTGGCCGATATTGCTCTCTATGCCTACACCCATGTCTGCGAGCCGGGCGGCTTCGTCCTTGCGCACTATCCCCATATCCAAAGCTGGATTGCCCGCGTCGCTGCCGTGCCGGGCTATGTGCCGATGGACTGAATCGTTGCTTGAGTCACAGACTCTGCTTGCCGGGCATGTCGATTTCGGATAGGCAACGCTGTTGAAGGGCCGCTCCGGTAAGGGGCGGCCTTGCTGTTTCTGTAGGGCCTGTCTCACCAGATTTCGCCCCAACGCGCCGGAGAAGATCCCGTGACCCAGCCCACCCCGCTGATGCCGCATGCAACGGCCTCGTGGCTCGTCGACAACACCGCGCTCACCTTTGAGCAGATCTCGGATTTCTGCGGGCTGCATATCCTCGAAGTGCAGGCCATGGCCGATGACCTGACCAGCGCCAAATACACCGGTCGTGACCCGCTCCGCTCGGGCGAGCTGACTACCGCCGAGATCGAGAAGGGTCAGAACGACCCGGCCTATCGCCTCAAGATGTTCAAGGTGCCCGCCACCGTGAACCGCACCAAGGGCCCGCGCTACACGCCGGTGTCCAAGCGCCAGGACAAGCCCGATGGCATCGCCTGGATCCTGCGCAACCACCCCGAGGTGTCGGACGCGCAGATCAGCAAACTGATCGGTACCACCCGCCACACCATCGCCGCGATTCGCGATCGCAGCCACTGGAACATCGCCAACATCACGGCGAAGGATCCCGTCACGCTGGGCCTCAGCTCGCAACGCGAACTCGATGCGATGATCGCCAAGGCCGCCAAGGGCAAGCCCGACGACGAGGAAACCGCAGCCCGCCTCGGCAATGACCGCGAGGCGTTGATCGAGGAACTGCGCGCCGCCCGTCAGGCGCAGGCCCGCATCGCCTCGGAAGCCGCTCAGGAAGCCGAAGCCGCCGCCTGGCTGGCCGCCAAGCGCGCCTCGGAGAACGAAGAGCAGCAGACCCCGCCTCCGGGCTGGGGCGAGTAAGCTTCGGTTTTTTGAGCTAAGCATGACCCCCGCAGGTTTCTGTGGGGGTTTTGTTTTGGGTTTATGATTCAGGAAAAGAAGATGCGAGGGGGTTACCCCCTCGCGCTCCCATGACGTCTTCCGACGAAGCGGCAGTGGCGCCGATATGGTGCGCTTCGGCTCTCCACCTGCGCGACTTAAAGCGCCGCAGGCAGTGAGTCTTTTAAAGCCTGCGGCGCGGCAATCTGGGCGCAAGGCCCAACCCTGTGTGCAAGGCAGACAGTAAAGGGAGCGCGAGGGTGATGACCCTCGCATTTCCTCTTTCCTGTCTTGAAACAGTCAAAAAAGACTCAACCCCTGACATATCCCCATATTCCTGCTACGGGCAGCACCATGACCGACACGCAAACCGCCCAGATCGAACCCGTGGCCCCCGCAGCAACCCATGCTGCGGAGACCCCAGAGGCGTTGATCGCCCGTCTGGCGAAAGCGGGCCGCGCGGCGCAGGCGCAACTGGCGCGGATGACCACGGCGCAGAAGGGCGATGCCCTGCGCGCCGCCGCCGAAGCCTTGAAGGCTGCCGAAACCGAAATCCTCGCCGCCAATGACAAGGACATGGCGGCGGGCGCAGAGCGTGGCCTGACGGGCGCGCTGCTGGACCGTTTGAAGCTCGATTCCAAGCGCCTCGCGGGCATCGCCGATGCCGTGGCGCAGGTTGCCGCCCTGCCCGATCCTGTCGGTCAGGTGATCGATTCTTCCAGCCGCCCCAACGGGCTGGCGCTCAGCCGCGTGCGCGTGCCCATCGGCCTGATCGGCATCATTTACGAGAGCCGCCCCAACGTCACCGCCGATGCCGCCGCGCTGTGCCTGGCCTCGGGCAATGCCGCGCTGCTGCGTGGCGGTACGGAGGCGGTGCATTCCAACCGCGCCATCATGGCCGCCTTCCAGCAGGGTCTGGCCAAGGCTGGCGTGCCTGCCGAAGTGGTGCAGCTGATCCCCACGCAGGATCGCGCCGCTGTGGGCGCCATGCTGACGGCGCAGGGCCTGATCGACATGATCGTGCCCCGCGGCGGCAAGAGCCTTGTCGAGCGCGTGCAGAATGATGCGCGCGTGCCGGTGCTCGCCCATCTGGACGGCATCTGCCACACCTATCTGCATGCCAGCGCCGATGTCGCCATGGCGCGCTCGATCGTGGTCAACGCCAAGCTGCGCCGCACCGGCATTTGCGGTTCGATGGAGACGCTGCTGATCGATGCGGCCTTCCCGGCGGCTCAGGCGGTGGTGGCCGATCTGCTCGAGGCAGGCTGCGAGATTCGCGGTGACGCCCGCGCCCTTGCGCTCGATCCGCGCGTCCTGCCCGCCAGCGATGCGGATTGGGATACCGAATATCTCGACGCCATTCTCTCCGTGGCGATTGTCGACGGCCTCGATCAGGCGCTGGCGCATATCGATGCGCATTCCAGCCGCCACACCGATGCCATCATCACCAGCGACGATTCCGTGGCCGAGGACTTCCTCACCCGCGTCGACAGCGCCATCGTCATGGTCAATGCTTCCAGCCAGTTCGCCGATGGCGGCGAGTTCGGCCTGGGCGCAGAGATCGGCATCGCCACCGGTCGCCTGCATGCGCGCGGCCCTGTGGCGCTGGAGGGGCTCACCACCTACAAGTGGCTGGTGCGCGGCACAGGGCAGACCCGCCCGTAACGCACTGACCTCATGAGACGCATCGGCATATTGGGCGGGTCGTTCAACCCGGCCCATGGCGGTCATCGCCGCATCAGCCTTGGCGCGCTCCGCGCGCTGGGGCTGGATGAGGTGTGGTGGCTGGTCTCCCCGGGCAATCCGCTGAAGCCGGTGGAGGGCATGGCCCCCCTGCCCAGGCGCTTTGCCTCCGCCGTCAAGCAGGCCCGGCGCGCGCGAATCCGCGTCACCGCCATCGAGCGGGAGTTCGGCACGCGCTACACCGCCGATACGCTGAAAGTTCTGCGGCGACGTTACCCGCATGACCGGTTTATCTGGATCATGGGGGCCGACAATCTGGCGCAATTCCACCAATGGCATCGCTGGCGCGATATGGCGCGGGCGATGCCGATTGCGGTTGTCGCCCGTCCGGGTTATGATGGCGCTGCCCTGGCCGCCCCGGCCATGGCCTGGCTGGGCCGTTTCCGGCGGCCTGTGGCCAGTGCGGTCAACCGGATTGACTGGAGCGCGCCGGCCCTGGTGCTTCTGGCTTTCGATCCCGATCCACGTTCGGCCAGCGCCATCCGGCAGGCCGATCCGCTCTGGGCTCAAACGCCCGGAAACGGGCCTTTGGCCCTGCGTGATGGGTTGACCCACCGTTTGATTTCTTCCGCACCTTCTTCATCCATCGGCCGCCCGGCGGCCCTTTCAACGCGCCCTTAAGGAGTGCTTATCCTCTCAATGAACGAGCCTGTCCCCCAATCCCCGACCGCCTCTACAGGCGCCCCTGCCCCGCTTCCGGCATCCGAGCCGGGTTCGCTTCACGAGCTGGTGCTGAACTCGCTCGATGACGATCAGGCGCAGGAAATCGTCTCCATCCCGCTCGAAGGCAAGACCACGATCGCCGATCACATGGTGATCGCCTCGGGCCGTTCGACCCGTCAGGTCGCCGCCATGGCGCAGAAGCTGGCCGAGCGCGTGAAGCATGGCGGTTTCGGCCATGTCCGCATCGAGGGTCTGCCCGCTGCCGACTGGGTGCTGATCGACTGCGGCGACATCGTGGTTCACCTCTTCCGCCCCGAAGTGCGTAGCTTCTACAATCTGGAGCGTATGTGGGCCTTTGGCGGCGCCTCGGCGGCTGCCTGAGGATCATTCGCGTCCCTGACGGGAATCACGCATAAGGCATAGGGGCGCGCATGCTGCTGCATATCATCGCGCGGGGGCGGATCGGCCGCTCCAGCGAGGGGGAGATGGTCGAGCGCTATCTGAAGCGCATCGCCTGGCCGGTGAAGCATACCGAGCTGCCCGACCGTGGTGGCGCGATTCCCGCGCATCAGACCCCTGTGCGCAACGTGCTGCTCGACGAGCGCGGCAAGCAGATCTCCTCGGAGGATTTCGCCGCGCTGCTGGGCCGCTGGCGTGACGATGGCGTGCGCGAATGCCGCTTCCTGATCGGCGCGGCGGATGGCCATGGCGATGCGGCGCGCGCGCATGCCGATCTGCTGCTGGGTTTTGGCGCGATGACCTGGCCGCATATGATGGCCCGCGCCATGCTGGCCGAGCAATTGTGGCGCGCGACCAGCATTCTGGCTGGCCACCCCTACCATCGGGCCGGTTGATGCGCAGAGGGCTGTGGATCGGCACGGCTGGCGTGGCGGCTCTGGCCGCCGTGACCGCCATGGGCCAGAGCACGATCCCCGGCCTGACGGTTGGTGACGATCCCAATCAGGCCCGCCGCCAGTTGCTCGATGCCAAATCCGCCGCCCAAGCTGCCGGTGTCCGTGCCGAAAAGCTGGAAGCCGATGCGCGCAACGCCAATGCCGCCGCCGATCACACCGCGCGCGAAGCCGCCGCCGTTGCCGCGCGCATCCAGCAGGCCGAAGCGGAGATCGCCGCCGATGAGGCCCGCATCCGCCTGATCGAGCAGCAGCGCGCCGAACTTTCGGCAACCTTGGCCCGCCGCCAGCAGCCTTTGTTGCGGCTGACGGGGGCCTTGCAGCATCTCTCGCGCCGTCCGCTGATCGTGTCGCTGTTGCGGCCCGGCTCGGTGCAGGATGCGGCGCATCTGCGCGCCTTGCTCGCCACCATGATGCCCGAGGTGCGCCAGCGCACGGCGGCATTGCGCCAGGAGATCGACAAGGCGCGGGCGCTGGCCGCGCAGCAGCGCAAGGCGCAGGCCACGCTGATCGCCGGGCGGCAGGATCTGAATGACCGCAAACAGTCGCTCTCCGCGCTGGAAACGCGCCAGCGTCTGGCCGCGCGCGATGTCTCGGGCAGCGCGGATCGTGAATCGGAGCGCGCTCTGGCGCTGGCGGAGCGCGCGCGCGATCTGGGCGGCCTGCTTGACGAGCTGGACAAAGCGGCGGGCCTGCGGGAAAAGCTGGCGCGCCTCCCCGGCCCGATCATCCGCCCCGACCGCCCGGAAGCCACGCAGGCCAGCGAGGAGGAAGACCATACCCCTCCCCCCGCGCATCTGGCCGATTATATTCTGCCGGTGTCCGGGCGGCTGATCGCCGGTTTCGGGGCCAGCAACAATGGCGCGGCCTCGCGCGGGATTTCGCTGGCCGTGCCTGCGGGCGCGCAATTGGTCACCCCCGCGCCGGGGCGCGTCGCTTTTGCCGGACCCTATCCCGGCTATGGCCAGATCACCATCATCGAGCATGACGGCGGCTGGACCAGCCTTGTCACCGGCCTTGGCCGCGTCGATGTGCGCGTGGGCGACCGTCTGGTGGCGGGCGCGCCGCTCGGTCTGGCCGGGCCGGGCCGCCCGGTGGTGGGGCTGGAACTGCGCAAGGACGGCCAGCCCGCCAACCCGCTCGACCAGATTGTGCGGCGTTGACAGGCTTTGCGGCAAAAAAACTGCTGGACCTTCGTTGCTATGGCTCTGGATCGCAACCACATCCGGAACATCGCTTGGGGTTAACACCTTGATCCATCTGGCGCTGGCTTGCGTGAGCGGCTAGGCTCGATCCTTAAAGCAGTTGAAAGGCCCCGAAATGCGTTTGAACGGGATGCGCTCCAGTCTTGCCACCACTTTCCGTGCCGCCCTGTTGCTGGGCACGGTGGCGCTGGTGCCGGCCACCACGGCGGCCCTCTCGGCGGTGGACGGGCGCGTGGCGCCGCAATTCGGGCGTTTGTTCGATGTCTATCGGCTGGTGAAGGCCAATTACGTCGACCAGACCGATGACGACAAGCTGGTGAAGGGCGCCATCGACGGCATGCTGGCCAGCCTCGATCCGCATTCGGCCTATCTGGAAGGCTCCAGCCTTGACCGGCTGCGCACCATGATCGACGGGAATTATCAGGGCCTTGGCCTCTCCGTGGTGATGGATGAGGGCACGGTGAAGGTGGTTTCGCCGATGAAGGGCAGCCCAGCCGAAAAGGCCGGGATCAAGCCGGGCGACTACATCACCCATCTCGATGGCAAGCTGATCTATGGCGGCGATCTGGATGATGCGGTCAACAAGATGCGCGGTCCTCCGGGTACCAGCATCCGTCTGACCATCTATCGCCCGGGCCGTGATGGCACCTTCGATGTCACCGTCACCCGCGCGACCATCGATCTGAAACCCGTCACCTCGCAGCTGGACGGCACCGTCGGCGTGATTTCGGTGAACGAGTTCTCCACCAATGTGGGGCGCGATGTCTATCAGGCGATCCAGACCCTGCGCGCGCAATCGGGCAACAAGCTGACCGGCTTTATCCTCGACCTGCGCGGCAATCCCGGCGGCGAGCTGGACGAGGCCGTGGCCCTCTCCGATCTGTTCCTGACCAAGGGCGATATTGTCTCGCAGCGCGGCCGCGTGGCCTCCGAGAATGCCATCTGGCATGCCGAGACGGTGTTCCCCGGCGATGCCGCCAAGGGCCTGCCGATCGTGGTGCTGATCGATGCGGGCACCGCCTCGGCCTCCGAAATCGTGGCAGGGGCGCTGCAGGATCAACATCGCGCGCTGGTCATGGGTGAGCGCAGCTTCGGCAAGGGCAGCGTGCAGACGATGATCCCGCTCGACAAGGATCACGCCGTCAAGCTGACCACCGCGCGTTACTACACGCCCAGCGGCCATTCGGTGCAGGAAGGCGGCATCCATCCCGACATCCGCGTGCCCCAGCTGACCGATCCCGACGCCCGCCGCCGCAACGAGCTGGCCGAGCGCGAGAGCGATCTGGCGCGCCATCTGGTCAACGAGGCCGGGATCGACGACAAGAAGCTGGAAAACGACCTGAAGGACGATCCGCGCTTCAAGCTGACCGCCGATGAGCTGAAAGCCAAGGGCATCAAGGACTTCCAGCTGTGGTATGCCGAGGAAACCCTGAAGCACACCGGCGGCCTGCCCGCTCAGCCCAAGGCCGCGAAATAGGATCATCTTCGATGGCAAATGTGACTCAGGCCCGCGCGCTGGCGCTGGTGGTGCCGGTGGCCCTGGTGGGCGGGGCCTATGCCTTCCAGTATTGGGGCGGGTTGTTCCCCTGCGAGATGTGCTGGTGGCAGCGCTACGCCCATTTCGCTGCGATCGCTTTCGCGGTGGCGGCTCTCGTGCTGCCCGCCAAGAAGCTGTGGGTGGCGCTGGCCGGTCTGGCGATTGCGGTTTCGGCGGCCATTGGCGGCTATCACGCGGGCGTCGAATATGGCTGGTTCAAGGGGCTGACCGAATGCACCACGCTGGTCAACTTCGGCGCTGGCGGCGATCCGCTGGCGGCCATCATGAACGCGCCGATCATCCGCTGCGATGTGGTGCAGTGGAAGATTTTCGGCATTTCGCTGGCAGGCTTCAACTTTATCCTGTCGGCTCTGGGCGCGGTGGGCGTGTTTGCGCTGCTGCTGCGCGGCAAGAAGGCGTGAACCATGGCTGATCCGGTGAAAAAGCCCCTCTCCAAGGCCGTCGAGCGGATGATCCGCGTCGATCAGGCGGGCGAGTATGGCGCTGTGCGCATCTATGCGGGCCAGATGGCCGTGATGGGCGACCGTGGGCCCCATGGCGGCCGCATCGCCCATATGCTGGAGCAGGAAGTGGTCCACCGCCAGTGGTTCGATCAGTTCCTTGTCGAGCGTGGCGCGCGACCGACGCTGCTGCAGCCCTTCTGGCATGTGGCAGGCTTTGCTTTGGGCGCGGCGACGGCTTTGATCGGCCCTGAGGCGGCGATGGCCTGCACCGCTGCGGTGGAGACCGAGATCGATCTCCACTACACCAAGCAGCTGGAAGAGCTGGGCCAGGACGAGCCCGAGATCGCCGAAAAGATCGCCAAGGCCCGCGATGAAGAGCGTGAGCACCGCGATATCGCCTTCGAGCAGGGGGCGGAGAAGGCTCCGGCCTATCCGCTGCTGTCGGGCGCGATCCGGTTGGGGTGCAAGGTGGCGATTGCTCTGTCGGAACGGATTTAAGGTTTTTAAGGGAAGGATGC
>NZ_BCZE01000079.1 GCF_001598555.1 Novosphingobium rosa NBRC 15208
GCATCTTCCGACTTCCAGACGTCAATCCAACACCACCGGCCGCCCGCACTCCGCCAGCGAAATCGACAAAGCCTGCGCTGTCGTCACCAGCCCGCAAGGCACATCCTGCCCGGTCAGATGCGTCAGATGGCTCGCCGCCACATCCGGGCGCGAGGCCGCATGCGCGATGGCGGCCATCATCGACCCTTCCTGCAACGTCATGCGCGGCAGACAGCAGGGGGCGATGCGGATATCGCCGGTGGCGGCGGAGGAGGTCTCCATCAGGAAGGCGCGCAGCAGCACCAGCGGCTTGCGGAAGTGGATGCCGAAGGCCTGCACCATCAGCATGGCCGCTGAGGCATCGTAGAGCCCGTGGACGGCCATGCGCCGCGCCGCGATCAGCAGCATGCGCGTGGTCTGGTCGCTGGGGGCGGGATGGGGCAGGATGTGAGTCATGCTGTTGGGTTCGTTGATGTCCATGGCTGCTTGGCTCCACTGGCGAATGGCCGTCAGGAGACTCAAGTTAAAGCTATTAAGAATGAATCGCAATAACTCTTTCGCATCGACCCCCAACCTTTGGGCGCCTTGAGGCACTCGGCTCGTCGCAAGCCATGGTGAACCGGTGGACAAGATCCGCGCCAAGGCAGTTGTTTGCGAGGTAAAGTCAGGCTAACAAACCAGTATGAAAGAACTATTCCAGCATGCAGCGACCACCGATGGGGTCACCGTGCGAGTCGCGGTGAATTTCCTTCCGGAACAGTCGCGTATTGAGGCTGGGAAGTGGTTCTGGGTCTATCATATCCGTATCGAGAACGACTCGGATTCCACGCTGCAACTGCTCACGCGGCACTGGCGCATCACCGACGGGCGCGGAGCTGTCAGCTTTGTCGATGGAGAGGGCGTGGTGGGGGAAACCCCGGTGCTCTCGCCGGGGCAGAGTCATGATTATGTCTCGGGCTGCCCACTGGCCACGCCCAATGGCAGCATGGAAGGCCATTACACCTTTCGCCGTCAGGAAGATGAGGAAGAGCTGCGCGTGGCCATCCCGCACTTCCCCCTCGCGGCTCCGGCTACTGCGGGGTAAAGCCACAGTTGCTTGACGCGCGTGGCCTGCCGGTTCAACCACAGGCCATGAAGCGGACCCACTTGCCCCTCAATGCCCTGCGCGTGTTCGATGCGGCCGCGCGCCATCTTTCCTTCACCCGCGCGGCGGACGAGCTGGCGGTGACCCCGGCGGCGGTCGGCCAGCAGATTCGCGCGCTGGAGGATCTGCTGGGGGTGGTGCTGTTCCGCCGCACGGCGAAGGGCCTGGAGCTGACCGATGAGGCGCAGGCCGGCCTTGAGCCGCTGCGCGCCGGTTTCCTGCAGTTCGAGGATGCGGTGCAGGCGATGCAGGCGGGGCAGTCGGCCCATGTCTACACGATTGCCGCGCCGCGCGATTTCTTCGCCGCCTGGCTGGCGCCGCGTCTGGCCGCCTTCCGCGCCGCCAATCCCGAGGTGCGGGTGATGCTGGTCGATGGCGATTCGACCGATTTTACCGAGGCCAATCTCGATCTGGCGGTCCGCCTGGCCGAGGGGCCCGGCGATCTGGAAGGCGCCCTGCTGGGTGAGGCCAAGGTGGTTACGGTCGGGCAAGGTGAGTGGATCGCCTGGCCCGGCGACCCCAATCCCGGAGGCGAGCCGGGCGTTGAGCCGCTGCTGCATGTCGGCGATGCGGGGCAGGCTCTGGCGGCGGCGGCGGCGGGCATGGGCCGGGCGCGCGTGCCGCAGATTCTGGCGCAGGGCTGGCAGGATCTGGGCCGCATCGCCGCGCTGGGCGATGTCGAGGCTTCACGCCGTGCCTATTGGCTGGTCGCGCCTCTGCCGCAATGGCGACAGAAGAAGGTCAAGGCGCTGGTGGCGCATCTGACCGGGGCCTGAGCTTCAGCCCGGCACCCTATCCATCATCCGCGCATCGGGCGTTCTGGCCTGCATCATGCCGTTCAATTGCGTGCGCAGACGGCGGTTTTCGGCGCGCAATTGAGTCAGTTCGGCCTGCTCGCGCATGGTGGCGGGGGAGGGCGTGCGGGGCCGCGTCTTCTTGACCATAAAGCCCGACGCCAGCATCTGCCCCGCGCTGCGCAGCCAGTGCCCCATCGCGCCCCACAGCCCTTCGGAGGGCTTGGCGGGCGCCAGATGGCGTGGCAGCGGGCAGCTGGCGTCGGGGCTTTGCGGGATGCGCTGCGGCGCGGCCAGAGGTTCGGCCAAAGGCTCGGTCTGTCTGGGCAGCGGCAGGGCGGGGGCGGCGGTGTCGTCAGGGCTGGTATGGAGATAGGCTTCGGCGGGCGCTGGCGTTGCCTGTTCGGGCATGACAGCTGGCGAAGCCGGCAGCCCCTCCACCGTTTCCGCTGAGGCGAAAGCATCGCTGCCTTGCGGGCAGGCGGCGGTGATTCCCGCAACCTCGTCACGAGCCCTTTCGAGCAGCGGCGGGCCGTTCCTGCTCATCCTGAAGCTGATCGAGAGATGGGCCATGCCCGGCGCGGACATCGGGCGCACGATGGCGCTGGTGATCTTCGGCGCTTTCACGGGTTCGGGGGCGGGGCTGTCCTGATGGCGCGCGGCGACGGGTTTGGCCTTGATCCGCGATGGTTGCGCCTGCCGCATCTCCGGCGCCAGCCAATGTCCGCGCAGCGAGAGGGACGGCACATCGGGCGCGGCGGGTCTGCTTGCCAGCGGCGCGCGGGCGCCGAATTGCGCGGGGGTGGGGGCGGCATGCCCATGGCTGCTGCGGGCCAGCGCCGGCGTCGTGGCGTCCTTGGCGCCGCGTTTGCGCCCGGATCGGTGTTTGCGTGCGGCGTGGCGGTTCTTGGTACCCTGACTGCGGCTGGACATCGGGTTCATCTCCAAGACGGAACCTGTCTGCTGGAATCGCGTGATACGGTTTCAAACAATCGTGCCGCCGGCGTGTCGGCCACCAAAGCGGGGCCATCGAAATTGTCCGGCGATAAATATCGTTTGCAAAAGAGCGCTGTGAGACCCGCAAGACCGGCCCTCATGCCGGTCGACGGATCATGGATGCGATGCGTCTGCCAGCAAAAATGGCACAGGCGACCCGGCCTTGCGAAGCAGCATCGATTCGGGATCGGAGAGAGTTGCGGAGGATTGCGCCCAGCCGCGGGCCTCGGGAAAGCGGTATTTGCACCATTGTGGTGAAAATACCCGCTTTCATCGTTCAATCCCGCCTTTGGCTTACCAGTGCCCGCCCACGGCCTGGATCAAGGCGATGGCCGTGGTCTGGCGGTTCACGGTGTTCTGGATCTGGTTGACCCGCGCGCTGTAGGCGGTGGCCTGCGCGCTGGTCACGGTGGTGTAATCCACCGTTCCGGCCAGATATTCGTTGCGGGTGATCGCCTCGGCCTTGCCCGCGGCCTGAGCGGCGGCCTCATACTGGCCCTGCTGCTCGGCATAGGAATTCTTGGCGGCCAGATCGTTCTCCACCCCCTGGAAGGCGGTCAGCACGGCCTGGCGATAGGTGGCGACGGTCTCGTCATAGGCGGCCCGCGCGCCCTTCACCTTGGCCGCCCGCGCGCCGAAATCCAGCAGCGTCAGCGCCGCCGAAGCACCCGTGGACCACAGCGAGGAAGCCGCGGTGAACAGGCTGGAGAGTTGCGTGCCGCTGGTCTGCGCCTGGCCCGTCAGGGTGATGGTGGGGAAGAAGGCGGCCTTCTGGATGCCGATGTTGGCGTTGGCCGCCGCCACCGCGCGCTCGGCCGAGGCGATGGTGGGCAGGCGCTGCAGAATATCGCCGGGCAGGGCCGAGGGCACCTCGGGCACGGTCGGCGCCCAGGGCGCGGGGGCGATTTTGAAGCTGGAGGGATTCTCGCCCACCAGCACCGCGATGGCGTTCTCATAGGTGGCGCGCTGCCGGTCCAGATCGCGGCGGTTGGCCTGCGCATTGCTCAGCGTGGTCTGCGCCGTATAGACATCGGCATTGCTGACCGTGCCGGAGGTGTACTTGTTCTTCGTGATCGTCAGCGCGCGCTCATAGCCCTTGATCGTGTCATCCAGCAGCGCGATCTGGGCATCGAGTCCGCGCAGGCTCATGTAATCCGTGGCCAGATCGCCCTGCGCGGAGAGGGTGGCATTGGCCAGATTGGCCTCGCTGGCCTGCGCCTGCGCCTTGGCCTGCTTGAGCGTGTTGCCCAGCTGGCCCCACAGATCGGGCGTCCATGTGCCCGAGACGGCGGCGCTGTAGCTGGAGGACACACGCACGGCGGTGGTGGCGCCGCTGGTCACATTGCCGCCCGTGCCGCCCGCGAAGGAACCGCTGCGCGTGGTGCTGGCGCTGCTGCTGATGCTGGGGAACAGCGAGGCGCGATCCTGCTGCACCAGCGCGCGGGCCTGTTCCCACGCCGCGCGGTAATAGACGACATTCTGGTTGGTGATCGCCACCTTTTCCACCAGCGCGTCGAGCTGGGGATCGTGGAACAGCTTCCACCACTGGCCCTTGGCCACATCGTCGGCGGGCACGGCCACCTGCCAGCCCGGCTCGACCTTGAAGCTCTGCGCCTGCGGGGTGGTGGGCACATGATAGGTCGGCGCCATCGAGCAGCCGGTCACGCTCAAAAGGCTGATGGAGGCGAGGATGAGAGACGCATGCTTCATGGCATCAGGGCTTTCAGGCAGGATCGGCAAGTGGCGTGGTATCATGGGGCGCACTGTTGTCGCCATGGCGTGACAGCAGCGCCTCGTAAGGGCTGCGGCGGCGCCAGCGATTGAGCGCGAGATAGACGACCGGCGTGGTGAACAGGGTGAGCATCTGGCTGGCGATCAGTCCGCCCACGATGGCGATGCCCAGCGGGCGGCGCAGCTCCGCGCCGTCGCCAAAGCCGATGGCCAGCGGCACGGCGCCCAGCGCCGCGGCCAGCGTGGTCATCATGATCGGGCGGAAACGCAGGATGCAGGCCTCGCGGATGGCTTCGAGCGGGGTGAGCCCGCGCGAACGCTCGGCATCCAGCGCGAAGTCGATGATCAGGATCGCGTTCTTCTTCACGATGCCGATCAGCAGGATCACGCCGATCAGCGCGATCAGGTCGAACTGCTGCCCCGCCACGATCAGCGAGATCACCGCGCCCACCCCCGCCGAGGGCAGGGTGGAAAGCACTGTCAGCGGATGGATTGCGCTTTCATAGAGGATGCCCAGCACGACATAGATCGTGAAGATCGCGGCCACGATCAGCAGCGGCGTGGAGGCGGTGGACTGCTGGAAGATCTTGGCGGTGCCGCCGAAATCGCCATGCACGGTGGCGGGCAGATGCAGCCCCGCCTGCACATCGGAAATGGTCTGCGCGGCCTGGCCCAGGCTGATGCCGGGCGGCAGGTTGAAGCTGATGGTGGCCGAAGGCTCGCCATCGGTATGGCTGACCGAGGCATTGGTGCTGGTCGAGCTGATGCGCGCCACGGCGGACAGCGGCAGCATGGTGCTGGCCTTGGTGCTGATCGCCGAACCCACCGCCGCATTGGCCCCCAGCGAGGTGTTGGTGCTGACGACATTGGTGGAAAGGCTGGTGCCGCCCGGCAGGTAGATGTATTTCAGCGCCTCGGGATTGCCGTTGAAATTGGGGCTGGCCTCCATCACCACGTGATACTGGTTGAGCCCCTGATAGATCGAGGCGACCTGCCGCTGGCCGAAGGCATCGTAGAGCACGTTGTCGACAGTGTTCATCGGCACGCCCAGACGCGCGGCGGCCATGCGGTCCACGGTGACATAGGCGCTGGCGCCGCCATCCTGCTGGTCGATGTCGACATCGGTCAGCGTGGCGGTTTGCTTTTTCAGCGCATTGACCAGCTTGTCGCCGGCATCGGCCAGCAGCTGGGCGCTGTCGGCATGCAGCACATATTGGTAGGTGCCGGTGGTCTGCCGTCCGCCCGCGCCCAGATCCTGCACCGGGTTGAGGAACAGGCTGACGCCGCGCACGCGCTGCAGCTTGGGACGGATGCGCTGGATCACCTCATCGGCGGGGGGGGCGCTCGCCGCGCGGTTTCAGCGTGGCGAAAAGGAAGCCGCCGCCCGCGCGGCTGCCGCCGCTGAAGGCCACCACCGTCTCGACCGCCGGATCGCTGCGCACGATATGCTCGATCTGGGTCAGCTTCTGCTTCATGGCGGTGAAGCTGATCGACTGGTCGGCGCGCAGGCCGCCGTTGAGCGCGCCGGTGTCCTGATTGGGGAAGAAGCCCTTGGGCGCCACACCGATCAGGAAGCCGTTCAAAATCACCGCGCCCAGCAGGCTGAGCAGCACCGGGCCGCGATGATGCAGCGCCCAGTCCAGCCCCCTGGCATAGCGCGCCTGCAGCCAGTCGAAGAAGCGGCGGGTGGCGCGGAAGAGGGCGTTGTCCTCGGGATTGCCGTCCTCGGGATGGTGCGCGGCCAGCAGGCGCGAGGCGAGCATCGGCGTCACCGTCAGCGAGGCGACAAGGCTGATCGCCACCGCCGCCGTCATGGTGAGGGCGAATTCGCGGAACAGGCGGCCCACCAGACCCTGCATGAAGATCAGCGGCACGAAGACCGCCACCAGGCTGACCGAGATCGACAGCACGGTGAAGCCCACCTCGCGTGCGCCTTTGAGCGCCGCCTCGAAGGGCCTCATGCCGTCTTCCACATGGCGGGCGATGTTTTCCACCACCACGATGGCGTCGTCGACCACGAAGCCGGTCGCCACCGTCAGCGCCATGAGCGACAGGTTGTCGAGCAGGAAGCCGGAGAGATACATCACCCCCAGCGTGCCCAGCAGCGAGACGATCACCGCGCTGGCCGGGATCACCGTGGCACGCCAGCTCTGCAGGAACAGGCTGACCACGATGATCACCAGCAGGGTGGAGATCAGCAGGGTGATTTCCACCTCATGCAGCGAGGCGCGGATGGTGGTGGTGCGGTCCATCGCCAGCGACAGCTTGATGTCACTGGGCAGCTGCTCTTGCAGCGGCCCGATCTGGGCCTTGAGCGCATCGACGGTTTCCACGATGTTGGCGCCCGGCTGGCGGGTGACGATGATCGAGACCGACTTCTGCCCGTTGAACAGCCCCATGGTGCGGGTGTCTTCGGGCCCGTCCTGCACGCTGGCGACGTCTGACAGGCGGATCGGCGCGCCATTGTGCCAGCCCACGATCATCGGCGCGAAATCCACGGCCTTCACGGCGGCGTGGCCGGCGTAGATCTGCCAGCTCTTGCCGCCATCCTTGATGTCCAGCCCCTCGATCACGCCGCGCGGGCGGTTGGCGCTGGAGGCCTGCAGCGCGGTGCGCACATCCTCAAGGCTGATGCCCGCCTGCGTGAGCAGCGTGGGGTCGACCTCGATGCGCACGGCGGGCAGGGCGCCGCCGCCCAGCTCGACATTGCCCACGCCCTGCACCTGAAGCAGCTTCTGCTGCACGATGTTGGAGACCGCATCATAGATCTCATGCGGGGCGCGGGTCTTGCTGGTCAGCGCCATGATCATGATCGGCGCGTCGGCGGGGTTGGCCTTGCGATAGGTGGGGTTGGTTTTCAGCGTGGTGGGCAGATCGGCGCGGCTGGCGTTGATCGCCGCCTGCACGTCACGCGCGGCGCCGTCGATATCGCGGTTCATGTCGAACTGCAGCACCACCTGCGCCGAGCCCATCGACGAGCGCGAGGTCATTTCGGTGACCCCGGCGATAGTACCCAGATGGCGCTCCAGCGGGCTGGCGACGGTGCTGGCCATGGTGGCGGGGCTGGCGCCGGGCAGGCTGGCCTGCACCATCACGGTGGGAATATCCACCTGCGGCAGCGGCGCCACCGGCAGATGGAAGAAGGCCGCAATGCCCGCCAGCGCCACGCCGATGGTGAGCAGCAGCGTGCCGACCGGACGGCGGATAAAGGGGCTGGAGATCGTCATCAGAGACCCGTCGATCCGGGCATGGCGCTGCCCGTGGCCCCGGTTTCCTGCTGCTTGCGCACGGCGCGGCGTTCACGCCAATGCTCGAAGCCCAGGAAGATCACCGGCGTGGTGAAGAGCGTGAGCACCTGGCTCAGGATCAGACCGCCCGCGATGGCCAGACCCAGCGGCTGGCGCAGCTCATAGCCCATGCCGGTGCCGAAGATCAGCGGCACGGCGGCGAAGAGCGCGGCGAAGGTCGTCATCATGATCGGGCGGAAGCGCAGATGCGCGGCCTGGCGGATCGCCTTGTCGGCGGGCAGGCCTTCCTCCTCCATGGCGGCGACGGCGAAGTCGATCATCATGATCGCGTTCTTCTTCACGATGCCGATCAGCAGCACGATGCCGATGATGCCGATCACGCCCAGCCCATAGCCCGAGAGCAGCAGCGCGATCAGCGCGCCGATGCCCGCCGAGGGCAGGGTGGAGAGGATCGTCACGGGATGGATGAAGCTTTCATACAGCACGCCCAGCACGATATAGACCACCACGATGGCGGCTGCCACCAGCACGCCCTCATTCGACAGCGCCGACTGGAAGGCGGAAGCCGAGCCCGAGAAATCGGTGGTGACCGAAGCCGGCAGGCCGATGTTCTTCTCCACCCGCTGGATCGCGGCGACGGCATGGCCCAGCGAGGTGCCCGGGGCGATGTCGAAGCCGATGGTGGCCTGCGGGAACTGGCTTTCGCGCGCCAGCACCAGCGGAGCCTCGCTCTCATGCACGGTGGCCACGGTGCCCAGCGGCACCTGCGTGCCGCTGCTGAGCGGAATGTAGAGCTGTTCCAGCCCGGCGGGATCGGCGATCATCTGCGGCGTGGCCTGCAGGATCACGCGGTTCTGGCTCGACTGGGTGTAGATGGTCGAGATGATGCGCTGGCCGAAGGCGTCGTAAAGCGCATTGTCCACCGTCAGCGCGGTGACGCCAAGGCGGGCGGCGGCATCGCGGTTGATGTCCACCACCACCGAGCGGCCGCGCGCCAGCACCTGCGCATTCACATCGCGCAGCGCCGGTTCGTTCTGCAGCGCGCCGGCCAGCTTGTTGCCCCATTCATTGACGGCGTTCTGGTCCGCGCCTTTCAGCGCAAAGCGATAGGGCGTCAGGCCGGTTTCGGTGTCGATGGTCAGATCCTGCACCGGCTGAAGGTACATCTTCACGCCGGGGATCTGCCCCACGCGATCCTGAAGGTTGGCGACCACCTTGGCCAGCGCCGGGCGCTGCGAAAGATCCTTCAGGTTGATGAGCATGCGGCCCTGACTGAGCATCGGATTGATGCCGTCCACGCCGACTGAGGAGCTGAGGCTTTCCACCGAGGGATCCTTCAGCAGCGCATCGGCCACCTCGTTCTGCAACCGGCTCATGCGGGAAAAGCCGGTGTCATTGGCCGCGATGATCGTGGCGGAAAGCTGCCCGGTGTCCTGCAGGGGGAAGAGGTTCTTGGGGATCACCACGAAGAGCAGCGCGGTGACCGCCAGCGATCCGGCGAAGACCAGCAGGGTCTGTTTGGGGCGCTCCATCACCCAGTCGAGCGCGCTGGCATATTTATGGGCCAGACGGTCGAAGGCATGCATCGTCTTGTCGACGAAGGCGAAGCGGCGCTCCTCATGCTCGGGCTTGAGCCAGCGCGCGGCCAGCATCGGCACCAGCGTCAGCGCCACCACAGCCGAAAGCGCGATGGTGACGGCCAGACTGACCGCGAATTCGCGGAACAGACGGCCCACCACATCGCCCATGAACAGCAGCGGGATCAGCACCGCGATCAGCGAGACGGTCAGGCTGATGATGGTGAAGCCGATCTCGCTGGCGCCTTTCAGCGCGGCGTTGAAGGGCTTCATGCCATGCTCGATATGGCGGGCGATGTTCTCGATCACCACGATGGCATCGTCGACCACGAAGCCACTGGCAATCGTCAGCGCCATCAGGGTGAGGTTGTTGATCGAATAGCCCAGCGCCCACATGGCGGCAAAGGCGCCCACCAGCGACAAAGGCACCGAAAGCCCCGCGATCAGCGTGGCGCGCGCGCTGCCAAGGAACATGAAGATCACCAGCACCACCAGCACCACGGCCAGCACCAGTTCGAACTGCACATCCTCCACGCTGGCGCGGATGCCGCTGGTGCGGTCGGTCAGCAGCGTGACCTTCACATCGGCGGGGAGCTGTTTTTCGAGACCCGGCAGGTCGGCCTTGATGCTGTCCACCGTCTGGATGACATTGGCGCCGGGCTGGCGCTGCACGTCGATGATGACGGCGGGCGTGCGGTTCATCCAGCTGGCGGTGCGGATGTTTTCCGTGCTGCTTTCCACCTTGGCGACATCGGAAAGCACCACGGGCGCCCCGGCGCTGGTCCAGGCGACGATCAGCTTGGCGTAATCGTCGGCGCTGGCCAGCTGGTCATTGGCGTCGATGGTCCAGCTTTTGGTGGGGCCGTCGAAGGTGCCCTTGGCCTGATTGGCGTTGGCGTTGCTGATCGCGGTGCGCAGCGTTTCAAGGCTGATGCCATGCGCGCCCAGCGCCGTCACATTGGCGGTGATGCGCACGGCGGGCCGCTGGCCGCCCGAAATGCTGACCAGACCCACGCCGCTTTCCTGCGCGATCTTGTTGGAGAACTGCCGCTCGACAATGCCTTCGACCTCGCCCAGCGGGCGGGTTTTCGAGGTGACGCCGATCGAGATCACCGGCGCGTCGGCAGGGTTGACCTTGGCATAGACCGGCGGGGCGGGCAGATCGCTGGGCAGCAGCGAGTTCGCCGCATTGATCGCCGCCTGCACTTCCTGCTCGGCCACATCGAGATTGAGGTCGAGCCCGAACTGCAGCGTGACCACGCTGGCCCCGGCCGAGGAGTTCGACGTCATGCGCGTCAGCCCCGGCATCTGGCCGAACTGGCGCTCCAGCGGGCTGGTGACGGTCAGCGCCATCACATCCGGGCTGGCGCCGGGATAGAGCGTGCGCACCTGAATGGTGGGATAATCGACCTGAGGCAGCGCCGAAAGCGGCAGCTGTTTCCAGGCGATCAGACCGGCCAGCATCAGCGCCACCATCAGCAGCGTGGTGGCCACCGGGCGCAGGATGAAGGGGCGCGAGGGGCCGCCGCCCTCCACCACTTCCGCGGGTGGCGGAAGATTGGGGCCATCGGGCGAGGAGGTTTCAGATGCGGTCGACATGATGGCTCCGGTCAGGACGGGTCCAGAGGGCGCGGTAAAGCGTGAGGCAGAAGGGCAGGGCGGTCAGGCCCGGCAGGGATGGGGCGAAACGCCTCACGCCCCGCCCTGATTGCCGCCGTTCTGGTCCTTGCGATGGTGGCCCTTGTGGTCGCCGCTGGCGGCATCGCCAGCCTGAGCACCGCTCTGCGCGCCACCCTGACCGCCATGACCGCCATGGCCACCGCCGACGCGAACCTTCGATCCGTCATCCAGACCGTCGGCGCCTTCGCTCACCACCTGCTGGCCCTTGTTCAGACCCTGCAGGATCGCGACGCGGGTGCCGTCCGAAGGCCCGGTCTTCACGACCACCAGCTTGACCTTGCTCTGCGGGCCGGTGGGCTCGCCGGGCTTGCCGCCAGCGGGCTTGGCATCGGCGGCTTTTTCATCCGGCTTGCTGTCGTCGGGCACCACCACGAAGACGAAATCGCCCGGCGCGCCATGGCGCAGCGCGCTGACTGGCACGGTGGGTACCTGCTTCAGGGTGGTGACCAGCATCGCCACATTGACGAACTGGTTGGGGAACAGCTTGCCGCCGTTGGGGCCGGGATTGGCGAAGCGCGCCTTGGCCTTCACCGTGCCGCTGGTGGTGTCGATCTGATTGTCGAAGGTGGAGAAGGTGCCCTTGGCCAGCTCGGTCACGCCATCCTGATCCAGCGCGGTCACGGCCAGACCATGGCCATTGCCCGCCTGACGGTTGATGTCCGCCAGCTGGCCCTGCGCCACGGTGAACTGCACGTCGATGGGATCGGTGCGGGTGATGGTGGCGATGCCGTTGGTGTCAGATGCGGTGACATAGGTGCCCACGCTCACCGCCTTCAGACCGATGCGGCCCGTGAAGGGCGCTTTCACCGAAGTATACTGCAAATTCAGCTCGGCGGTGCCCACCTGCGCCTTGTCTGCCGCGACGGTGGCCTGCGCCTGCGCCACGGTGGCGCGCTGCGTGTCCAGCGTCTGGCGGGCGACCGAATCCTGCGCCGCCAGCGTCTCGTAGCGCTTGAGGTCGAGCTGGGCGGTGCCCAGCGTCGCCTGATCCTTGGCCAGCGTGGCCTTGGCCGAGGCCAGCGCCAGGCGATAGGGGCGCGGATCGACCTGGGCGATCACCTGACCCTGCTGCACGATCTGCCCCTCGGTGAAGAGGATGGCGAAGATGTTGCCCGAAAGCTGGGCATGGATCACCGAACTGTCGAGCGGGGTCACCGTGCCGATGGCCTTGACCAGCACCGGCATGTCGGCGGCCTCGACCGGGGCCGTGGCGACGGCGGCGGCGGGGCGGCCCGAGCGTGCGTTCTTCTTGGCGCCGGCCCCGGCGAAATAGCTGCCCGCCCAGGCCACCGCGCCGACACCAGCAGCCACCAGCAGATAGGCCAGCCAACGGGGGCGGCGGCGTGGTGCATACTCGTCGTGCTCGATGGTCAAAGGTCTTCTCCTGAAACTCGTTGGCTGCCAATCCGTAGGAAACGGGCCGTGTGGAGCAAGCTGGAAACAGCCGGATCGGGCAGCAATGCGCTTTGGCGTGGCCTTGTAACAGGCTCAAGGCACAAATTGCCGCTTTTTGTATCATTGCGTATTCGGCGGATGGGGCGTTCACCCTACCCGCCGAATACACGTCTGTTTTTACATGGTTTATTCGGCGAACCAGCCATGGCTGACCACCAGCGACTGACCCGTCAGCGCATTGGTGGGGAAGCCCGCGAAGAACAGCGCCGTCTCGGCCACGTCCTCCACGGTGGTGAATTCGCCATCCACCGTCTCGCCCAGCATCACCTTCTTGATGACCTCGTCCTCGCTGATGCCCAGTTCCTTGGCCTGCTCGGGGATCTGCTTGTCCACCAGCGGCGTGCGCACGAAGCCGGGGCAGATCACATTGGCGCGCACGCCCTTGGCGCCGCCTTCCTTGGCGATGGTGCGGGCCAGACCCAGCAGACCATGCTTGGCGGTGACATAAGCCGACTTGAGCGGGCTGGCGACCTTGGAATGGACCGAGCCCATGAAGATGATCGCGCCCGACTTCTGCTTGTACATATGCGGCAGAACGGCCTGCGTGGTCAGGAAAGCGCCGTCCAGATGGATGGCCAGCATCTTCTTCCAGTCGCTGAAGGCATAGTTCTCGATGGGGTTGACGATCTGGATGCCCGCGTTCGACACCAGCACATCCACCGTGCCCCAGGTCTCGACCACCTTGGCGACGCCATCGTTGACGGCCTGCTCATTGGTCACGTCCATGGCGATGCCCATCGCCTCGCCGGGGCCCTGGGCGGTCAGTTCGGCGGCGGCCTTGCTGGCGGCCTCGATGTTCAGATCGGCAATGGCGACCTTGGCGCCATTGGTGACATACAGTTTGGCAATGGCGAGGCCGATGCCGCTGGCCGCGCCGGTAACGATGCAGATCTTGCCATGGATGCTCATCGAATGTTCTCCGCAGGTTGGGAGGTGGGGGGAGGCCGCGATCCTAGGCTGGCTTTTCAACCTTGGGAAGCGGGGTGATTTGAGAGGAATTTTAGGGGGGAAACAGGGAAGAAGAAAAAGGATAAGGCGAGGGTGTTACACCCTCGCGCTCCCGGGTTTTGTCGGTGTGGCGTGCGGGGTTCAGCCTTGCGGAACGTTGCCGCGCCGCAGGCAATATGACCAATGCGGCTTATTGTTCCGGGCCTTCCTGCCTGCGGCGCTTTGCGTCGCGCAGGTGGAGAGCCGGGGCGCACCGATCGGGCGCCACTGCGGCTTCGCCGGAAGACGTAACGGGAGCGCGAGGGCGATGGCCCTCGCATCTTCTCTTAACGTCCTAATCCCCAAAACCAAACGGGCCGCCCTTCCGAGGAAGAGCGGCCCGCCCGACGGAACTCTGACGTTCAGATCAGAACTTCACGCTGGCTTCGATGCCGTAGGTGCGCGGGGCGTTGAAGTTGCCGTAGTCGCCCAGCACGTTGTTGATGTTACCGGTGTTGCCGGCGGCGGGCGTCACGGCGGGCAGGCTGTTCGAGGGATCGCGGCGATAGACGTGCTGTTCGTTGAACAGGTTGCGCGCCCAACCGGCGACGGTCAGCTTCTGGCCGGTGCCCAGCGGGATATCGGCCAGGGCGATGCGACCGTTGACGAGCAGCGAGGCATCGTTGCGGGTGGCGAACTGGTCGAAGGTCTGGGTCGACTGCGAGTAGTTGCCGTCGATGTGGAAGCGCAGCTTGGCGTTGCCGACAGGCATTTCGTAGTCAGCCGAGGCCGAGGCCGCGTTGCGGGGCGTGAACACGATGTACACGTTCTGCACCAGGCCGGTGAAGGGGTTCAGGACCGGCGGGATCTTGGTGTAGGTATAGGCGTAGCTGGCGTTCAGCGTCAGGCCTTCGACGGGCTTCACGGTCAGGTCCGCCTCGATGCCGCGGATCTTGGTGATGCCGGGCGCGTTGACGGTCTTGAGCGTGTTGACGTTGGAGGCCGGGGTGACGCTGGTGTCGGAATAGATGCTGTTGAAGTCGACCTGCGAGCCCTTGCGGTCCATGATGTAGCCCGCGATGTTGAAGCGCACGCGGTGGTTCAGCATTTCGGACTTCAGGCCGATTTCGTAGCTGTTCACGGTTTCCGGGTTGAAGGCCAGATAGTTTTCGGCGCGCGAGGAGGCGCCGCCGGCGCGATAGCCCGAGGCATACTTGGCATAGACATGGACGTTCTGGTCCACGTCATAGGCGATGGTGGCCATGGGGTTGAAGCGGTCCCAGCTCTTGTTGAGCGGGGTGTAGCCGGTGGCGGCGGCGGTCAGCAGCGGATCCTTGTTGCGGAACAGGTTCAGCACGCCCCACTTCTTGTCATGGGTGTAACGGCCGCCCACGGTGATGTGCAGCGCGTCGGTGGCGTTCCAGGTGGCCTGGCCGAAGGCGGCATAGCTCTTGGAGTTGACGGTCGAGGCGCGGTCGATCGAGGCGAAGGGGTTGGTGAACACCGCCGAGTTGATGGTGTAACCGGTGACGTTGCCGTTGGCGTCCGTGGTCCAGGTGTTCGAGTTGGGGGTGGCGGCGTTGTCACGCACGTTCTCGACGAAATAGTAGAGACCCGCGACGTAATCCACGTTCTTCACCGAGCCGACAGCCTGGAATTCCTGGCTGAACTGGTGCTGCCACAGATTGGCCAGCGAATAGCGGCTGAAGGCGCCATTGGCGGCATAGACCGGCACGCGGTGCGCGCCGCCCGAGTTGTCCCACTGGATCGAGCTGACGCCGCGCCAGGCGGTGATCGAGCGCAGCTCGATCTCGTCGGCCAGCTTGTACTTCAGCGTGTTGGTGAAGCCGTGGGTCTTGTCCACGCTGGGCTGCTGGGGCACGCCGATGTCGGCCACCGCCATGCGGGTCTTGCCATTGATCACCACCTGGCTGGGCAGCGCCTTGACCGTGCCCGAAAGGCCCGAGAAGTTGGTGCCCGGCAGGGTGCAGGCGGCAACCAGCGTGCCGGCGCGGCAGCCGTTGGGGTTGTAGTTCAGCAGCTGGCTGTAGAAGGCCGAGTTGGCGTCATAGCCGGTGTCATAGCTGAAATCGTTGGTCAGGCCCTCGAAGGGCTTCCAGCGCACGGCGATGCGGCCGCCGCGGCGGTCATAGTAGTTCCAGCCGGTCTGGCCCGCGAGCGGGTTCTTGGTCGTGGCGCCCTGATACTGCACCACGCCGTCCAGCTTGACCGAGAAATTGTGGTATTCGGGCAGGTCGAGGTGGACCTCGCCGGTGTAGGCGCCGTAATTGCCCACGCCGCCCGAGACGCGGCCCTCGAACTTGCCCGAAGGCGCGCGCGACACCAGCGAGAGCGCGCCGCCCTCGGTGTTGCGGCCAAACAGCGTGCCCTGCGGGCCCTTGAGCACTTCGACGCGCTCCAGATCGAACAGGCCGGCGTTCAGACCATGCGAGCGGCCCAGATAGACGCCATCGACATAGACGCCCACGCCCTGCTCACGGGCGGGCTGGTTGGCGTCGAGCGGCACGATGCCGCGGATGCCGATGGTGAGGGCGGTCTGGCGGGCCTCGAAGGTGGCGACGCGCAGGCTGGGGATCGCGCCGTCGGCCAGATCGTAGAGGCTCTGGACGTGGCGGTCCTTGATGGCTTCGGTGCCGATCACCGAGATCGAGATCGGGGTCTTCTGCAGGTTGGTTTCGCGCTTGGTGGCGGTGACCACGATGTCCTCGATGCCCTTGCCCTCGGGGGCGGCGACATCGGCTTCCGGAGCGTCAGCGGCGTCAGCGGCATAAGCGGCCGGGGCAATGGTCTGCATGGCGGCCAGCGCGGCCAGTGGGCAGGTCAGCTTGAAAAATTTTTGCATGTCGAAATCCCCGTCGTCAGGCGTGGCGTTCGGGCAAGCGGTCATGCTGATTCGACCGCTGTCCCCCCTGTGAGGCGGCGGGTAGGAAGCGCGGATGACGGTTCGGAGACTGATTTGTTGCTTGTTTTTGGCTGTATGATGACATTTCAGAGACAATAAAAATCGTATAAAAACAATGTATTGTTATTTCTATCCAAAGAGTTGAGATCATTCGTTGCCATTTTGATCCAATCTCTGCCGTCGTGGACGAGCGAGGCCGTTTGGCGCGTTTCATCGCTGCCCGCTTAGGGGCCATTGGCTTGATTTCGCGCGAAAATCTGGGGCTTTTGCGGAAGGGTTTGCGCGTAGAAATTAAGCCTCCATTCAGGCTGCATAAAAAGATCGTTAAAGATGAAGGGGATGGAGGCTGCGATGGCGTTTGTGTCTTTCTCGCCACAGTCTCTGGCGGTGACCTCTGTCATGTGACGCAGCGATGAATTTCATGGCATTTTCGCGTCGCCAGTGGATGCGCGTGGGTGCCAACTCAGCCGGAAAAGCCCTGAAATATGCTGTCATCGGGGATTTGACCCCGGCGCACGGCTTGCGCAACGCTGCACCCTTTGTCACAGGGATGTCATATTCAAGGGGCTGTACGCTCCGGACATGATGATGGACTTCGGTGGCTCGCGGCATGTGGCGTCATAAACTTCTGGGCGCGGCCTGTGCCATGGCTCTGGCCGTTCCGGCGGCGCGGGCCGAAAGCGTGATGGGCGCGGGCGCCAGTTTCCCCGCGCCGCTCTACACCGCATGGGCCCGGGCATGGCATGCGCGCAGTGGCGATGAGGTCAATTACCAGCCCATCGGCTCGGGCGGAGGGCTGCGCCAGATCCGCGCGGGCACGGTGGATTTCGGCGCCAGCGACCGGCCCCTCACGCGCGCGCAACTCGATGCCGACGCTCTGGTGCAGTTTCCGGCGGTGATCGGCGGCATCGTGCCGGTGTTCAACGTGCCGGGCGTGGGCAGCGGGCAGCTGCGCCTGACCGGCCCGGTGCTGGGCGAGATCTTTCTGGGCCATATCAGGCGCTGGAACGATCCGGCCCTTGCACGGCTGAATCCGGGTCTCAGGCTGCCGGCTTTGCCGATCACCGTGGTTCACCGCGCCGATGGTTCGGGCAGCACCTATCTCTTCACCAGCTGGTTGTCGCGCGTCAGCCCTTCATGGCAGCGCGGACCGGGGGCGAGCGATGCCGTCAACTGGCCCGCCGGGATCGGCGCCAAGGGCAATGATGGCGTGGCGGTCTTCGTGCAGCGCACGCTGGGCTCGATCGGCTATCTGGAATATACCTTCGCGCATAAGGTCAGCATCGCTCAGGCGCTGGTGCAGAACCGCGCGGGCGCCTTTGTGGCGCCCACGCCCCGCGCTTTCGCGCTGGCCGCCGATGGCGTGCCATGGGGCAGCGGCGCGGGCGAGCAACTGCTGATGCTGGACCGCCCCGGCGCGGGCAGCTGGCCGATCAGCGGCGCCAGCTTCATCCTGATGCGCCGCATGGGGCCTCGCCGGGCGGGGCAGGGGGCGGTGATGCGTTTCCTCGACTGGGCGCTGGCGCAGGGCGACGCCGCGGCGCAAAGGCTGGATTATGTGCCGCTTTCGGGCGCGATCAAGGCGCAGGTACGGCAAGGCTGGAAAGCGTCGGGGCTGGCGCGATGAAGACCGCCACCCGCGACAGACTTTTCGAAGCCGCCTGCTGTGCCGCCGCCATGGTGCTGCTGGCGGCGATGGCGGGGCTGCTCGCCGCGCTGGTGTGGGGCGGCTGGCCCGCGCTGCACCGCGCCGGGCTCACCTTCCTCACCAGCGATGTGTGGGATCCGGCGCATGACATCTATGGCGCGGCGGGGCCGATCTTCGGCACGCTGGCCACAGCGGTGCTGGCGATGCTGCTGGCCTTGCCGCTGGCGCTGGGCGTGGCGGTGTTCCTCACCGAGCTGTGCCCGCCGCCGGTCGGGCGGGCCATCGGTATCGCGGTGGAGCTGCTGGCGGCCATTCCCTCGATCGTTTACGGCATGTGGGGGCTGTTCGTGCTGGCGCCGTGGTTCGCCGCCCATGTGCAGATGCCGATCCTTGTCGCCGCTCAGCCGGGATCGCTGCTGGACCGGCTGTTCGCCAGCATCCCCAATGGCGCCAACATCTGCACCGCCAGCCTGATCCTGGCCGTGATGGTTCTGCCCTATATGGCCAGCATCTTTGCCGAGCTGCTGCGCTCCGTGCCGATCCATATGCGCGAGGCGGCCTATGGCATGGGGGCCACATCGCTGGAGGTGCTGCGCTTTATCCTGCTGCCTTTCATCAAGCGCAGCGCGGTGGGCGCGGTGATGCTGGGGCTGGGCCGCGCGCTGGGCGAGACCATGGCCGTCACCTTCATCATCGGCAATGCCCATGGCTTCCCCAAAAGCCTGTTCGATTCCGGCTCCACCATCGCCTCGACCATCGCCAATGAATTCGCCGAGGCCACCGGCGATCTGCATGCCTCGGCCCTGATGGCGCTGGGGCTGGTGCTGTTCATCATCACCTTCACCGCGCTGACCGGCGCGCGGCTGCTGATCGGGCGGGAGATCCATTGATGATCCCCCCGAAGCGTCCCCGTGATCCTGCCCTGCTGCGCCGCCGCCGGTTGGCCAACGGCGTCTTCGTGGCGCTGGCCCTGCTGGCGACGGGGATCGCCCTGCTTGCGCTGCTGCTGATTCTGGGCACGCTGGTGAGTAAGGGGTTGGGCGGCATGTCCGCCGATGTGGTCCTGCTCGACCAGCCCGGCCCCGGAGAGAGCGGGGGCTTGCGCAATGCGCTGGTCGGCTCGGCGATGATGTGCGGGCTGGGCATGGTGCTGGCCGTGGTGGTGGGCGTGCTGGCGGGCACATGGCTGGCCGAATATGGCGACGGCAAAAGGCTGGCCAGCTTTGTGCGCTTCCTCAACGATGTGCTGCTCTCCGCGCCCTCCATCCTGATGGGGCTCTTCGTGTATGAGGCGGTGGTGCGGCCGCTGCATGGCTTTTCCGCCGGGGCAGGGGCGCTGGCGCTGGGCTTTCTGGCCACGCCCGTCGTCACCCGCACCACCGAGGATATGCTGCGCCTGCAACCCCATGCCCTGCGTGAGGCGGGTATGGCGCTTGGCGCGGGCAAGGGCCATGTGGTCCGCAGCATCATCTGGCGCGCCTCGCGCTCGGGGCTGGTGACGGGCGCCCTGCTGGGCCTCGCCCGGATCAGCGGGGAGACCGCGCCGCTGCTTTTCACATCGCCGGGCAATCCTTTCCTGTCGTTCCGGATCGATCAGTCCATGGCCTCGTTGCCCACGCTGATGTTCCAATATGCCCTCTCGGCCTATGACGACTGGCAGGCGCTGGCCTGGGCCGGTGCGCTGCTGATCGCCGCCGCCGTGCTGGCCGCCAACATCATCGGGCGCGTGCTGACGCGCGGGAGTTTCCACAAGTGACCGCACACCACCCAAGCGTGATGAACGCCCCATTGGAGGCCGATCGGGTGATCGACGTCACCGGCCTCGATTTCTTCTATGGCCAGCAGCAGGCGCTCCACGGCGTGGACCTGCCTGTCGCGCGTGGCCAGATCACCGCGCTGATCGGGCCGTCCGGCTGCGGCAAATCCACGCTGCTGCGCTCGCTCAACCGCATCTACATGCTCTATCACGCCCAGCGTGCGCAGGGCCGCATCCTGTTCGAGGGCGAGAACATCCTGGCCCCCGCCACCGATCTGGCCGCCCTGCGCGCCCGCATCGGCATGGTCTTTCAGCGCCCCACGCCGTTCCCCATGTCGATCCACGACAACATCGCCTTTGGCGTCCAGCTGCAGCGCCGCGTCTCCCGCCGCGAGATGGACGAGATCGTCGAGAACGCCCTGATCCGCGCCGCCCTGTGGGACGAGGTGAAGGACAAGCTGCACAGCTCCGGCCTTGCCCTGTCAGGCGGCCAGCAGCAGCGTTTGTGCGTGGCGCGGGGCATCGCGGTGCAGCCCGAGGTGCTGCTTTTGGACGAGCCCGCCTCGGCTTTGGACCCTTTGTCCACGGCCAAGCTGGAAACCGCTCTGGTGGATCTGAAGCACAGCTTCACCATCGTGATCGTCACGCACAATTTGCAGCAGGCGGCGCGGATATCGGATTACACCGGCTTTATGCTGGGCGGGCGGATGGTGGAATTCGGGCACTCCACCGATGTGTTCGTGAAGCCGGAAACGCAGGCTTTGCGGGATTATGTGACCGGAAGGTACGGGTAAGACGTGAGAAGGAAGATGCGAGGGGCTTACCCCCTCGCGCTCCCATGACGTCTTCCGACGAAAGGCCAGGGGTGCCGAAATGAAGCGCCCCGGCTCTCCACCTGCGTGACCTAAGGCGCCGCAGGCAATTATCCTGATAGCACGGCGCCCGGCGTTTTCTGCCTGCGCCGCCGCAAACGAAGCGCAATGCCGAACCCGAAGCGCTACGCAGACATGAAAGGGAGCGCGAGGGCGATGGCCCTCGCACTTATCTCTTCAAACGTCCTCTTTCACCAGCTCCGGCGCACTCACGCGGCCTGTGCGTTCCAGCTTGCCCCAACCGGTGCCCACGCCGCGCAGAGCCGCCGACACCGCCCGGATCACCACCGAATACATCAGCTGGCGATAGACGAAACGCTGGGACAGCAGCAGGAAAGGGCGGAACTTCTTGTCGCGCACGTCCATGCGATAGGCCGCGAAGCCGCAGGCCAGATCGATCAACGTAAACGACGCCCAGTAGATCCCCATGCGGATCACATCGGTCTGGGTCTGGGCCCAGCCGTGCTGGAGCGCGCGCAGGATCGTGCCGATGATCGAGATCACCAGCGCCAGATCGATAAAGGGCGAGATGCAGGCGAAGACGATCTGGAACAGCCAGGCCTGAGGCACGCCGATGAAGGCCAGACCGCCCGGCTTGCCCTTGCGCAGGATCTTGCGGTGCTTCCACAGGCACTGCAGCGTGCCGAAGGACCAGCGGAAGCGCTGCTTGGCAAGGGCGGCGAAGCTTTCGGGGGCTTCCGTCCATGCCACGGCGTCCTCGTCGTAGGCGATTTTCCACTTCTTGCGCTGGATGGCGATGGTCAGATCCTGATCCTCGGCCAGCGTGTCCTCGGGATAGCCGCCGACTTCCGACAGCGCCTTGCGGCGCCATGCGCCCACGGCGCCGGGCACCACCATGATGGCGTCGAACTGGGTGAGGGCGCGGCGCTCGATGTTCTGGGCGGTGGTGTATTCCACGGCCTGCCAGCGGGTGACCAGATTCACGCGGTTGCCCACCTTGGCGTTGCCCGCCACGGCGCCGATGCGCGGATCGATGAACCAGCGCACCAGCCGCAGCACGGTTTCCTTCTCGAACTGCGTGTCGGCGTCGAGCGCGACGATGATCTCGCCCGTGGCCTCCTTCAGCGCGCGGTTGAGCGCCGCCGCCTTGCCGCCGTTCTCCAGAGTCATCAGGCGGACGCGCGGGTTGCTTCCGAACTGTTCGGACACGATGGCGCTGGTGCGGTCCTTCGAACCGTCATCGGCCACGATCACGTCGAGATAGGGATAGGTCGATTGCAGGATGCGCTGCACTGAGCTTTCGATCACCTTCTCCTCGTTGAAGCAGGGGATGATGACGGTGACCTTGGGGCGGAAGGTGGCATCGGGCGTGGGCGCGGGGCGGCGGCCCGGCAGCAGGGCCAGCACGACAAGGCTGATCGAGCGGATCACGCCCAGCGCGATGGCGAAGAAGAAGGTCCAGTTCAGCACCTTCAGGATGACATCGAGCGAGGTGAAGGCGAAGACGTCGGCGCGCACGGCGAGCAGGTCATAGCCTTCCACCGGCGGCATCACCTGCTCATGCGTCAGGCCCGCCAGTTGCGAGATGGGCACGAAGGTGTAGCCACGCTGGCGCAGGCCGGTGATGATCGCGGGCAGGGCCATGATGGTCTGGGCGCGATCGCCGCCGCCATCGTGAAGCAGGATGACATTGGCGGTCTTTTCCGGCGTGGCGGCGGCGACCTGACGGAAGGTTTCGTCAAGGATGCGCTGCACGCCCGGCGTCTGCCAGTCCTCGGTGTCGATGTGGAGGCCGACGACCGTATAGCCATGGTCCTGCGCGATCTTGGCGGGGACGAGTTCGTCCGCCGTGGTCGGCTCGGCGTCACCGAAATAGGGGGCGCGGAACAGGCGGATCGAGCGGCCGGTGTAGGCCTCGATCAAGCGGCGGGTGGCGTTCAGCTCCAGATTGATGCTGGTGCTGGTGGAATTGGCCATGTTGGGGTGGGTGTAGCTGTGATTGCCCAGCTCCATCCCGGCGGCGACCATGCGCTGCAGGATTTCCTTGTTAGCCACGCCATTCTCGCCAATGACAAAAAAGGTGCCAGGCACCTTATATTGTTCCAGAATCGAGAGGATTTGCGGGGTCCATTTGGGGTCGGGCCCGTCGTCGAAGGTCAGGGCCAAAAGCTTGGGGTTCGCGCCGCCGGTGCGCTGCACCACATAGGGCGTGGGCAGCTTGGCGTAGCTGACATTGTGGGCAAGGCCGGTCTTGGGATCGAAGCTGACCTCGCGCTCGCCATTGGTGGGGGTGGCGGTGATGCGCAGAATCTCGCCCTGACCTTCCACGTCGGCATTGCTGCTCTGGGTGATCTGGCTGAGGTTAGGCGTGCCGTTTCCCGCGCGCCACGTGCCCAGCGCCTGCCAGAAGCCCGGGTCTTCGGTGCCCAGACGCCACAGCGCCACGCTGCCGATACCCAGATGCGAGAGGATGCGCATCTGGTTCCAGCTGGCGGCGGCGTCCAGCATCCACACATCGTGGCGCAGATCGCCTTCCTGATAGGAGAAGCCGGTGTTGCCGCTGCCGCGATCGAACATCGGCGTGGCATTGGAATCATGCGCGGCCAGCCAGGCCTCTTCCACCGAAAGGCTCTCGGCGGGCTTGTCCTTGGGCCAGTCATAGCCATAGGAGCCCAGCGCCACGATCACCTTGTCGGCGGGCATGCCCTGCAGCGCCTTGGTCATCTTCTGGGTGAACCAGTCGTTCGACGCGATGGGGCCGGATTTGCCGGACTGCCAGTGCTCGTCATAGGCCATCAGCACGATCTTGTCGGAGACGGCGGCGAATTGCGACGGGCTCCAGCCTTCGCCCTCCATGGGCAGGGTGACCGAGACGATCTTGCCCTTCTTGTCGAGCGCGGCATTGGTCTCGCCGATCAGCTCGCGATAGGCGGGCATGTCCCGCGCATCGACCGATTCGAAATCGAACATGATGCCCGCGTCGCCCGTGCGGTCGAGGAAGGCGATCAGCGCGGCGATCATCGCCTTGCGCTTGGCGGGCGAGTGGAACAGCGCCTGCGTGGCCGCGCCCGAGAAATCGTCACCCACCACATTCTGCAGCACATCGACCACCAGCGGGCGGCGCAGGCTGCCCAGCATGATGCGGCGGAAGGCCTGATCCTCATGCTCGACGACATTGCCGGTCTTGTCGATGGCCAGCGTGGTGGGCGCCACCCAGTCGAGCTGGCCGATATGGCGCACCAGGCTGGGCGCGGAACTGTCCGACCAGGTGGTGTAGAAGCCCACCGAGACGGGCTTTTGCGTCACCTTGCCCGGGCGCGGCTTGGGGGCCCCGGCAAACAGGCTGGTGATGCCATGCGACAGCTGGCTGACCTGCGCGCGGAAGCGCAGCGGGGTGCGGCGTTCAAAACCCAGCGGCAGCGGCGAGGGCGCGGGGATCGACACCACGGTGGAGGCAAAGCCCACGGCGGCCAGCACCAGCAGGAGCAGGGCGGCAAACACGCCGCGCCGCGTCCAGCGCCGCCGGCGCCCCGAAGGATCAAAGAAAACCGGCCTTGCCACCTAATGCCCACCCATGCTGAAAACCTTGAGGCATCCCCGAGAGGACGCCGCGAGAGGTCGCTCTAGCATCGGCATCGCGCGTGGGAAACGAATTTGCTGCATGTTTGCTGCCGGGCCGCGATCCGGGCACGGCATGGCCCGCATACAGAAAATCTATGTGGGGGTGCCGGGTAGTCTATCTTGCCAATAGAGTTGGCGATCCTTACCCCGCGCTGAACTGACCCGCTCCGGCGCCTGCTCTGGCGGTGCCGGTTTCGGCGTGGCAGGATAGGCAGTCTGTCGCCGAATCCATGGCGTGGCCCCAGAGCCTTGTGCTTCGGGCGCACCTGAACACGCGCAGGTCATGAGTTAGGGAATGCGCGCGGATGAGCATCGGCACCTTGGTCGGCCAGTTGGACGAAATGCATGCGGTGGCCGGGCTGATGGTGGGCCTGCTGGTCGGGCTGACGGGCGTGGGCGGCGGATCGCTGATGACCCCGCTGCTGGTGCTGATGTTCGGCGTGAACCCCCAGACGGCGGTGGGCACCGATCTGCTGTTCGCGGCCGGCACCAAGACGGTGGGCTCCGCCGTGCATGGTTTCCGCGCCACGGTCAGCTGGTCGATCGTGGGCCTGCTGGCGGCAGGCAGCATTCCGGCCTCGGTGCTGTCGCTGATGGTGCTGAGCCAGATGTCGCATCCGCCCGCCTCGGCGCAGAACATCATGCTGCTGGTGGTGGCGGTGATGCTGGTCTTTACCTCGATCACCGTGCTGTTCCAGCAGAAGCTGATCGATTACGCGACCTCTCGCGGGAACAGCGGAGCGCCGGGCCGCAGCACGGCGCTCTTCACCATTCTGCTGGGCGCGGTGCTGGGCGCGGCGGTGACCTTTTCCTCGGTCGGCGCGGGCGCCATCGGCGTGACGATCCTGATCCTGCTCTATCCCGGGCAGCCGGTGGCGCGCATCGTGGGCACCGATATTGCCCATGCCGTGCCGCTGACGCTGGTTTCGGGCGTGGGGCACTGGATCATCGGTGATGTGAACGGACTGCTGCTGGTCAATCTGCTGGTGGGCTCGATCCCCGGCGTGATCGTGGGCAGTCTGGTGTCCAGCCGCGCGCCCGACAAGGTGCTGCGCCCGATCCTGGCGCTGGTGCTGGCTGTTTCGGCCTGGCAGCTGGCGACCAAGGTGCTGACGCCGCACAAGAAGGCCAAGGCGCCTGCCGAAGTGAGCGCTCCGGCTGAGCCCGCGTCGCGGTAAGCGGCCTTATAAGCAGCGCTCAATCTATGCTGCCCCCAAGAATCGCTTGTTTGCCTTTGACCGGGTGAACTCCCAGATCGGGCGCCATCCGCGAAGCCTGCGATTCCTCGCGATCCACACAGTCAGAAACGAGCCCATGACCAGAACCCTGACCCATCTTGAGCGCCTGGAGGCCGAGAGCATCCACATCATCCGCGAGGTGGTGGCCGAGGCTGACAAGCCGGTGATGCTCTATTCGGTGGGCAAGGATTCGGCGGTGATGCTGCATCTGGCGCGCAAGGCTTTTTACCCGGCTCCACCGCCTTTCCCGCTGCTGCATGTCGACACGACGTGGAAGTTCCGCGCCATGTATGAGCTGCGCCAGCAGATGGCCGAGATCAGCGGCATGGAGCTGCTGGTCTATCAGAACCCCGAGGCCAAGGAGAAGGGCATCAACCCCTTCGACCATGGCAGCCTGCACACCGATATGTGGAAGACCGAAGGGCTGAAGCAAGCGCTGGACCTCTATGGCTTCGATGCCGCATTTGGCGGCGCCCGCCGCGACGAGGAAAAGAGCCGCGCCAAGGAGCGCATCTTCTCCTTCCGCACCGCCAGCCACGGCTGGGACCCGAAGAACCAGCGGCCCGAGCTGTGGAACCTCTACAACGCCCGCAAGGCCAAGGGGGAGAGCATCCGCGTCTTCCCGATCAGCAACTGGACCGAGCTGGATGTGTGGCAGTATATCCACCTCAACGACATTCCCATCGTGCCGCTGTACTTCGCCGCGCCGCGCCCCACGGTGGAGCGCGACGGCATGCTGCTGATGGTGGATGATGACCGCTTTCCGCTGAAACCCGGCGAGGAGGTGCGCACGCGCTCGATCCGTTTCCGCACTTTGGGCTGCTATCCGCTGACCGGCGCTGTCGAAAGCACGGCAGCCACGCTGCCCGAGGTGATTCAGGAAACGCTGCTCACCACCACCAGCGAGCGGCAGGGCCGCGCCATCGACAAGGACGCCGGCGGCGCGGGCATGGAAGTGAAGAAGCAGCAGGGATATTTCTGATGGCCACGCAAATCGAAAACCCCGCTGCCGATCCGATCTATGTCACCGACGCGCTGATCGCCGAGGACATCGACGCCTATCTCAACGTCCATCAGCACAAGACGATGCTGCGCTTCATCACCTGCGGGTCGGTGGATGATGGCAAGTCCACGCTGATCGGGCGGCTGCTCTATGATTCGAAGATGATCTTCGAGGATCAGCTCGCCGCGCTGGAGGCTGACTCCAAAAAGGTGGGCACGCAGGGGCAGGGGATCGATTTCGCCCTGCTGGTCGATGGTCTGGCCGCCGAGCGCGAGCAGGGCATCACCATCGATGTCGCCTATCGCTTCTTCGGCACCGAAAAGCGCAAGTTCATCGTGGCCGACACCCCCGGCCATGAGCAGTACACGCGCAACATGGTGACCGGCGCTTCCACCGCCGATCTGGCCGTGATCCTGATCGATGCGCGCAAGGGTGTGCTCACCCAGACCCGCCGCCACACCTTTCTGGCGCATCTGATTGGCATCAAGAATCTGGTGCTGGCGGTGAACAAGATGGATCTGGTCGGCTACGATCAGGCCCGTTTCGACGAGATCGTCGCCGATTACCGCGCCTTCGCCGAGAGCATCGGGGTGAAGCAGTTCACCGCCCTGCCGATCAGCGGCTATATGGGCGACAACATCACCAGCCTGTCTGACAACACGCCGTGGTACAAGGCTCCGGCCTATTTCGGGCGCACGCTGGTCGATCATCTCGAAACCGTCGAGGTGGACAGCACGCGCGAGGCCGCCAAGCCCTTCCGCATGCCGGTGCAGTGGGTCAACCGCCCCAATCTGGACTTCCGTGGTTTCGCGGGCCTGATCGCCAGCGGCAGCGTGAAGCCGGGCGATGAGATCCGCGTGGTGCCTTCTGGCAAGACCAGCAAGGTCGCGCGCATCGTCACGCTGGATGGCGATCTGGAAGAGGCCGTCGCGGGCCAGTCCGTCACGCTGACCTTCGCCGACGAGATCGACTGCTCGCGCGGCGATGTGATCGCCGCCGCCGCCAACCCGCCCGAGGTGGCCGACCAGTTCGAGGCCTCTCTGGTGTGGATGGCCGATGACGCGCTGATCCCGGGCCGTGCCTATTGGCTGAAACTCGGCACGCAGATGGTATCCGCCACCGTTCACGCGCCGGAATACACCATCAATGTCAACACGATGGAGCATTGCGCCGCCAAAACGCTGGGCCTCAACGCCATCGGCGTGGCACAGGTCGCCACCGACCGCCCGATCACCTTCGAGCCCTATACCGACAGCCACACGCTGGGCGGCTTTATCCTGATCGACAAGATCACCAATGCCACCGTGGGCGCGGGCATGCTCACCCACGCGCTGCGCCGTGCGCAGAACGTGCATTGGCAGGCGCTGGACATCAGCCGCGAGGCGCATGCGGGCCTTAAGAACCAGAAGCCCGCCGTGCTGTGGTTCACCGGCCTCTCGGGCTCCGGCAAGAGCACCATCGCCAATCTGGTCGAGAAGAAGCTGCATGCGCTGGGCAAGCACACCTTCCTGCTCGATGGCGACAATGTGCGGCACGGCCTCAACAAGGATCTGGGCTTCACCGAGGCCGACCGCATCGAGAACATCCGCCGCGTCGCCGAAGTGGCCCGCCTGATGACCGATGCCGGGCTGATCGTCATCACCGCCTTCATCAGCCCCTTCCGCGCCGAGCGCGAGCTGGCACGCGGCCTGATCCCCGACGGCGAGTTCCTCGAAGTCTTCGTGGACACCCCGCTTGAGGTGGCCGAGGCGCGCGACGTGAAGGGCCTCTACAAAAAGGCCCGCGCCGGGCAGCTGGAAAACTTCACCGGGATCGATAGCCCCTATGAAGCTCCGGAAAAGCCCGAGTTGCATATCGACACAACGCGCCTATCTAGCGAAGAGGCTGCGGAATTGATTGTCGATCGCCTGCTGGGCGTCTGGATGCCGGTTATCTGATGGAACAGCCAAGCCTTATCCCCGATGATGCCGAACTGGCCGCGCAGCTTGCCGCTGCCGCCGGACGCATCCTGATCGCCACGCGCGATTGCCGCCTCGTCCATGGCAAGGCGCTGGGCAAGGCGGGCGACGCCGCCGCCAATGCCTTCCTGATGGCGGCGCTGGCGCAGCAGCGCCCGGAGGACGGCATCCTCTCGGAGGAAAGCAAGGACACGCCCGAGCGCCTGACCAAGGAACGCGTCTGGATCATCGACCCCGTCGATGGCACCAGCGAATATGGTCAGGAGCGTGCCGACTGGGCCGTGCATATCGGCCTGTCCATCGGCGGCAAGCCTGCGCTGGGCGCGGTGGCGCTGCCGGGGCCAGGGCTGGTCTTCCGCTCCGACAAGCCCCAGCCTGTGCCCCCCGCACCGGAAAAGCTGCGCATGCTGGTGAGCCGCTCGCGCCCCGCGCGCGAGGCCGTGGCCGTGGCCGAGGCTTTGGGCGCGGAGCTGGTGCCCATGGGCTCGGCGGGCGCGAAGGCCATGGCGGTGGTCCACGGCGAGGCGGATATCTACCTCCATTCCGGCGGGCAATATGAGTGGGACAATTGCGCACCCGCCGCCGTGGCTCTGGCGCATGGGCTGCATGTGTCGCGCATCGATGGCGCGCCGCTGGTGTACAACATGCCCAACCCGTGGCTGCCCGATCTGCTGATCTGCCGCAAAGAACATGCGGAGCGGGTTCTGGAAGAAGTTCGGGGTTTGATGAAGGTTTAAAGGGAAAAGCGAGGGCCATCGCCCTCGCGCTCCCGTTACGTCTCCCGACGATAAGGCAGTGGTGCCGAAATGGAGTGCCCCGGCTCTCCACCTGCGTGACCTAGGGCGCCGCAGGCAGGTATTCTAAAAAACGATAGGCTTGTGCAGGCGTTTTAAACGCCTGCGGCGCGGCGACGTTGCTCCAAGGCCGAACCCTGTGCGCGACGTAGACATGAAAGGGAGCGCGAGGGCGATGGCCCTCGCTTTTCCTCTTCCCTTCTTACTCGCTGATTTTCCGAGCCAAAGCGATCAACCGCCGCGCCTCTTCCAGATGCAGCAGCTCCACCATGCGCCCATCCACGCGGATCGCGCCCTTGCCCGCAGCCTCGGGCGAAGCGAAGGCATCGAGGATACGCTGGGCCGCCTCCAGCTCCTCCACACTCGGCGTGAAGACCTCGTTGCAGGGGCCGACCTGATCGGGGTGGATCAGGCTCTTGCCGTCGAAGCCCAGCATCAGCGCTTGTTCGCATTCCGCGCGGAAGCGGTCGAGGTCGCGGAAATCGTTGCAGACCGCATCGAGGATCGCCAGCCCGTGGGCTCGCGCGGCCGCCACGGCAAAGGTCAGCAGCGGCTGGAACACCGCACGGTCCGGGCCGGGGCGGGCGCGCATCTCGCGGGCGAGGTCGTTGGTGCCGATCATCCACAGGCTCAGCCGCGTGGAGGCCGCCAGCGCGCCGATGGCATCGAGGCGCAGCACCGAGGCGCAGCTTTCGATCATGGTCCACAGCTGCAGCTCGGCAGGGGCGGTGGAGAGGGCTTCATGCCAGCTCAGCACGTCCTGCGGGCCGGTCACCTTCGGCACCAGAATGGCGTCCACGCCGCTGTCGGCGACGGCGGCCAGGTCTTCCGCGCCCCATGGGGTGTCGAGGCCGTTGACGCGGATGGCGATCTCGCGATGGCCGAAGCCGCCGGCATAGACGGTGGCGAGGGCGGCCTGGCGGGCCTCATCCTTCAGTTCGGGCGCAACGGCGTCTTCCAGATCGAGGACGATCACATCGGCGGGCAGGCTGCGAGCCTTGGCCAGCGCGCGCGGGTTGGAGGCGGGCATGAAGAGCGCGCTGCGGCGGGGCCGGTCGGCAAAGCGAGCCGCCAGCGAGGGGATGGGCGCCAAGGGCAATGGGGCGGTGGGTGAATCGCTTTCGGAAAGAGGGATGGCGGCAGGCTCGCTCTGGGGGATCTGCGTCATGGGCTGGTCTCCGGCGTAAGGTGCTGGCCGTTCTGGCCATTTCCTGACCGGGGTGCCTTGATCGGGCGCAAGCGGTCAAGCCCTGTCAGACGCAGGCCCCGTCTGGCGGTATCTCGTTCAGGCTGAATGGAGGCGGTGCATCACGCAATCCTCGGTCAGCGCGGCGATGTCCAGCAGCTGCACCATCCCCTCGCGATAGGGGGCCAGACCTTCGATGAAGCGCAGGGCGGTGTTCGCCGGGGCGGTGTTGCCAAGGTCTGGCGGGGGCAGCAGGGCCTCCTCGTCGATCAGGACCAGATCGCCGACCTGTTCCACCACCAGCGCGCAGGTGTGATCGTCGAACTGGACGATGATGATCGAGTGGCTTTCGCTGTTGGCGATGGGGTTCCAGCCCAGCCGCAGCGACAGGTCGATCACCGGCAGGATCGCGCCGTGATCGCTGGTGACGCCCACAACGTCGGCGGGCAGGCCCGGCACGCGGGTGAGGGGCGACCAGTCGCGGATTTCGCGGATGGTGCCGATATCGAGGGCAAAGCTCTGCCCTTCCACCTCGAAGATGATGCATTCGCGACTCATGACCCGTTCTTTCTGGCTTGTCCGGCAGGTGCTGCCGGGCAGGTTGCTGCCCATACCCCTGTTGAGCCCTGAAAATCGGCTCAACAGGAGATGAGGGCAAGGCCAGATGGGTTCAAATCCGTTGCACCCGCGATGGAACAATCGGTCAATTTGTAGGGATGCGTTGAAAAGCCGGGCTTTAGCCCAGCGTGGCGAAACCGCCATATTGCCCGCGATGGAACAGCATCGGGTCGCCCTCGCGCTGCACCTTCATGTCCAGCACCTGTCCCAGCACGAAATGGTGGTCGCCCGCCTCATGCACCCAGGCGATCTTGCATTCGATCGAGACCAGCGCCTCGTCCAGAATGGGCAGATTGTTGTCGCTCACATGCCAGGCCACGCCCGCCATCTTCTCGCCCTTGCCCGCCAGCTGGCGGCAGAGCAGCGTCTGGTCGGAGCCCAGAATGTTCACCGCGAAATGCCCCGCGGCATGGATCTGCGGCCATGTGGTCGAGCGCTTGTCGGGCAGAAAGCCCACCAGCGGCGGATCGAGGCTGACCGAGGTGAAGCTGCCCACCACCAGCGCCAGCACGTTCCCCTCGGCATCCAGCGCGGTCACGGCGGCCACGCCCGTGGGATAATGGCCCAGGGTCTGGCGGAACAGGGCGGGGTCGATGGCGGTGACAGACACAGGCAGGCTTTCTGAACGGACCGGGCCGAAGCGACCGGGGATGGACAGGCTGGTGCCAGAGGCAAGCCCATGCCGCAAGCGCGAGATGCTCATAGGACCACGCCGATCCCTTTACGCCCCCTGCTCACTCGTGTTAATCGATCGGTTAAGGCGTGCCGAGAGACACCGCCACCCCATTAAGGCTTATTTGGCGAGAGGTTCCTACCATGAGCGATCCCTTCCAACTCAGTGACGATCAGCTGGCCATTCAGGATATGGCGCGCGGCTTCACCGCTCAGGCCATCACGCCCAACGCGGCGCGCTGGGATGCCGAACACCATTACCCCGTCGAGGTGTGGAAAGAGGCCGGCGCGCTGGGGCTGGGCTCGATCTATGTCTCGCCCGAGGGCGGCGGGGCGGGTCTGGGCCGACTGGAGGCCGCGCTGGTGATGGAGGCGCTGTCCTATGGCTGCCCGGCCACCAGCGCTTTCGTCTCGATCCACAATATGGCGACATGGATGGTCGACAGCTTCGGCTCCGATGCCTTGAAGGCCCAGTGGCTGCCTTCGCTGGTGACGATGGAGGCCATCGCCTCCTATTGCCTCACCGAGCCGGGTTCGGGCTCGGATGCGGCGGCGCTGGTCAGCACGGCGCGGCGCGATGGGGATGATTATATCCTCAACGGCACCAAACAGTTCATCTCCGGCGCGGGCTACAACGATCTCTATCTGGTGATGGCGCGCACCGGCGAGGCGGGGCCGCGCGGCATCTCCTGCTTTGCGGTGGAGAAGGACATGAAGGGCCTCTCCTTCGGCAAGCAGGAGGACAAGCTGGGATGGCATGCCAGCCCCACCGCTCCGGTGATTCTGGAGAATGTGCGGGTGCCCGCGGCCAACCGGCTGGGCGATGAGGGACAGGGCTTTCGCATCGCCATGGCCGGGCTGGACGGTGGGCGGCTCAACATCGGGGCCTGCTCGCTGGGCGGGGCGCAGCGCTGTCTGGATGAGAGCATCGCCTATGTGAAGGAGCGCAGGCAGTTCGGCCAGCCCATCGCCGCGTTCCAGAACACCCAGTTCCGCATCGCCGACATGGCCACCGATCTGGAGGCCGCCCGCGCGCTGCTCTATCTGGCCGCCGCCAAGGTGACATCGGGCGCGCCGGACAAGACCCGCTTTGCCGCCATGGCCAAAAGGCTGGCGAGCGATTCGGGTTCGACCATCGTCGATCAGGCGCTGCAATTGTTTGGCGGATACGGTTATTTGCGCGACTATCCGATTGAACGGTTCTGGCGCGACTTGCGCGTTCACCGTATCCTCGAAGGCACAAATGAGGTGATGCGCATGATTATCGCACGCGATCTGCTGACATGAGCGCAGCGCAAGATCTGCCCGTTCTGGTGCAGCGCCGGGGCGCCGCCGGTGTCCTGTCCCTCAACCGACCGCGCGCCCTGCATGCGCTGAACCCCGAAATGATCGCGCTGATGGCCGGAGCGCTGCTGGCCTGGCGCGACGATCCGCTGGTCAGCGTGGTGATCATCGATCACGCCGAGGGGCGGGGCTTCTGCGCGGGTGGCGATGTGGCGGCGGCCC
>NZ_BCZE01000080.1 GCF_001598555.1 Novosphingobium rosa NBRC 15208
AGTCATCATCCACCCCTCGGCATGGCCATCTGCTCGGGCAGCGGGATACCTCCCGCCTCTCATCGCCGTGGCGACTGCACGTAATCGGCAGCCATGTCCACGCCTTTAGGATAAAGCGATCAGCGCGGCGCTGGCAATCCTGGTTTAACAACAACAGGTTTCAGACGCGCCAGCAGGCTATGCTCGCCGCGCCACACCACCTGCGCACCCGGCGGCAGGCTGGCGGGCTCTTTCGCGCCGACATACCAAAGCCAGTCCGCCTGCCGCGCCGGAACGAAACTGGCCAGCTCCACCGGCTGGGTCGACAGCTGGAAGATGCGCTGCGAGGGATCGATAAAGCCGGGCCCACCCTGCCTGAGCGAAAGCATATGCACATGGGCCAGCGCAAAATTGGTGTTGATCAGCGCGTGTTTGCGGATCACCGCATAGCCGCCGATATGCTCGAAAGGGTTGAGCCGCCAGGCGTCACCCGGCACCAGCACCGCATTGGCCACGCGCGCGCCATCGGGCAGATGGTCGAGCGCCTGAAGCATCTTTTCCATTTCGAGCGAATCGGCCTGCCAGCTCACGGTGGTGACCGCCAGCCGCACCAGATACAGCGCCGGAGCCAGCGCCACCGTCCATTTCGGCGCCCCCGTGCAATCGATCGCCAGACAGGCCAGCATCAGTCCGGAGGTCACCAGCCGGTAATCGGCGTAATCCCCATTCGAGATATGGCGCGGCACCGCCAGCGAAAGCACCAGCAGCGCCGCGGTGGACCAGCCCAGCCGCCCATCGATCCGGCGATACCTGGTGGCGATGCCGATCACCGCCAGCACCGCCACCAGCCCGGCAAAATCGAGCGGATAGGCGGTGTCCCGCATGGCCTTGAACCAGATTGCCAACTTGTAGGTCAGCAGCGGCTCGCCATAGGAGAAACTGCCCTGCGTGCCGCCGGGCAGCAGCATCAGCGTCACAGGGGCCAGCAAGGGCCAGGGCCGGACAAAGGCGCGCCACCAGTCGCCGCTGCGGTGAAGCGCATGCCATTCGAAACCGAAGATCATCACCCCCAGCATCCCCCAGGCCGAGAGATGGCACAGCCACACCACCAGCCCCGCCGGAATGAACAACGCCGCCCGCCACCTGCGCCCCGCCAGCACCACCCATAAGGCAAAAGCCAGCAGCGCCAGCGCCTGACCCAGCGCGAAATTGAGCAGCCCCGTCAGCATCATCGGCGACCAGATGAAGGCCATCGCCAGCAGGGAAGCGCCCGTCACCCGCCGCCTCAGCGCATAATCGACCGCGATCAGCCCCAGCCCGGTCAGCGGCGGGATCAGCCCGGCCATCACCCGCCCACCGTTTTCCAGCCCGAAAAGCGCGGCCAGCGGACGGATCAGCAGATCCGCGCCGACATTGCCCGTCCATTGCCAGTGGAAGCTGTAATAGCGCGCCAGCGCCGGCGTGCGCCCGCCATCGATCATCACGCCGTAGCGCGCCAGATGGGCCGGATAGTCGCTCATCTGGGGATAGCGGGCCACCAGCACCGGCAGCGCGGACAGCAGCGCCAGAAGCATCGCGGCCCACAGCAGCGTGTCGTTGCCAGCCACGGATCGGGGGCGCGCGAGCGCGGCAGAGGGTTGAAATCTCGCTTCCATCATGGCGTGACTGGCATCATCCCCGCGGCGCGACAAGATGGCGCGGTTGATCCCCGGCCCCTCAGCGGATAATCGGGGGCCTTGGGGCCGCGATCCGGCCATGGCGTCAGGCAGGGGGCTGCGGACAATCGTGTTTCCAATCACCGGTCTGCGCCTGCTGCTGCCGGCCATCGTGCCCTCATGGCGGTTTTTCGATGCGGTGAGCGCCAGTCCGCGCCTCGATTACGCCCTGCTGCCCGGCGAGAACGCCATGGCGCAGCAATGGCATGCCTTCCGCCCTCGCCCCGCCGTGCTGCCGGTGGGAACGATGCTGCGGCGCCTGTTCTGGAACCCGGATTGGAACGAGAGCCTGTTTCTGGTCAGCCTGTCCGAACGGTTGATGCATGCGGCCTCGCCCGAGGCCGTCGCGCATAGCCAGCGCGAATTGCTGCTGCGGGTGGCGCGGCATCTGGATCGCGATGGCCTGGCCTATCGCGGCGACTGCCTGCAGATCCGCCTGCGCCTCGTCACCCGTGAGGAGCGCGAGGGCGAGATCATCTACCTTTCCGCGCCCTGCCCGATCAACGGATTGCTGGAAGCATGATGCTGGAGCGCGCCCTCGATCTCACCGGCGGCATGATGGCGCTGGCCTTTGTCCAGCAGAGTCTGGAGCATCTGCGCCCCGCCGTCCGCCCGCAGGAACGGCTGCTGTTTGCGCCAAGGCTGATCCTGTCGCTCCTGCTGCTGGCGGCCAGCCTGGGCGTGACGATCCCGGGCCTGACGCCCGGCGTGCTGACTCTGGCGCTGGTGGTCAACCACCTGCTGATCCTGCCCTTCTTCAATGGCCCCTACAATGGCGGAGCCGACCGCATGAGCCTGCTGATGCTGCTGTGCCTCACCGCCGCCTTCAACCTGCCCACATGGCGCGAACTCGCTTTCGGCTATCTGGGGGCGCAGTTGCTGCTTTCCTACTTCATGTCGGGCTGGGTCAAGGTGGTGAACAGGGACTGGCGCAGCGGGCAGGCGCTGCGCGACGTGTTCCTGTTCTCCGCCTATCCCGCCGGGGAGAACATCCGCCGCTGGGCCGACAAGCGCCGCCTGCTGCTGGCGATGGGCTGGGGCGTGATGGGCTTCGAACTGGCTTTTCCGCTGGCGTTTCTCTCGCGCCCCACGCTGATTGCCGGGCTGGCGATTGCGGCGCTGTTCCATGGCGCCAATGCCTGCCTGCTGGGGCTCAACCGCTTTTTCTGGATCTGGATCTGCGCCTATCCTGCCATCCTGTGGTTGCAGGAGCGCCTGCTGGCCTGATCAGCGGAAACGGTATTCCGCCACAGTCTTCACGATCTGGCCATTCGCGTCGACGATCCCGATGCCGATCCCTTCCACCTGCCCCCTGGCTTCGGGCCTGCTCTGCTCAGCCTCGGCCACAAAGGCGCCGAGGCCGGGGTTGGTCTCATTGGCCAGCAGCGTCAGATGCGGCTCGAACTGGGCGAAGACGTTGGGCGAGCCATAGCGCTCGAAAGCGGGCAGCTTGGCGGGATAGTCCTTCATCCAGCCCGGCGGTGAGACGGTGTGATCGCGCAAGGGTTCCGCCGCCAGAGTCACCTGATCGGCCAGCCTCTGCAGATCGGGGCTGCGCTGCACCTTCAGGAACAGCCAGTTCGACACGGTGCGCTCGGCGCCGCCGACGGTCAGCGGGAAGCGCTTGCCGCTTTTCGCCAACCGGGCGATGGCCGCCTTCAGCGCAGGCGTCGCGCTGGAGGGATATTGCGTGAGATAGAGCGTGGCATGCACCGCATGGCCCTGCGCATAGAAGGTCTTCATGCCGCGCTTGCCCAGTTTCTCGCTGGCCTGCGCCACCGCCTCGACCACCGGGCGCGAGGGGATTGCGTAGATATCGATGCTCACCGTATCCCCGGCATGGGCAGGCACAGTCGTGGCGATCAGGGCGCAGAGAGCATAACGCAGCATCGTGAGGGTCTTTCGGGCAGCCGAGTCCATGGGCCGAGGCGATAGGCCCTGCCCCTGCGGCATAGCAAGAGCCTTGGGCGTTGCGCATCCCCGCGCGACAAGGCAGCATGGCCCGAATGTTTGAGGAGGCTGGGATGGGACGTGTCAGAGTCGCAGGGTTTTCGCTGTCCCTCGACGGATTTGGAGCAGGCCCGGAACAAAGCCTCGAAGCCCCGCTGGGCCAGCGCGGGCCAGAGATCTTCCAGTGGTTCTTCGGCACGAAAACCTTCCGCGCCATGCATGGTCAGGCGGGGCATGGTCAGGAAGGCGGCGCGGACGGCATCGACGAAACCTTCGCCCATCGCGCGATGGACGGCTTCGGCGCCTTTATTCTGGGCCGCAACATGTTCGGCCCGGTGCGCGGGGACTGGCCGGACGACAGCTGGAAAGGCTGGTGGGGAGACAATCCGCCCTATCACGCCCCCACCTTCATCCTGACCAACCATGCCCGCGATCCCATCCCCATGGAGGGCGGCACCACCTTCCATTTCGTGACCGGCGGCATCCATGAAGCGCTGGACCTTGCGCGTGAGGCGGCAGGCGATCTGGATGTGAAGATCGGCGGCGGCGTTGCGACAGTGCGGCAATATCTGCAGGAAGGGCTGATCGACGAATTGCATTTCGCGCTCTCCCCCGTGCTGCTGGGCCGCGGCGAGGCGATGTTCACGGGGCTGGACCTGTCGGCGCTGGGCTATCGCGTCACCAGCTCCACGCCATCGGAGCTGGCGACGCATATCGTGATCGAGCGCCAGAAGGCCTGAGCGGACTTTGCCTGCGCCGGGCCGGGGGAAAACCGCCCTGCCCTGATAACCGGCTGTTCCGGGATGAAGATACGCCATGGCTTTCATGCATGACAGGCCGAAGGATCGGACCATTGATCTTGAGGCGGGCCTCTATTTGGAAGCCGTTCGGCGCGATCCGCGCCTGGCTCGCCACCACACGCTTTACCTCTGGGAATCTGAGGAACAGCCAGTCTTCGGATGCTTGCTGACAGAGAAAGAGCATGTCGACGATGGCGGGCACATCGCCTTCATCGAAGGCCACATCTTCAATATCAGGCTGCCCGTGGATGCGGCAATGCGCGATCACGTTGTCCGCAAATATGGCAAGTCCTGGGCGATTGAAAAGACAAAAGAGCTTTTTCTTCAAAGGGAAACGTTGAGGCGGCCCAGCATCGTCATCAGAATTCCGATACAATTCACCATCGACCTTCAGGACGGCGAGCCTGGCAGCGCGTGGTGATGCCAAACCGCGTCCAGATCAATTGATGCCCATACAGGGCGCGCTCATCCAAGCGCGGGCTGAATGGTGGCGCGGTTCTGCCCGAAGCCGATGGATACGAAACCCTCGCGATGCGCATGGGCGGTGAGGATCACCTCGTCGCCATCTTCGAGGAAGCAGCGTTGCTCGCCGCCGGGCAGGTCGATGGGCACGCCGCCCCCCTGCGAGAGTTCCAGCAGGCTCCCCGAAGCCTCACGCGCGGCGCCCGAGATCGTGCCCGATCCCAGCAGATCGCCAGTGTACAGATCGCAGCCGCCCGAGGTGTGATGAGCCACCATCTGCGCCATGGTCCAATACATATCGCTCGAGGCGCTGCGGCTGAGAGCAAATTCGGGCAGGCCCTGATCGCGCATCGCCTGCGTGCGGATCGCCACCTGAAGATCGAGTGAAAACTGGCCCGCGCGCTGATCCTGCTCGTCCCAGAGGTAGGGCAGCGGCGCCGGATCGCCTTCGGGCCGCGCGGGCTGGGCGATGCGAAAGGGCGCCAGAGCCTCCATCGTCACCACCCAGGGCGAGACGGTGGAATGGAAATTCTTGGCCAGAAACGGCCCGAGCGGCTGATACTCCCAGGCCTGCACATCGCGCGCGGACCAGTCGTTGAGCAGGCAGAGACCGGCGATATGCTGCGCAGCATTCGCCATGGGGATGGGTTCGCCAAGCTGGTTGCCCTGCCCGATCCACAGGCCCAGCTCCAGCTCGTAATCGAGACGGGCGGTGGGCGCGAAGATGGGCGCCGCGGCATCGGGCGCCTTGCGCTGCCCCTTGGGCCGCCGCACATCCACGCCCGAGGGACGGATCGAGGAAGCCCGGCCATGATAGGCGATGGGCACATGTTTGTAATTGGGCAGCAGCGGGTTGTCTGGCCGAAACAGCTTGCCGACATTGGTGGCATGGTTCAGCCCGACATAGAAATCGGTGTAGTCACCGATGGCGAAGGGCAGATGCAGGGTGCAGTCGGCCATCGGGATCAGAGCTGGCTCGATCCTGCCGCGATGCTGCGGGTCCGACAGCAAGCCCGAGAGTGCGTGGCGCAGATCGCGCCGCACATCGGCATCAAGGGCGAACAGGGCGTTGAGGGTGCTGGCCTGCGAAGCCTGATGCACTTTGGCAGGCTGCAGATCAGCGATGGCCAACAGATCGAGCGCATGATCGCCAATCGCCACCGCCGGGCGCTTGCCCTTGTCGCGGCAGGAGATGATCCCGAAAGGCAGGTTCTGGACCGGAAACTCGCTATGGCCATCCGCGCCGGGCACCCAGCTGCAGCGCGCCGGATCGTGGGTTTCGTCAATCGTGAACATCGTCATTCGGGAAGGCTCGCCTTGGTGAAGCCGGACCAGGCTTCGTCATAATCGCTTTGCAGCAGCGGGGTTTCCATCGCCCAGCGCGTGGGGCGGATGACATGGCGGCTCTCAACCATGAAAGCCATGGTATTTTCGATACGCTGGGGCTTGAGATCGGCGGAGACGGCCTTGTCATAGCTCGCCTTGTCAGGCCCATGGCCGTTCATGCAATTGTGAAGCGAGGCGCCGCCCGGCACGAAACCGCCCTGCTTGGCGTCATAGGCGCCCTCGATCAGGCCCATGAATTCGCTCATCACATTGCGGTGGAACCATGGCGGGCGGAACGTATCCTCGGCCACCATCCAGCGCGGCGGGAAGATCACGAAGTCCACATTGGCGGTGCCCGGCGTCTCCGACGGGCTGGTCAGCACGGTGAAGATCGACGGGTCCGGATGATCGAAGCTGACGGTGTTGATCGTGTTGAAACGCCGCAGATCATAGCGACACGGCGCCAGATTGCCGTGCCATGCCACCCCATCGAAGGGCGAGTGGTCCAGCGTGGTGGCCCATAAGCCGCCCTGAAACTTCTGGATGATTTCAGTGGATTCGTCGCGATCTTCGAACCATGCTTCGGGCGTTTCGAAATCGCGCGGATTGGCGAGGCCATTGGCGCCGATCGGCCCGAGATCGGGCAGGCGGAAGGGCGCGCCATAGTTCTCGCAGATATAGCCGCGCACCGGGCCTTCCACCTCGACGCGGAAGCGCACCCCGCGCGGGATCAGCGCCAGATGCAGCGGCGCAACCTCCATCACGCCCAGTTCGGTGACGATGCGCAAGCTGCCCTGTTGAGGCAGGATCAGCATCTCGCCATCGGCGTTGAAGAAGGCGCGCCGCTCCATCGAGCGGTTGGAGGCATAGAGATGGATCGCGCAGCCACTGGCGCTCGCCATATCGCCGTTACCGCCGCAGGTGGTGAGGCCGTCGATAAAGTCGGTCGGCTGATCCGGCATGGGCAGCGGGTCCCAGCGCAGCCGGTTGGGACTGACGGGGGCCTGCATGAAGGGCGCGCTGCCGATCAACGCCCCGCCCGCATAGGGCTGGAACGGCTTATGCTGCGCAGCAGGGCGCAGGCGGTAAAGCCAGGTCCGGCGGTTTTCGCTGCGCGGCGCGGTAAAGGCCGTGCCCGACAGCTGCTCGGCATAGAGGCCATAGGGCACATGCTGCGGGGCATTGCGCCCCACAGGCAGAGCGCCCGCCACGGCCTCGCTGGCGAAATGGTTGCCAAAGCCGGTGAGATAGGCCGGATCGCCCATGCCGCGCTCTCCTTATTGGCCGACGGTGATAACACCCCGGCGGATCTGGTCCAGCTCGATCGATTCATAGAGCGCCTGGAAATTGCCGTTGCCGAAGCCCTCATTGCCCTTGCGCTGGATGATCTCGAAGAAGATCGGGCCGAACATGGTTTCCGTGAAGATCTGCAGCAAAATGCCCTCGTCACCCACATTGCCGTCGATCAGGATGCGGTTCTTTTTCAGGCGCTCCAGATCCTCGCCGTGGCCGGGAACGCGCTGGTCGACCAGCTCGTAATAGGTCTCGATCGTGTCTTGCAGCAACACGCCATTGGCGCGCAGCTTTTCGACCGTGGCATAGATATCCTGCGTGGTCAGCGCCAGATGCTGGATGCCCTCGCCATGGTATTCGCGGATGAACTCCTCGATCTGGCTCTGGTCGTCCTGGCTTTCGTTGAGCGGGATGCGAATGGCGCGATCCGGCGCGATCATCGCCTGACTGAACAGACCCGTGGCCTGTCCCTTGATGTCGAAGAACTTCTGCTCCTCAAAGCCGAACAGCCTGGCGTAAAACTCCGACCAGACACGCATCTGCCCGCGACGGACATTATGCGTGAGGTGATCGAGCACATCGAGCCCGACCGAATTCTTCTGCGCCTCTTCCTGCCATCCGGGCACCTGATCCCAATCGGCGAAAGGATCGTGATCGACCATATAGAGCAGCGATCCGCCAATGCCCTCGATGGCCCTGGCGCCCGGCAGGGCCGAGTCCGACGTGTCAGCATCCGTTGCGCCCCGCTCCAGCGCCATGCCATGGGCCTGTTCGGCGCTCTTCACCCGAAAGCCCATGCCATTGGCAGAGGGGCCATGCAGCTGGCGGAAGGTTGCCGCCTGACCTTGCGGCAAAGAGTTGAGGACAAAGGCGATCCTCCCCTGCCGGTAGAGTTCCAGCGCACCATCGCGTCCACGCGCCGCCAGCGTAAATCCAAGCTGGCGCAACTGCCCCGCCATCACATCAGGTTCAGGCGAGGTGAACTCGCAAAAGGCGAAGCCGTCGAGGCCGAGAGGATTGTCCTGAGTCATTCTGAAGATCCGCTGCTGTGGGTGGGGCGGGAGCGCGCATAGGCCTGCGTGCCAAGGTGAAAGACGGTGTCGCCCGGCAGGATCGTCGCCACATCGAGATCGGTCGAACCGGCCAGCTCCTGATAGAGCGGGGCGAAATCCGTCCCGATGGTCTGGGCCAGCAGATCCTCGAAACTGTCGATGACGAAATAGGTCTGCTGGAAATCATCGATGCGATAGCGGGTCTGCATCAGCCGCTTCAGATCGAAACCGATACGGTTGGGCGAAGGATCGTCCAGCGCGAAGACGCTTTCGCTGAAAGAGGAGACGATGCCCGCGCCATAGATCTGCAAACTGTCGCCAGAACGCAGCAGGCCGAACTCCACCGTGTACCAATAGAGCCGGGCCAGCCGCTCGATGGCGCCCAGCTTCACCGCGCGCTGGCCGCCGCGCCCATAGGCCGCCATATAATCGGCGAAGACCGGATTGGCGAGCAACGGTACATGGCCGAAAACATCGTGGAAGATATCGGGCTCTTCGAGATAATCGATCTGGTCGGGGCGACGGATAAAGCGCCCGGCCACAAAGCGGCGGTTCGCCAGGTGATCGAAAAACACCGCGTCGGGCACCAGCCCCGGCACCGCCACCACCTGCCAACCGGTGGCATCCATCAGCCGCGCGTTGAGTTCGGCAAAATCGGGGATGCCCGGCTTGGAGAGCCGCAGAATATCGAGGCCTTCAAGGAAGGCGGGCGCCACGCGGCCCGGCAGCAGGCGGGCCTGCCGCTCGAAGAGACGGTCCCACATGGCATGCTCATCGGCGCGATAAAGGTGCCATTCCTGAGGAACGGTCCAGTCGCCTTTATGCATGTCGAGGCTTATCTCTCCCATGGCGTGATCGTGTCACAGGATCGGCTTGATTGGGTTTCAAAAGCGAGGCAATCTGCCGATATTCTGAAACAGAATCCCGCAATCATGGTGATGCATGAAACAGATCATTCAACTCGACCCCATCGATACGCGACTCGTCGAGGCGCTTCAGCAGGACGGTTCGCTCAGCCATGCGGAGCTGGGGGAAAAGGTCGGCACGTCAGCCGCCTCATGCTGGCGGCGGATCAAGGCGCTGGAGGCTTCGGGCGTGCTGAAAGGCACGGTGCGGCTGGTCGATCCGGAAAAGATCGGCCGCGGGGTGAATGTCTTCTGCAACATCCGCGTGCGCAATCACGCGCAAGAGGTGCGCAAGCCCTTCGAGGACTTCCTCCACGAACGCCCCGAGGTGATCGAGTGCTTCTCCATGTCGGGCGAGTGGGATTATCTGCTGCGCATCGTCGTGGCCGATGTCGCCGATTATGAGCGCTTTCTGATGCGCACCCTGCTGGACCACCCGGCGGTGGGCGCGGCGGCTTCGCATTTCGCCCTGTCGATGACGAAGTACACCACGGCCCTGCCGGTCGGTTAAGCTTTCAGACGAACTGGGGCTCGAAGGAGAACCACGCTTTCTCGCCATGATCGTAGAACTGGATCAGGCGCGGCAGGATTTCGGCCTCATAATGATGGCCGGATGCCCGGTCATAACCACGCGCCTTGTAACCATCCACCTCAAGCGAGACAAAGGCCTGATCACCCGCATCGAACAGTTCGGGCAGCGTGCCGCCAAAACCGCCCGCCCGGCCTTCATAGTTGCCCTGCACCCGCCCGTCGCGGCTTTCGGCAGCGACGCGCAGATGTTCCTGAGCGGTGAAATCATAGAGACCCGCGACCGTCCGGTCAAAGATCACAGCATAGGCGGAAGCGGCCACCAGGGCCCTTGTGTGAGACTGCATAAAACCCATGTGGGCCTCAGCCCCAACCTTATCAAGGCCATCACCCACCGCTGAACACAGACAGGGGAATGCTCTGCGCCATGGCCCGGTAACCTTCCGGCGATGGATGCAGATGATCGCCACTGTCATAGGCGGGCCGCAGGCGGCTTGGCTGGGCCGGATCGCGCATGGCGGAATCGAAATCCACCACCGCGTCGAAATGACCCTGCTCGCGGATCCAGCGGTTGACGGCCTGGCGGTCCGCCTCGTTGCGCGCATCGGGGTGGTAATAGTCGTTGCCCATGAAGGGCAGCACCGTGCCGCCGACCACCTTGATCATCCGCCCATGCGCCCGGGCGATTATCTGGCGATAGGCACCGATGATCTGCGCGACCAGCGCCTGATGCGCGGCTTCATCCATCGGGGCCTCGCGGGTCAGCGTGCCGATATCGTTGATGCCTTCCAACACCACCAACCATCGGACACCCGGCTGCGCCAGCACATCGCGGTCCAGCCGGGCGAGCGCATTGGGCCCAAGCCCGTCATGCAGCAGGCGATTACCACCGATCCCCTGATTGACGATGGCCAGCCCACGCGTGGAAGGATCGGCCTGAAGGCGGCGGGCCAGATCGTCTGTCCAGCGGTCATTGGCGTCATCGGTGGCGCCGTGGCCGTCGGTGATGGAATCGCCCAGCGCCACGATGGCGCGCGGGGCCTCGCAGCGTGAGATTTCCACAGCCGAGAGGGTGAACCAGTGCTGGAAACTCCTGGCCCCCGGCAGATCGGCATCGGCCAGATGATCGCCCGCCAGCAGCCATGAGGTGGCGCGCGATCCGGGATGGGAGGTCTGCCCCTGCGGATCTTGCGCATAATGCAGGGTGATCGCCAGATCGTCGAAAGCGCGGACGGGCAGATCGACCGGATCGGAGAGATAGTCCGCCCCGGCAGGAATGGTGACGCCCGCCTGTCCGTCGAAGTGCAGCACGATCAGCGAGGCAGGATCGATGGCCCCGCTGCCCGCTTTCACCGCGCGCGCCAGCGTCGCGCCATCGATGCGCAGCGGCGCCGTGCCAAAGGCATTGGAGAGCCTGATGCGCAGCCCCGTCCCGCCGATGGACGGGCGGATAATCTGCCGCAGACTCGCTCCGCCGAAGCTTCCGGCGGGCAGGGCATTGTCCCCGCTGGGCGTCATCTGTGAAGAGGCCCAGCCCGCCACCCACTGCGGCGCGCAAACCGCAGCATGGGCGCAGAGCGGCGAGAAGACCATCACAGCCCCAAGGGCAGCGCGCAAGACAGAACGCAAGGGCATCACCTCCGGCATGCGGAAAGGACCGGACTGATGCCCGGCCCTTCCCTTTTATCACATCGTCAAAATCAGAACTTCTCGCGCAGACCCAGCGAATAGGTCGTGCCCGGATTGTAGTCCGAATAGGTCACGTTCTTATACTGCAGATAGGTACGGATATGGCTCTTGGTCAGATTGTTGACGTTGAAGGACACGGTGGGCAGCAAGGTGCTGCCGCCGAAGATCTTCTGCAGATCGAGATTGGCGGAGAAGTCCAGCTCCTTGTGCACGTCATTGTAGATCGCGAAATTGTTGAGCCCGTTCTGGGGCCCTTGCGCCGCCAGCGATCCGCCGGTGAAGTTGTACAGCACTCGCGCCGACACGCCCTTGTGATCGTAATAGAGCGTGAGGTTGTAAGTCGTATGCGCCACGCCCGTCGCGATCACGGCAGGCGTGCTGGCGCTCGACTGATCGATCACGGTAACGTTGCCGATCACGCCGAACCCCGGAAGACCATGGCCATGCGGCGCAAGGATGAAGTCCAGCGGTTGAACGACGGTGAACTCCGCGCCATTGATCACCAGATTGCCGGCATTGACCTGCTCGGTGATGTTGATCGGCGAGTTGGCGGCGCCGGTCGGGTTGCTGTTGAGGATCCTCGCCTGATCGGTGGTTACCGTGTTGATGTTGACGCCATAGGGGGCCAGGGCGCTGAAGGTGCTGGAAATGTTGGCCGAAGTCGTGAAGCCGGTGATCGACTTGCGATAGGCGGCCACCGCGATGTAGCCTTCCTTGCCGGTGTAATATTCAAAGCCCAGATCAAGGTTCTTCGACAGATAAGGCGCCAGCGCCGGATTGCCGATCGAGGCCTGATAGGCCGAGATGTCGGAGAAGTTCACGCCCGGCAGCATGGCGTTGGGGTCCGGCCGGGTCAAAGTCTTGGACCACGATGCGCGGAACACCGCATGGCGACCCAGAGCAAAGTCCGCGGTGAAGGCCGGCAGCGCATAGCTGTAGCTGTTGTAGGTGTTGATGAAGTTGAAGGCGCCGATGCCCACCGTCGGGTACAAGCCACCGCTGGTCAGCCCGACATTCTGCTGGGTGATGGCGCCATTGGCGACATAACCGCCAATGCGCTGGTTGGTGTGGATGAAGCGCACGCCGCCGTTCAGACGCAGCGTGTTGTCGCCGATCTGGAACTTGTCGTCAGCCTCGATATAGGCGCCGAAGTTCTTTTCCTGAAACTGGCCTGAATTGGCCCCGGTGTTCGAGGCGGTCGAGAAAGGCGCGGTCGCATTATACTGGGCATAGTTGGATGCCGCGGCAAAGGCGGGCCAGTTGACCGTCACGAAGCCGCGCGGCCCGGGCATCAGATAATTGGCCAGCGAAGCCTGCGGGATCAGCGAACCCAGATACTGGACCGAACCCGTCGCCCCCGCCGTCGCGCCCGTGCCATAGCCGGGATACAGCGCGGCAGCCGAACCCGGCGCGTTCAGGCCAAGGCAGGCAGGCTGGGTGTTGGGCGAGAGCATCGCCACATTGGGCTGATTGCCGCAGACCGCATTCTGCCACAGCGTGCTGTTGTCCAGCGCATAGATGTTGCGGTAATTGTTGTCATAGGCAGCGCCCACGCGCACCACGATATCACCGTGATCCCAGCGCAGATTGCCGCGAATGCCCTTGGTGGTGGTCTGACGGCGCTCGCTCTGAATGTTGACGCGACCGCCGTTCCAGCTGAAATTCGCCGGATTGTCGAGATCGGTGCTGGAGGCAATGTTGATGTTGCCGTTGTTGTTGGTGTAATTGACCGTATCGCCCGAGCCCAGCACAGTCGACACCAGCACCGAGGGCGACTGGCGATAGAAGGAACTGTGCGTGACATCGCCGCGCACATCGACCTTCAGGTGATCGGTGATCTGATATTCGCCGCCCGGATTGAAGCCGTAGTAAGTCAGCTTTTCATCATAGGGGCGATATTCCAGAAAGGACTGGGCATTGGCGAAAGTGCCGGAGGTCACCACGCCATTGCTGTCCACCTGCAGACCGATGGGGATGGCGCTGCCGTTGCGGCCCACCCAGTCCATATCGATGCGCTGTTCCTGATTGCGCGCCTTGGACAGCATGCTGTCGAGGTAGAGATGCAGTCCGTTGTCATCGCCCTTGTATTCCAGCGAGACGACGCCGGTGATGCGCTTGCGCGAACCATATTCGTTGAACTCGCGGCCCAGACGGGGGATCAGCGCCTGATTGATCTGGGTGATGGTGAGGCCGGGGTTCAGCGCCAGCAGCGCCGCCTGATTGAGCGCGCTGCCCGTCACCAGACCATTGCCCGCGCCCGCCGGAACGGTGGCGGGAATGTTCCAGGTGCTGCCGTTGCTGCAAGCCGGTGTGGCGGTGATGCAGTTGGTGGACAGATTGTTGATGTTGTTGCGGGTCGAGGTGGTGTTCTGCGCGGCGGAAAGGTTGGGCTCGGTCCAGCCCACCGATTCAAAGCCGTTGGAATTGACCTGATTGCTGATCCCCGAAACGCCGATCAGAATGCCGAACTCGCCCTTGGTGGTGCTGAACACCGCCGCGCCCTTGTAACCGGGGGTCTTGGCATTGGTGTTGTAGAGCCCGTCCATCGAAACGGTGAAATGCGTGCCTTGCTTGTCGAAGGGATGCGCCATGCGCAGATCGATCGACCCGGCCGCGCCGCCTTCCAGAATATCGGCGCGCGAGCTTTTCTCGACGGTGATCGAGGTGAAGAGTTCGGTCGGGAAATAGTTGAGGTCGACCTGACGGCCCGTGCCCGAACCATCGGCGGTGCCGGTCGAGCCGATCATGATCGCCGCGCCGTTCAGCGTCACCTGCGTGAAGGCCGAACCCAGACCGCGGATGGCGGCGTTCACGCCCTCGCCGTCATTGTCGCGGTTGATGGTGACGCCCGGCACGCGGCTGAGCGATTCCGCGATGTTCGAATCCGGGAACTTGCCAATGTCTTCGGCCAGAATGGTTTCGGTGAGGCCGATGTTGCTCTTCTTGATCTCCGCCGAGCGCTGAAGGCTGGCGCGATAGCCGGTGACGATGATCTCATTGGCGGAAGCCTGATCGGCCTGCGGCGCCGGAGCGCTGGCCTGCGCGGCTGGCGCCTGAGTCACCGGCGACTGCTGGGCCAAAGCCGGCATGGCCATAAAGGCAAAGCTGGAAACGCCTGTGATCAGGCTCAACATGATGGCGGTTTTCTTATGTGTCATATGCCTACCCCTCATTCCCATGCATGATGTGGCGCGAATGGCGGGCCTGAAGCGGCCCGGGCGCCCGATTTCGAATGCCTCCGGCCCGCTTGCACGCGCGCCGACGGCCTTCCGCAGCGCCCGTTGATCGACGCGCGGGTTGCAGTTGGTATCGCCCTGTTGATCGGCGCGTGACGGGCGCTTGGCCCTTCAGTCGCCCTTTGGGAGGCCGTGCTTAAACAGCGCCCTGACCTGCGCGAGCCGCACCGGGACATCCGATCCCGGCACGATGGCAAACATGGCTTGGGCGAACGCAATGGCGTTGGTGTGTGCTGAACATCGGCCTCTCCTGAACGCTACCCCTGGCCCTGTCTGTTTCGAGCCTTCTTGATGGTCTGTGATAGCGCTATCAATGAATGTTTTTTACTCCGCCCATCTTGCCTGTCAAGCAAAGATCACTGGCCTATTGGTAGCGATACAATTTTATCCGCTGAATCTGGAATTCACCGGATGGCAGCTGGATATGCCGCCCCTGATGCGTCTGGTCGCCATTGAGCAGGCGGCCCGCAATCCAGCGGTGCTCGGCATCGAAATGCCCCTCCCACGCGCTGTCGATTCCCGCGAGGCGCGGACCGGGCCCCACAGGCTCAAAGGTAACGGTAACACCCTGCCCGACCACGATATAGTCCTCCGGCCCGGTCTGCACGATCACCGCCCCGGCCTTGCCGGTTTCAGGCATGGCCTCGGGCTTGACGATATCGGCAAAGCTGACGGTGAAGCGGTAATCGCCGATGCGCTCGGTGACGGGTTCATAGATCAGCGTGCCGTCATAGAGCGCGCGCGGACGGAAGCCCGACATGCGCCCCAAGCCCTGCGCGGCGAGAATCTCCGGCGAGATCTGCTCCAGCACATCATAGGCCCCGGCCAAAGCGCCCGGCTTCTCGTCCACCGATTCGATGGAGAACGGCCCGAAGCCGATCGCATCCAGCCTGCCGATGGCATAGAAGGCATTGCCCGGCACCTGCGGGTGATCGGCGTTGTTCGCTTCGGGGATGAACAGCGGATTGTCAGGCCGCTTGTAGGTGTTAACGATATCAACGAAATTGGTGAAATAGATATCGGGGGCCAGAAAATCGAGGCTCGGCGCGCCCGCCTTCCAGACATCGATCAGATGCGGCAAAGGCCCGCCGCTGGGGTATTCGCCGGGCGCGCGACCGGGACGGTTCAACGCCACATTGACGTACATCGGCAGGCCGTAAGCGCCCTTGCCCGCGCGCGTCAGCCCATCGGCGAAGCGCGCGTAGTGCCAGGCGGTGAAGATTTCCTCGGAGGCCGTGCCGGGCCCGAACACCTCGGCCCATGTGCCGCTGCTTTTCGCACCATTGTCCTCCCAGCGCTGACGCATGGCGGGGACCAGCGTGTCGTGATGCTGCTGGAGATAGGTCATCAGTTCGGCAGGCACTGGCCCGCGATAGGCGGCATCGGCCTGCGGGCTGTAATCGCGCGCCACCGGCAGCATGCCGATCTCGTTTTCCACCTGCACCATCAGCACGGTGTTCTGCTGGGCATCCACCGCCTTGATATGGGCCAGCAGCGCGGCAAAGACCTTCTGATCCGCCGCCAAGGTCGTGGGCGCCATGGAGGAGAGGATGTCCACCCCCTGCCCGCTCGGCAGCTGGGCGCGCGGGAAACGGGCGGAATCGCGCTTCACCCAGGCGGGCGCATAGGTGGACATGGAGTTCTTCCACGCCCCGAACCACAGAAACACCAGGTGCAGATTGTTGGCCCGCGCGTTGCGGATCAGCATATCCACGCTGGACCAGTCATACTGGCCCTCTTTCGGCTCGATCAGCTCCCATGAAACCGGCGCCAGCACGGTGTTGAGATGCATCGCCCGCAAACGCTTCCAGTGCGGGGCCATATAGGCCTCGCTGGTGTCGCTGCTGTTGCCCAGTTCTCCGGCCAACAGCAGCATGGGCTTGCCCTGCACCTGCAATTGGGTGGCGGTGCCCTGTTTCACCAGCCTGGGCGCATCGGCCAGAACGGGCGTTGCGATCAGGGAAAGCACCGCCGCACAAGACAGCAATTTCATCACGAAACATCCTTGCAAAGAGCCAGCGCGGCCAGCGCGCCCTGTGTTTCCAGAATGGTGAGCCAGCGGATCAATGCTGCACGAAATGCTGCATGGTGTTGCAAGGCGGGCGGCACCACGGCTTCCAGCCCCAGCACGGCATCCACCCGCGCCTTGGCATCTTCTGCCCCCACCAGACGCTGCGCGATGTCAGCAGCCAGCGGATCGTCGATGGTGAAGGTTTCGCCCTTATCATCGCGACCCGCCTGCCAGCGAATCCAGCCCGCCACCGCCAAACACAGAGCCTCGATCCCCTGCCCCGCCGCCAGCCTTGCGGCAATCGGCGCCAACAGCCGTTGCGGCAGTTTCTGCGAGCCATCCATGGCGATCTGATGCGTGCGATGCATCAGCGTGGGATTGTCGAAGCGCGCCATCAGCGCCTTGCGATAAGCGGCGATATCCAGTTCTGGCGGCGGCGACAACGTGGTCTGCGCCTCATCCCACAGCTGCTCGACGAAGGCGCGGGCCTCGGGGCGTTCCAGCACCTCATGCACATGGGTCAGCCCCGCCAGACCGCCCAGATAGGCAATGCCGCTATGCGCGCCATTGAGCAGGCGCAGCTTGGCCTCTTCCCATGGGGCAACGGCGGCGGTCAGTTGCACGCCGGTGCCAAAGGCCGGGGGGGCGCCGCAGAAATGATCCTCGATCACCCACTGGGTGAAGGGCTCGGTCTTGACCATGGCGCAGTCTTCGACACCCAGGCGCCGGGCCAGATCCTCGATGTCCTGAGGCGTGGTGGCGGGCACGATGCGGTCCACCATGGTCTCGGGGAAAGCGCCATAGGCCTCGATCCAGACGGCCAGATCGGGATCGTGATGTCGCGCCAGCGCCAGCACACCGCCGCGCAGGCGGCTGCCATTATGCGGCAGATTGTCGCAGGAGATCGCGGTGAAGGGCTTGAGCCCCGCGCCGCGGCGCATGGCCAAAGCCGCCACGATATAGCCCAAAGCGGTCTTGGGCACGTCCAGCGAGCGCATATCCGCCGCCAGCTGGGGATCACCCTCGATCAGCGCGCCGCTGGCAGGGTCAAGCTTGTAGCCCTTCTCGGTGATGGTGAGGGTAACGATATGCGTATCCGGCGCGGCCATCACCGCCAGCAAGTCGCCCGGCGCTTCCGGCGCGATCAGCACCTTTTGCACCGCGCCCATGATGCGGGCGGTCTGGGCCGCGCCATCGCGCACCAGCATGGTGTAGAGCCCGTCCTGAGGCGCCATCTGATCGCGCACCGCAGGCGCGCGTAAGGAGGCCGCCACAATGCCCCAGCGCAGATCGCCAGCGGCCAGCACATCGTCGAACACCGCCGCCTGATGCGCCCGGTGAAAGGCGCCGATGCCCAGATGAACGACGCCCGTTTTCACCGCGCCGCGATCATAGGCGGGGCGCAGCACATCGCCCGGCAGTTGCGCCAGTGTGGCTTCCGACAGGCGCGTCACAGCCGGTACGCCTGCTTGGCCAGCCCATAGGAGAGCGCATGGGCCAGCTCGAAGGCCTCGTCCTCTTCGATCCGGTGCTCGGCCACCAGACGGGCAAGGAAGCCACAATCCATGCGCCGCGCCACATCATGGCGCGCCGGGATCGAGAGAAAGGCGCGCGTGTCGTCGTTGAAGCCCACGGTGTTGTAGAAACCGGCGGTCTCGGTGACGCTTTCGCGGAAGCGGCGCATGCCTTCCGGGCTGTCATGGAACCACCAGGGCGGGCCCAGCTTCAGCGCGGGATAGTGCCCTGCCAGCGGTGCCAGTTCACGCGAATAGACATCCTCATCCAGCGTGAAGAGGATCAGCGTGAGGCGCGGATCATTGCCATAAAGGTCCAGCAGCGGCTTCAGCGCGCGGACGAACTCGCCCGGCATGGGAATATCGCCGCCCTTGTCGCGCCCGAAGCGGGCCAGAACCGCATCATTGTGGCTGCGCCAGACGCCGGGGTGAAGCTGCATCACCATGCCGTCCTCGATCGACATGCGCGCCATTTCCACCAGCATATGGCCACGGAACAGCTCCGCCTCCGCCGCGCTGACGGGGCCTGCCATCACTTTGGTGTAAAGCGCCTCGATCTCGGGGCGCGAGAGATGCGCGGTAAAGGCTGTGGGATGGCCATGATCGGTGCTGGTGGCGCCCGCCGCGCGGAAATCGGCGCGGCGCTTTTCATGGGCGCGCAGATAACCGGCAAAGCTGGCCGCGTCCTCGCCCGTCATGGCGCAGAAGGCCTTCACCTTTTCGATAAAGCGCGGATCGTCCGGGTCCATCACCGGATCGGGCCGATAGGCGGTGACGACCTTGCCGCCCCAGCCGCTCTCGCGGATCGCCTTGTGGTGGATCAGCGGGTCGAGCGGCCCTTCGGTGGTGGCGATGGCCTCGATGTTGAAACGCTCGAACAGGGCGCGGGGGCGGAAGTCCGGGGTCTTCAGTGCGGCATCGATGCTGTCGTAATAGAGGTCGGCGGTGGCGCTTTCCAGCCGCACATCGATGGCGAAAACCTGCGTGAACACATAATCCAGCCACATGCGCGAGGGCGTACCTGCAAACAGGTGGTAATGCGCGGCAAAGCGGTGCCAGATGGCGCGCGGGTCGGTTTCCGTGGGGCTGCCGTCGGCGGTGGGGATGCCCAGTTGGTCCAGCGTGATGCCCTGGCTCATCAGCATGCGGAAGACATAATGGTCCGGCACGATCAACAGGTCGGAGGGGTTGGCGAAGGGCTCGTTATAGGCGAACCAGGCCGGATCGGTGTGGCCGTGCGGGCTGATGATCGGCAGGTCGCTGACGGTGGCGTAGAGCGCGCGGGCGATGTCGCGCGTGCGGCTTTCGGCTGGAAACAGACGGTCGGGGTGGAGGTGAAGCGGCTTCATGCGGGGTTTTCCGATAGCGAGACCGGCGCGTAACGCGGGACGATCAGATGAATGACAAGCAGCGCCACCAGATAGGCGCAGGAGGCGATGACGAAGATGGGCTGGAAGCTGCCGACGCGCTCCAGAATGATGCCGGCATATTTGGCCATCAGCATGCCGCCGACAGCCCCTGAAAGCCCCCCGATGCCGATGACCGAACCGGCCATCCAGCGCGGAAAGAGATCCCCCGGCAGCGCATAGACATTGGCTGAAAAGCCCTGATGCCCGGCGCAGGCCAGACCGATCAGCCCGACGGCGACCCATAACGAGGGCGCATGGGCGGCAAAGGCAATCGGCAGGGCAAACAGCGCGGAGGCGAACATCGCCCCCTTGCGCGCCCCGCCCGCCGACCAGCCTCGCCCCATCAGCCGCGAGGAGAGCCAGCCCCCCGCCACCGACCCCACATCGGCCAGCAGGTACACCGCAATCAGCGGCGGCCCGAAATCGAGCATCTTCACATGATACTGCCGGTTGAAGAAATCGGGCAGCCAGAACAGGAAGGTCCACCACACCGGATCGATCAGGAACCGGCCCATCAGATAGGCCCAGGTCTGGCGATGGCGGAACAGGCTGAGCCATGGGATATGGCGCTTGGGCTCGGCAGGCTCGGATTCGATCCACGCCAGCTCTTCAGGCGACAGGCCAGCCTTGTCGCGCGGGCGGCGATAGATCGCCAGCCAGGCCGCCAGCCACACCACCGTCAGCAGGCCGGTGAGGATAAAGGCCCAGCGCCAGCCCAGCGTCACCGCGATGATCGGCACCAGCAGCGGCGTGACGATGGCCCCCACATTGGAGCCCGCGTTGAAGATGCCGATGGCCAGAGCGCGCTCGCGCCGGGGGAACCATTCATTGGTGGCGCTCAGCGCGGCGGGGAAGGTCCCCGCCTCGCCGATGGCCAGCGGGATGCGCGCAATCAGCATGCCGGTGGTGCTGGTGAAGCAGGCGTGAAGCATATGGCCAAGCGTCCACAGCCCCACCGCCAGCGCATAGCCGCTGCGCGCGCCGATCCGGTCGATCACGCGCCCGAACAGCACATAGGCCACGCCATAGCCCGCCTGAAACCAGATCGCGAGGGAGGCATAGCCGGTTTCGCTCCAGCCATAGCGGGCTTGCAGATCGGGTTTCAGCGTGGGCAGCACCAGCCTATCGATGTAGCTGAGCACCACGGCGGCAAACAGCAGGGCGCAAACCACCCAGCGAACGTTTCCGCCGGGTTTGGGGCCTGAAGGTTTGGCCTGCTCCACCGGCGCGCTCACCAATTGTACATCGTGCCGTCTTCCAGCCGGTTCACCGGCAGGAAGGCGCGCTTGTATTCATATTTGGCGGCCAGCTCCTCGTCGATCTCCACGCCAAGGCCCGGCTTCTCGCCCGGATGCATCATGCCATCTGCAAAGGTGTAGGCGTGGGGGAAGACTTCATCGGTCTCCGCCGTATGCTTCATATACTCCTGAATGCCGAAATTGGGCACCGAAAGGTCGAAATGCAGCGCGGCGGCCATGCAGACGGGCGAAAGATCGGTGGCGCCATGGCAACCGGTGCGGATCTGATAGAGATCGGCCAGCGCCGCGATCCGGCGCAGATGGGTGATGCCCCCGGCATGGACCACCGTGGCGCGGATATAGTCGATCAGCTGGTTCTGGATCAGATCCTTGGCGTCCCAGATCGAGTTGAAAATCTCGCCCACGGCCAAAGGCGCGGTGGTGTGCTGGCGGATCAGGCGGAAGGCCTCCTGATTTTCGGCAGGGGTGGCGTCTTCCAGCCAGAAGGGGCGGTACGGCTCCAGATCCTTGCCCAGACGACCTGCCTCGATGGGGGTGAGGCGGTGGTGGATGTCATGGAGCAGATGCACATCCCAGCCCAGCGCCTCGCGCGCGGCCTTGAACAGGTCTGGCACCACGCGCAGATATTTGGCTGTATTCCAGACGTTTTCGGTGGGCAGGTCGCTGTCGGCGGGCTCGTAGAAATATTTGTCCTTCGAGACGCCATAGGTGCTTGCCATGCCCGGCACGCCGCATTGCAGGCGGATCGCCTTGTAGCCCTGCTTCTGATACTCCAGCGCGACGGCGATGGTGTCCTCGATGCTGGTGCCATTGGCGTGGCCATAGACCATCACGCCCTCGCGGCTCGCCCCGCCCAGCAGCTGGTAGAGCGGCAGGCCGGCGATCTTGCCCTTGATGTCCCACAGCGCCATGTCCACAGCGGCAATCGCCGTCATGGTGACGGGGCCGCGGCGCCAATAGGCCCCCTTGTAGAGATACTGCCAGATGTCCTCGATGCGATGGGCATCGCGCCCGATCAGGCAGGGGATGACGTGATCCTGCAGATAGCTCGCCACCGAAAGTTCGCGGCCATTGAGCGTGGCATCGCCCAGCCCATAGACGCCCTCATCGGTCTCGATCTTCAGCGTGACGAAATTGCGGCCGGGGCAGGTCACGATGACCTTGGCGCCAGTGATGATGGGCATGGGCTTGATCCTGTTCAGACGATGTCGAGGGTAACGGTGTGCAAGGTTTCGCTATTGGACCCGACCATGATGTCGAAGCGGCCGGGCTCGACGCGCTCGACCATGTTCAGATCCCAGAGCGAGAAGGCATCGGGGCCGAGGGTGAAGCGCACCTCGCGGCTTTCGCCCGGCGCGAGGGTGACGCGCTCGAACCCTTTCAGTTCCTTGATGGGGCGGGTGACCGAAGCCACCTGATCGTGGACGTAGAGCTGCACCACTTCGTCGCCCGCGCGTGTGCCCGTGTTGCGCACCGTGGTGCTGACCACCACCTGCCCTGCCGTGCCGATCTGCGGCGCGGAAAGGCGCGGCTGGCCGATCTCGAAGCTGGTGTAGGAAAGGCCGAAGCCGAAGGGGAACAGCGGCGAAATATCCTCGAAGACATAGCCGCGCCGGGCGCTGGGCTTGCGGTTGTAGAAGATGGGAATCTGCCCCGCATTGCGCGCCACCGTCACGGGCAGCTTGGCGCCGGGATTGACCGCGCCGAACAGCACATCGGCCATGGCCGTGCCACCCTCCTGCCCGGGATACCAGCATTCCAGCAGGGCATTCGCGCCCTCCGCCACGGCGGGATAGCTGGGCGGGCGGCCGTTGATCGCGCAGACCACCACAGGTTTTCCGGTGGCCTTCAGCGCGGCGAACAGATCGTTCTGCTCGCCCACCAGATCGAGGCTGGTGCGGTCGCCCAGATGGTTTTTGGCGAAACCCTCGCGGCTGGTCTGCTCGGTGTCGCCGATGGCCAGCAGGATGATGTCCGACTTCTGCGCCAGCGCCACGGCTTCCGCGATCAGGGCGCGGTTGCGGGCGGGATCAGCCAGCAGCACCTCGTCGCTGGAGCGGTCCTCGCTCCGGGTGATGAACACACCCTGCGCGAAGTCCACCTGTGCCTTGCCCGCCAGATGCGCCTTCACACCCTCCAGCAGAGACACCGTTTGGCGCGGCGTGCTGCTGTAGCCGCCCAGACGCGCCACAGCAGCATTGGGCCCGATCGCCGCGACACGCTTGTGAGCCCCGGGCGCCAGCGGCAGCAGGCCATCGTTCTTCAGAAGCACGATCGAGCGCTGCGCCGCCTTCAGCGCCAGAGCGCGCGCCTGCGCATTGCCGGTGATCCGGTCGAAATCCCTGTCGGCAAAAGGGTTCTCGAAAAGACCGGCGCGAAATTTCAGGGTCAGCATGCGCGCGCAGGCCGTGTCCACCGCCGCTTGCGCAACCTTGCCGCTGCGGACCTGATCGACCAGCGTGCGGAAGGCCAGCCCATCGGGCAACTCGCAATCCACGCCCGCCGCCAGAGCATGGCGCGCCGCCGCCTCCAGATCAGCGGCCACATGATGGATCGTGTCCAGCTCCGGCACCGCGCCGTAATCGCTGATCACCGCGCCATCGAAGCCCCATTCGCCGCGCAGCACATCCGTCAACAACCAGCGGTTCTGGTGGCTGGGCACGCCATCGATCTCATTGTAGCTGGGCATCACCGCGCCGATGCCGGTGCGCTTCACCACAGCGCGGAAGGGCGGCAGGAAGTTCTCGCGCAATTCGCGCTGCGAGATCGGCGCGGGGGCGATGTTGTCGCCGCTCTGGGGCTGGCCGTGGCCGGTCATGTGTTTCAGCGTGGCGAAGACCTTGCCGGGGGGCAGCTCACGCCCCTCGCCCTGCAGGCCCAGCACGGCGGCAACGCCCATTTCCCCGCAGAGATAGGGATCCTCGCCATAGGTTTCCTCGATGCGGCCCCAGCGCGGATCGCGCGCGATGTCCACCACCGGCGAGAGCGCCAGATGGACGCCGCGCGCCCGCACTTCCCGCGCGATCACCGACTGGACCTCGCGCATCAGATCGCGGTCGAAGCTGCCGGCAAGGCCGATGGCCATGGGGAACATGGTGGCGTCGGTCGCCATGTAACCATGCAGCGCTTCCTCATGGAATAGCACCGGGATCCCGAGGCGCGTTTCATTCTTCGCCCAGGTCTGCACGGCGTTGATAAAGCGCACCGTATCGGCAGGCGTACGCCAGCGCGCGCCCACACCGCCCGCCTGCGTGGAGCCATTCAAGGCCCCGCGCCGGTCCGAAGGCCGCGTGATCTGGCCAAAGCCAGCCGGATAGGCCGCGCTGGCCTTTTTGGGCGAGAAGGTCAGATCGTCCATCACCTGAGCCTTGGTGGCCCAGAGCGCGATGATCTGGCCGACCTTCTCCTCCAGCGTCATGCGCGACAGCAGATCGCGCACGCGCAGATCGACGGGCGCGGCGGCATCCTTGTAGAGCGGCTTCGTGGCTGCCGCCCCGGCGCGGCTGGCCACCAGCATCGCGCTGCTCGCCAACAACCCGCCCAGAAGCTGCCGCCGGATCATGGCGCCACCGTCAGCGTGGTGGTTTTCAGATCGACCGAATTGTCACCGGTCATGATCTCGAAATCGCCGGGCTCCACGACGCGCTGCATCTGGTCGTTCCACATCTGCAGGGCCTCGGGCCCGATGTTGAAGGTCACGGTGCGCATCTCGCCGGGTTTCAGCGTGATGCGCTCAAAGCCCTTCAGCTCCTTGATGGGCCGGGTGACCGAACTGACCTTGTCGCGGATGTAGAGCTGCACCACCTCATCGCCCAGCCGCGCTCCGGTGTTGCGCACATCGACCGAGACCGTGGTCTGCCCCGCCTTGCCGATGGTGGCCGCCGAAAGACGCGGCGCGGACAGATCAAAGGTCGTGTAGCTGAGGCCGAAACCGAAAGGATAGAGCGGCGCCGTAGTATCGAACAGATAGCCGCGCCGCGCGCTGGGCTTGGCGTTGTAAAACACCGGCAGCTGCCCCACAGAGCGCGGGACCGTGACGGGCAGATGGCCGCCGGGATTGACATCGCCGAACAGCACATCGGCCACGGCATTGCCCCCCTGCTCGCCCAGATACCAGCCCTCAAGGATGGCATCGGCCTGCTCCGACACCTTCACCGTCGAGGCCGGGCGGCCATTGATCAGCACCACGGTGATCGGCTTGCCCAGCGCCTTCAGGGCATCGAACAGTTCCTGCTGCTCGCCCACCAGATCGAGGCTGGGGCGGTCGCCCAGATGGTTGTCGGCCCAGCCTTCGCGGCTCGATTGCTCGGTGTCGCCAAGGGTCAGCACGATGCGGTCCACGCCGCGCGCCGCCTCCACCGCTGCCGCGATCAGCTTGCGGTTTTTCGCAGGGTCGGATTTGGTGACCTTGTCGGCCCACCAATCGTCATCCTCGGTGATCTTCACGCCCTGCGCGAAGACGATCTTCGCCTTGTCGCCCACGCGGGCCCTGATGCCATCGAGGATCGAGACCTTATGCGCCGGCTGGCCGTAATAGCCGCCCAGACGCGCCACCGCCGCGCTCGGCCCGATGACGGCAATCGTGCCCTCGGGCTTGAGCGGCAGCATGCCATCGTTCTTGAGCAGGGTGATCGAGCGCTGCGCCGCCGTGCGCGCCAAAGCGATAGCCTGCGCATTGTTGGTTAGCTTTTCGGCAGCCTGCGCATCGGCATAGGGCTGTTCGAAGAGCCCGGCGCGGAATTTCAACTCCAGCATGTGGCGCACGGCCTTGTCCACCTGCGCCTCGCTGACGCGGCCCTCGCGTACCGCCTTGCCCAGCGTGCTGTAGGACAAGCCCTCGGGCAGATCGGCATCCACGCCCGCATCCAGCGCGCGCCTTGCAGCACCCTCCAGATCACCCGCGATATGATGGATGCTCATCAGCTGATCGACAGCGGAATAATCGCTGACCACCGCGCCCTTGAAGCCCCATTCGCCGCGCAGCACCTTCTCCAGCAGCCACTTGTTGGCATGGGAGGGCACGCCGTCGATCTCATTGTAGCTGGCCATCACCGCCTCGATGCCGGTGCGTTTCACCACCTGCTCGAAGGGTGGGAAGAAATTCTCGCGCAGTTCGCGCTCGGAAATCGGCGCCGGGCCGACATTGGTGCCGCTCTCGGGCTGGCCATGGCCGGTCAGATGCTTGAGCGTGGCGAAGACATGGCCCGGAGTCAGCTGCCGCGCATGGCCAGGCCCCTGCAGCCCTTCCACTGCCGCCACGCCCATTTCGCCAACGAGATAGGGGTCTTCGCCATAGGTTTCCTCGATGCGCCCCCAGCGCGGATCGCGGGCGATGTCCACCACCGGCGCCAGCACCTGAGACACGCCGCGCACCCGGATTTCCCTTGCAATCACGCCATTGACCGCGCGCAGCATCGCCGGATCCCAGGACGACGCCATGGCGATGGATTGCGGAAAGCTGGTGGCGCCGACAGCGGCATAGCCATGCAGCCCTTCCTCATGGAACAGGATGGGGATGCCCAGTCGCGTCTGGGTCGTCGCCCAATGCTGCAGGGCATTGACCAGCGCCACGGTCTGCGCCGGATTGCGCCCCGGCAGCACGCGCGGGCTGACCGACCCCTTGGCATCGGAGGGGCGGGTGAACTGCCCCAGACCGTTGGGATAATGCGCAGCCAGCTTGGCGGGATCGAGCTGCAGTTGCCCATCGAAAATTTCGGATTTGTTGTCCCAGACGGCGGTGATCTGGGCGATCTTTTCATCCAGCGTCATGCGCGCGATCAGATCGTCGACTCGCGCCTCGATGGGAGCGTTAGCATCCTTGTAGACCGCGCCCGCCGCAGCAACCTTCGCACTGGCCGCCAGAGCAATCGGCGCGCCCAGCGGAAGCGCCGAAAGGACCGAAACCATGGCCATCGCGGATGCCGCGCACAGCACGGACCCACGGTTCTGACAGGACTTGAACATGCTACCCCTCTCCAGCGGTATGGATGGCGCGCGATTTTTCTTGCCGCATCGCCTTTGATAGCGTTAACATCACTCAAACAGGACAGGCTTGTCAATGCCCATCGGCACCATGACAGCGAGAAGATTCGGGAGAGAAAGAATGTGGTCTCGGCTATGCTGCTGGCTGCTCGCCTGCGCCATTCTGACAGTCGCCCCTGCCGCAAGCGCGGAGGACGGCTATCAACTCTGGCTGCGCTATGCCCCCTTGCAGGGCGCGGCTTTGCAGAGCGCCGCAGCCCACGCCAAAGCCATCATGGTGCCCGCACAAGGCCCCAGCGCGCAAACAGCACAGGCCGAACTGCAGCGCGGCTTCGCCAGCCTGACCGGCAAGACACCGCAATCCACACAAAGCCTCACCGATGGCACGATCTGGCTGGCGACTCCGGCCTCCTCACCCACCCCGCTGCCGGTCTCGCCGAGCACTCTGGGCGAGGAAGGCTATGCGATTCGCACCATCCGGATGCAGGGCAAGACCGTCACGCTGATCGCCGCGAACCACGATATCGGCCTGCTGTACGGCGCCTTCCACCTGCTGCGGCTGGCCTCTTCCGAGGCTGACCTCGATCATCTGGACATCACCAGCACCCCGCGCATCAAGCTGCGCATGCTCAACCATTGGGACAATCTCGATGGCACGGTGGAGCGCGGCTATGCCGGCGCCTCGATCTGGGACTGGTGGCACCTGCCCGACTTCAAGGATCCGCGCTACACCGAGTACGCCCGCGCCAATGCCTCGATCGGCATCAACGGCACGGTGCTCAACAATGTGAACGCCAAAGCCGACAGCCTGACCGCCCCCTATATCGCCAAGGCCGCCGCGCTGGCCGACGTGTTCCGGCCCTATGGCATCAAGGTCTATCTCTCGGCCAAATGGAGCGCCCCCATCGAGATCGGCAGCCTGAAAACCGCCGACCCGCTGGACCCGCAGGTGGCGAAATGGTGGGCCGCCAAGGCCGATGAGATCTACGCCGCCATCCCCGATTTCGGCGGCTTTCTGGTCAAGGCCAACAGCGAGGGCCAGCCCGGTCCTCAGGACTATCACCGCACGCATGCCGATGGCGCCAACATGCTGGCCGCCGCGCTCAAACCCCATGGCGGCGTGGTGATCTGGCGCGCCTTCGTCTATGCGGCAGGCGCTCAGAAAGATCCGCGTCTGGATGATCGCGCCAAACAGGCCTATGACGATTTCAAGCCGCTCGACGGCAAGTTCGCCGACAATGTGCTGGTGCAGGTGAAGAACGGCGCCATCGATTTCCAGCCGCGCGAGCCCTTCCATCCGCTGTTCGGCGCCATGCCCAAGACGCCGTTGATGATGGAATTCCAGATCACCAAGGAATACATCGGTCAATCCACGCATCTCACCTATCTGGGGCCGCTTTTCGAGGAAACCCTGCGCGCCGACACCGGCACCGGGGGCACCGTGGCCGATGTGGTGGACGGCAAGCTGGATCATCACCGGCTGACCGGCATCGCGGGCATTGCCAACATCGGCACGGACCGCAACTGGTCGGGCTCCATCTTCAACCAGGCCGACTGGTATGCCTTCGGGCGCCTCGCCTGGGATCCGCAGCTCTCCGCGCAGCAGATCGCACAGGAATGGGCGGCTCAGACCTTCTCGCCCGATCCGCGCGTGGTGACACCCGTCGTCGCCATGATGGAAGGCTCGCGCGAGGCGGCGGTGGATTATATGACGCCGCTGGGCCTGGCCCATGTGATGGGCACCGGCCATCATTACGGCCCCGCGCCATGGATCGCCAATCTGGAGCGCCCGGAATGGAACCCGGTCTATTACCACCGCGCGGATGCCGAAGGCATCGGCTTTGACCGCACCGCCAAGGGCAGCAATGCCATTGCGCAATATGCTCCGCCCGTCGCCGCGCGTCTTTCGAAGCTGGAGACCACGCCGGAGAAGGAATGGCTGTGGTTCCACCATGTCGGCTGGGACCAGAAGCTGGCCTCGGGCGAGACGCTGTGGGATGGGCTGGTCCATCACTACGATCACGGCGTGGCCTATGTTGCTGGGATGCAGCAGACTTGGGAAACCCTGCGCCCGCTGATCGATGCGGAGCGCTTCACCCAGACGCAGACCTATCTGGCGATCCAGCACCGCGAGGCGCAATGGTGGCGCGATGCCAGCATCGCCTATTTCCAGTCGATCAGCCACCGCCCCCTGCCCGCCGGCGCCGCGGCTCCGGCTCATGGACTGGACTGGTACAAGGCGCTGCGCTTCCCCTATGCGCCGGGAAACCCCAAATAAGCCGTCATGTTAGCGAAAACATCGCGCCTTTGGTCTGGCCCATAACATTCAGCTGGCGGTTTACGGTGTTTTCGCTAACATTTTCCCAAAGGGCACACGATAGCCCCCTGATATCGCCACCAGATTGACCTTTGCATGGATCACAAAGACTCCCGCGCCCCCACGATCATCGATGTCGCCAGACAGGCGGGGGTCTCGCCGATGACCGTTTCGCGCGTGATCAACGGCAAACAGGCCGTGCGCCCGGCCACGCGCGAAGCCGTGCAGGCCGCCATCGATGCGCTGGGCTATGCTCCCAGCGCGGCGGCGCGGGCGCTGGCGGGCGGCGAGGAAATCCGCATCTGCCTGCTGTTTTCCAACCCCTCCACCTCCTTCCTCTCCGAGCTGCTGATGGGCAGTCTGGAGCAGGCCAGCCACCACAATGTGATGCTGGCGGTGGAGAAGCTGGCCGAACCGCTTTCGGTGGAAGCGGTGCTGGCGCATCTCAAGCATGCGCGGATCAACGGCATCATCCTGCCCCCGCCGCTCTGCGATTCCCCCGAGATGCTGGCCGCCCTGCGCGACGCCGGCATCCGCGCCGTCACGCTGGCGGCCAGCCATCGGCCCGATCATTTCTCCTCCATCAACATGGACGACCGGCTCGCCGCGCGGGAGATGACCCGCCATCTGGTCGCGCTGGGCCATCGCCGCATCGGCTTCGTGAAGGGAAATCCGGCCTACAATTCGGGCCAGCGCCGGTTCGAGGGTTATGTCGCCGCGCTGGCCGATGCCGGGCTGCCCCTCGATGAAACGCTGATCGCGCAGGGCCTGTTCAACTATCGCTCGGGGCTCGATGCCGCCGAGCATCTGCTCGATCTGCCCGAGCCGCCCACCGCCATCTTCGCCTGCAATGACGATATGGCCGCCGCCGCCGTGGCCATCGCCCACGGGCGCGGGCTGGATGTGCCGGGCGACCTCACCGTCTGCGGCTTCGACGACACGCCGCTGGCCACCACCATCTGGCCGGAGCTGACCACCGTTCACCAGCCGATCAGCGATATGGCCCGCGCCGCCGTCGACCTGCTGGTGCGCGACCTGCGCGGCCAGCGCGACGATGCGGCGGACGAACCTTCGCATGTGCTGCTCGATTTCAAGCTGGTGCGCCGCCAGTCCGATGCCGCCCCCCGCCGCCGCCCGCGTGGAAGGCCCAAAGCCTGAGGCGGGACGCCTGTATCTCCCAAACTTGCATTTCCCTCAACGCGAGGCTTTATGATCCCATGACCAAGCCCCGCTCCCGCAGCCAGCGCAACGCACCCACCATTGCCGATGTGGCGCGCGAAGCCGGCGTCTCCCCCATGACCGTCTCGCGCGTCATCAATGAGGGGAGCATGGTGCGCGCCAGCACGCGCGAAAAGGTCGAGGCGGCGATTGCGGCGCTCAATTACGCGCCCTCGGCGGCAGCGCGGCAATTGGCGGGCGGGGCCGATACGCGCATCGCGCTGGTCTATTCCAACCCTTCCTCGATGTATCTGTCCGAATTTCTGATGGGCAGTCTGGATCGCGCCAGCACCCTCAATGTCACGCTGACGGTCGAGCGCTTCGGCGAGGATGCCGATCTGGCCGATCTGCTCATGCGCATGCAGCGCGGGCGGGTCAATGGCGTGCTGCTGCCCCCGCCGCTGTGCGAAAACGAGGCGATGCTGGCCGCGCTGCGCAAGGAAGGGCTGGCGGTGGTCGCCGTGGCGGCGGGCGTGCCGCGCCCCGAGATCGCCTCAGTGGGCATCGACGATTTCCATGCCGCCGAAACCATGACCAGCCATCTGATCGCGCTGGGCCATCGCCGCATCGGCTTCATCAAGGGCAACCCCGATCAGAGCGCCAGCGAAAGGCGCTATGAAGGCTATCTCGCCGCGCTGGAGCAGGCGGGGATCGCGCCCGATCCCTCCATCGTGGCGCAGGGCTATTTCATCTATCGCTCAGGGCTGGATGCCGCTTCGGACATTCTCGACGCCGCGCTGCCGCCCACCGCCATCTTCGCCAGCAATGACGATATGGCCGCCGCCACCGTGGCCACGGCCCATGCGCGGCATCTGGATGTGCCGGGCGACCTCACCGTCTGCGGCTTCGACGATACGCCGATGGCCACCACGATCTGGCCGGAGCTGACCACCATCCGCCAGCCGATCAGCGATATGGCGCGCGCGGCCATGGATCTGCTGGCCAGCATGATCCGTAATCCGGACAGCGGCGCGGCCGTCCGCCATGACCAGCTGGATTACCAGCTGATCCGCCGCCAGTCAGACGCCAGCCCGGCGCGCAAGCGCAAGACGGCGTCTTGATGGCCGCCTGACAGGGAATACGGGGGCAGCCGTCAGCGCCGATGGATGGCGCACAGCTTGTTGCCATCCGGATCGCGCACATAGGCCAGATCGATCACGCCCATGTTGCTCTCCCTTGGCCCGGGCGCATCTTCGATCGAGGTGCCGCCATGCGCGATGGCCACGTCGTGGAAGGCCTGCACCTGCGCCAGCGAGTCGCACTGGAAACCGATGGTGCCGCCGTTCCCGGCTGACGCCTCTGAATCATTGATCGGCTGGCTGACGCAGAAGGTGCTGCCCGCGTGCCGATAAAACAGCCGCAGGTGTCCGCTGGGTGCTTCGTTCAGGATCGGGGCTCCCGCGCCCAGAACGCCAAGGACGGCGTCATAAAACCGCCGTGAACGCTCGATGTCGTTGGAGCCCACCATGACGTGATTGAGCATATTCGCACCCTCTTTTCCATAAATCTTATGGCGAAGGCTACAACGATCCGAGCCGCTTGGCCACTGGCGCGGCGGGCGATCACCAGACC
>NZ_BCZE01000081.1 GCF_001598555.1 Novosphingobium rosa NBRC 15208
ATCATTGTGGAAGGCGCCCGCCGCGATGGCCTCGTCGCTCTGGCGGGCGAGCAAGGCGTTACGGGTTGGCAGATTGTGGCGCCGCACCAGCGCTTGCGAGGCCGTGCGATGCTGGCGCGCGGGAAAGCCACCCACCGGCCCCGCGCCATGGACGAAAATCTCCAGCCCTTCCGCGCCGTGGCTGGCGCAGAGCCGCATATGGTTGGCCGCGCCCTCATCGCCGAAAGGAGTGGGTAGGGGGGCATGGACCTTCACGCCGGGCATCCCGGCGAAAAGCGTGGTGAGCTGGCGCAGCGTCTGCGGGGCCTCGATGCTGCGATGGGGCATGGAAGCCAGATTGGCCACGGACAGATGCGTCAGCCCATCGGCGGTATCAGGCCGGGGGGAGACGGTGGCGGCATTGGCCGTCCACATCGCCGAGGCGGAAAAGCTGTTGCGGAAGAGGGCGGGGTCGGCCTCCCATGCTGCGCGGCAGACCTCCAGATCGCTGCCGGTAAAGCCCATGCGGCGCAGCCATGCGGCATCGGGCCGGTCATGGGGCAGCAGCAGGCCCTGGGGCAGGCCCAGCGCCATCATCTGCCGCATCTTGGCCAGCCCCTGCAGCGCCGCCTCACGCGGGGCCGAGGTGCAGCCCGCATGGGCGGCCGAGGCGATGTTGCCCAGCGAGAGCCCGGCGTAATTATGGCTGGGGCCGACCAGCCCGTCGAAATTGACCTCCAGCATGCGCATCAGCCTTTTGTTATTCCTTGAACTCCTGATAAACCCGTTTCGCTCCCGGCATCTCATACATAAAATGCCGATTGATATGAGTGAATGGAATGGATCAGGATGACCGGCGGCTGCTGCCGTCCATCACCATGCTGCAATGTTTCGAGGCGGCGGCGCGCTATGGCAGCGCATCGCTGGCGGGGGAGCGGATCGGCCTGACGCAAAGCGCGGTCAGCCGCCATATCGCCAGTCTGGAAACATGGCTGGGCAAGCCGCTGTTCGACCGGGTGGGGCGGCGCATCGTGCTGAACGAAAACGGGCGGCTCTATCTCGATCGCATCGCCCGGCCTTTAAGCGAGATCCGGGCCGCCACGCGCGATATGCTGGGGCATGGATCGGGGCGGGTGGTCAATCTGGCGACGCTGCCGACCTTTGGCATGCGCTGGATCGCGCCGCGCCTGCCCGGCCTGTTGATGCATGATCCCGATCTGGTGGTGAACATCGCCGCGCGGATCGATATCTTCAATTTCGCCGAGGAGGCTTTCGATGCCGCCATTCATGTGGGCCCGCCCGACTGGCCCGAGGTGGAGCATGACCTGCTGTTTCGCGAAAGGGTGATTCCGGTGCTGTCGCCGGCGCTGGCGCAGAGCGCGGGGGTGAAGGCCGCGCAGGACTTCCTGCGCGTGCCGCTGCTGGAGCAAAGCGCCCGGCGCGATGCGTGGCAGAAGTGGTTCGCGCTCAGCGATGTGCCCTTCCCGGCGGAGCGCGCCGTCTCGGTGATGGGGCATTTCTCGATGCTGGCGCAGGCGGCCTGCGCGGGGGCTGGGGCGGCGCTGCTGCCCAGCTTCCTGATCCAGCCCGAGCTGCAATCCGGCGCGCTGGTGGCCCCGGTGGAGCGCGCTCTGGCCGAGGATCGGAATTATTACCTCGTCTACCCCAAGGCGAAATTGCAGATGCCGCATTTCGTCCAACTGCGCGATTGGCTGCTGGACGAGGCGGCCAAAGAGGTCAGCGCGGAATATGGGTGATGATTTGCCCTGGTGAGGCCTTGATCGCCTCGGCAGCGGCGGGATCGAGCAGGATGCCGCCCTCTGTGGGTTTGGCGCGGCCATAGGCGGCGCGGAAGTGATCCAGCCGCCCGTGCGCCACCAGACTTTCGGTGCCGTCATTCTCTTCGATGGCCACAATCTGGTCCTGCTGGGCCTGACGAATCGTAACGATCTCGTCCGTGGCGCAGACCATGGTGGGGCCACCGTCGAAGACGTCGATGTAATTGCGGTAGGCGAAGCCTTCCTTCTCCAGCATGCGCTGCGCCGCGCGGCCCGAAGGGTGAGGCACGCCCATCACCGCCATCGCGCTTTCGGGCACCATGGCGGTGTAGATTGGATGCTTGGGCATCAGATCGGCGATGAATTGCGCGCCGCGCACCGCCTTGAACTCGTCGGCCTCGCGGAAGGACATGCCGAAGAAGCGCCCCGTCACCCCGTCCCAGAAGGGCGAGACGCCGACCTCGTCGATCACGCCGCGCAGTTCGGCCAGCGTGCGGTCGGCAAAGCGGGCGCGGTGCATCGCCATGAAGAGGTAGCGGCTGCGCGCCAGCAGCGATCCGGCCCCCGCCGACCTTTCGGTAGGGTGAAGGAACAGCCCACCCACCTCGCTGCTGCCATTGTGGTCGGTCACCAGCGTGAGCATCTCGCTGCGGATGGCGCGGGAGAACTCGCTGGAATAATGGGTGAAGGCATCGATGCGATAGGAATAATGCGGGCGGTCCATGCCGATGCAGGAGAAGATCTGGCAGGTGCCGCGCACCTTGCCCGTTTCCAGATCCTCCAGCACGAACATATACATGTCGCTGGCCAGATCGTCCGGCGCGCGGCTGAAGGAGGCCGCGGCGATGTCCAGCTTGTCCTGCAGCTTGGGCCGGTCGGCGGGCAGGTTGGTGAAGCCGCCGCCGGTGCTTTTGGCCATCTCATAGATGGCGGGCAGGTCGTCCTGGCTGGCGGCTCTGAGCACATGAGTCATCGCCGGGCAATGTAACTGCCCTTGGACTTAGCGCAAGGCCCTCTCCGCGCCCTGTCAGGGGACGCGTCGTCCGGACAACACCTGCATCACCAGCACGATCAGCGCGACGACCAGCAGCAGATGGATCAAACCACCGCCAACCGGCACGACAAAAGCGCCCAGCGCCCAGAGGATCAGCAGAACGACAAGAACGGTCCAAAGCATGGTTTCTCTCCCAGCAACCTTATGAAGGAGGAAGCGCCGGGAGAGACTGTGGTTCCGTCAGGGTCTGGAAGGCTTGCTCATCGAGAAGGGCGCGTCCGCCTTGGCGCTGGCCCATTGCGGATTGGGCGTGGGCCCCATCACAAAGCGCAGCGTGCCGCCCGCCTGCAAGGCTTCACGCGAAAGCCACGGTTTGGTGTAGGGCGCTCCATTGAAGCTGGCCGACTGGATATAGACGTTCTTCGGCCCGTTGTTCTGCGCCTCGATGGTGAGCTGTTTGCCGCCCGGCATCGTCACCCGCACCGACTGGAACAGCGGACTGCCGATGGCATATTGCCCCACGCCGGGCGTCACCGGATAGAAACCCAGTGCGGAAAACACATACCAGGCCGAGGTTTGGCCATTGTCCTCATCGCCCGGATAGCCGTCGGGCGTGGCGGAATAGAGCCGCGCCATCACATCGCGCGCATGAGCCTGCGCCTTCCACGGCTGACCGGCCCAGTCGTAGAGGTAGATCATATGCTGGATCGGCTGGTTGCCATGGGCGTACTGGCCCATGTTGACGATCTGCATCTCCCGCGTTTCATGGATCACCGCGCCATAATAGGCGTCGTCGAACAGCGGGGGCAGGGTGAAGATGGAGTCCAGCTTGTCGGTGAAGGGCTTGTCGCCGCCCGACAGGTTGATCAGCCCTTGAACGTCCTGCATCGCCGAGAAGCTGTAATGCATCGCATTGCCTTCGGTGAAGGCATCGCCCCAGGCATAGGGGTTGAAGGGCGCCATCCAGCTGCCATCCTGCTTGCGCCCGCGCATCCAGCCTGAGGTTGCATCATAGACATTGCGATAGTTCTGCGCATGGCGGGCATAGAGCTGCGCATCCTTGCCCTTGCCCAGAGCCGCCGCCAGCCGCGACAGCGAGAAATCCGCCGTGGCATATTCCAGCGTGCGCGCCGCGCTTTCATTGATGCCGATGTCATAGGGCACGTAACCCAGCCTGTTGTAGGCCTCCACGCCCTCGCGGCCCGCGGCGGTGATGACCTCGCCCTTGGCGTTGCGGGGCCGCCCTGCCGAGGTGGTGGCGTTCTTGATCATCGCCTCATAGAGCGTGTCGATGTCGAAACCGCGCACGCCGTTGAGGTAAGCGTCCGCGATGATGTTGGTGGAGTTCGATCCGATCATCACGTCGCGCTGGCCGGGGCTCATCCATTCGGGCAGCCAGCCGCCTTCCTTATAGGCATTGGCCAGCCCCTGCATGATCTGCCCATCGAGATCGGGGCGCACCAGCACGAAATAGGGGAACACCGCCCGCCATGTGTCCCAGAAGCCATTGTCGGTGAACATCGGGCCGTCATGGATCTTGCCGTCATAGGGGCTGTAATGAATGGTCTTGCCGCTGCCATCCACCTCATGGAACATGCGCGGGAAGAGCAGCATGCGGTACATCGCCGAATAGAAGGTGCGGCGGTTGTCGAGGCTGGGATCGCTGACCTGAATGCGGCCCAGCTCGGCCTCCCAGGCGGCCTTGGCCTTGGCCTGCGTTTGCGTGAAGCTGTCTGCGCCCAGTTCGGCCAGATTGCGCTCGGCCTGCTCGGGGCTGATGAAGGAGGAGGCGACCTTCACGCCCACCTGCTCGCCATCGCCGGTTTTGAAGCTGACCACGGCGCCGACATGCCCGCCCTCGCGCGCCAGATCGGTGGTGAGGTGCCAGCCCTCGTCCCAGCTCTGGCTCAGGGTGAAATCATGGTCGAACTGGGCGATGAAGTAATTGTGGAAATTGCCCGGCACGCCGCCATGATTGTTGCGCACATAGCCGATGATCCGGCGCTTCTCCGGCTCGATCTTCACCATCGATCCGCCCGCCAGACCGTCGAGCAGGATATGGGCGTCCTCGCTTTTGGGGAAGGTGAAGCGGAACTGGGCGGCCCGGTTGGTGGGCGTCACCTCGGCGGTGACGTTGTAATCGGCCAGATAGACCTTGTAGCCATAGGGATGGCTTTCCTCGGCCTTGTGGCTGAACCAGCTGGCGCGCTCATCCTCCTTCAGCTTCACCGGCCCGGTCTCGGCAAAGAGCGAGAAGGCGGCGTAATCATTCATCCACGGGCTGGGCTGGTGGGTCTGCTTGATGCCGTTGATCTTTTTGTCATGGTACATATAGCCCCAGCCGCTGCCCGGCTTGCCGGTGACGGGGCTCCAGAAATTCATCCCCCATGGCACGGCGACGGCGGGATAGGTGTTGCCATAGGACAGCTCATGATCGGAATCCGTGCCCATCAGCGGGTTGACCAGATCCGCCAGCGCCTCCGCATCCTGCGCCATGGCCGGGGCGGTGAGGGCCAGGCTGATCCCAAGAGCTGTCATGCCCAGAAGCAATGTGGCGGCAAGGTTTTTCAAGGCAGGTCTCCGGGGGGAAGAGACATTCAGGCATGCCAGCGGATCGGGCGCGGGGCAACGCCAGCGACCTGATTTTTGCTGTAAGAGGTGCTCAGCCCTGGCGGGGCAGCGACAGTTGCGGCAGCACCGCCTCCAGCCGCGCGGCCAGATCGGCCTGACGGAACGGCTTTTCCAGCAGCGGCAGACCGGCCTCGATGCCGCGCGCGTCGGAATAGCCCGAGACCAGCATCACCTTCACATCCGGCCAGCCCTGCGTGACGGCGCGGGCCAGATCCACCCCGGTCATCCCCGGCATCAGATGGTCGGTGATGACGATATCGACCTTGCCCTCCTGCCTCAGGCACGCCAGCGCTTCGGGGCCCGAGGAGGCTTCGATCACCTCGAAGCCCAGTTCGGTGAGCATATCGGCGGTGCTCATGCGCACCAGCGGTTCATCGTCCACCAACAGCGCCACGCCGGTCATCGCCGAGGTCTGCGTGGGAACGGACGCCGCAGGCTGCGCGGCCAAAGCCTTGCTGACCGGCAGCCACAGGCCGATCACCGTGCCCTTGCCGGGCGCGCTGCGGATCGTCAGCGCGCCGCCCAGCTGCGAGGCCAGCCCATGCGCCATCGACAGGCCAAGCCCCGTGCCTTTGCCGACGCCTTTGGTGGAATAGAAGGGCTCGATGGCGCGGGTGCGGGTTTCGACATCCATCCCCACGCCCGTATCGGTGACGGTGATGACGATATACTGCCCTGGCCCGACCTCGGCATGGCCGGGGCCGACCGTCCGCGCATCGGCGGAGAGTTTCAGCAGGCCGCCATCCGGCATGGCATCGCGCGCGTTCACCGAGAGGTTGAGCAGCGCCATCTCGACCTGGTTGTAATCGGCCAGCGCCAGCGGCAGGCCGGGCGCCACATCATAGACCAGCGCCACCTGAGGCCCCAGCGTGGTGAGCAGCAGCTCGCGCATGCCCGCCACCAGCGCGGCGATGTCCACCGGCTCGGGGCTGAGCGGCTGGCGCCGCGCGAAGGCCAGCAGGCGCTGCACCAGCGTGCGGGCGCGGTCGGCGGATTGCAGGGCGCCGGAGATGATGCGCTGTTCGCGCTCCCCGCCGACCTGACGGCGCTGGAGCAGGTCCAGCCCGCCGATGATGGGGGCCAGCAGATTGTTGAAATCATGCGCCACGCCGCCGGTCAGCTGGCCCATGGCGTCCAGCTTCTGGGCCTGACGCAAGGCCTCCTGTGCGGTGATCAGCTCCTGCGTGCGGGCATGCACCAGATGCTCCAGCGTCGCCGCCGAGGTCTGGAGCGCCTCCTCCATCTTTTTGCGCGCGGTGATGTCGAGCGAGAGGCCATCCAGCGTCAGCGGCGTGCCGTCGCTGGCATAGGTGGGCTGGGCGCGGATGCCGATCCAGCGCGTTTCGCCCGCAGGGGTGATCAGCCGATAGTCGATGTCGTAATCGCCACCCGTGGCGAGGCTTTCGGCCAGCGCCTGATCCACCCGCGCCCGATCATCCGGGTGGATGGCGGCGCGCAGCTCGGCATAGGTGAAGGGCTGATCGGGATCGCGCCCGAAATTGATGCGGCACATGGGCGACGTGTCCAGCTCGCCCGAGGCGATATGGATCGACCACAAGCCGATGCGCCCCGCCGCCACCATCAGGCTGCGCTGGCGGCTGTCATTCTTCACCTGATCGAGCAGGCGGGCATTCTCGATGGCGATCCCGGCCAGACGGGCCAGACTTTCCAGCCGGCGCACCATGTTTCGCGGCTGATGGCCGATATGCGCCCAATAGGCGCCCAGCGCGGCCACGGCGCGCGGGGCGCCGATGGGCACCATCACCAGGCTGCGCACGAAGGTGGGGGCATAGGCTTCTTGCGGGATGCGCTCGTCGGTGGTGGTGTCGGCGATGCGCACGGTCTGCAGGTGCTGCATCGCCCAGCCCGAGATGCAGCTGTTTTCGTCAAAGCGCTTGCCCGCCCAGAGCGGGGCCATGGCATCCTCGACAGCATAGAAGCAGCGGCCCGGCTCACGGATGATCACGGCAATGCCATCGGCGCCGACGACCTTGCGGGCGGTCACCCGCAGCACGGAGACCACCTCCTCCAGCGATCTGGCCGCGGCGAGCTTTTCGCTCGCTTCGATCAGATCTTCTTCGAAATCGGGCGCGTCATCACGCGTTGAATGATCTGCACTGCGCAAGGTCTTCTCCACTGCAGCGCCTATAGCATAGTTCGCGCCGATTCCCCGCGCTATTTGCTAATCATATGTCCCTAGGTATTCGTTCAGATTGCCTAGGGAATGACCCTAGTGGATAGGGTTTCGCGCGATGGAGAAGGTGACGGTTATGAGCGATACGGCATGGCAGGGCGAGACGGTGAAGGCCTGGCTGGCCAGTCGCTTTGCCGCATCGCAGGTGGATCAGGACCGCGCCGACCGGCGTGGCCGCGATTACGGGGATGATTACGACAAGGCCGCCGCGGAGGAGTTCGTGTGCCGGCTGGCGCGGGTGCATCCTTCGGTGGAGGATCAGGCGCGGTTCGGGGCCTATCTGAAAGAGCTGCTGGATCGCGACGAGTACAACCGCACCGGCGTCTACAGCGAGCGCCGCTTCGAGCGCGAGGTGAAGGCCTATCTGCGCAAGCTGATCAGGATGGCCAAGGCGAACAGCGGGTTCGAGAACACGTCGCATTTCCAGAAGGATTGAGGAGGCCATGATCGCGCCCATGACCGCAAGGCAGCTTCACGGTTCATGCCTGTGCGGATGGGCGACCTATCAGGTGGCCGACAGCTTCGAATACGCGCTGATTTGCCATTGCTCGCAATGCAGGCGGGCGACGGGGGCCGGATCGAAGCCCTTTGCGGGGCTGCCGGTGGCGCGGCTGGTGGTGGAGCGGCCCGATCATCTGCTGCGCTATGGCGATGGGCCGTGCTTCGATATGCATTGCGCGCGCTGCGGGTCGCTGCTGTTCTCGCAGGTGCGCGAGGGGGCCTATGTGCATGTGACCTTGGGCACGCTGATCGATGAGCCGTCGATCCGGCCCAGCGCGCATATCTTCACCGCATCGAAGGCGGGTTGGGATGTGATCGGTGACGATCTGCCGCAATTCGCGGAGCTGCCGCCAGCATAAGCATGGGCCGGTGATTGTTCACCGGCCCATGCGTGCATCAGGCCCCCGTTCGATCAGGCGGTGGCGCGCTGGATCAGGCGGCCCAGCCGGTCGGCGAAGGCGCGCGGGTCGAGCGGCTGTTCGCCATCGACGATGCGCGCCTCGTCCAGCAGCAGATGGGCGGCATCGGCGCGCAGCGCATCACCCTCGGGCAAAGCGGCGAGGCGGGCGATCTGGGCATGGCCGGGGTTGATTTCCAGCACCGGCTTGGCGCCGGCGGGCGTCTGACCGGCATTGGCCAGCAGCTTTTCCAGCTGGCGATCGAGCCCGCTGTCCGACGCCACCAGACAGACCGCGCTGTCCGTCAAACGGTCCGAGAGGCGCACATCGGAGACCGTTTCGCCCAAAGTCTCCTTCACGAAGCCCAGGAAGCTGCTGACGGCATCGCTGGCTTCGGCTTTGGGCGTCTCCTTGCCTTCGGGCAGCGGGATCAGGCTGAGGTCGGCGGCGCCCTGCGTGACCGAGGTGAAGGGCTTGCCGTCCAGATCCATGCCGCGCGTCCAGAAGCTGTCGACCTGATCGGGCAGCAGCAGCACCTCCACGCCCCGCGCGCGGAACCCTTCCAGCTGGGGCGAGGCGGCGATGCGCTCCAGATCGCTGCCGGTGGCGTAATAGATCGCGGTCTGGTTCTCCTTCATCCCCGCGACATAGTCCTCCAGCGAACGCCATGCACCGCCTGAGGTGGTGGTCTTGAAGCGGGCCAGACGCAGCAGGGCTTCGCGCCTCTCGAAATCCTCATAGAGGCCTTCCTTCAGCACTGCGCCGAAGGTCTCCCACAGCTTGCCATAGGCTTCGGCGTCGTCGCGGGCGGTCTTGTCCAGCTCGCCCAGCACCTTGCCGGTCAGGCCCTTGCGGATGGTGGTGAGGATCGGGCTGTCCTGGATCATCTCGCGCGACATGTTGAGCGGCAGATCGGCGCTGTCGACCAACCCGCGCACAAAGCGCAGATAACGCGGCAGAAGTTCCGCCTCATCGGTGATGAACACCCGGCGGACATAGAGCTTCATCCGCCCCTTGCGGTCGGGATCGAAGAGGTCGAAAGGCTTGGTTTCCGGCACAAAGGCCAGCACCGAATATTCGTAACGCCCCTCGGCGCGATAATGCAGGGTGAGGGCGGGCTCATCCCACTGCCCGGCCACGCTGCGGTAGAAATCGGTGTACTCTTCCTTGCTGATCTCGCTCTTGGAACGGGTCCAGAGCGCGGTGCCATCGGCCAGCTGGGTAGCTTCGGCATCGGGCTTGTCCTTCAGCACGATGGGCACGGGGACATGGCCGGACTGGGCGCGCACCATCTGCTCGATGCGGTGGCGCTCGGCGTAATCCTTCGCCTCGTCCAGCAGGTGAAGCACGATGCGCGTGCCGCGCTGCGGGGCCTGATCCAGCGCCACCGGCGCGATGGTGTAGGTGCCCAGACCATCGGACGACCACACGGCGGCGGCATCCTCGCCCGCCCGGCGCGAGATCACATCGACCTTTCCGGCCACCATGAAGGCCGAATAGAAGCCCACGCCGAACTGGCCGATCAGCTGGGTCTCTTCCGCGCCCTTGGCGGCGGCGATGCTGTCCATAAAGGCCTTGGTGCCCGAACGCGCGATGGTGCCCAGCGTTTCGGCCAGATCCGCCGCGCTCATGCCGATGCCATTGTCCTCGATGGTCAGCTGGTGCTGCTCGGCATCCAGCGTGATGGCGATTTGCAGCTTGGCATCGTCGCCCAGCAGGGCGGGGGCGGCAATCGCCTCATAGCGCAGCTTTTCGCAGGCGTCGGCGGCGTTGGAGATCAGCTCGCGCAGGAAGACGTCTTTGTCGGAATAGACGGAATGAACCATCATATGCAGCAGCTTGGAGACATCGGCCTCGAAAGCATGGGTCTGAGGTGTGGTGGTCTGATCCGAAGGCGTCGTCATGAGGTGGCGGGGCTCCATGGTGGGTGAGAGCCGCGGACATGAGGGCTGCCGCCAAGGATTTCAAGGGTGGAGGTGCGTCAGGCTTCGGGGCGGATCAGCGCCATCAGGGTGATGTCGGTCCAGCCGCCATCGATGAATTCGGCCTGGCGCAGCACGCCCTCGCTCTCGAAACCCAGCTGGCGGTAGAGCGCGATGGCGGCGGTGTTCCCGGCATGCACGCGCAGGGCCAGCCGCCGCAGATTGAGGTGCCGCCAGCAATAGTCGATGGCCAGCTGCATCGCCTGCCGCCCATAGCCCTGCCCGCGATCCTGCGCCTTGCCGATCAATATGCCCAAAGTGGCCGAGCGGTGGATCGCCTCGATCTCCATGATCTGCACATGGCCGATGATATCGGGGCTGGGGCGCCTGCGGATGGCGAAGAAAACGCGCCCCCGGTCATTGGCCGCATTGAGCCAGAAATCGCTCTGGCGCTGCAGGTTTTGCGGCACATAGGGGCGGTTGAGCCGGGTGATCGAAGGATCGTCATCCCACAGGCACAGGGCGGGCAGATCGATCGGCAGGATCGGCCCCAGGGCGATGGCATCGGTACGGATCATGGGGGGCACTGAACCTTGCGATGGGAATGCTTAGCTGCTGGTGGTGTTTGTTGTGCTGCTGGTCGAGGTCGGGCTGGTCAGCGCGGCCAGGATATCGCTAAAGCTCTGCGTGCCCGTGCCGCCGCCATGGTGATGGTGGCCGCCGTGATGCGCCTTGGCAGGGGTGCTGGCGGTGGCCTGCGTGGTCGGGGCATCTGCGGTGGTGGCGGTCTGCGTGGCGGCTGGCGCACCGCCGGTCAGCGAGGAGAGCAGCGAGGAGGCGGCATCGCTTACGCTGCCAAGAAGGGGAAGTGTCATGAGAGCATGTCCTTTTCGGGACCAGCCGATCACCGGCTGACCTGCCTGTTCCCTCCGCCCCCGGATATCCGGCAAGATGGCTGACAAAAGGTTAAAATCCGTGTCCCGCGACACTGTAACAGCCTGTATGAAAAGGGGGCGGTGTGTGGTTCCACCGCCCCCTTTATCTTTACTTGCTCGGGATGTTCTTCAGCTGCTGGTCGACGGTGGGCATGTCCATGAAAGGCCGGCCTGCTTCATGCGCCTTTTGCTTGGCGATGGTGTCAGGCAGGATTTCGTCGATGCGATCGCGGCGGTTGGGGCCGACCAGCCATTCCTTCGGGAAGGGCGACGCGCCCGTGCCGTTGACGTTGCGGCGCACCGCGCCGATCGCCTGCCGTTCCGTATAGGGAATGGCATGCTTGCCCTCGCGGTTGGCCAGCTGCTTGAACAGCGCGTCGCGCAGGGCGATCTTGTCGGCCAGATGCGCGGGATCTTCGGCCAGATTGTGCATCTCGGTGGGATCGGCGGCGATGTCATAGAGTTCGTCGCGGTCGTAAATGCCGTGGTACTGGATGTATTTGATGTTGCCGCGTGTGATGGCGAAGGTCGTCGGCGTTTCGGGGAAGCTCCATTCCCAGTAATATTCATAGATGAAGTCGCTGGGCTTCCAGTCGGCGGGCTTGATGCTGCCGTTGATCAGCCCCCAGGCATCCTGCCCCTCGAACTGCTTGGGCATCTGCTTCACGCCCGCGATGTCGAGGAAGGTCGGCGCGAAATCCAGACCGCGCACCCGGCCCGGGTTGGTCACGCCGGCGGGCACTGTGCCCGGCTCCCACATCACCAGCGGCACGCGCTGCGAGGCTTCATAGGCGGCGCGCTTGTCGATCAGCCCATGGTCGCCGATCATGAAGCCATTGTCGCTGGTGAAGACGACCAGCGTGTCCTTCTCCAGATGGTTGGCCTTCAGATAGGCCATGACGCGGCCCAGACTGTCATCCACGCCCGAGAGCGTGCCGTAGTAATACTTCAGATATTCCGTCATCTTCATGTCGGAATTGTAGAAGAAGTCGATACCATGCCACGAATTGCGCTGATCATAGACCCAGCGCGGCTTGCCTTCGTAATTCTCGGGCGTGTTGGTCCAGCTGGCGGGCAGGGTGAAGTTGGTCTTGTCGTACTGATGGACATAGCGCGGCGGCGGCAGTGGATCGGAATGCACCGCCTTGTGGCTGAGATAGAGGAAGAAGGGCTTCTTGGGATCGCGCTCCTTCGTCAGCCAGTTCATGGCGTAATCGGTCAGCTCGTCGGTGATGTAGCCCTTTTGCGCCACCTCCTTGCCGTCGACATTGAGCATGTTGGCCTTGCCAGCGGCGATGGCGGCGGGGGACAGGTCGGTCTGGGGATAGTAATGGCCCTGACCCTTGAAGCTGACCCATTTGTTGAAGCCGGCGCGGGGGGCATCGGTGTCATTGCCCATATGCCATTTGCCGAAGAAGGCGGTCTGGTAACCGGCCTGCTGCAGATAGGCGGGGAAGTAGGTGAGGCCTTCCTCGGAGGAGTTGTTGTTGTCCACCACGCCATGGTTGCGGGCGGTCATGCCGGTCAGGATGCTGGCGCGGGCCGGGCTGCACAGGGATGAGGTTGTGACGCCATTGGGAAAATAGGTGCCTTGCGCGGCCATGGCGTCGATGTTGGGCGTGTGGACCAGCCCTTTGGGCTGCAGAAAGCCCATCGCATCGAAGCGCAGATCGTCCACCAGCACGAAGATGATGTTGCGCGGATGCTGCGCAGCAGGGGCGGCTGCTGGCGCTGGCGCTGTCTGGGCCGGGACGGTGGAGGGGATCAGCGCCATGGCGGCGAAGGTGGCGGCGGCGGTGCTCAGGGTCTTGCGCAGAAGCGACATCGGCAGGTCCATTCGATGGGTTGAGCCCTGCGCAGACGCGCCGCGGGCTTTTTCAGAATCCTCTGAAAGCCAGAAAATACTACCGATGGTATTTTGTCAAATACAAAGACTATCCATTGTATTTATACAGGGGCGCCCTCGGTCGATTCCCGCAGGATGATGCGTGGGCTGTCAGGGGGGCGGACCGGGTCGCCGGAGGCCTCCTCGCGGTCGATCGCCATCAGCACGGCGGCGCGGGCGATCTGTTCGAAGGGCGGCTCCACCGTGGTGAGCGGCGGGAAGGCGCTGCGGCTTTCGCTCGAATTGTCGAAGCCGGTGAAGGCCAGATCCTGCGGCACGCGAAAGCCCAGCCGCAGCGCGGCGGTCATCGCGCCGAGCGCCGTCGCATCGTTGACCGCCACGATGGCGGTGGGCCGCTGAGGGAGCGCCATCAAATGCCCGAAGGCCTCCTGACCGCTTTCGAAGGTCATGGCGCTGCGAAACAGATAGGCCGGGGGCGCTTCCAGCCCGGCCGCCGCCATGGCGTCGCGATAGCCCAGATGGCGCTGCTCGGAGGCGAAATGGGCGGCGGGCGGGGCGATCATCGCGATCCGCTCATGCCCCTGCGCGATCAGATGCGCGACAAGCTCCGCCATGGCCGCACGCTGGTGCACATCCACCACCTTGCCAAAGCCCCGCGCCTGTGCGGCAATGCGCACCGTGGGCAGGCCCAGCCTTTCGAGCGAGCGCAGCATTTTTGGATGATCCGACCATGGCGGCAGCACGATCACCGCATCGGCGTTGCAGGAGAGGCTGATGGCCCAATCCGCATCCACCTCAAGCGCCTGCCGGTCGAAGACCTCCACCACCAGATGCCAGCCCACCGCGCGGCAGGCCTGCGCCATGGCCAGCAGCATGCGCGAATAATACCAGGCCGCCACATCGGGCACCAGAATGACGATGATATAGGTCTTGCCGCTCACCAGCTGCCGCGCGGCCAGCGCCGGGCGGTAGTTCAGTTCACGGATCGCGGCTTCCACTTTGGCGCGCACATTGGGGCGCACCGTCTCCACGCCATTGAGCACGCGCGAGATCGTCTTGACCGAAATGCCCGACTTTTCGGAAACATCCTTGATGGTGGCCATGGCCGCGCTGCCTTAACCGCGCACCACGCAACGAAAGCCGATATGGCTGGTGGAGCTGTCCACGCTTTGCGGATGGCGCGCGGCGGGGCGATAGCGCTGGCAATAGCTGGGCGCGCAAAGATGCGATCCGCCCTTCAGCACCTTGCGCGGAATCTTCACCTGCGGGCTGGCCGGATCGAAGCTTTTGGCGCGAAAGCCGCCGCGCGGATTGCTGACGGCGCAGCAGGCCGATTTGGCCTTCTTCCTGGCGGTCTCGGGCAGAGCCCACCAGTCCTCGCACCATTCCCAGACATTGCCGATCATGTCGAACACGCCATAGCCATTGGCCGGAAAGGCTTTCACCGGGCTGGTGCGGATCCAGCCATCCTCGGCCAGATTGGCGAAGGGGAACAGGCCCTGCCAGGTGTTGGCCTGATGCACGCCGCCCGGGGCCAGTTCATCGCCCCAGGCGAATTCCTTATCCACCAGACCGCCGCGCGCGGCACATTCGAACTCGGCCTCGGTGGGCAGCGCCTTGCCGGCCCATGCGGCATAGGCGGCGGCATCCTGATGCACCACATGCACCACCGGATGGTCCATCAGCGCCTCGATCCCGCTGTCGGGACCGGTGGGATGGCGCCAGTCCGCGCCGGGCATCCAGTGCCACCATTGCGACGGGTCCGACGTATCGACAGGCCGGTCGGTCATCATGAACACCGCCGAGCCGGGCACCGCCAGCGCCGGGTCCATGCCGGGGTATTGCGCGGGATCGGGGGCGATTTCGGCGAAGGTCCGATAGCCGGTCGCCGCCACGAAGCGGGCGAATTCGGCATTGGTGACGGGCACTTCATCGATCCAGAAAGGATCGACCTTCACCCGGCGCAGCGGCGCCTCCTCAGGGTAGAAGGCGGTCGATCCCATGGTGAATGTGCCACCGGGGATCGCCACCATGCCTTCGGGGACGGGGCGGGATGCTGCGCTGAGTGCCATGACCATCACCCGCTTCTAGAGCATCGCGCGAAAAAGTGGGAACCGGTTTTTCGCGTCAAACGATGCGACAACAAAACCCGGATGGCCAAGGGCGACAACCATCCCGCGCGCCATCAGGGATGCGCCGCCAGCACGATCCCCGCGCCGCGGGGATAGAGCGGCTGGACGCTGTCATCGGGCAGGGCCGGATCCTGGGCCGCGACCGCCGCCATGGAGGAGGGCAGTTCGAAGGGCAGATGCCCGCGCGCCACCGCCTTGCCGGTCACCACATCGAGCAGCGCCGCATCGCTGGCCCCGAAGACGGCGAGCAGCGCTCCGGCGCGGTCCTTCACATTGGTGAGGATCGCGGGCCGGTCCATATCAACGGCCAGCACCACCGGCACGCTGGCGGGCACGCGCTTGAGGGCCTCAAGCAGCGGGTCGCCGGGCTGGAAGTCGAGACGGCCCTCGCTCTGGCGCGCGCCGAAGAAGTGGTGGGGGTGCAGCTTTTCATGCGGCGTGGCGGCGCGCATCAGCGCGACATCGGCCTGCGCCGGATCCTCCACCGGGGTGAAACCGGCGGCCTTGGCGGCTTCGGGCGCGATGCCCAGCAGCCAGGCGCGACGGCCCTGCGCGCGCAGCGGCAGCAGATTGTTGCGGTTCTCCAGCAGCACCTGCGATGCGCGCTGCGCAGCATCGGCCTCTTGCTGCGCTTGCGGAGCGCCGACGATGCGTGCGGCCTCCGCCGGATCGGCGAAGGGATGATCGAAGAGGCCAAGCTGGAACTTCAGCATCAGCACCGGGCGCACCGCCGCGTCGATCCGCGCGCGGGAAATGGTGCCCGCCTGCACGGCTTCCAGCAGCGGTGCCGGATCGTTCACCCCGCCGAACTGGTCAACCCCGGCCTCGGCCGATTTGGCGAAGCGCTGCGCCTTGGTCAGCCCCTCTACGCCCCAGGGCATGCCGATGGCGGGAGGCAGCTGCGGCTTGTCCGCCGTGGGCGCGGCGCAGGTGTCGGTGCAGTCATTGGTGATCGCCCAGTCGGAGAGGATCAGGCCCTTGTAGCCCATCGTGCCGCGCAGCAGATCGGTCAGCAGCTGATGGCTGAAGCCCGCGCCGACGGGCTCGAGCGGCTTGCCGTTCAGCGTTACGCCCGAAAGGATGGCATAGGTGGGCATCACGCCCGCCGGATGCACCGCCATCGCGCCCTTGAAGGCGGCGACATGCAGGGCGAAGCTGCGGTCGTCGAGCTTCGCGGTGCGGCCATAGATGTTGTGGCCGTCGAAGCCCTCGGGCTCGGCGCCATAGCCGACCCAGTGCTTGACCACCGTGGCCACGCCCGTGGGAGTGACGCCATCCGGGCCGCCCTGAAAGCCCTCGATATAGGCCGCCGTCAGCGCGGAAACCGTGGCCGGGTCCGAACCGAAAGTGCCGACCTGACGGCCCCAGCGCGGCTCGCTGGCCAGATCGGCCTGAGGCGACAGGGCCATATGGATGCCGACAGCGCGATACTCGCGCGCGGCAAGCGCGCCGAAGCGCTTCACCGTGGCCGGATCGCCCAGCGCGGCAAAGCCCAGCGTTTCGGGCCATTGCGAGAAGCCGACGCTGCCATTGCTCATGCCCAGCACGGCCTGGAAATGGCTGCGCGGATCGGTGCTGATGGTCAGGGGAATGCCCAGCCGCGTGGCGGCGGCGATCTGCTGCACTTCATTGTTGGCCTGCGCCATTTGCGCGGGCGGCAGGATCAGCCGGGTGATGAAGCTGTTGACCTTGCCCTGCTCGATCATCTTCTTGATCGCGGGCAGGTCATACCCCTTGGTCGAGGCGCCGATGCCTGAATCCGGCGTGGGCAGAGAGCCATGCACCAGCGTGCCGACCTTCTCCTCCAGCGTCATGCGCGCCAGCAGATCCTCGGTGCGCTGCGCCGGGGTGAGGCGCGCATCCTCATAGGGATCGAGCTTGTGATTGTGGTTGAGATCGCGCCAGCCTGCCGGGTCCTTCGTTGCGCCACACAGGGCAAGCGAAACCAGAGGCAGCAGAAGCACGGTGGCAAGGCGGCGAGACATCAGGCGCAGACTCCCAGTTTTTGTTATGGCAGGGCGGCGCACAAGACTTTGCACGCCGCCCTGAAAGGCTCCGCTCTTAACGGAAGTGGTAGGAGATCGAGCCACCGAAGTAGCGCGAGGCATCCTTGTTGTAGGTGCCCACCATGTCATAGGGCGTCGCCGTCGTCGAGAGCAGCGAGTTGTGGCCGATGCTGGTGAGATAGTTCTTGTCGAACAGGTTCTTCACGAAAAGCGTGAAGGTGTAGCGACCCGAGGCATCCGAAAGCCCGATGCTGGCATCGACCAGCGTATAGGCCTTCTGCACCGCCAGCGGATCCTGCTCCAGCGTGAAGTTCTGCGCGCTGGTGTAGACCACGCCGACCTGGCCGAAAGCGTTCAGGCTGCCGCTGACCGGATGCTCATAGCGGGGCACCACGCTGACGCGCCACTTGGGGCTGGCGGGCAGCGGGGCGCCGCGTAGGTTCTGCTGATAGGTCGTGCCGTTGCGATAGCACTGGTTGATCGGCATGCCGCTGCTGGCGGGCGAGGAGGTGGTGTTCTGGAACTCGATCGGGCAGTTCAGCCCGTCGATGTTCACTTCCGTCTTGGCGTAGGTGACCGAGGCGTTGAGCGTGAAGTGGCTGTCGGGGCGGAAGGTGGTTTCCAGCTCGACACCACGCGAGGAGGCGCTGCCGGCGTTGGTCGGCACGAACTGGATCACGCCGGTCGCCGGATCGGAGCGGTTGGCCTGCACCTGCAGATTGCTGTATTCCGAGAGGAACAGCGCCGCGTTGAAGCTCAGCTTGCGATCGAAGGCGCTGCCCTTGAAGCCCAGCTCATAGGCGTTGACATATTCGGGCTTGAGGATGGTCTGGTTGGCGAAACCGTTCGAGATTTCGGTGTCGTAGCCCAGCCCCTTGTAACCGCGCGTGTAGGAGCCATAGGCCTGCGCGGTGCGGCTGAATTCATACTGCAGACCCACCTTGCCGGTCAGCGAGGTGTCATGCGCCGAGGCCGAGCCCGAGGAGGTGCCGTTCGAGGGGAAAGCCACATCGCCCGGCTGGATCGCGCCCTGGCGCCAGCCCGCATTGGTGCCTTCCTCATAGCCCACGCGCAGGCCGCCGATGGCCTTCAGGCCGCGCCAGACCTGATAGTCGACCTGACCGAAGGCGGCCACGCTGGTCTGCTTCAAATGCGCGTCGCTGGCGGCCGACTGCCACACGGTGTTGGCGGTGGGGCAGGCCTGATAGAGCGTGCCGCCGGTGCACTGGGCGCGGCGACGGTCGAAGGGACGGTCGAGGATGCTGGTCATGAAGAACACGCCGCCGACATAGTTGAAGCGGCCATGGCTCTTGTTGGCCACGCGCAGCTCTTCGCTGAAGGCCGACAGGTCGACGATGCCGTGGTTCTGGTTCCAGTAGGAATAGGGCGCGCCCGACGTCGGCCCCAGATAGATCGGGCCGCTCAGGTTCACGCGGTCGATCGGCTGGTTCACCGCCAGATGATACTTCTGATAGGCGGTGATCGAGGTCAGCGTGACGCCGCCCAGATCCCAGTTGGCCTGCAGCGAATAGGTCTGCGAGCGGCTGTTGGCGTAAGTGTCGGTGTCTTCGCTGATGGTGCGGTTGTTGCGGCTGGGAGTGACGGGGCCCATCACCTGAAGCAGCGCGGGCGTGGTGGCCGAGATCAGCGTGGAGGCGCAGCAGTTGGAATCGCTCTGGCGGTATTCGCCGGTGAAGAGCAGGTTGAGATTGTCAGCCGCATCCCATTCCAGCTTGCCGCGCACGCCGCCGCTCTTTTCGCCATTCACCCACTTGCCGGTGCCGACATTGTAGGTGACGCCCTGCACATTGTTGTAAAAGCCGGAGATGCGGGCGCGCACCGTCTCGCTGAGCGGGCCCGAAACGGTGCCCTTCACGCGATATTCGTTATGCTCGGCCACGGTCGCCTCGAAGCCGGCTTCCAGCTGCTTGGACGGGCGGGCGGTGGTGACGCTGATGACGCCGGCCGTGGCGTTCTTGCCGAACAGCGTGCCCTGGGGGCCGCGCAGCACTTCGATGCGCTCGACATCCGACAGGTCCGAGAAGCCCTGGGCGGCGCGCACGGCGACCACGCCATCGACCACGGTGGACACTGCCGATTCAACGCCCTGACCGAACAGGGCGGTGCCGATGCCGCGGATGCGGAAGACGGTGTTGGTGGGGTTGGCGCCCTGCTGGAAGGTGAGCGAGGGCACGGCGGCGACCAGCGAGTTGGTGTCGTTGATCTGGCGCTTGGCCAGCATGTCGCCACCCACGGCGGTGACGGCCAGCGGCACGTCCTGCAGGCGCTCGGAACGCTTTTGCGCGGTCACCACGATGTCGCCGGGGGCCGGAGCGTCGGCGGCGGGCGTGGCGGCAGGGGCTGCTGCGGGCGCGGTCTGGGCCAGCGCGGCGCAGGGCGCCAGCACGGCCAGGGCCAGCGCCAAAGGCAGTGGGGCAACGCCGCCGCGCAGAAGGGTCTTGGTCATCACTTGTCTCTCCATCCCGGAAGGAACAGGCCGTCTGGCTGCCTCCCTTGTGTCGTCATATCTGTCAGGCATGCGCGCCCAGTTCCGGCCTGATGGAGGCCAGAGCGATCGGCGCGGATGCCGTTGTGTGAGGGGCGGCCCGGTGGGGGCGCGCTCCCTGGCTCGGGAAATCGGTGGTGATGCGCGGGCTGGCTGCCTGCGCGCATGACCTATGGCTGGGATGTCATCAGTCTTGTTCCTCCCCGGCCTGCCGCCCTTGTATGCGGCATAAGCTCGATCCCGTGTCGGAACCCTGTCTTTGCCCGGGTTCCAGCGTTTGAATTTATAGCGCTAAAATAGACGGTGCTGCCGATCTGTCAATTGCCGGGCGGAAAGGCCTGTCTGGCGGCGCGTTTCAGATTTATTTGAAAACATTGGATATTTATGAAAAATACATGATGCAGAAAAGCAACGATCAGCATTTTTACGTTATGTCGCAATGCAATCATGCGCTTTGGCGGGTGGCGTGACGGGCCTGCGTGCGCGGCGGGCTCAGCCCTCGATCCGGCCCACCGATTCGCGCTGGATCAGCGTGTAGGGCAGATAGATGGCCTTGGGCTGCTCCGCCTCCTTGCCGGGGTCGCGCAGGCGCTGCACCAGCTCGGCCATGCCGCGCTCGGCGATCTGGGCGATGGGCTGGTGCATGGTGGTGAGTTCGGGCCAGATCTTCACCGCCAGCGGATCGTCGTCGAAACCGCAGACCGAGACATCCCCCGGCACCGAAAGGCCCATGCGGTGAGCCACCGAGATCGTCGCGGCGGCCATTTCGTCATTGCTCGACAGGATGGCGCTGGGCCGCCGGGGCAGGGTGAGCAGCATGGTGGCCGCCGTCATGCCGGTTTCGTAATTCAGCGCGCTGTCGACCACCAGCGCCGGATCATAGGGAATTCCCGCCTCTTCCAGCGCGGCGCAATAGCCGCGATGGCGGGTGTGGCGGATCAGATTCGTGCCATTGGCGCGGATAAAGCCGATGCGCCGGTGGCCCATGGCGATCAGATGGCGCGTCATCTCATGCGCGGCCGAGACATCGTCGATGCGCACGGAGGAGATGCGGCTCAGCGTGTCGCCCGGGGCCAGCGCGATCATCGGGATGCCGATCTGCTGGGCCAGGGCGCTGTCATTGATGACCTCGCCCAGCGGGGGCGGCAGCAGCAGGGCATTGATGCCATCACGGATCATCTGGTCGATATGCTCGCCGATGGAAGACAGTTCGCGCCGTTCGAAGGGCTGGGCCGTGAGCTGGACGCGGAATTTCGATGCGCCTGACAGCGCGCCGATCAGCAGCGCGCTGACAAAGCCGTTCTGCGCATTGTGATAGAGCAGGCCGATATGCGGCTGGATCGCGCTGGCCAGCGCCTGCGCGGCGGCATTGGGGCGATAGCCCAGCGCGCGAATGGCTTCGAGCACCAGCTGGCGGGTCGGTTCGGCGGTGGTCTGGCGCCCGTTGATGACGTTGGAGACCGTCATGGTCGACACGCCGGCGCGCTCGGCCACCATGGCCATGGTCACGGCCTGACTGGATCGTCTGGGGGCTCTGGCCACAGGTGCTGTCTGTCCTTTGCGGGAAACCAAAATCCCGCCCTAATCCTTCGCGGACCAAAGGCAAGGGGCCGCTGAAACGCGGCGCCCCTTGCCGTGGGCCCCGTCTTTGGCGATGCGTCAATTGCCGGGGGCGGCAACCAGATTGGTGGGCGGCGGCGCATAGATCGCGCTCATCCGCGCCGGGCGCGATGGCGTCCAGCGATAGAAGTCGCGGGTTTCCTTGCGCAGATCCAGCAGGCGCTGGCGCAGCTGGGCGGTGATCTCTTCATGGCCGGGCTTGCCATAGAGATTGTGCATCTCCTGCGGATCGGCCTGCAGATCGTAGAGTTCGAACTCCTCGGGTTCGAGGAAATAATGGATGTATTTCCAGCGCTCTGTGCGCAGGCCACGGCAGGGGCGGACATTTTCGAAACCGGGATATTCGAAGAATTCGTACATCCAGTCCTTGCGCCAGTCGGGCAGGGACTTGCCCTGCGCCAGCGGCAGCAGGCTGCGCCCCTGCATGGTGGCCGCCGCCGGAATGCCCGCCAGATCGAGCAGGGTCTGGGCGGCATCGACGTTCAGCACCATTTCCTCGCGCTGCGTGCCCGCCTTCACGCTTTTGGGATAGCGCAGCACCATCGGAATGCGGATCGAGGGCTCATACATCAGCCGCTTGTCGTAGAAGCCATGCTCGCCCAGGAAGAAGCCGTGGTCGGAGCTGAGCATGATCGCCGTCTCGTCGGTCACGCCCTTCTTGTCGAGCGAGGCCAGCACGCGGCCCACATCCTCATCGTTGGATTCCACGCCCGCGTAATGGTCCTTGACCAGCTCTTCCAGCGTGCGCGGATCGTCGTTGAAGACGGTGCTGGTGCCGATCTTGTTGTCGGCATCGGCCACGGCGCGCGGCTTGCCGGGATAGCCCGCCAGATCCTCGTCGAAGCTGCCCGGCTTGGGAATGGGCACGCCGTTGAAGGCATCGAGCATGCGGCGCGGGCGGTAGAACGGGGCATGCGGCGCATAGAACCACAGCAGCAGGCAGAAGGGCTTGTCCCCCTGGCGGCTGTCGAGCCATTCCACGGCCTTGTCGGTCAGAATGTCGTCGACATAGCCGTCATACTGCTTTTCGGGCTGATAGTGCCCGTTGCGGCCTTCCACGATGGTGGGGTGCAGGTAATGGGCCTGCCCCTTGAAGCCGAAATAATAGTCCCATGGCCGGTCGAGCAGCGCGCCGCCGACATGGCTCTTGCCGATGAAGGCGGTTTCATAGCCCGCTTCATGCAGCAGATCGGTGAACATGGGGATATCACGCGGGACGATGTTGGCGTCATTGGTGACCGCGCCGGTGTAATGGGAATAGGCCCCGGTCAGAAAGGACGCGCGCGAGGGCAGGCACAGGGCATTGGTGCAGAAGGCATTGTTGAAGCGCGCGCCCTCACGCGCCAGCCGGTCCATATGCGGCGTTTTCAGCAGGGGATTGCCCATGAAGCCGAATTCGTCCCAGCGCAGGCCCTCGCCCAGAAACAGCACGATGTTGGGCCGTTTGCCGCCGGAGGGCCTGGCAAGGGCGGTCTGACCGAGGGTGAGGGATGACACCATGGCGCCAAGCATGGCGCGTCGGCTGGCGTGGAAGGGGGGCAAGGGCTCTCTCCGTTTTATTTAGCGCTAAAATTGCATGTTTGCGCGCTTTGTCAACCGCAGAGTGCCGATCTTGTCCTCTAACCCTCGGCCGTCTGCAGCAACCGCCCGCAACTGGCGCGAAAGACCAGTTCGATGGGAAAGGCCTGTTGCCGCACTCCGGCGACGGGGGGGCTGGTCAGCCACTCCATGGCGCAGATGGCCATTTCGCGGTTGGGCTGGCGCACGGTGGTCAGCGGCGGCCAGGTCAGCCGGGCGAATTCGGCGTTGCCATAGCCCACCACCGCCAGATCGCGCGGCAGGCTCAGCCCCATCTGATGGCCCTGGGCCAGCGCGCCGGCGGCCAGCTCGTCATTGAAGGCCGAAATGGCGGTGGGGCGGGAGGGGTGGGCCAGCAGCTGCGCCGTTTCGGCGAAACCGGCGGTGTCCTGATCCTGCGGCCTTTCCCAAAGGACGGCGTTGACCTCGGCAGGGTCAGCGCCCAGCGCCAGCACCTGATCGCGGAAGGCATCGTGGCGCAGACGCCCGGCCAGATGAAAGTCAGGCCCGCGCAGAATGCCGAAGCGACGATGGCCCAGCCCCCAGAGGTGCCGCGCCAGGGCGCTGGCGCCCGCCACATCGTCGGCAAAGACCGCGTCGGACCGCCCGATCTCATCGATCGGCGTATGGCGGACATAGCGGATCTGCAACCGGTCCAGCATGTCGAGCAGCGCGTAATTGTCGCTGAGCGGGGCGGCGACGAACAGGCCGTCGAGCGGATTGGCGCGCAATTGCCGCTCCAGATCGACCAGCTCCTCGGGTGAACTGCCCTCCAGTTCGCGCAGCACCATCTGATAGCCGCGCGCCAGACAGACATCGGAAGCGCCGCGATAGAACTGCGTCATGAAAAAGCGCGTGATGGCCGAGGACAGAATGCCGACGCGAAAGGTGCGCGAACTGGCCAGCGCCCGCGCCGAAACATTGGCCTGATAGCCGATCTGCTCGACCACGGCCATCACCCGGGCCCGCATGGCTTCGCCCACGCCGGGCTCATTGTTGATGACGCGGGCCACCGTCTTGCCGGAGACGCCCACGATCCGGGCGACATCGTCGAGGGTGGGGCGTTTTTCACTCATGCGGCAGACCGTTACCCCAGCAGGCCGGGGCCTGTCCATGCTGACGGTCGGGCCTGCCCCGGCCCCTGCCGAGAGCATGTGCCAAAACCACGTCACGGATGGTTTGACAGCGCTGACGTTGACCCATATATGCTAACGTCAGCGCTGACGTTGATTCGGCGCATGGGCAAACAGACACGCACAGGATCAGGGGCGCACACGCCCCGCCCATCAGGGGGTGAGGAAATAAGGCCGGGTATTCCGGCGGCGCCCCCCGATGCCTGCAAGACATGCATAAAACAGGGGGAGGACCACGTGACCAATCGATTGATCGCCACGCTGCTGACCGGGATCGCCATCTCGGCGCTGGCTCATCCGGCGTGCGCGCAGACGGCGCCCGATACCGCGCCGGCTGCCGGGGAACCGGCGCCCGGCGAGATCGTCGTGACCGCGCAGAAACGCGCCGAACGCCTGCAGGATGTGCCCGTTTCGGTGACCGCGCTCAGTGCCCAGTCGCTGGCCACGCGCAACATCACAGACACCACCAACATCGGCCAGATTTCACCCTCGCTGACCTATACGCAGGGCACCAATCCCACCAACTCCAACTTCCGCATCCGGGGCATCGGCACGGCGGTGTTCGGCGTGGGCAATGAATCCTCGGTCTCGGTGGTGATGGATGGGGTGGTGATGGCGCGCGCCGCTCAGGGCTTCACCGATCTGGCCGATATCGAGCGGGTCGAGGTGCTGCGCGGGCCGCAGGGCACGCTGTTCGGCAAGAATGCCACGGGCGGCGCGATCAACATCGTCACCGCGCGCCCCACCGATACCTTCACCGGCAAGATGTCGGCCACGGTTGCCGAAATGGGCGAATATCACGTCAATGGCACGGTCTCGGGCCCGCTGGCCGAGCATGTGAAGGCCCGCCTGACCGCCTTCTACAACAAGGATGACGGCTTCACCTACAACACCACGCTGCAGCACAAGACCAACGGTTCGGAAAGCTGGGGCGTGCGCGGCAAGGTGGAGTTCGATTTCGACCGGCTGAACGTGCTGGCCTCGGCCTCTTACGGGCGCACGCATACGCTGTGCTGCCAGTCGGTGTTCATCCGTGCGGACAATGCCAATCTGGTCAAGCTGCTGTCGCCGGTGGTGGCCGGGCCCAACAACAATCAGGTGTCCTCGAACCTCGACACCGTGACCTCCACCAAGCAGCAGGTCTATTCGATCGAGGCCAAATATGATGCCGGCGCCATTTCGGTGACCTCCATCACGGCCTATCAGAAGTTCAACCTGTTCAACAATCAGGACGTGGACAACATCAACACCGGCGTGCCGATCTACACCGGCGGCACGGCGGCGCCTTACTATGCCTCCTTCGACGTCAATGGCGGGGCGTGGCAGTTGGACAATTTCACGCAGGAGCTGCGCGCCTCCAACGCGCATCAGGGGCGGCTGAACTATGTTGCGGGTGTCTTCTATTCCGATGTGACCATCGATCGCGGTTTTACCCGCCGCATCGTCACCTGCAACGCGCCTGCCAGCGCTGGCCTTGCCATCGGCGCGGCCTGTCCGGCGGCCAACACCGTGGGCTCATCGGGGCAGAGTCTGGCGCATCTGCGCAGCGACCAATATGCCTTCTTCGGCCAGGTGGATTACAATCTGGTCGGCGGGCTGAAGGCCATCGGCGGGGCGCGCTGGCAGCATGAGTTCATCTCGGTCTATGGCTTCCAATACGCCACCCCGCCCTTCGCCGGAGACAGCCAGAACGTGGCCGTCACCAACGGCTACACCGCCGCCGCCGACAATGTGCTGACCGGCAAGCTGGGCCTGCAGTATGAGTTCAGCCGCCGCGCTCAGGCCTATGCCACCTACACGCGCGGTTATAAGGGCCAGTCGCTGGGCACAGAATACAACCAGACCTTCAACAACAATGCGCTGGTCCGCCCCGAAACGGTCAACGCCTATGAGGTCGGCTTCAAGGGCAGTACCGCCGACCACAGACTGAGCATCGCCATCTCGGCCTATCTGGCCAAATACAAGGATCTGCAGGTTCAGGCCAACCGCTCGGACCAGTCGACGGGCAACTTCCTCTTCGTGGTGACCAATGCGGGCCATGCCGAAACCAAGGGCATCGAGATCGAGGGCACGGTGCGCCCGACCGACCGGCTGAGCATCGGCACCTCCTTCGCCTATACCCATGCGCGTTTCGATGCCGATGGGCTGGCCTGCCCGTTGCAGTATCAGGCCGCGTTCACCACCGTGGCCTATGGCGCGGCGGCGCCCACCAATGCCTGCTTCAAGCAGGTGGGCGCCAATGGCGTGGTGTCTGGCGCGAACCAGAATGTGCGCAATGGCGTGCTGCCCAACACGCCGGCATGGCGCTTCACGCTGAACCCGCATTACGACCTGCCGCTGGGCCGTTACACCGCCTATGCCGATGCCAATCTGAACTATCAGAGCAGCGTGCTCTTCGCGCTGGAGCAGGATCCGCTGCTGGTGCAGAAAGCCTATGCCACGGTGGATCTGTCGCTGGGCCTGCGCCCCGCGGGCAAGGGGCTGAGTTTCGCGATCTTCATCAAAAACCTGACTGATCAGCGTTTCTACTCCGCCATGGGCCACGCCAGCGAGCTGACCTCGCAGACGGTGACGCCCAACAACCTCACCGCCTTCGTGCCCAAGGCGGCGATGCGCTATGTCGGGGCGACCATCGGTTACAGCTTTTAAGTTCCCCTCTGCCGGGGCGGTGGTTCATGCACCGCCCCGGATTTTTTCAAGACGAAGGCAAGAGAGCATGCAACAACATCGGCGCGGATTTCTGGGTGTGGCGGGCGCGGCTCTGGCGGCGGGGCTGGCCGGCAGCATGACCGGCGTGGCGCATGCGGCGGCGCCGAAACGCCAGCCCAACTTCATCGTCATCCTGTGCGACGACATGGGCTATGGCGACATCGGCCCGATGGGCGGGCGCGACATTCCCACGCCGCATCTGGACCGCATGGCCCGCGAAGGCATCACGCTCACCGATTACTACGCCGCCGCCAATGTCTGCACCCCATCGCGCGCGGGGCTGCTGACCGGGCGTTATCCGGTGCGCACCACCATGTCGCGCGTGCTGCTGGCCAATGACACGCATGGCCTGCCCAAGAGCGAGAAGACCATCGCCGATGCGCTGAAGCCCGCCTATGCCAGCGCGCTGATCGGCAAGTGGCATCTGGGCCATACGGGCGATGACTGGGACGCCACCCATTACGGCTTCGACCTGTTCTACGGCATTCCCTACAGCCACGATATCTCGCCGCTGGCGATCTACGAATTCCAGAAGGGCCAGAAGAAAGGCCAGTGGGAGCCTGACTATCCCGGCCTGCAGCAGCAGTTCTATGCCCGCGCCGAGCAATTCATCGACGAGAACGCCAAGCGCCCCTTCTTCCTCGAACTGGCGCTCAGTTCGCCGCATCTGCCCAACTATCCGGCCAAGGGCTTTGAAAAGGGCTCGAAGAACGGCGGGGCCTATGGCGATACGGTGATGGAGATCGACAGCATCGTCGGCCGCCTGATGGCCAAGCTGGCGGCGCTGGGGCTGGATCGCGATACGATGGTGATCTTCACCTCGGACAATGGCCCGTGGTTCGAGGGTTCGACCGGCGGCCTGCGCCAGCGCAAGGGCGGCGGCGCCTATGACGGGGCCTATCGCGTGCCCTTCATCGCCCGCTGGCCCGGCGCCATTCCGGCCGGGCGGCGCAGCGATGCCATCGCCATGGGCATCGACATCATGCCCACGCTCTGCGCGCTGGCGGGGCTGCCCCAGCCTGCGGGCGTCACCGTGGACGGCAAGGACATCACCGGCGTGCTGACGCGCGGCGGCGCCACCCCGCATGAGCAATTGCTGCTGTTTCAGGACGAGGATGTGGTGGGCATCCGCACTCAGCAGTGGAAATATGTCCGCGCCGATTTCTACATGAAGTTCGAAATGTCGCTGGAAGGGCGCGGCTATCCGCAGCTCTACGACATGCACGACCCGCGTGAGCAATACAGCGTGGCCTCCCTGCACCCCGATATCGTCAAGGCGATGCAGGCGCGGATGAAGCAGGCCGAGGCTGATTTCGCCCCCTTCCGCGGCAACCGCCCCAATGCGCTGATGCCCGCGCGCGAAGGCACGCATGTGCCCGCCATGTGGCAGGATTGAAAGGAAGCATGACCATGCAGGCAATGGCACGGCGGATGAAAGGGGCAGCAGCGGCCATGGCGCTGGCGTGCGGGCTGGCGGGGGCGGGCGCCATGGCCCAGCCGCCCGAATACAGCCACGGCCCGGCGAGTCCCGCTCCGGCGCAGCCCGCGCGCACCGGCGGCAGGCCCAATGTCATCTTCATTCTGGCCGATGACATCGGGGTCGAGGGTTTCAACACCTATGGCGGGGAATATTACACGCCCAACATCGACCGTCTGGCGCGTGAGGGCACCCGCTTCGCCAATGCCCATGCCATGCCCTTGTGCAGCCCTTCGCGCACCCGCCTGATGACGGGCATGGAAAACCACCGCAATTACGAGGCGTTCGGCTATCTGGCGCCGGGCCAGACGACCTTCGGCAATGTGATGAAATCGGCAGGCTATGCCACGGGGATCGTCGGCAAATGGCAGCTGATGGGCAATGGCTTCGACGGGCGCGTGGGCATCACGCCCGAAGCGGCGGGCTTCGATGAAAGCTACCTCTGGCAGCTCAAGGCGCTGGACGCCAAGGGATCGCGCTATTGGGGGCCGACGCGCGCCACCAACGGCCACAACCACATCACCGAGGAAGGCTTCGGCCCCGATTTCGACAGCAAATACGCCCTCGATTTCATCAGCCGCCACAAGGCCGAGCCCTTCTTCCTCTATTACCCGATGGTGCTGGTCCACAGCCCCTTCGTACCCACGCCCGACAGCATGAATGCGCAGGGCCCCAAGAACCGCTTTTCCGCCATGGTCACCTATATGGACGGGCTCGTCGGCACATTGATGGAGCGCCTGAAGGCCGAGGGGCTGGACAAGAACACGGTGGTGATCTTCAGCGGCGACAATGGCACCAACCGCGCCATCACCTCCACGCGTGACGGTTACCAGATCAGGGGCGGCAAGGGCACGCCCACGGTGAACGGCACCCATGTGCCGATGATCGTCTGGGCGCCGGGCAAGGTGCCGCAGAATGTCACCCGCGAGGGCTTGTTCGACTTTGCCGACATCATGCCCACCATTGCCGACATCGGCGGGGCGAAGGTGCCTGCGGGGATCGACGGGGTGGACCAGATGCCGGTGGTGCTGGGGCAGAAACCCGCCGCCCGCGACTGGATCTTCGAACATTACGCGCCGGTCTGGGTGTTCAACCCCACGCGCTATGTCTTCGATGCGCAATACAAGCTCTATGGCGATGGCAAATTCGTCGCCATCGATCAGGCGGCGGGCACGGAAACCGTGATCGCCAAACCCGCCGGCGAGGCTGCTGCGCGCAAGGCCGCGCTGCAAAAGGTGCTGGACGGGATGCATGATGGCCCGTTGAACCCGGAAAAATTCCCGTGGTGCAAGGGGGAGCCTTCGCTCGACCCGGCCAAACCCGCTGTGGTCGCCGGATGCAAGATCACGCCCGAGGGCAATGAGTAAGATGATGCGCAAGCTTGTACACACCCTGCTGGCCACCGCCGCTCTGGCCGTGACGGCGGCTTCCGCCCCGGCGCGCGGGCCCGCACCTGCACCTGCACCGGCGCCGGTTCACGCGCCATCCGCCCGCCCCAATGTGGTGGTGATTCTGGTCGACGATCTGGGCTGGCCCGATGTCTCCGCCTATGGCCGCCACGATGTGGAGACGCCCAACATCGACCGCATCGCGCATGCGGGCGTGGCTTTTTCCAGCGGTTATGTCGCGGCCTCGGTCTGCGCCGTGTCGCGCGCGGGGCTGCTGACCGGGCGCATGCCGATGCGCTACGGCTACACCTACAACATCAATGACGACGGCAATGGCGGCGACGAGGGCGCGGGCATTCCCGAAAGCCAGAAGACCATCGCCGAGCGTCTGAAGCCGCTGGGCTATCGCAGCGCGGCCATCGGCAAATGGCATGTCGGCTCGGAGGATCGTTTCTACCCCACCAACCGTGGTTTCGACGAATTCTTCGGCTTCCTGGCGGGTGAGACGATCTATGTCGATCCCAAAACGCCCGGCATGGTCACCACCCCCACCGCTCAGGATGCCAAGAAGCCGCCCTTCGATCACCGGATGAAGAACGGCACGATCCTCGAAGGGGCCGACCGCCATGTGGTGAACAATTTCAATCGCTATCTCACCGATGAGATCACCGATCACGCCGTCGATTTCATCGACCGTTCGGCCAAGGGCAAGCAGCCGTTCTTCGCCTATGTCGCCTACAATGCGCCGCATTGGCCGCTGCAGGTGCCGCAGCTGTGGTACGACAAGTTTCCGCAGATCAAGGATCCGATCCGCCGTACCTATGTGGCGATGATCGCGGCGATGGACGCCGGAGTGGGGCAGATCCTCGACAGGCTGGAGCGTGACCATCTGCGCGACAACACGATGGTGGTGTTCCTGGCCGACAATGGCTGCCCGGTGCAGTTCGGCTTCTGCAATCAGGCGCATCCATGGGGTGCGGGTAAGTTCACCTATCTGGAAGGCGGGGTGAGGGTGCCTTTCCTGCTGTCGTGGCCGGGTCATCTAAGGCCCATGGGCGTGGTGGATACGCCGGTCTCCTCGCTGGATATTCTGCCCACCATCCTGCACGCCGCCGCGCCGCGCATCGCGATGCCGCGTGAGCTGGAAGGGCGCGATCTGTTCGACGAGGCGCGCCATCCGCCCGCCACGCCGCGCCTGCTGGTGTGGGGGCAGGCGCCGGTCTTTGCCGCGCGGCAGGGCGATCTGAAGCTGTGGCGCTCGGATGACTGGCACCAGACGCACCTCTACGATCTGGCGAAAGATCCGTGGGAGAAGGCCGATCTGTCTTCCGCCGATCCAGCGGCCAAGGCGAAGCTGAATGCCGATGTCGAGGCCTTTGCCAAAAGCCTGCCTCAGCCTTTGTGGAAGCTGCATTTCACCCGCAAGGTGATGATCGGCGGGCGAGAAACGGAATGGGTCTATTGATAGACAGCGCTGTCTATCACAGGGTGAAGAGAGGGTGGACGTTCGCTCGCCCTTTCCGCTGTCCGGGACATATTTAAAGAAAAGAGGATTTTTCGCGAGATTTTATGGTAAGCATCCGTGCTTGACAGCGCTGTCTCAATCATGATCTTTGTGCTTGCGTCGTAAGGTGTATGGATGCGCCTGAAGAGAGCGAAGGGATGAAGTGATGCTGCGCAGGGATTTTATCGCCGGGGCAGGGGCGCTGGCTGGCATGGCCTTGGCCGGGTCGGCGCGCGGTTTTTCTGGCACGCCGATGGGCGCGCCTCCGCGCCGCGCCGATGGCTGTCCGATGAACATGATCCTCTACTTCACCGACGAATGCCGCGCCGATGCGCTGGCCTGCTACGGCAATCCGA
>NZ_BCZE01000082.1 GCF_001598555.1 Novosphingobium rosa NBRC 15208
CCGGGCCTGCCAAGACGATCGGCGGGCTCGGTTTGCGCAGAGGGCGGCCGGGCAGCATGACCCGATCCGCCCGCATCCCGGCTTGCAGGTGGCCCAGCCTGCCCTTTTCCGGGCTATCGCAGGCGCAGCAATCATGCGATCATTCAGCGCATAGGGCCTGATCGCCCTCATTTCACGCGAGGCTTTGTCCACTATGTCGCAACCGCCGCTCCCGCTGCCGACTTCGCTGCTGCCGACGGCTCTGCTGAAGCAATCGGGCGAGCGGCCCGAGGAGGAGGATGGCGCGCTAGGCTTGCCGGTCGATATGCGCGCCCTGATCGGGCAGGGGTTGTGCGTCCTGCTGGTGCTGCTCTCCACGCTGGGGCCGTTCATTGCCGGCGCCACCTCGGAAGGCGCCAGCGAGGGCAGTCTGGTGCGCCAGATCAGCTATCTGGTGGTGCTGGGCGGCGTGCTGGTCTGGGCCAGGCCATGGGCCCGGGGCTGGAGCCTGCTGATGGTGCCGCTTCCGGTGCTGGCCGCGCTGGCTTGGTGCTGGATCAGCCTGAGCTGGGCGATCGCGCCCGATATCGCCATGCGCCGTCTGCTGTTGACCACGATGATGGTCTGGACCACCTTCATCATCGTCCATACCGGGGGCTATCGCCGGGCCAGCGACGGGCTGCGGATCGCGCTAGTGATCACGCTGGTGGCCAATTACCTCACCGTGCTGATCGAACCGAATGTCGGCATGCATTTGGGCAGCGAGTGGGAAGGTTCGGCGCTGGCGGGCAACTGGCGCGGCCTGATGACTCACAAGAATTTCGCCGGTGCCAGCTGCGCCTTCTGCATGTTGCTGTTCCTCTTCGACGCCAGGCATGTCAATCTGCGCATCCGGGCGGTGGTGCTGTTGCTGGCGGCTTTCTTCCTCTATCGCACCGTGTCGAAGACCTCGATGGGCATGGGGCTGCTGGCGGCGATGGTAGGCTTTGCCTTCAGCAAGCTCAACCGCGAGTATCGCCTGTTCATCATCCCTGTCGCCATGCTGGTGATCTGCGCCGGCGCCACCTATGTGAACGGGCATCTGGACAAGATCAGCACCACGCTGGCGCCCACGGCCTTCACCGGGCGCGGCCAGATCTGGGAAGCGCTGATGCTCTACGCCAAGGACCATGTCTGGACCGGCGCGGGCTTCGGCTCCTTCTGGAATGTGGGGCCCACCAGCCCGATCTTCACCTATGGGCGCGGCTTCGTCACCACCATCACCGTGGGGCACAATGGCTATCTCGACTTGCTGGTCACGGTGGGCCTGCCCGGCGTGCTGCTGATCGTGTGCGGCGTGCTGCTGTGGCCCTTGGCGCAGATCCTCTCCAGCCGCAGGATCAGCATCGAGAAGGGCTCCCTGCTCTGTGCGATGGTGCTGTTCTGCCTGGGCCACAATGTCACCGAAAGCAGCCTGTTCGAGCGCGATGCGCTTACCGGGGTCATGGCGGTCTTCGTGGCGGCCTTTGCTGCCTATTCGCTGCCCAAAAGCCGTTCCGGCCGCAGCCGGCGCAGCAGCGGCGACAAGAGCACCCGGCAGGCCGGCAAGGATGTGATGGCCGAGATGAAGGCCCGCGCCCGGGTGAAATGATGGGCCGGGGCAGGCAGGGCCGAGTTGACCGGCCTGTGCGGTCGCCGAAGGTGGATATCATGGTAAAAATACAGTAAAGCCGAAAGACAGCAGGCGCGCAAAGACGCAACATCATCAAGGAAATCAGCGTGTTCGGATATCTGGTTCGGGTTGCTTTTGCCCTGGCGCTGATCTGCCAATTCGCTTGGCCGCGCGTGTTTTTCTTCTCGGCGGGCGGGCTGGGGGTCAGCCCCTTCACCCTTTCGGCCCTCATGATGCTGATGCTGGCCCCGCTGTATGTGATGGCAAGCCCGCTGATGCGCGCGCGCTTCTTCACGGCGGTGGGCAGCAACTGGGTGGGGATCCTGCTGTTCCTGCTGTTCTGGTTCTGGCGTTTTTCCTGCGACTATTTCGGGGTTACGACCGGCGCATCGATCAAGGCGGATGTGCTGGAACTGCTCTATCTGGGCTCATGGTTCTTCATCGGCCTGATCATGTTCGTCGACGATGCCTCGATCCGCGCGCTGGAACGGGCGCTGATCCTGACCGTGCTGGTGGCAACGGCGGTGGCCGTGGTCGAGTATGAGACGCAGCGCACGATCTATTCGATCCTCGGGCTGGAAGGCATGATGGCGGGCGATTCCTATATGAACGCCAATGCCGCCGCCATGACGACGCGCGGCGGCGATGTGCGCGTGCGCTCGCTGTTCAGCCATTCGATCGTCTTTGGGGCGATGATGTCCTCCACCATCCCGCTTGCCCTGCATTATATCCGGCATCGCGGCTTCGGCGGCATGCTGCTGGGGGTGATCCTGCTGCTCTGCATCGCCTTCTGCAATGTGGCGGCCAATGCGCGCACCTCGGTGCTGGTGGCGATCGTGGTGATCGGGGTCTATGGCATGATCTATCTGGTCAACCTCAAGACCTATCGCGGCTATTTTCTGGCCGCCAGCATCCTGCTGCTGGCGCCGCTCAGCCTGCCGGTGGTCTACAGCTATATGTCATCGGTGTCCGAGGGGCGCACCGGCGATGAGATCGCCAGCACCGCGGCGCGGCGCATCCAGTCGAACAAGGCCTTCGCCGCTGTCGCCACGCGGCCGATCACCGGCTTCGGCACCGGTCTGGCGATTCAGGTGGCGGGCATTCAGCCGCCCGGCCGCCTGTTCAAGACCATCGACGACTTCTTCCTGAACATCATTGTCGATTATGGCTATATCGGGCTGGCGCTCTTCGTAGTGATGCTGATGAGCTTTGTCGCCAGCGGCCTGCAGGCGGTGGCGCTCTCGGTCTTCAGCATCGACCGCAGCATGCTCAGCGCGATGGTGGCGATGATCTGCGGTTTTTGCGCCGCCTTTTTCGCCGCCTCGATCAATGACAGCCTGTCGATGATCTTTCTGGCCGCCGGTTTCCTGATGGCGCGACGCGGCGTCTACCGCTGGGAGCGGCGGCAGGAGGCCTTTGCCGAAGTCGAGCCGTTTGAGATCGTGATCCCGGTGCGGCGCGGTGGGCGCGGCTTCGTGCCGGCAGGCAACCTCAGGCCGTCGAGCAAGATCGCCTCGGCAGGCGGCACCGTTCCGGCGGGCAACGAGAGCTAGAGCGGTTTACGATCTGGCCGCATCGGATCAACCGCTCTAGATTTTTGTTTTGCCGCGTTCTCCCAGCCGCCGGGTGTTTCCACCCGGCTTGAAAACGCTCTGAAGGCGTTGGTGCCCGCTGCCCGGATCGCCGCTCAGGCGGCGATCACCCCGGCGTAGATGTCGGCGGTCTGATGGCCGATGGCGGGCCAGCGATAATCGTTCAACATCGCCGTCAAGTCATGGCGCAGCGCGGCATCGTCGCTCAGCACCTTGCGGAAGGCTGAGGCGATGGCGGCCACATCGGCCACCGGCACGATGGCCTCACCGGGGATGCCGATGTGGCGGTAGACCGGCAGATCGCTCACCAGCACCGGCAGGCCGAACTGCATCGCCTCCAGCAGGGCAATGGGCAGGCCTTCATGGCTGGAAGGCAGGGCGAAGAGGCGGGCATTGGTAAAAAGCTCGGCCAGCGGCTCGCCTGAAATCTGCCCGGCTAGGATGACGCCTGGCACCTGCGCGGCGCGGCGGTTGACCTCCTTGGCATAATCGCTGCCATGGTCGGCGCTGCCCACCAGCAGCAGTCTCGCATCGGGCACGGCGGCGGCGGCGAAGGCCTCGATAAGGTCGAGCTGTCGCTTTTCCGGCACCACACGGGCCACGTTGAGGATATAGCGTCCGGGCGTCAGCCCGAAGCGCTTGAGCGTCTCTCCGGCGCCCACGCGCGGGATGGCGGGCACCCCATTGGGGATGAAGCGCACCTCGCGTCCATAGCGCTCGCTCAGCACATCGGCCAGCACAGGGGAGATGGTGATGCTGGCATGGCTCCAGCCGATGCTCAGCTTTTCGGCCAGGCGCAGCACGCTGCGGGCGAAAGGCCCCCATTTCTCGCGCTTGTAATCCTCGCCATGGTGGGTGACGACCACGCGAATGCCCAGCAGCCGCGCCAGCGGGGTGACGATGCCCGGCCCCACCGCATGGATATGCAGCACATCGGGGCGGCGCAGCGCGGCATAGAACACGCCCAGCACGCTGTGCACGATCGCCTCGGCATGGGGGTGACGCAGGGTGGGCAGCCAGCGGGTGCGCGGCAGGGTCGGATCATGCGGGCCACTGTCACCACGATAGGGCGCGCGGCCGATCACCTCGATCTCGTCGAGCGCATAGGGCAGGTTGCGCACCAGATTGGTGACATGGGTTTCCACCCCGCCCTGCACCGCGCCCACGCCGCGCAGGCCCAGGAACATGATCCTCGGTCGCTTGCCTTGCCGGGCCATGTCTAGAGCCCCAGCCCGAGAAGAGCCCGGATGCGTGCCCGCTTCTGGGGCTGCCAGCCGCGTCGCCATGCCTTGAAGAGTTCCTTGGCTTCATCGGCCAGCGCCGGAATGAGGGTGAGGGGAGCATGGCGCCCCAGCGTGCGCAGCCGGTTGCGGGTGAGGTAATAGATGGAGAGGGGTGATCCGCCGCCCTCCTCCCCGGTGCCGATGGTGCCGCCAACCTCATGATAGACCAGCGACTCCGGCGCATAGCCCAGCCGGAAGCGCCCGGCGAGCCGCCGGGCCCAGTCATACTCCTCGTAATAGAGGAAGTGGTCTTCACGCATGGGTCCCACTGTATCATAGACCGCGCGCCGCACGAAGGCGCTCGCGCCGTTGATATAGGCCAGCTGGGCTTCCACCTCGCCGCGGTTGGAAGACTGCCGGGGCGATTCGCCCGCGCCGATCGGCATGAAACGCCCACGCCATGGCTCGAAACGGCAGCCGCCGCGCGTCTGGATGCGCTGTTGGCCGTCATGCCCGGACTGGCTCACATAAACCACGGTAGAGCCGCAGATGCCCAGCCCGGCATCCTCATCCATCCGCGCCACCAGCGCGTCGAGCGAGCCCGCATCGGGCACCAGCGTGTCATTGTTGAGGATCCATACATAAGCGGTGGAGGCCTGCTGCAAGGCCAGCGCAGCGCCGACATTGTTGCCCGAGGCATAGCCGCCATTGTGCCCGCTGTCGGTGAGGATCAGCGTACGCCCGCCGTCCTGCCGCCAGGGGGCCTGTGCCGGGGCGGGTTTGGCTTCATGGATCTGCATGTCGCAGCCAGGCGGGAGGGCGCCGGGCAGCCCGTCGCGGATGCGCTGGTAGGAACCGTCCTGCGAATCATTGTCGACCACCACAATGTCGAGCGGGCGGTCGATGGCGGCCAGGCTGGCGACGCAGGCCAGCGTATCCTCGGGCCGGCGCCAGTTGAGCACCACGGCCACGGTGCGGGGGGCGTTGCTCATCACGTCACATCCGGCCCGGGCGGGCCAGCCGCGCCATGGTGTCGGCGATGCGGCGGCCCAGCCGCTTCCAGTCATAGTCGCTTTCCGCCACCGCGCGGCCCGCGCGGCCCATGGTGGCGGCCTGTTCGGGGTGATCCAGCAGGTTCAGCACGCGGCTGGTGAAGGTGCCGATGTCATTGGGGGCCACGCGGTGACCGGTCTCGCCCTCACGCACCAGGCCCTCGTAGAAGGGGAAATCCCAGGCCACGGCGGGCAGGCGCATCGCCATCGCCTCGATGCAGGTGCCGGGCAGGCCCTCGTAATAGGAGGTGCTGGCATAGACATGGGCGGCATCATACATGCGCGACACCTTGTCGAAGGAGACCTTGCCCGCCAGATGCACCGCCGGGGCGAGGGGGGCGAGCTGCTCCTGCACATAGGCATCGTCGTCGCCATAGCCCACGATGGCAATGCGGATCGACGGGCGCTGCGCCACCAGCGCCTTGACCGCATCGACCATCGGGCGGCTGCCCTTGCGGCGCTCGATGCGGCCCACGAAGATCACGTCGATGGTCTTATCGGGGGCTTCGCTGGGCTGGAACAGCGCGATGTCCACGCCATTGGGCAGGATGTCGACCGAGCCCTTGAAGTCGTAGCGCATCACCTCCTGCCGGCCCTGCTCGGTGAGCGCCAGAATTGCCTCGGCACGGTTGAAGATGAAGCGCTCCATCGCCTTTTTTACCGTGATGGAGCTGTTGCTCCACTGGCTCTCGAACTGCGGCGGATCGTAGAACTGGCCAGACATGCCCAGATAGGTGGTGTGGCCGGTGACCATGATCGGCGCCACGCGGGGCAGCAGCAGGAAAGGGATCAGCGGCGGCATATGGATGTTGATCAGCGCCAGCCGCCCCTCGCGCGCCAGCGCCTTCAACCGTTTGCGCGTGGCCAGCGCCCAGCTGAGCAGGCCGAAGCGGTTGGCGGGAATGGGAATATAGTCGATGGTGACATTGGCCGGGGCAGGCACTGTCGGCCCTTCCGGCCCGGCCAGCACCAGCACCGGCGGCGCGTCTTCCGGATAATTGGCGAGGAAGGAGCGCACATAGCGCGCGATGCCATGCACCCCTTCAAGCTGGGGGCACATCACCACGTAAAGCGGGGCCTGGGTGTTGGTCATGCTTCGAGGCGCCCTGTTAGAGATGATGCCAGAGTAAGATAGTGCCGCCCGATCGCCGCCCATGAGCGATGCTCGCGCGTGTAGGCCTGATAGGCCTGCACCGCTTGCTGCCAGTCCTCACGCGGGGTGGCGTAGAAGGCGGCGATGGCCTGCGCGACGCTTGCGCCATCCACCGGCGCTGCGATGGCCGAGGCGGGCATGCCCTCGGCGATCAGCGCGCCGACGCCGCCCGCGCGGGTGGCGATGATCGGCCTGCCGTTGGAGGCCGCCATCATCGCCACGCCGCTCTGCGAGAAGAACTCCTGATAGGGCAGGATCAGCGCATCGGACTGGCTGAAGAGGGTTTCCATCTCCTCATCGGGCACATAGCCCACGCTGAGCGTGACCACATCGGGGGCGGACTGCGCCAGCTCCAGACATTCGCGCCAGTAATCCGGCTCTTCCTTATAGGGCTCGCCCGCCACCAGCAGGCGGACGGGAACGCCCTGACGCGCGGCAAGGATCGTGCCCTCGATTGCCTCGCGCACGCCCTTGTTGCGGCGCAGCGTACCAAAGAGGAGCAATTGGCCGGAGCCGGGCACCGCGCTCACCTGTTCAAGGATGAAGACGCCGTGTTCGATCACCTCCACCGGGCAGCTGACCTGCGGATAGGCTTCGAGCAATCTGGTTCGCGATGGTTCGCTCAGCACCACCACCACGCGGGCGAGGCGATAGCAGACGCCATGCAGCCAGCGCTCGAAGCCGTGCAGCTTGCGCGGCAGGCTCCAGGCATGGGGCAGCGGGTCATGGGCGACGAAGATGATGCGCGCGCCGGTCAGCCACAGCAGCGCCAGCATCGGCACGGCAAAGGGCAGCGGCTCGGGAATGGTGACGATGAACAGGCGGTTGGAGAGCCGCGCCCGCAAGGCCTGCAGCGTGCCGACCACGACCCGCGCCAGCGAGGCCAGCGCGCGCACCGCTTTGGGCGCATTGTCGCGCCTTTCGCGCGGCGCGCGCAGGCGCTTCAGCCGGGGACGGGGCGTCTCATAGACGGGCTTTTCGGCGCTGGGGGCCACGAAGGTGACATTGGCGCCCGCCTCCACCAGCCCGGCGACCAGCTCCTGGGCGAACAGCCCCGCGCCCGACGACAGCCAGGTGCGGGTGAAGACGCAGATTTTGGTCGCCGATGACATCCGTCGCAATCTCTTCCGCAAAGTCGGTTGGTGTCGAGTGTCCGGTGGTTCCGTCGCAAGGGGCCGGAAGGGTGGGGGGCCGGACATCCGGTTTTCATCTCGCCGATGGCAGGAATAGGTCTGGTACAGGATTTTGTCCGGGGCATGACAGGGTGCAGACCCTGTTCGCATTCCTACCCGCAACAAAGTTACGTTGTTCTCCGGAGTTGTAAACCGATATGAAGTCCTGAATTATGTTGCGGCGCGGCGCAAGATGAATTGGTTCGCGCCTGCGCGTAAGCCCTGAATTTTTATACGCTTCAAAGCCACGATGGTGTCAAAACGGGTGGTTTGATGACCTGATGGGTTCATGCCTTGCCGGTCGCGGCCAGCCTCTGGCGGATGGTGGCGATCATGCTGTGGCTCCACGCGTCCCAGTTGAGCCGCTCATGGCTGTCGGCCAGCACCGCGCGCGACATCGCCTCATAGCGGGGCGCATCGCCGATCAGCCCGGCGATGGCATCGGCCAGATCGGCGGGCGAGGCGGTGACATCGAGCAGCAGCCCGGTCTCCCCATCCTTCACCACCGAAGGCACGCCGCCGGTGCGCAGGCTGACCGAGGGCAGGCCATAGGCCGCCGCCTCGCAAAAGACGATGCCCAGACATTCGTAGAGCGTGGGCAGCACGAAAAGATGCGCCTGCTGATAGAGCGATTCGAGCAGCGCCAGATGGTCGGTCCGGTTCTTGTAGAGGCGGCCATGATAGGTCACGCCATCGCTGGCGGTTTCTGTTTCAGGGCGGTAACCCACCACATCGAGCTGCACCGCCACGCCTTTTTCACGCAGCAGGCGCACCGCTTCCACCACTTGCGGGCCACCCTTGCGCAGCCAGTCGATGCCGACGAACAGCAGGCGCGCCGGGGACGACAGCTGGCGCGCGCTGCCTTGCGGGAACTGCTTGAAATTGGCGCCCCAGGCGATCTGCACGGCGCGCTCGGCAGGCACGCCGATGTCCTCGATCGCCGAATCCCGCGCCCAGAAGGAGGGATAGGAGTTGAGGAAAGCCGCCGAGACATTGTCCTTGGAAAAGCTGACGATCCGCTGCTTGATCCGCGTGGAAAGCCGGTTGATCTCGGGATAATAGTTCAGGATCGAGGGGCCGGTGGTGTCGGCCAGATTGATGGTGCGGGTCTGGTGGCCCAGCAGGCGGCCCAGCGCGCTGTTGGAAATCACCAGCGTGGCATCGGGCGCCGCCTTCACCACCCGCCCGCGAGAGGCTGAAGAGCCCAGCCGGGTCAAGGTGCGCGACCAGATGATGTCCAGCTTGCCGCCCGAAAATTTCATCGCGGCGCGGCGCAGCAGGGTGAACCAGGGCGCCCATGGCTCGGGCTCGATATGCACGAAGTCCACCAGCGGGCGCAGCGCCTCGACCATATGCAGCGGCGTGCCCGACCACAGATTGACGTCGAGCGGATCGCCATTGGCAATCACGGCAAGGCGAAGCTTGGGATCGTCTGTCGGCATCATGTCACCCGGTGTAAGGGGTTGAAGTTGGGCGTAACATCAATTCAGCGTCACTCTGCGCGAACGCTTGAAGGTGCCCCAGGCGTTGCGCAATTGCCCCATCACCCCGGCGCGCGCGGCCAGCTGCCACAGCGCCAGGCGGCGATAGCGCGGACGGCGGCGGCCCAGCAAAAGCAGCGCGGCGGTGCGGGCCAGCACATTGCTTTTGCGCGAGACCTGATAGGGCTGCATTTTGGCGATCTCCTCGATCGCCAGCGGTTCGGCGGCGATCCAGCCTTCCGCCATCGCGCGCTCGTAAAGCTGCCGCCCCTTGTCGGTGCGGGCCACGATCAGGCTGCGCCCGTCGCGCTCGGTGAAATCGGGGTAGCCATCCTTGCCGTACCAGGCGTCGGCGCAGGCGATGTCGGCGAATTCGCCTGTGCCGTCGGGGCAGATCTTGCAGCGGAACTGCAGATGGCCGTTGAGGATGCTGCCCCAGCTGGAGTTGTAATCCATGCTGGACTGCGTGCCATCGGCACGGGTGGCGCGGGCCAGCCCCGGCCAGCCATCGCCGCGATATTGGAAGCTGACGCAATCCTCATGCGCGACCTCCAGCTTCTCCAACACCTTGAGCGTGCCATGGCGGCTGGGCACGCCGGCGCAGAAGAAGGCGAAGCGATAGGGAATCTGCTTGTCCACACGCGGATCATGGCGTGCCAGCCGGGCGAGACCGGCCACATCGCAGGGCTTGCCGATGAAGGCGAAGCGCTTGCCGCTGTCGAGATGCTCGGCCACGCGGGCCAGCGGGCTGGAGGGCGCATAGCGCGAACCTGCCGCCCCCAGCAGTTCCGCGCGCGAAGCCTTGGCGTCCGTGGCGTTGTTGATCGGATCGTCGAGCGCGGCGCCATTGGTGAGGACGAAATCGACCTCGCCCGATTCCACCAGCCCGATGGCCAGCGCCGTCAGCACCCCGCCCGAGGAACCGCGAAAGCGCACCTCCGGATCGATGGCATGGCCGGTGGCGAGGCTGCGGATCGGCCCCCACAGCGGGTGATAATCCTCATCCTGCGCCAGACCGTCCAGCCCGAGGCCGGGACAGACCTTGTCCAGCACGGCTTCCTCGCCCTTGCTCAGCGCGAGGGGCTGGGGGCGCAGATAGCCACTGCCGGTCATGGCCATGCCGAAATCGGGACGGCCCAGCGCCGAAACGCAGCCGCCGCAGCCGGTGCAGAGCCCATTGTCGAGAATGTCGGGCAGGCTGGCCATGGCTTACAGCTTCGCCATGATGGCGGCCAGCTCGCTCTCATAGGCGTCGAGGCGCTCCTTGGCGAGGACCAGACCGGGCTTGATGTCCTCGGCCAGCTGGGCGCGCTGTTCGAAGCCGGTCAGAATCGCGGCCAGCGCCGTATTGGTGTCCACCGCGCGGCCATCGACATAATGCGGATAGCCGAGCGTGCCGAACAGCCCGTTGAACTTGCGGCTGTAGGCGATGGGCACCACCGGCGTGTTCGAGGAAAAGGCGCCGATGCAGGCATGCATGCGCCCGCCCACCACGAAATCGAGGCCCGACATATAGCTCTTGGCTTCCGAGGCGCTGCGGAAACGCGCGGGCACCTTCAGCTGCGGGAAGCGCGCGGTCAGCTCCGGGGTGAAGGCGTGATCGTCGTCAAGCCCGCCTTCTTCCAGCACATGGGGCACCAGATGGACATCGGCGCCGCGTTGCTCCAGCGCCTCGATCAGGCGATGGGTCAGCGCCGCATAATCGAGCGTCATGCCCATGGACCTGGGCCCGATGGCGTCGCGATAGAGCAGGCCCGAGACATTGATGCCGACCTGCGGACGGGGCGACACGCCGCGCGGCTGGGCATCATAGGGCAGGCGGAAGGCGACATCGATGAACTCGGCGGTCTTGGCCTTGATCTTGTGCCGCGACAGATACTGGCTCGAGAGATTGTCGCGCGAGAAGACGGCGCTGGCGCGGTCCATGATGCGGTTGGCCAGCCAGCGCTTCTTGGGATTGTCGAAGGGCCCGATGGTCTGTGGTGCCAGCACCAGCGGCTTGCCCAGCAGCAGCGCGGCCACCTTGGTGCCCGCGTGGAAGGCATAGCGATGGTTGCCGTAAATGTCGCTCCAGCTGTCACCCTCGCCGATGTCGATCACCAGATCGGATCGCCGCAGCACGGCCAGATAATCGGATTTGCCCCGCAACAGCGGCTTGATCCGGGGCAGCGGGCCGACGGTGACCCCGGCCGGCGTGGTTTCCGGCGTGACCTGACCACTGCTGCACAGGGTGGTGATCCGCACCTCGCGACCGATGCGCGCAGCGGCGGCCTGGATGATGGCGATGTTGGCCCGGGTCAAAGCGTCGACGCCGAGATTGCCATGCCCCAGAGAATGCCAGGGCAATGCGATCGTAAGAGGGCGAGAGGTCATGAAAAGGGACACCTGACAGGGATTATGGGGCAAAAATCGGGGCGATTGGCGCTGACGGGCGGGGCTTCATGGTGATACTCCGCCCGCGTCATCAGGCCATGACGCGCTTGGTGTGCAGCAGGTTCTTGAGATAGGTGGCGTAATTGCCCTTACCGCCCAGACGCGCAACGTTGCGTTCAAGACCTTCATCGCCGATAAAACCCTGACGCCAGGCGATTTCCTCGGGGCAGGCGATCTTGAAGCCCTGACGCCGCTCCAGCGTAGCGACGAAATCGGCGGCGTCGAGCAGGCTGTCGGGCGTGCCGGTGTCGAGCCAGGCGAAGCCGCGCCCCATTTCCTTCACGCTGAGCGTGCCGCGTTCCAGATAGGCGCGGTTCACATCGGTGATTTCCAGCTCGCCGCGCGCCGAAGGTTGGAGGTTGGCGGCGATGTTCACCACATCGGCGTCATAGAAATAGAGGCCGGTCACCGCCCAGTTGGACTTGGGCGCTACGGGCTTTTCCTCGATGCTGACGGCGTGCTTGTTGGCGTCGAATTCCACCACGCCATAGCGCTCGGGGTCGGAGACGTGATAGGCGAAGACCGCCGCGCCATTCAGCTCGGCGCGGGCCGCGCCCATCAGTTCGGGCAGGCCGTGGCCGAAAAAGATGTTGTCGCCCAGCACCAGACAGGAGGGCTGGCCATCGACGAAATCGGCGCCGATCGTATAGGCCTGCGCCAGGCCCTTGGGCTCGGGCTGAACCGCATAGGTGAGCTCAACGCCCCACTGGCTGCCGTCACCCAGCAGATTGTGGAATGCGAGGGCATCCTGCGGCGTGGTGATGATCAGGATCTCGCGAATCCCCGCCAGCAGCAGCGTGGAGAGCGGATAATAGATCATCGGCTTGTCATAGACCGGCATCAGCTGCTTCGAAAGCGACAGCGTCATCGGATACAGGCGGGTTCCCGAACCGCCGGCCAGAATAATTCCCTTCACGTTTCAATCTCCTCAGCGGTCGCCAGCGATCAGGCGTTGCACGGTCGCGGTGACGGAGCTGTGCCAATCGGGTAAATGCAGTCCATAGCTTTGCGCCAGGCGGGTGCAATCCAGCCGTGAGTTGGCCGGGCGCGCCGCCGGTGTGGGATAATCCGCAGTGGTGATCCGCTTCACTCTGGCGTCTGGACCACCCGCCGCGCGGCTGGCATCGAACACCGCCTGAGCCATATCGGCCCAGCTGCCCTCGCCGCTGCCCACCAGATGGAACACGCCGCGCACGCTGCCTTCGGGATCGCTGACCAGCCGCTGCGCGATAGCCAGTACGGCATCGGCGATGTCGAGCGCGCTGGTGGGGCAACCATACTGGTCATCGACCACGCCCAGTTCATCGCGGGTGGCGCCCACGCGCAGCATGGTCTTGACGAAATTGGCGCCGAAGGGGCTGTAGACCCAGGCCGTGCGCAGGATCACCGCCTCGGGCGCGGCGGCCAGCACGGCCTGCTCGCCCGCCAGCTTGGAGGCGCCATAGACGCCCAGCGGCTTGACCGGATCGCTCTCGACATAGGGCGTGGTCTTGCTGCCGTCGAAGACATAGTCGGTGGAGATGTGGATCACCGGCACGCCCAGCGCCTGAGCCGCAGCGGCCACCGCACGAGCGCCCGTGGCATTGACGGCATGGGCCAGTTCGGCCTCGCTCTCGGCCTTGTCCACCGCCGTAAAGGCGGCGGCGGAGACCACCACATCGGGGCGCGCGGCGGCGATCGCCGGAGCAATCGTCTCCGGCTGGGCCAGATCGAAATCGGGCCGCCCAAGCGTGATGATCTCGATCTCGCCCACGGCGGCGGCGCGTTCCACCAAGGAGGTGACGACCTGCCCGGACTGGCCCGTAACCGCGATCCTCATCCGGCGTTTGCCGTTGCGGGCTTGGCGGCGATCAGGCCCAGGCGCTGGCCGTCATAGGCCTCGCGCAGGGGCTGCCACCACCAGCCATTGTCGAGATACCACTGCACCGTCTTCTCGATGCCGCTGTCGAAATTCTCCTGAGCGCGCCAGCCCAGCCCGTCCTCCAGCTTGGTGGCGTCGATGGCGTAGCGCGCATCATGGCCGGGCCGGTCGGTGACGAAGCGGATGAGGTTCTCACGCGGCGCGTCGCCGGGCACCAGACGGTCGAGCACCTGGCAGATGCGGCGCACCACATCTATGTTGCGCCGCTCATTGCGCCCGCCGACATTGTAGGTCTCGCCCGGCTGGCCCGTGGCGGCGATCAGATCGAGAGCGCGGGCATGATCCTCGACGTAGAGCCAGTCGCGGATGTTCTCACCGGCGCCATAGACCGGCAGTTCCTTGGCCGCCAGCGCGTTGAGGATGGTGAGCGGGATCAGCTTCTCGGGGAAGTGATAGGGCCCATAATTGTTCGAGCAGTTCGAGACCACCACCGGCAGGCCATAGGTGCGGTGCCACGCCTTGGCGAGATGATCGCTGGCCGCCTTGCTGGCCGAATAGGGCGAGGAGGGATCGTAGGGCGTGTCCTCGCGGAACAGCGTCTCGTTGCCCAGATTACCTTCGAGCGAGCCATAGACCTCGTCGGTCGAGACATGGAGGAAGCGGAAGGCTTCCTTGGCCTCGGGCTCCAGCCCGTTCCAATAGGCGCGCGCGGCCTCCAGCAGGGTGAAGGTGCCCACTACATTGGTCTGGATGAAATCGGCCGCGCCGGTGATCGAGCGGTCGACATGGCTTTCGGCCGCCAGATGCATAATGCGGTCCGGGCGGAAATCGGCGATGGCCTTGGTCATCGCGGCGTGATCGCGGATGTCGGCCTGCAGGAAGCTGTGGTGGGGATTGTCCTCCACCAGCTTGAGCGAGGCCATGTTCCCCGCATAGGTCAGCGCGTCGATGGTGAGTACGTCCTCGCCCTTGTCCAGCACCAGATGGCGGACCAGAGCCGAACCGATGAAACCGGCGCCGCCGGTGACGATGATGCGCATGGGGCTTAGCCCTCCAGACTGAAATATTGGGGAAGATCGGCCAGCAGAGGCTGCACCGCATCCTTGCCCGACAGGGTGGCGGCATCGGCCACATCGGGCCAGTCGATGCCGAGGGCCGGGTCATTCCACAGCATGCCCTTGTCATGCTCGGGGCTGTAGTAATTGGTGACCTTGTAGCTGACGATGGTGTCGGGCCGCAGGGTGCAGAAGCCATGGGCGAAACCGGCGGGCACCCATAGCTGGTTGAGCGTTTCGCCGGTGAGTTCCGCGGCGATCCACTGGCCATAGGTGGGCGAGCCGTGGCGCAGATCGACTGCCACATCGAAGATGGCGCCCGACACGCAGCGCACCAGCTTGCCCTGCGCCATGGGATCGGTCTGGAAATGCAGCCCGCGAATGGTGCCGACCTTCGCGCTGAGCGACTGGTTCTCCTGCAAGAAGGTGATAGCGCTGGCGGCGGGGCCGAAGCGGTCCTCACGGAAGGTTTCGGCGAAATAGCCACGCTCGTCACCCATCTTGCGCGGGATGATCTCCAGTGGGCCTGCGATGTCGAACGATCTGATGTCCATCAATCTCACCAAGTTGCAATGGGCCAGCGGGGGCGGCGCCAAAGGTCAGGAAAGGCCGTGAGGGGCGTTGGAACGGGGGAGAAGCCTTGCGCCATGTCCGCCCATGATTGGCAGGGCGATGTTACGGATGGCGGACAGGGCGGACAGGATCGTGACATTTACGCAGTTCCCTTCATCCGCATGACACTCATCCACAACACACGGTCGCCGATAGACAACCTAGCGCTAGCGCTAGCGCAGGCAAAAGGCCTGTCACAACGACATGCCGGTATGGCCGAAAAGGCTGGATCGTTTGCTGCATTTTCGCAGTGCAGCATTTCATTGCCTGATCATCGGGATTTGTCAATGCGAGGGGTTTAAGTGCGCTTACATGGACCGATCTGGTTCTTTTGGCCCCAGTTTTATGGAGAAAGCGGCAGCGGCCTCACGACTTTGTTGCATGTGTTTGGAAATTTTTGTTCGTTATAAGTGCTTTAAGAGAGTGATGCTGAGCGTCTGCCTTGGAAGGCGGCCCGGCGCTCCGGATTGACACAGCCGGATAAGCGATAATACTTGCAATATATACGGCGATTGCGGTCTTATTCCGAGAACTCCTTGGGGCGGCCCGGGCGGGGTTGAGCCACGCATCGGTCTCGAGCGTAAAGGGCTGGTTGGTATGAGCGGTTCATCGCTTTGGGCGCGCCGTGGCACATTGGGGGCCTTGGCGGGAACGCTGCTCGTCGGCGGCGGGCTGGGCGCCGCTGCCTTGCGCCAGACTGCCCGCGATGCCTCCCCCGATGACGCGGAAACCGCTGGCCCCGCGAAAAACACCTCCTTCGGCCTCAACCATTACGGCCTGTTCCTGCCCGGCGTGGCGGAGCGCAAGCCTGCGCTGGACGCGCTGGCCAGTTTCGGGCGGCTGGGCATGCCCTTCGTACGCTTTCCGGCCTCGGCGCAATGGGCGGGCGACTGGAAGGTCTTCGATGCCGATCCGCAGGCCTGGTGGGAGGTGATGGACAAGGTCTTCGCCGCAGCCGAGCACCATGGTGTGAAGCTGGTGCCGGTGGTCTTCTGGCATTCGGTGGCGCTGGCCTTCCATATGGGGGAACCGATGCAAGCCTGGGCCGACCCCGCCTCGCGCACCCGCCAGTTCAGCCACCGCTTCACCCAGAGCTTCGTCGAGCGTTACGACCGATCCCCGGCGCTGATGATGTATGAGTTCACCAATGAGCTGAACGCCTGGGCCGATCTGCCCAATGTGCTGCAATTCTGGCCCAAGCACGATCCCACTATGCCTGAGCGCAGCCCCATGCCGCAGGATAGGCTCAGCACCGCGCAAATCCATGATTTCGTCGAGGATTTCGCGCGGACGATCCGCGCCTCCAGCCGCAAGCCGATCAGCATGGGCAGCGATTTTCCCCGCGACAATGCCTGGCACCTCGCGCGCCGCTCATGGGACACGGACAGTCGCCAGAATTTCATCGACAATCTGGACGATCTGACCCCGCCAGCCATCGATGCCCTTTCGGTGCATCTCTATTCGACCCATTATGGCACGCCGCATTCGATCTTTCCCGATGCCGCCTCCGCCTTGCAGGCCATCGTGGCGGCGGCGCGCCGCGGCGGCAGACTCAGCTTCGTGGGTGAATTCGGCAGTCAGCGTCTCAGCGACCTGCAGCAGGAGCGCAAGATTTTCAACGAGCTGCTCACCGCGCTCACCCATTCCGGCATCGATTACGCTGCCTTGTGGAATTATTCCGCCACGCCCTTCCAACCCGACTGGGATGTGGCCGAAACCGGGCCGCGCGCCTATCAGATCGAAGCGCTGATGGCGGCCAATCGGGCGCGGTAGGGCGCCATGTCCCGTCGCAGATGATTTCCCGCTGTCCTACAGTGCGCAATCATGAATAGAACATATCAAGAACTCTTGATGTGGAGGTTTCATGGCCATCGCCAACGCCGCTTTCTCCCGCGCCACCACCGCCCTGCCGTTCGATGCGGTGCGGGTGATCTATGCTCTGGGCAACACCACCAGCCTCAGTGCGGTGACGCCCACGCTTTACGCCAGCGTGGCGGCGGTGAGCGACACCAGCGACGCCAGCCTGACCGCCGCCAGCTGGACCGGGGTGACCTTCGGCGGCGCCAATGCCATCGGCGGCGCGAGTTTCACCACCCTGCCGCCGCCGCCCGCCGCCTATGACCGGCGCGCCTTCCTGCTCTCGGACATCATTCCGCTCTCCAGCCTGCCGCGCAGCGACGGCGGCGTCTTTCCGCTGCTGGTGACCCGCGTCTGGCTCATCCAGAACAGCGGTGCCTCGGCCCCCATCGTCATCTCCGGCAATGGCGCGCAGAGCTTCGCCAATTGGGCCAGCCATCCCAGCGGGCGCATCTGGCGCATGCTCAACAAGGGCGGCGGCTGGGCCAACAATGGCCAGTCGGGCATGAGTTCGGTCAATTCCTCGGTCGGCACCGGCTCGCCCATCGCCGGGGTGGTCTATTACGCGCGGGGCAAGGTGGTGAATGTCGTTGGCGTGGGTGACAGCATCACCGAGGGGCAGGGCACCTATGTGGGCGAGGGTTTTGGCTTTCCGGCCTGCAACGCTTTGTCCGCGGCCAGCGCGGGGGTGGCCTATGAGTGGTCCGATCTGGGCTGGGCGGGCTGCACCACCGCGCAGATGCGCCAGAATCTGATCGATGGTCTGGCGATGGGCCTGCGCTGGGATGTCGGCGTGCTGCCGGGCGGTTCACCCAATGACGCCACCGGGGCCGATCACGGACAGCATCGTGGCGCAGGCGCGTTTCCGCACCGGTCATATGCTCGATCTGATGCGGCAGGCGGGAATCGCCCCGGTGCTGTGGACCTGGCTGCCCTCCAGCACCGCCGCCAAGGCCTATGGCGCCAGCGACAGGCTGAGGCGCGCCCTCAATGACGATTATCGCGGTTGGGCGGGGCATGGCGCGATGATCGCCGATTTCGACAAGGTGCTGGCCGGAGCGGATGACGGCAGCGGCCAGATCCAGCCGCGCGCCGGCAACAGCAACGATGCCATTCATCCCAATGATGCGGGCAATGCGCTGCTCAGCCCGGTGCTGCAACAGGCGGTGCAGAGCCTGTTCCGCCATGCGCCGGGGAGGGTGCTGGGCTGAAGGATCAGGAGGTGGGCGCGCCCATGTCGAGGATCAGCGTTGCCTGATGCGCCTCACGGTCGGAGTTGTGGACCGTGGCGGTGTAGACGCTCTTCACATCGCCATTTTCGGCGCGCACGCTTTGCCAACTCAGCCCGTCGCCGTTCTTGGCGATGAAATCGACCGGCGGGTTGCCATGGCAGGAGGTGCCCGAACACCAGCTGTTGTCCACCTTGCAATAGAGGATGGCGCGTTCCGGCCCGGCGCTGTTGGGGGTGACGGGATGGGGCGGGGTCTCCACAGAGACGCGCGCCGTGCCCCCGGCGGGCACATCGACCGAGTTGGAGACCTGCACCGCCTGCCAGGGCCGCCCGCTGCGGCACTGGAAGGTGCCCGTGGTTGTCATGCCGACATCGGCGGAGGTGTCCGAGCTGTCGACCGGAATGGCGTCATTGCCGCAGCCGGCGAGCAGCAGAAGGGCCAGCGGCGCGCCAGCGCGGATGCCATAATGGGTGAGGGTGCGGAAAGCGGATAATACAGACATGGGCCTCCGGAAGGTGATGGGTGGTCCAGGTTTTTGTTGTCGCATCGGTTTTGCGAAAAACCGGTTCCCGCGTTCTCGCGCGATGCACTATGGAATTTTTATATCGCGAAACACCATGAAGACGCTGAACGCCAGATGAATGATAGCGCCCGATGCCGCCCCGTTCCATCCTGAAGAGACGTGCCGAGAGGGCGGTAAGACAGGGCGGCAAGACGGGGGCGCCTCGCCGCGCAGGGCAGGCGCAAAAAGGCCCGGCGCGGAAGGCATTCCGGCCGGGCCTTTGTTGCTGTGTCAGCAGGCGATCAGCGCGGCAGTTCGCTCACGCCCATCAGCGCCTCGTCCACCGCGCGGGCGGCCTGACGGCCTTCACGGATGGCCCAGACCACCAGCGACTGGCCACGGCGCATATCGCCGCAAGCGAAGATCTTCTCATCGCTGGTGCGATAGTCGAAGGTGTTGGCCGAAACATTGCCGCGCGGGTCCAGCTTCACGCCAGCCTGATCAAGCAGACCCGCCTTGCGCGGGCCGACAAAGCCCATGGCGAGGAAGATCAGATCGGCCTTGAGTGTGAACTCGCTGCCCGCGATCTCTTGCATCTGGCCATTGACCCATTCGACGCGGACGCATTCCAGACCGGTCAGCTTGCCGTTTTCACCCACGCAGCGCTTGGTCAGCACGGCGAAGTCACGCTCCACGCCTTCCTCATGAGAGGAAGAGGTGCGCAGCTTCAGCGGCCAGTTCGGCCAGCTGAGCGCCTTGTCTTCCTTCTCGGGCGGCTTGGGCATGATTTCCAGCTGGGTGACCGAAAGGGCGCCCTGACGGTTCGAGGTGCCCACGCAGTCGCTGCCGGTGTCACCACCGCCGATCACCACCACATGCTTGCCGGTGGCCACCAGACTGCCGCGCGGCGCGGCGCGGATTTCATCGTCACCCGCGTTGCGCTTGTTCTGCTGGGTCAGGAACTCCATGGCGAAACGTACGCCCTGCAGCTCGAAACCGGGGATGGTGAGGGGGCGCGGATCTTCCGCGCCGCCCGCCAGAACGATGGCGTCGAAGTTTTCCTTCAGCGAAGCCACAGAGATGGTCACGCCCACTTCCACGCTGGTGCGGAAGGAGATGCCTTCGGCCTCCATCTGCACCATGCGGCGGTTGATGAGGTGCTTTTCCATCTTGAAGTCGGGGATGCCGTAACGCAGCAACCCGCCAACGCGGTCGTTCTTCTCGAACACCGTCACCGAGTGACCGGCGCGCGCGAGCTGCTGGGCCGCAGCCAGACCCGCCGGGCCGCTGCCGACCACGGCGACTGACTTGCCGGTCTTCTTCACGGGTGCCTGAGGCGTGATCCAACCCTCGTCCCAGCCCTTGTCGACGATGGCGCATTCGATCGACTTGATGGTGACGGGCTGGTCCACGATGTTCAGCGTGCAGGCCGCCTCGCACGGGGCGGGGCAGATGCGGCCGGTGAACTCGGGGAAATTGTTGGTCGAGTGCAGCGTTTCGAGCGCACCCTGCCAATTGCCCTCATAGGTCAGATGGTTCCAGTCCGGGATGATGTTGTTCACCGGACAGCCGTTGTGACAATAGGGAATGCCGCAATTCATGCAGCGCGAGGCCTGCGCCTTCAGCGCGCCCTCGTTATGCGGAATCACGAATTCCTTATAGTGGCTGATACGCTCCTTCGGGTCCGCATAGGTGCGATCCTGACGGTCAAGCTCGAGAAAGCCGGTTTCCTTGCCCATTGTACTCTAACCCTTATTCGGCGGCGACGGAGGCGGCGGCGAGGCGCTCGGCTTCCATCTGCTTCAATGCACCGGCGTAATCGCGCGGCATGACCTTGACGAACTTGCCGACAGTATTGTCGAAGTCGTCGAGCAGGTCACGAGCGCGCTGGCTGCCCGTGTGCAGGTGATGACGTTCCAGCAGGATGCGCAGGCGATCCGCGTCATGGTAGAGCATGTCGCCCATGCCCAGATCGTTGACGCTGACGGTGCGCTGGCCGGGGCGGCCCGCACCTTCGTCCTCGTCACGACCCAGCTTGACCGGCAGCAGATCGACCTGTGCCTTGTTGGCGAGATCGGCAAAGTTGCCTTCCTCGTCATAGACATAGGCGATTCCGCCCGACATGCCCGCCGCGAAGTTGCGCCCGGTCTTGCCCAGAACCACAACCACGCCGCCGGTCATGTACTCACAACCATGGTCACCCGTGCCCTCGACCACCGCGATGGCGCCCGAGTTGCGCACGGCAAAGCGTTCGCCCGCCACGCCGTTGAAGAAGGCTTCACCGCTGATCGCGCCATACATCACCGTGTTGCCCACGATGATGTTCTGGGTGGGATCGCGCTCCACATGCGCCGGCTGGCGCACGATCACGCGGCCGCCCGAGAGGCCCTTGCCGACATAGTCATTGGCATCGCCGACCAGATCGAGCGTGATGCCATGCGCCAGGAAGGCGGCAAAGCTCTGCCCGGCCACGCCGTTCAGGCTGACATGGATGGTGTTGTCCGGCAGACCGGCATGACCGTAACGCTTGGCCACCTCGCCCGAGAGCATCGCGCCGACCGTGCGGTTGACGTTGATGACATTGCGCTCCAGCCGCACCGGCTTGCCCTCGATCAGCGCATCGGCGCTGGCCGAGATCAGCTCATTGTCCAGAGCAGCCTCAAGACCGTGGTCCTGCGTGCCGGTCCAGCCCAGCGAGGGGCTGTCACCCAGCGGCACCTGATGGAGCAGCTTGCCCAGATCGATGCCCTGCGCCTTCCAGTGGTTGATCGCCTTCTTCATGTCGAGGCGATCGACGCGGCCCACCATCTCGGCGACGGTGCGGAAGCCCATCTCGGCCATGATCGCGCGCAGCTCTTCGGCGACGAAGAAGAAGTAGTTGATCACATGCTCGGGCTGGCCGGTGAAGCGGGCGCGCAGGACGGGATCCTGCGTGGCGACACCCACCGGGCAGGTGTTGAGATGGCACTTGCGCATCATGATGCAGCCAGCGGCGATCAGCGGCGCGGTGGCGAAGCCGAATTCGTCGGCGCCCAGCAGCGCGCCCACCGCCACGTCGCGGCCGGTGCGCAGGCCACCATCGACCTGCACGCAGATGCGCGAACGCAGATTGTTGAGCAGCAGCGTCTGCTGGGTTTCGGCCAGACCGATCTCCCAAGGCGAACCGGCATGCGTCAGCGAGGTGAGCGGCGAAGCACCCGTGCCGCCCTCGTAACCCGAGATCGTCACATGGTCGGCGCGCGCCTTGGAGACGCCCGCAGCCACCGTGCCCACGCCCACTTCCGACACCAGCTTGACCGAAACACGGGCGCGCTGGTTCACGTTCTTGAGATCGTGGATGAGCTGAGCGATGTCCTCGATCGAATAGATGTCGTGGTGCGGCGGGGGCGAAATCAGCGTCACGCCCGGCGTCGAGTGGCGGGTCTTGCCGATGGTCTTGTCGATCTTCTGGCCGGGCAGCTGGCCGCCCTCACCGGGCTTGGCGCCCTGAGCCATCTTGATCTGGATGTCATCGGCATTGACCAGATAGTCGGTCGTCACGCCAAAGCGACCCGAGGCCACCTGCTTGATCGCCGAACGCATCGTGTCGCCATTGGGCAGCGGCTTGAAGCGCGCGGGGTCCTCGCCGCCTTCGCCGGTGTTCGACTTGGCGCCGATGCGGTTCATGGCGATGGCCAGCGTGGTGTGCGACTCCCAGCTGATCGAGCCATAGCTCATCGCGCCGGTGGCGAAGCGCTTCACGATCTCGCTGGCGGGCTCGACCTCGTCGAGAGGCACGGCCTTGTCGCCGGGCTTCAGATCGATCAGCCCACGAATGGTGAGGTTGCGCTGCGCCTGATCGTTGATCGAATCCGCAAATTCGCGATACTTTTCAGGCGTGTTGCCGCGCACAGCATGCTGCAGGCTGGCAACATTTTCCGGCGTCCAGGCATGATCCTCGCCGCGCAGGCGATACTGATACATGCCGCCCACATCGAGCATATGCTTGTAGATGGGGTTGTCACCATAGGCCACGGCGTGGCGACGCACGGTTTCCTCGGCCACTTCGAGCAGGCCCACACCCTCGATGGTGGTGGCGGTGCCGGTGAAGTACTTGGCGATGAAAGCGCTCGACAGGCCGATGGCGTCGAAGATCTGCGCGCCGCAGTACGACTGATAGGTGCTGATGCCCATCTTGGACATCACCTTCAGAATGCCCTTGCCGATCGCCTTGATGAAGTTCTTCTGAACCTCATAGGTGGTCAGCGGCAGCTCCTTGCGGACACGGATGTCCTCAAGGGTTTCGAAGGCCACATAGGGGTTGATCGCCTCGGCGCCGAAACCGGCCAGAGCGCAGAAGTGATGCACTTCGCGGGCCTCACCCGTCTCGACCACCAGACCGACCTGCATGCGCAGGCCCTGACGGACGAGGTGGTGATGGATCGCCGCCGTCGCCAGCAGCGAGGGCATGGCGATGCGGTCGGTGTTCTGGGCGCGGTCCGACAGGATCAGGATGTTCTTGTCGGCCAGCACCGCCTCGGTGGCGGCCCAGCACATTTCCTTGATCGCCTGTTCCAGACCGGCGGCGCCAGCCTTGGCGTCCCAGGTGGTGTCGATCGTGGCGGTGCGGAAAGCGCCGTCCAGCGCGGCTTCCACGCTGCGGATCTTGGCGATGTCGTCGTTGGTCAGGATCGGCTGATCGATTTCCAGACGCTTGTGCGTGCCTGCCTCGCGGCCCAGCAGATTGGGGCGCGGGCCGATCATCGACACCAGGCTCATCACCAGCTCCTCGCGGATCGGGTCGATCGGCGGGTTGGTGACCTGGGCGAAGTTCTGCTTGAAATAATCGAACAGCAGGCGCGACTTGCGCGACAGCACCGCGATCGGCGTGTCGGTGCCCATCGAGCCGATCGGATCGTCACCGATCACGGCCATCGGCTCAAGGAAGCGCGAAACGTCTTCCTGCGTGTAGCCGAAGGCCTGCTGGCGATCGAGCAGGCTGGTGGATTCCGTCGGCAGCGCGGCCAGTTCAGGCTCGACGACTTCCAGATCCTTCAGCTTGTACTGCGCCTGATCGAGCCACTCCTGATAGGGCTCCTCGCTGGTGAGGCGGGCCTTGATCTCCTCATCCTCGATGATGCGGCCTTCCTCGAAGTCGATCAGCAGCATGCGGCCGGGCTGGAGGCGCCACTTGCGCAGGATGTTCTCTTCGGGGATCGGCAGCACGCCGCTTTCCGAGGCCATCACCACCACATCGTCCTTGGTGACGATGAAGCGCGCGGGGCGCAGACCGTTGCGGTCCAGCGTGGCGCCGATCTGGCGGCCATCGGTGAAGGCCACGGCGGCGGGGCCGTCCCACGGTTCCATCAGTGCGGCGTGATATTCGTAGAAGGCGCGACGCTGCGCATCCATCAGCGGATTGCCGGCCCAGGCTTCCGGGATCAGCATCATCATCGCATGCACCAGGCTGTAGCCACCGGCCAGCAGCAGCTCGAGCGCATTGTCGAGGCAGGCGGTGTCCGACTGGTTGTGCGGGATGATCGGCCACATCTTGTCGAGATCCGGGCCAAGCAGCTCGGATTCCATGATGCGGCGGCGGGCGTTCATCCAGTTCACATTGCCGCGCACGGTGTTGATTTCACCATTATGCGCGATGAAGCGGAAGGGATGCGCCAGCTTCCAGCTGGGGAAGGTGTTGGTCGAGAAACGCTGGTGCACCAGACCCAGCGCCGAAACGCAGGCCGGGTTGCGCAGATCGTCGTAGAAGGAGCCGACCTGCGTGGCCAGCAGCAGACCCTTATACACGATGGTGCGGGTCGAGAAGCTGGGCATGTACAGCTCGGTCAGGCCGGGCAGGCCGTGCTTTTCGGCCAGCGCCGCCAGCGGATTCTGGGTCTGCTTGCGGATCGCCAGGATCTTGCGCTCGAAAGCGTTCTGGTCGGCGCAGTTCTCGCCGCGGCCCACGATGCACTGGCGGATCACCGGCATCGAATCGAGCACGGCCTTGCCCAGACCGTCCATCGTCACGGGCACATCGCGCCAGCCGATCAGATGCTGACCTTCCTTGGCGATGAACTTCTCGAAGGTTTCGACGATGAACTTCTGGCTCGCCTCATCCTGAGGCAGGAAGCACATGGCCACGGCATAGTCGCCGGGCTTGGGCAGGGTGAGGCTTGCGCCGGTCGCCCAGTCGCGCAGCAGCGCGTCGGGCAGCTGGATCAGGATGCCCGCGCCGTCACCCAGCAACGGGTCGGCGCCCACCGCGCCGCGATGGTCAATGTTTTTCAGAATTTCCAGGGCCTGGGTAATGATCTCGTGGCTTTTGGCGCCTTTGATATGCGCAACAAAACCAACGCCGCACGCGTCGTGCTCGTTCTTCGGATCGTAGAGGCCCTGGGGCTCTGGAAAACCCATCGATTATCTTTCCTGCAACGGGGGACACCGCCGATTCCCACGGCGATATCCTAGCCTAACTCTGTTTGGAGCGCGAATCGTGGCCGCCCTTTACGGCCCGAAATGCGCAATTTGCCCCATGCCGATTGCAAGGGCATTTGGCAACCGGGAAAGGCCCCGTCCGGGGCACATTTCCGGCCAGAGTTGTAAGGAATAGCAATTCGTGCCTGTAAGGCTTGTGCAGAAAGTGGCGTAATCGGCGCTGCGCGCGTAATTATTTAACTTCGCGCAGCGCGGCCAAGGCAGAGCGCAGGCTGGCCTGGGTACCGGCCAGTTCATCGACCTGAGCAGCCAGCGCGCGCCCCTGCGGGGTGGCGCGCAGTGGCAGGGGGATGGGGGCGTCGTCCTGCGCTTCGGCCTGATCGTCGCGTTTCTTCATCGCAAGGGCGAGGCGCTCGATCAGCTCGACATGGCTCAGATCGTCGAGCGCGGCCTGACCGATGCGTTCCTCGGCGTGGCTGCGCGGCTGCACTGGCGTGGCGCCGATCATGGCCTCGTGCTGAGGCTCCTTCGCGGCGGCTTCGGAGGCTTCGTCCTCGGCTTCGGGCATGATCGGATCGATGACGATCGGCAGGTCATGCAGCGTGGCGAGATGCACGCGCGGACGGATCGGCGTGACCGAGGCCGAGGGCGGCGGGGCCACGGGAGCGGGCGGGCGCAGATGGGCCTGCTGCTCCAGATCGCTGTCGCTCACCAGCGGCGGCAGGCTGGACCAGGGTTCCTGCGTTTCGGCCTGCTGCGGCGGCGCGATCAGCGTGAAGGGGGTGATGACCGGGATGGCGGTCTCTTCGCCGGCCTGCTGCTGGGGCTCATGCTCCCAGGCGGGGGCGGGATAGGGCACGGACGGCGTATCGCTGACCGGCGCGGCGGGCGGCGGCGGGGGATAGGCGATCGGTGCGATCGCGCCCGACTCCATCAACGGCGCGCTGGTGCCGGAATTCAGCAGCGGCGGCACGAATTCGCCCTGCCCCAGTGGCGGCAGAATTTCGGGCACGGCGGCGGTATGGCCAGTCGCCATGGCAGGCGTGGTGAAGGCGGGCTGGCCCAAAGCAGGCTGGCCCAAAGCGGACTGGGCGAACACCGGCAGCGCGGCCACCGAAGCGCCGATGGGCAGCGCTTCTTGCGGCTGATCCTCGAGGAAGGGGTCTTCGGTGAAAGGCGCGGCGGGCGGCAGCTCCACCGCGAAAGGCAGCGGCTGCGCGGCTTCGACCACGGCGGTCTCGGCCAGCGGCGCTTCGCTCATCGGCGCGGGCCCGGCAAAGGCCGAGCGGAAGGTTTCCACCGGATAGGGCTCGGCGGGCGTCTCGTCATAGGTGCTGACGGCATCGGCGCGGCCCAGACCCTCGTCGCCCAGTTCGGCATGGGCGCTGATCGGGCGGCGGGCAGGATGGTCGGGATGGCGATCGCGCGAGCGCCGCTGGATGCCGCCATCGCTGCCCTGACCCCCGTTGCTCATCACGTTGCGAATCAGCCGTGCGGCCAGCAGACCGATGCCGCCGCCGACAGCGGCGAACGGCAGGGCGATCAGCAGGCGTGACAGCATGCCCAGCGGCGGGGCAGCGGCAGGCACGATCAGATCGAGCTGCGCCCCCATCATCCAGCTTTCGAGTAGAGAGCCGCGAATCGCCACCACAGACAGGCCGAAAAGCGCCGCGAACCAGATGACCATGGCCGGTGTAAAGCGGGGATGCCCGCTTAAAGGCCGGGGTTTTCTGCCGCCGAGAGATGCCTGATCTGCCAAAGCCTGTGTCCCGCTCGCTAATCCGTTCAGCCCTGAGGGCCGCTTGCATGGGCCCCATTGTTGCCCGGATCTCTCAAGTTTTGGTAAACATCGAGATAACGAGAAACATTGTGATGCCAATCATGCGCCTGCGCAACATGGTTGCGCTCCGCTTCGCGTCTTTCTTCCCAATGCAGCCGGTCCGAAAGCAGCGCGGCCAAAGCTTCGGCGCAGGCCTTGGGATCGTCGGGCGGGAAGAGCGTGCCGGTCACGCCATCCTCGATCAGCTCGCGGTGGCCGCCCACATCGCTGGCCGCCACCAGCTTGCCCTGCGCCATCGCCTCCAGCGGTTTGAGCGGCGTGACAAGGTCGGTCAGGCGGCTTTTCTTGCGCGGATAGGCCATGATGTCGCAGAGCGCGTAATAGTTCTCGACCTCGCTGTGCGGCACTCGGCCCATGAAGCGGATCATCGAGGAGACCGGGCTGGCCTCAGCCTGCATGCGCAGGGCGTCCGCGCGGGGCCCGCCGCCCACCATCAGCAGGCGGGCATCGGGATGCGATTCGGAAAGGAAGCGCATCGCCTCGACCAGATCGTCGAGACCCTCGTAATCGTAGAAGCTGCCGATAAAGCCGATCACCGGTCCGCTGCCCAGCGTGAGATCGCGCGCGAGATTCTCGTCACGCGAAGGCGGCGTGCCGAACAGGGTGAGGTCCACGCCATTGGGCATGATGGTGATGCGCTGCGGATCATTGCCGCGCGCGATCAGATCCTGCTTCAGCCCGTTGCAGATTGTCACCACCGCATCGGCCCGGGTGATGATGTAATCTTCCAGGCGGCGGATCAGATTGTAGCGCAGATCGCCTTCCGTCCCGGTGCCGTTGCCCACGGCTGCATCTTCCCAGAAGGCGCGAATCTCATAGACCAGCGGAATCCCCAGCCGGCGCGAGGCACGCAGCCCCGCCAGCCCGCACAGCGCCGGGGAATGGGCATGTAGCACATCGGGCCGCCATTCCTGCGCCAGTTCCACGATGGCATCGGCCAGCAGGCTGGTTTCGCGCCATTCGCGAAGGCCAGTCATGCCCTTGGCCTCGCCCCGGGTGCGGTGAAATGTCAGCCCCTCGGCCTCTTCGAGGTCGGGCCCGTCCATGGTATGACGCAGGCCGGTGATGCCGCGCACCTCCAGCCCCAGCGCGGTCTGGGCGGTCATGATCGCCCGGGTGCGGAAGGTATAGCCGCTGTGCATGGGCAGCGAATGGTCGAGGATGTGGAGCACGCGCGTCATGGTCGGTTTCTCTAAAGCATTTCCGAGCTGGCCGTACAGGATCAAAGGCTCCGGACATGCGGTATCGGATGACAAGAGTTTTGCCGCTTGCAGCGCGAAGGCTCTAAGGGAAAAAGGCTTAACGCTCCGTCAACCGCTGATCGGCTAGGGGTGAGGGGCAAAGTGGCGCCGCACCGTCCGGAACTTCGCCTTACAGCACGGATTTTTGCGCAGCAGGGGCACAGGGTTTGATCGACAATCTGGCCATCGGCATCACCCATCTGCTGCTGGTGATCGCCATCATCCGTCTGCTGGGCCGGGCCGATCTGGACAAGGAGCCGGTGAAAGCGCCGGACGCTGCCGACACGCCGGATCAACCTTCCGTCACGGCCCCGCTGCAGAGCGGCCCCTCGGGCAGCCGGGTGGGCGTGATGCGTCTGCCCAAACTGGGCGCCGGTGGACTGGGTGGGGGCAAAAACCGTGTTTAACCTGCTGCTGGCGATCTTTGCGCTTTATCTGATCGCGATGGGGCTGCGGCGGCCCTTCATCTGGGTGCTGCTCTATCTGTGGGTCGATATCATCGCGCCCCAGAAGATGCCGGGCGCGCAACTGGCCGCGATTCCCATCTCGCTGGTGGCTTTCGTGCTGGCGGTGGTCGGCTGGGCGGTGTTCGACGACAAGCAGAACATGCGCTTTTCCTTCCGCCAGTTCCTGATGCTGATCCTGCTGGTCTATTGCGGTATTTCCACCCAGACCGCCGATTTCGCGGAGGCCGCGGCAGGCAAATGGGACTGGGTGTGGAAGGCGCTGGTCTTCGCCATCTTCCTGCCCTTCACCCTGCACACCCGCCTGCGGCTGGAGGCCGCCGCGCTGGTGATGGTGCTCTCGGCGGGCGCGATCATCATCGATGGCGGGATCAAGACGCTGGGCGGCGGCGGCGGCTATGGCGCGCTCAAACTGTTCATCAATGACAACACCGGGCTTTACGAAGGCTCGATCCTGTCCTGCGTGGCGGTTTCGCTGGTGCCGCTGGCGCTGTGGCTGGCCAGGACAGGCACGATCTTCCCGCCTGACCGGCGCGCCCAGCTCTTCGCTCTGGGCATCGCCTTTTCCGCCCTGCTGATCCCGGTGGGCACGGAAGCGCGCACCGGCCTGATGTGCGCGGGGCTGCTGGCAATCCTGATGCTGCGCTCGGCCAAGAACCGCATGCTCTACATCGGGCTGATGGCGGTGGCCGCGCTGGTGGCGGTGCCCTTCCTGCCCAAAAGCTTCACCGCGCGCATGAACACCATCGAGAACAACAAGTCCGACGAATCGGCCTCCACCCGCATCGCCGTGTGGAAATGGACCATCGGCTATGCCGCCGATCACCCCTTCGGCGGCGGTTTCGAGGCCTATCGCGGCAACAAGCTGGTGATCAACACGCAGGCCACCGAATCCGGTGGCGGCGGCGTGACCACGCTGCAATCGACCCAGACCACCGACAAGGCCCGCGCCTTTCACTCCTCCTATTTCGAGATGCTGGGCGAGCAGGGCTGGCCCGGGCTGATCCTGTGGCTGACCCTGCAGATCAGCGGCATCATCCAGTTGGAAGGCGTGCAGCGCCGTTTGCGCAAATCCACTGATCCTGGCGACCGCAAGGATTATGGCATGGCTGTGGCGCTGCAGCAGGGGCATATCGTCTATCTGATGGGCGCGGCTTTTGTGGGCATCGCCTTCCAGCCCTTCATCTACATGTTGATCGGCCTGCAGATCGCGCTGGTGAGGCAGGTGAGCGAACGCCGCCATCCCGCTTTGTCCGGCGCCTCGGCCATGCGGATGCAGGCCGCGCCGCTGCGCGCGGGATAGAGCGCGGACTCTTGCCCGCATACTCTTGTAATCTGCCCCGCGCGGGGCCAGAGCGGCGCGGTCATGCCTTCTCTCCAGCCTGATGATGCGGTGATCGTTTCCGTAGCACGCACCCCGATTGGTCGCGCCTTCCGGGGCGGGCTGGCCTCGGTCCATCCCGTTTCGCTGGGCGCCCATGCCATCGCCGCTGCCGTATCGCGCGCCGGGCTTTCCGGGGCCGAGGTCGAGGATGTGATCTGGGGCGCCGCCATGCTGCAAGGCGGGCAATGCCCCAACCTTGGCCGCCTTGTCGCCTTGCGCGCGGGGCTTCCCGACAGCGTGGCGGGCATGAGCGTGGACCGCCAATGCGCCTCGGGCCTGGCCGCCATCGCCCTTGCCGCCCGCACCATCCGCGCCGGTGAGGCCGAGGTGCTGATCGCGGGCGGGCAGGATTCGATCAGCCAAATCCAGACCGCCGATTTCCGCTACGATCCGGACCCTGCCGTGGTGGCGACCCATCCCGGCGCCGACATGATGATGATCGACACCGCCCAGACCGTCGCTGCGCGCCACGCCGTGACGCGCGAGGCCATGGACGCCTATGCGCTGGCCTCTCACCGCAAGGCGGCGGCGGCGCAGCAGGCCGGGGCTTTCGATGCGGAGATCGCCCGCTTCATCCTGCCCGATGGCCGTGTTTTGGTGAGCGACGAAGGTGTGCGCCCCCACGCCTCGGCCAAAGCGCTGGCCCGCCTTGCGCCCACGCCCGGCACCGATGCCCTGACGGCGGGCAATTCCAGCCCCCTCTCCGATGGCGCGGCCGCCGTGGTGGTGATGAGCGCCTATGCTGCGCAGGCACGTGGTCTGGCGCCGATGGGGCGTTTTGCCGGCATGGTCTCGGTGGGCACCGCGCCGCAAGACATGGTGCTGGGGCCGATCACCGCCGTCCCGCGCCTGCTCGCCCGCCATGGGCTGGCGGTGGCGGACATCGGCCTGTGGGAGCTGAACGAGGCTTTCGCCCTGCAGGCCATCCTCTGCCGCGATGCGCTGGGCCTTCCCGAGGAGTGCCTCAATGTGAACGGCGGCGCTCTGGCGCTGGGGCATCCCTATGGCATGACCGGAGCGCGGCTGGTGATGCATGCGCTGATCGAGGGCCGCCGCCGGGGCGTGCGCCACGCGGTGGTGATGATGTGTGTCGGGGGCGGGCAGGGCGTGGCGGCTTTGCTGGAGGTGTTTTGAAGGAGGCAGGAAGATGC